>DASXOJ010000257.1:0-28705 GCA_036494465.1 Pseudonocardiaceae bacterium
CCGCCCGCCCGTTTCCACTCGTGAGCGAAATTGTGTCGCCACCGGTGCGCGTACACCCCGGACAGGCCCACCGCGACGCCGAGTCGTCTGAGCCGGATTTTGATCCCGTTGGCGTGCAGCGGCCGGGCGCCTCGCTCGGCCAGCCACAGGCTCGGCAGCTGCGCACCGCAATGCCGGGAACGGGCACGGAGGTAGCGCGACAGCGCGCGGGCCGTTTTCGGGCCGAATCGGACGCGACGGTCCTTGCCGCCCTTTCCGTGATAGAGGACCGACTCGGTGGTCATGTCGAGGTCCTCGATCATGAGATTGGCGACCTCGGACAGACGGGCGCCGGTGTTGTAGTACAGCCGGATCAGCGCCTCGTCACGCAGATTGACGAAGCTCTTGCCTTTGCACGAGTTCAGCAGCTTCTGGGTCTCGTCGTCGCACATGACCGGGATCAGTTTCTCGTCCACCTTCGGCTGGCGGACGCGCTCCATCGGTGAGTGATCGATGTCGCCTTCGTCGTCGCGCAGCCATTTGAAGAACTGCTGCAGTCCTTTGTGCTTGTTCAACGCGGTCGAGGCCGATCGTGTCTCGATCATCCATGCCTGGAACGCCTCACAGTGCGCGCGCGTGACCTCGGTCGGGTCCTCGGCCGCCGCGTCGGCGTCCGGATCGGGCGAGTGCTCGGCCAGATATCGGGCGAGTTGAGCGGCAGCGAGCAGGTAGTTGTAGCGAGTGGTCTCCGGATGGTTCGCCGAGCGGAGGCTGCGATCCCAGTCGCGCAGGTAGGTCGACCAGATCTGGCTGAGCCCGGCGGTGAGCTTGTCAAGATCCAGTAGCGGCATCTCGATCTCCCCTAGTCAATGGGTCCATGAGCGGCGTGCTCGACCCCGGGGAACAGATCAAGATCCAAAAAAGAGGGTCTTCACAGGTGCTGACCTGCGAAGACCCTCTGCACTGTCGGGACGACAGGATTTGAACCTGCGACCCCTTGACCCCCAGTCAAGTGCGCTACCAAGCTGCGCCACGTCCCGGCTTGCACCGGTTTCCTGAGTGCGAGCGAAAGCTTAGCGCAGGACCGGCGCCGTCCGTCACCGGGGGTGAGCTTGATCGGCCGTCTGTAAAATACAACAGGGGCCCGCTGGTCAGCGGGCCCCTGTAATTCCCTCGGTCCGAGGCACCTCCCGATGCCCACCCGGGACAACTGTCCTACATCGCGGCCCGGGCGGATACCGCCGATCGTCGAGGATGCCGTACCTACTTTCGGCGGTGGTCGCTTGACCACGCTCGGCGAACCTAACTACGGAGAGGTTGACCGCGCAGCGGGAGACGCGCACGCACGGTGAACTGGCCGTCGTCGCCGCGTTCGATGTGCAGCGTGCCGCCTGCGGTCCTGGCCCGCTCGGCCATGCCTGCCAGGCCCATGCCGCCGCTCTCCGGCGCGGACTGGACCGGGATCGCGGGCGGGCCGCTGATGACCGAGACCGTCAGTTGGGCGCCGTCCTGCGTGAGTTTGACGTGGACGACCGAACCGGGCGCGTATTTCGTCGCATTGGTCAGAGATTCCTGGACGATCCGGAACACCGCCCGGCCGACGACCGGAGCCAGACCGGAGGTGGGCAGGGCCTCCGGTTCCTCGAAGTCGATGTCGACGCCCGCCTGCCGGGCCCGGCCGAGCAGCACTGGCAGGTCGGCGAGGCTGGTGCCGGCTTCCTGCGGCTCGTCGGCGAGCCCGAGGGCGGCGCGCATCTCGCTCAACGACTCCTTGGCCAGCGCGCGCACCCGCAACGCGACGCGACGGGTTTCTTCCGCATCGGTGGTGGACGCGAGCGCGGCGGCCTCCACCGCGATGAGGGTGGCGTGGTGGCCGACGGCGTCGTGGATCTCCTGGCCGATCCTGGTGCGCTCCTGGGCGCGGGCCTGTTCCTCGCGGGCTTCGAGTTCGGCCTGGCGGGCTCTGTGGAGTTCGGCGAGGCTGGCGGTGAGTTTCTGCCGGGTGGTGATCAGCACGCCGCCTGCCGCCGGGGCGGTCATCCAGAGGATGGCGAACGCGAGGGTGAGTGTGGCGGCGCCCCAGGGCAGGCGCTGCGTGATCAGCACGGGTAGCGCACTGGCGAGCACGGCGGCGGTCGCCCAGGCCAGGATCATCGGTGCCCGTTCGCGGCGGCCGATCCGGTAGAGACCGGCGATCGCCGGGGCCAGGCCGAGGCCACCGGCCAGGGCGACCAGGCAGGCGAGCATGGCCAGCCACGGCCAGCGCAGCCGCAGCGGCAACATCAGGCAGGCGATGATCGCGGTCGGCGTGCCCCAGGCGAACGTGGACGGGTCGGACAGCAGGACGCAGCCGAGGCTCGCCCCGACCACGAAGACTTCTTCGAGGGCGATGCGCAGCGGCAGCGGGATGCGCCGCACGGCGGCGCGGATGGCAGCCGGGGTGAAGCGGGGGCGGGTGGTCTCGCGCGCGGACGCGGCAGGGACGGCGGTCATGATGACTGGTCCGTGCCTGCGCTGGCCGGTTGGTGGCGCACTTGGCTGGGGGTCACGGGGTCGCTGGTCATGTTGGCCAGTCCCCGGTGCCGCCGCGTTGGGCAGCCAACGCGGCCTGGACGCGGTTCTGTACACCCAGTTTGTTCAGGACCGTCGACACGTAGCTTTTGACCGTCGCTTCGGTCAACCCGAGCCGCGCGGCGATGGCGGCGTTGGAACGGCCGCCGGAGAGCAGGTCCAGCACCTGGCGCTCGCGGGCGCTCAACGTGCCCATGGCACGGGCCATCCGCAGTTGGCCGCCGCTGGCGCGCAGCGCGGGCAGGAGACGGGCGGTGATCCTGGGATCCAGCACCGCGCCGCCTGCCGCCAGGTCGAGCACAGCCCGGACCAGGACCTCTGGTTCGGCGTCTTTGAGCAGGAAGCCGTGCGCGCCGAGTTCCAGCGCCTCGGCGACGTATTCGTCGATGTCGAAGGTGGTCAGGATCGCGGTGGCCGGCTGGTGCGGGAGGGACTGGATCTGGCGCAGCGCGTGGAGGCCGTCGGTGCCGGGCATCTGCACGTCGATCAGGGCGACATCCGGACGGTGTTCGACGATCGCGGTGAGCAGTTCGGCGCCGTCGGACGCCTCGGCGACGACCTTGACTCGCCCGTCGGCTTCGAGCAGCACCCGCAGGCCGCGCCTGAGCAGGGCCTCGTCGTCCGCCAGGACGAGGCGCACCGGGGCGCTGGGCTCCGGAACGTTGTCACGGTTGGCCACGCGGTACCTCTCGCATCGGGCCGGCTGGTACCAGGCAGGGTGTGAGCAGCGTATCCGGTTTGGCCACCGCCCGAGTCGATCGTGCGACCCGGGCGGGTGACGTCAGACATTTTCCGCGAACTACCTCTTACGCGGTTTCTTTTCGCGTACCCGGACCGAAATCCGGACCGGGCTGCCGGTGAAACCGAACGTTTCGCGGAACTTGCGTTCGATGAACCGCCGGTAGCCCGCCTCCAGGAAGCCGGTGCTGAACAGGACGATCGTCGGCGGCCGGGTCTGGGCCTGGGTGGCGAACAGGACCTTGGGCTGCTTGCCGCTGCGTACCGGCGGCGGGGTGGCGGCGATCAGGTCGGACAGCCACGAGTTCAGCGCGCCGGTGGCCACCCGCTGGTCCCACGAGTCCAGCGCGGTGCGCAGCGCGGGCGCGAGTTTGGCGACCGCGCGGCCGGTCAGCGCGGACACGTTGACGCGCTCCGGCCAGGGCAGGCGGGTCAGCTCGCGGTCGAGTTCCCGGTCAAGGTCGTACCGGCGGTCTTCGTCGACCAGGTCCCACTTGTTGAAGGCGAGGACCATCGCCTTGCCGGAGTCGATGACCATGCTCAGCACGCGCAGGTCCTGGTCGCTGATGCTCTCACTGGCGTCGAGCAGCACGATCGCGACCTCGGCCGCGTCGATGGCGGCTTTGGTGCGCAGCGACGCGTAGTACTCCATGCCGCTGGCGGTGTTCACTTTCCTGCGCAGACCGGCGGTGTCGACGAAGCGCCAGATCTGGCCGTCGAGTTCGACCAGGGAGTCGACCGGGTCGACGGTGGTGCCCGCGACTTTGTCCACAACGGAGCGTTGTTCGCCGACGAGCCGGTTGAGCAGGCTGGATTTACCGACGTTGGGCTTGCCGATCAGGGCCACCCGGCGCGGTCCGCCTGCCGGGCCGAAGGTGTCGCGCGGGGTTTCCGGCAGCGCCTGCAGGATCGCGTCGAGCAGGTCGCCGGAGCCGCGGCCGTGCAGGGCGCTGATCGGGAAGGGCTCGCCGAGGCCGAGCGACCAGAGGCTGGCCACGTCCGCGAGCCTGCGTTCGTCGTCGACCTTGTTGGCGGCGAGCAGGACGGGGCGCTTGGAGCGGCGGAGCACCTTGGCAACGGCTTCGTCGGTCGAGGTCGGGCCGACCACCGAGTCGACCACGAGCAGGACCGCGTCCGAGGTGCGCATGGCGACCTCGGCCTGGGCGGCGATCTCGCCTTGCAGGCCCTTGGCCGATGGCTCCCAGCCGCCGGTGTCGACGACGGTGAACTTTCGGCCGTTCCACAGCGCGTCGTAGGTGATCCGGTCCCGGGTCACGCCCGGAACGTCCTGTACGACCGCTTCACGGCGGCCCAGGATGCGGTTCACCAGGGTCGACTTGCCCACGTTCGGCCTGCCGACCACGGCGAGCACCGGCTGGGCGATCGAGGCTTCGGATTCCTCGGCGCCGTCGGCCGTTTCGGCGACGGCCCATTCGGCCTCATCGGACCAGGTGCCGTCCAACTCACTCACGTGCTACTCACTCTCGCTGATGATCGGGGATCGGTCGCCGCGCGCCTCGTCCAGTTCGACGACGAGGTCGGCGAGGGCGACTCGGATCTGTTCGGTGGCCGCGGTCACCGCGGCGCGGCCACGCTGGCTGGGCAGGCTCAGTGGCTTGCCGACCAGAAGGTCCACTCTAGGCCGAAACCGGCGCCGCGTGCCGGACGCACGATACGTGCCGCGACACGCGACCGGCAGCACGGTCGCACCGGTCGACGTGGCCAGCCACGCCGCGCCGTTGTGCGCGACGGCCATCTGCCCCGCGCCGCGAGTACCTTCCGGGAAGATGCCGACCACGCCACCGGCGCGCAGGATCCGTTGCGCCTCCAGGAGTGGCGCGCGATCGACCGCGTCGCGGTTGATCGCGAGGTGGCCCATCCGGCGCAGGATCCAGCCGACCGGACCGATGAACAGTTCGCGTTTGATCAGGAACACGATGCCGCGCGGGAGCGCGCCGAGCACCAGCGGCCCCTCGGCGAATGTGCTGTGATTCACCACGACGACGAGCGGGCCGGTCGGCGGGGTGTTGCCGATGCCGTCGACGCGCAGGCGGTACGGGACGTGGTAGGGCCGACTCGCGATCCAGCGGGCGACGGCCACCCAGCCCCGAGAGCTGCCGGGCGGGTACTGCTCGGGCGCGAAAGCGGTCATGGCCCGGTCCGTTCCGGCACGTGCCGAAGGCCGCGATCGTCCACCATGGACAGCAGTGCGGCGACGACGCCGTGCACGTCCAGGTCGGTGGTGTCGAGTTCGATCGCGTCGGTCGCGGGGCGCAGCGGTGTGGTGCGCGCGTCGATGCCGTCGCGACGGTCCACATCGGCCCGCGTAGCGTCCACTGTGGCCAGTCGACCGGCGGCGGTGTCCTGGCGGGTGCGGCGTTTGGCGCGCGCCTCTGGGCTGGCGTCGAGGTAGACCTTGAGAGCGGCGTCCGGCGCGACCACCGCGCCGATGTCGCGGCCTTCCACGACGATGCCGCCGTCGGCGTCCAGCGCGTCGACGATGATCTTCCGCTGGGCGTCGATCAGCACCGTACGGACCGAGGGCACGCCCGCGACGGCGGAGACCCACGAGGTAATGCGCTGGGTGCGGATCTCGGCGGCCACGTTCCGGCCCGCGATTTCGACGGTCGGCGCGGCCGGGTCGGTACCGATCACCAGGTCGACGGTGGGCGCGAGGCCGCCGACGGCGGCCGGGTCGGCCGGGTCGATGCCCGCGTCGAGCACGGCCAGCGTGACCGCGCGGTACATGGCGCCGGTGTCCAGGTACCTGGCGTGCAGCGCGCCTGCCAGCCGCTTGGCCACCGTCGATTTGCCGGTGCCGGACGGTCCGTCCAGTGCGACAACGCCTCGCAGCTCCCCGCTGGTCACCTGATCTCCCCTGCCGACCGAAATAATTCAACGGGCTCATTCTGCCTTCCCGCCTCGACGGGTCAGCTGGTGAGGTCGGCGAGGAACAGTCCGCTGCGTGGTTTCGGGGTGAAGTAGGTGCTCTTGCGCGGCATCCGTCTGCCTTGTTCGTGCACGCGAAGCACGTCCGCGAACGGCACCGGGGCGATGTGCAACACCGCGTCGTAACCGGTGGCCGGTTCGCGGTTGGCCGGTAGCGGGCGGACGTGTGGCCCTTCCGGGTCGATGCCGAGGGCAGCCTTGATCAGCACGTTCTCCACGGTGCCGTGGTCGATGCGGGGTTGTGGTTCGTCGTGGGTGACTGGCGGCAGGTCGACGGAGATGGCGTCGGCCGGGGTCTCGACGAGGACGGTGCCGAGGCGGGGCGGTTCGGGGGCGCGGGTCGTCAGGCCCGCCTGGTGCCAGGCGGCGACCAGGTCGGCGAGGGTCAGGCCGGTGTCGTGCAGGCAGCGGTTGATCGCGCCGATGTGCAGGTCCGGACCGGCGGTGACCAGGGCGAGCAGGCTGGGCAGGTGGCTGGCGGCGGCGACCCGGTGGTTGCCGTCGGCGACCAGCAGCGGGTGCCGCTGCACCGCGGTGAGCAGGGCGTCCTGGGTCGCACCGGGGCCGATCGGCCAGAGGTCGTGGCGGCGACCCGCCGAGTCTGTTGTGGACACCGCGGGCGCGCCGATGCCGTCGATGGTGGCGCGGATCAGGTCGGTGAGCGCGGGGCCCTCGGCGACCGGGAGCAGCATGGCGGCACTGGTCGCGGCGCCGAGCCCAGCCAGCACGGCGGCGCGCTCCTCGACCACGTCGGGATAGACCTGCTCGCTGTGCCGGACCCTGGCCAGGCCGTTGGCGTCGACGGCCGCGGGGTCGATCAGGCAGAGCACGCCGAGCGCGGTGCCGTCGCCGCCGGTCACCCGGTAGGCCGCGACGACATCGTCGGCCTCCTGATAGGCGGTGGCGCGGAGCTGGTCGAGGGTGCGGCGGGCGGCGGGCAGGGTCGCCGCGAGGGGCTGTGCCGCAGCCAGCGCGGCGGGCGTCTGGCTGGGGTGCTGGACGGCGAGCAGGGTGCCGTCCGCGGCCCCCGGGCGGGCCAGCGCGGCGATCACCTGATCGGCCTCGGCGAACTCGTCCACGTCCGGTCCGGGCACCTCGCCCAGCACGAACCAGCCGCGTCGCGCGGGCCACGCCCATTCACTCATCCCCCGATCTTGCCCGGCCCGGATGATTCACCGGGTCGACCACGCCCCACCGTTGACGTTCAACACCTGTCCGGTGATCTGCCGAGCGGCCGACGATGCGAGGAAGTGCACGGTGCCCGCGATGTCCTCGACGGTGCTGGGGCGGCCGGTGTCGGTGTCGGCGATGAGCCGGGTGCGGCGCGCGTCCGTGAGGCGATCGCGGAAGAACTCGGTGGCCTCGACGTAGCCGGCCGCGACCACGTTGGCGGTGAGACCGCGCGGCCCGAGTTCGGCGGCGAGGCCGACGTTCCAGCTGGCCAGACCGGCCTTTGCCGCGCCGTACGCGCCAGCGCCCTTGTCCGCCGCGATCGAGCCGATGTGCACGACCGCTCCCCCGGCGGCCAGTCGTCCGGTCAGCGCGTGGGTGGTGAGGGCGGCGCTGAGCAGGTTGGCGTCGAGGTTGGCCCGCCAGGCGGTCGCGTATGCGGCCAGGTCGTCCGGCGGGGATCCGTCGAAGTCGGTGTTGCCGCCCGCGTTGTTGACCAGCACGTCGACGTGTGCCGGGAGTTGGTCGAGCAGGGCGGTGAGCTGGCCGGGGTCGGTGTGGTCGCAGGTGATCGGGGTGGCGTTCAGGGCGGTCGCGGTGTGCTTGAGGACGTCGGGCCTGCGGCCGGTGAGGTAGACGTCCTCGCCGCCGCGGGCGAAGCGGGCGGCGATGGCCGCGCCGATGCCGGTTCCGCCGCCGGTGACCAGGACTGTTCGGGACATGATTTCCCCTCGATTGTCGTTCAGTGCTAAATTTAGACCTAAACGTAGGAGGGCAGGCTTGTCAAACGACGACAGTTATCCGTTCGACTCGACGTCGGACTATCCGGCGCGGGAGATCGCGACCGCGTGGACGCGCGAACGGCCGGGCACGCCGACCTCCTCGATCGAGGTGGTCACGCCGCTGTGGCGGCTGGCCAAGCTGTTCGGCGACGACCGGCGCCGGGTGCTCGCCGAGGCAGATGTCACCCCGGCGACGTTGGATCTGCTCAGCGTGCTGCGCCGCAGCGGTCCCCCGTACACGGTGGACACCCGCGAACTGGCCGCGCGGACCCTGGTGACCGCGGGTGCGATCTCGCAGCGGGTCGGCAAAGCCGAGAAGGAGGGCCTGGTCACCCGGAGCCCTGGCACCGACCGGGCGCGATCGGTACTGGTCACGTTGACCGAGGCCGGGCACGCGCTGATCGAACGAACCGTCGACCAGGTGCTCACCAGGGAAGCCAGTCTGCTCGACGGGCTCGGTGCCGAGCAGCGCCGCCAACTGGGCGAACTGTTGGCGGCGCTGCTCGATCAGGTGCGTGGGAAGGTCGGTTAGAGGCCGACCGACGCGAACAGCGAACCGATCTCCGGGCGGTTCAGCGGGCGCAGCGTGCCTGCCTTCTGGCTGCCCAGCCGGACCTCGCCGATGGCGGTGCGGACCAGCCGGAACACCGGGAGGCCAACCTCGGCCAGCATGCGCCGCACGACGTGGTTGCGGCCCTCGTGCAGGATCAGCTCGACCAGGGCCTGACCGGGCAGCGCGTCGATCAGCTTGAACGAGTCGACCTTGGCAAGGCCGTCCTCCAGTTCGATGCCTGCCCGCAGCCGCTTGCCGAGGTCCTTCGGCACCGGGCCGGGCACGTCGGCCAGATAGGTCTTGGGCACCTCGTACGAGGGGTGCGTGAGCCGGTGCGCGAGTTCGCCGTCATTGGTGAGCAACAGCAGGCCCTCGGTCTCCACGTCCAACCGGCCGACGTGGAACAGGCGCGGGCCGCTGTGGTGCACGTAGTCGCCGATGGACGGTCGGCCCTGGTCGTCGTGCATGGTGCTGTGCACGCCGATCGGCTTGTGGAAGGCCAGATAGGTCAGGTCTTCGCGGGTGACGATGCGCACGCCGTCCACGTGGATCACGGCCTTGTCCGGGTCAACCCGGCGGCCCTGCTCCCTGACGACCTTGCCGTCCACCTTGATCCGGCCCTGATCGATCATCTCCTCGGCGGCGCGCCGCGAGGCGATGCCCGCCTGGGCAAGCACCTTCTGCAGCCGAATCCCTTCCGGGGCGGTTCCCGCACGGTCAGACATCTTCGATCGCATCCACTTCCGGCAACAGCGGAGCGATCGGCGGCAGATCCTCCAAAGAGGACAGCCCCAACCGCTCCAAGAACAGTTCGGTGGTCCGGTACAGCAAACCGCCGGTTTCGGCGTCGGTCCCGGTCTCCTCGATCAGCCCGCGCAGCACGAGCGTCCGGATCACGCCATCGACGTTGACCCCGCGCACAGCCGCGATCCGTGCCCTGGTGACCGGTTGGCGATAGGCGATCACCGCGAGCGTTTCCAACGCGGCCCTTGTCAACCGGGCGCGCTGGCCATCGAGGAGAAGTTTCTCAACATAGGGCGCGTATCGATCGCGGGTGAAGAACCGCCAGCCCTCACCCATTTTCCGCAGATCGATCCCGCGTCCGGATTCAGTATAGTCGGCCGCCATTCGCGCCAGCGCGGCGCCGACCCTGCTCACGGACACGTCCAGCGCGGCGGCGAGGGTGTCCTCGGACGCGGGGGCGTCCACGACGAGCAGCAGGGCTTCCAGCGCGGGCGCCAGGGTGTCGTCGTCGATGCCAGGAAGTTCGGGGACTTCGACGCCCTCGTCGTCGCCCGCCTCGGGTTCCGGCGCGGGTTCCGGTGCTGCGGATTCCTGGAGCGCGTCCAGATCGGCCACGGGCTCGGTCACTCGTATTCCTCGTCTTCCGCCTGGCTGGCCAGGTCGCTCTCGGACACCGCGCGCGCATCGGCGACGCTGCCACCCGCCCAGGTGACGATCAGTTCCTCCAGCGCGGCGGGCTGCTCGAACAGGATGCTCTGCTGCCGGTACAGCTCCAGCAACGCCAGGAACCTGGCGACCACCTGCAAGGTGTGATCGCAGTCGGAGACCAGCTCGGCAAACGTCGCCGAACCGGATTCGGCGAGCCGGATGCGCAGCATGGCGGCGTGCTCGCGGACCGAGACCTTGGCGACGTGCAGGTGGGCCAGCGAGATCGTGGGCGGCGGCTTCGGGCGGAACGCCACGGCGGCGATCTGGGAGAACGTCGTCGGGTCGACGCCGAGCATGACCTCGGGCAGCAGCTGCGCGAACCGGTCCTCCAGCGCGACCGACCGAGGATAGCGGCGCATCGCGGTCGCTTCGAGCTCGCTGAACAGCGCGGCGACCTGCTTGTACGCCCGGTACTGCAGCAGTCGCGCGAACAGCAGGTCGCGGGCTTCGAGCAAGGCCAGGTCGTCCTCGTCCTCGACCTCGGCGGCGGGCAGCAGGCGCGCGGCTTTCAGGTCGAGCAGGGTGGCGGCGATGACCAGGAACTCGGTGGTCTCGTCGAGGCTCCAGTCGTCCCCCATCGACCTGATGTGCGCGATGAAATCGTCGGTCACCCGGTGCAGCGCGACCTCGGTGACGTCCAGTTCGTGCTGGGAGATCAGCTGGAGCAGCAGGTCGAAGGGACCCTCGAAGTTGGAAAGGCGGACCCGGAACCTGCCGTCGTCAGGGGCTGGCTCGGTGGCAGGGGCTGGCTCGGTGGCAGGGGCGGCCGACGCCTCGGCGTCGGGCTGCCGTGGCGTCTCGTCCACGGGGATCACCGCTCCGATTCCCGGCGGAGCCTGCGGACCAGCATCGACTCCGCGCCGTGCTCCTCGAAATCGGCGAGCAGCACCGCGATCGCCTCGCGCACGATCCGGCCCCGGTCGGTGATCAGGCCGTGCTTGGCGCGGGCCACCAGCCGGGCGTGTTCCAACGCGTACAGCTCGTCCTCGGAGATGTACACGGTGATCTTGGATTCGTGCTTGCGACGCCCGGAACTGGCCGTTTCGGGCGGTTCCGGGAGCGGGCGGGCATCTGCTGGTGGAACGACCGGAACGGTAGGCCGGAACAGTTCAGCCGCACCAGGCAGTGATGGGCGGCGGTTCAACCGAGCAACCGCCGCAATCCGAGCGTTCTCATCGTGCGATCACCTCGCGGGCCAGTTCGCGGTATGCCTTCGCACCGGCCGAGCGGGGCGCCCAGCGGGTGATCGGCTCACCGGCGACGGTCGTTTCCGGGAAGCGGACGGTCCGGTTGATGACCGCGTCGAACACGGTGTCGCCGAAGGCTTCGACGACCCTGGCCATGACCTCACGGCAGTGCAGCGTCCTCGGGTCGAACATGGTCGGCAGGATGCCGGTGATCTCGAGTTTCGGGTTGAGCCGCTCGCGGACCTTCTCGATGGTGTCGATCAGCAGCGCGACACCGCGCAGGCTGAAGAACTCGCACTCCAGCGGGATGATCACGCCGTCGGCGGCGGCCAGCGCGTTGACCGTGAGCAGGCCGAGCGATGGCTGGCAGTCGACCAGGATGTAGTCGTACTTGTCGATCAGCGGGCGCAGCACCCTGACCAGGGTGTGCTCGCGACCGACCTCGGAGACCAGCTGCACTTCGGCGGCGGAGAGGTCGATGTTGCTGGGCAGCAGGTCCATGTCGTCGACGCTGGTGCGCATCACCACGTCCTCGACCCCGACATCGCGTTCCATGATCGCGTTGTAGATGGTCTGTTCGAGGTGGTTCGGATGCACGCCGAGGCCGACGGACAGCGCGCCCTGCGGGTCGAAGTCGACGAGCAGCACGCGGCGGCCGTATTCGGCCAGCGCGGCGCCGAGGTTGATGGTCGACGTGGTTTTGCCGACCCCGCCCTTCTGGTTGCACAGGGCGAGGATCTTGGCGGGTCCGTGGTGGGCGATCAGCGCCGGTTCCGGAGTGCGCCGCCGCGCTCGACCCGTCGCGCTGATCGTGGCATTCGAGTTGTCCGGTTCCTCGTCGTCGACCACCGGCGGCGGGGCCAGGTTCAGCTCGACCGAACCACCGCCAGGCAACCGCGGAGCGGATGGCTGCGGTGTCGACATGGCGAACTGGCTCCTTGTTGGTGGCGAGTCGGGACCGTCTGGCGCAGCCTATGCGGCGTCCTTGACACCGGCAACGCGCCTCGCCGGTAGCCGCCATTTCCGCTGCTAGTCCGAAAATGGCGATGACCCGGACAGGCGGTAGCTCCCGGCGGAGCGTAGCGGAGCCGGGTTGGGGTTGATGGCTGGTCAGGCCGCGGGTTCGAGGGTGACTCGATAGCCCAGGGCGTGGAGCTCGCGGACATGGTTGCGGATCTTGCGGTCGGTGCTGATCCGGGAGTCGTAGTAGCCCGGACCCAGGTCATGGAATCGAACGTCAGGGTCGGACAACAGGTGCCAGACAATGATCAGGATGGAGCGCCCGACGGCGACGATGGCGCGTTTCGCACCCCGCCGCCGGGCGATGCGCCGGTAACGCTCACCGAGAAAAGTCTTGGTCCGGCCAGCGCCGACCGCGGCCTCGCCCAGGTAACGATTACCGTGCCCAGTACCAGGGCGACCAATGACTAACCGGGTGGATGCCGGTCCGAAGCGGGATCGTCGGGCAGACCCTCTATCTGGCGGATCCGGTCGACGATCTCCGCGACACTGCCCACGTTGCTGTCCCGCAGGGCTCTGACCAGGTCCGGAGCTACACAGTAGCCGGGATGGGTACTGGCACGGACACGGTTTGCACGGCAGGGCCGGTCGCGGCCAGTACGACGTCGAGCAGGCCGGGGAACCGGTCGTCGAGGTCGTCGCGGCGCACGGACAGCCAGCGCTGGGTGCCCTCCGGCCTGGTCCTGGTCACGCCTGCCTCGCGCAGCACGCGCAGGTGCTGGGACAGCGTCGACTTGGCGACGGCGACGTCGAGGCGCCCGCACAGGGTTTCGCCGCGCGCCTCGAGCTGGCGCAGCACGGCGAGCCGTGTCGGGTCGCTCAGGGCGTGCAACACGCCCACGAGGGTGATGTTCTCGCGAGTCGGCTGATCGAGGTCGGAATGCACGCCAACCACCTCCGCAATGACCGCAGGCGACTTCGGCGCCTACCGTACCGGGTGACGCAAGTCTCAGGGGAGCTATCCGAGCGCGCGCGGGTGCGCCGTCGCGTAGACCTCGCGCAACGTGTTCACCGTGACCAGCGTGTAGATCTGTGTCGTGGTCACCGAGGCGTGCCCGAGAAGTTCCTGTACGACACGGACATCGGCGCCACCTTCCATCAGATGGGTGGCGAACGAATGGCGCAACGTGTGCGGCGAGATCTCGGCGGTGATGCCGACGCGATCGGCCGCCGCCTTCAGAATGTGCCAGGCTCCCTGACGTGAAAGTCGTCCGCCGCGCGCGTTGAGGAACAGCGCGGGCGTCGACGCGCGCAGCAACCCCGTTCGGACCCGCACCAGGTATGCGTCGACTGCGGCGAGCGCGGGGCGGCCGACCGGGACCAGGCGCTGTTTGCCGCCCTTGCCGTCCAGAATGACCGTGCGCGCCTCCCGGTCGAGGTCGTCGACGTCCAGCCCGACCGCTTCGGAGATGCGTGCGCCGGTCGAGTAGAGCAGTTCGAGCAGGGCGCGGTCGCGGATGGCCAGGGGATCGTCGGCACCTGGTTGTTCCAGCAACCGGATGACGTCGTCGACCGGCAGCGCCTTGGGCAGCCTGCGCGGTGGTTGCGGCGGTTTGACCTCCCGCGCGTGATCCTGCTCGACGATCCCCTCGCGTACCGCGAACTTGTGCAGCCCGCGCACGGCGACCACGGTCCGCGCCGCCGACGACGCGGCCAGCGGCGGATGGTCCGGGCCGCCTTCGCGCAGCGCGGCGAGGAACTCGCTGATCTGGTTCGCCGTGACCGCGCCCAAATCCGCGATTCCTCGCCTACGCAGGTATTCCTCGTACCGGCGCAGGTCGCGCGTGTACGAGTCGAGCGTGTTGCGCGCGGTGCCGCGCTCGACCGCGAGGTGGTCGAGATAACCGCTGATCACGCTCGCGATCGGCACGGGCCTCAGGCTTTGCCGCGGGCCGCGAACCGGGTGGGCCGGTCGGCCCAGGCCGCGTCCTCTGGCCGACTGGTCGCGGTGCCGGCGAGCACCGCCTGCGCGGCGAGGATGCCCGCCACCGCCGAGGCGTTGATGATCTCGCCCGCCAGCACCATCCGCACCGCTTCCGCCAACGCGAAGCGCCGCACGACCAGGTCGGTCTCCTCGTCGTTCGGCGCGATCTCGCGGTGCACCTCGCGCAGGTCGCGCGCCAGGAACACGCGCACGACCTCGTCGGTGAACCCGGGTGACGCGGCCACGTCGACCAGGGTTTCCCAGTGCTGCGCGGCGAGGCCGACCTCTTCGGCGAGTTCGCGGCCCGCCGCTTCGCGCGGGGTTTCGCCCGGTTCGTCGAGCAGGCCGGCGGGCAGTTCCCAGAGCCGGTGACCGAGCGGGTGCCGGTACTGGTGGATCAGCACCAGCCGGTTCTGCTCGTCCAACGCGGCCACCGCGACCGCGCCGTAGTGCTCGACGACCTCGCGGCGCGCGGGACGGCCGCCGGGCATGGCGACCTCGTCCGCGCGCAGCGCGACGACCCTGCCCAGGTAGATGTCCTGTGTGGACACCACGTCGAACTGGTGGCGTGCTCCGGTCATGACAGGGCCGCCGCGTTGTCCGGGATCTCCACCGGCAACCGGTCGGCGGCCGAGTAGCGCAGCGCGGCGCCGACGAACGCGGCGAACAGCGGGTGTGGCCGGGTCGGGCGCGACTTCAGTTCCGGGTGCGCCTGGGTGCCGACGAAGAACGGGTGCTTGTCCTCGGGCAGTTCGACGTACTCGACCAGGTGACCGTCCGGGGACACGCCGGAGAACTTCAGGCCGGTCTTGGCCAGCCGGTCGCGGTAGGCGTTGTTCACCTCGTAGCGGTGGCGGTGCCGTTCGGACGCCTCGTTCGCGCCGTATGCCCTGGCCACCAACGAACCCGGGGTCAACTTGGCCGGGTCCGCGCCGAGGCGCATGGTGCCGCCCATGTCGCGCTCGCCCGCGATCACGTCGGTCTGGTCGGCCATGGTGGAGATGACCGGGTGCTTGGTCAGCTCGTCGAACTCGGCGGAGTTCGCGTCGGCGATGCCGGCCAGGTCGCGGGCGACCTCGATGACCATGCACTGCAAACCGAGGCACAGCCCCAGCACCGGGATGCCCCTGGTGCGCGCGTATCGAATGGCGCCGAGCTTGCCCTCGATGCCGCGCACGCCGAACCCGCCCGGGATCAGCACACCGTCCACACCGGACAGCATGCGGGCCGCGCCTGCCTCGGTCTCGCAGGTGTCCGAGGCGACCCAGACCACCTCGACCTTGGCGCGGTGCGCGAAACCACCGGCGCGCAACGCTTCGGTGACGGAGAGGTACGCGTCCGGCAGGTCGACGTACTTGCCGACCAGCGCGACCCGCACCGTCTCCGCCGGGTTGTGCACCCGCTCCAGCAGGTCGCCCCACACGGTCCAGTCGACGTCGCGGAAGGGCAGGTCGAGGCGGCGCACCACATACGCGTCCAGCGCTTCCGCGTGCAACACCTTGGGAATGTCGTAGATGGACGGTGCGTCCGGCGCGGCGACCACCGCTTCGGTGTCCACGTCGCACATCAGCGCGATCTTGCGCTTGAGCCCGTCCGGGATCTCCCGGTCCGCGCGGCACACGATCGCGTCCGGCTGGATGCCGATGTTGCGCAGCGCGGCCACGGAGTGCTGGGTGGGCTTGGTCTTCAGCTCGCCGGAGGGCGCCAGGTAGGGCACCAGCGAGACGTGCAGGAAGAAGCAGTTGTCCCGGCCGACGTCGTGCCGGACCTGGCGGGCGGCCTCCAGGAAGGGCAGCGACTCGATGTCGCCGACGGTGCCACCGACCTCGGTGATGACCACGTGCGGGATCTGGCCGTCCGGACCCGGATCGGACATGGCGCGGATGCGCGCCTTGATCTCGTCGGTGATGTGCGGGATGACCTGGACGGTGTCGCCGAGGTATTCGCCGCGCCGCTCCTTGGCGATCACCTCCGAGTACACCTGGCCGGTGGTGACGTTCGCCGAGCCGGACAGGCTGCGGTCCAGGAATCGTTCGTAGTGGCCGATGTCCAGGTCGGTCTCGGCGCCGTCGTCGGTGACGAACACCTCACCGTGCTGGAAGGGGTTCATCGTGCCCGGGTCCACGTTGAGGTACGGGTCCAGCTTCTGCATGGTGACCCGCAACCCGCGCGCGGTGAGTAGCTGGCCGAGACTGGAGGCGGTGAGCCCCTTACCCAGCGAGGAGGCGACGCCTCCGGTGACGAAAACGTGCTTGGTCGTCTGCGCCTGAAGCACCAAGGAAGCTCCCGTGATCTGCGGCCGATTCCGGCGGGAATCGGTCTTACTGCCCACGGGATTTCAGGCTATCACGCCTTGTCCGCCACGCCTTCGACCAGCCACGCCACCGACGCGCGTGTCGATAGGTTCCCAAGAGATCGACACCGTCAGTTGTTGACCGGTTCGGGCACCGGCGAGGCCGCGTTGCCCGCGGTCCCGTACGCGCCCGCCTTGCCGTTGAGCTGCTGCTGCAACGCGAGCACGGTCGTCACGCGGCCTGCGGCCGTGTCAACATCGTCCACTGTCGACACGATCGAGTTGTTCGCGGAATCCGCGCGCAGCACGCCCACCGCGCCGCTGCCGCCCGCCGAACCCGACCCGCCTGCCAGCACCGTGCCAGCACCGGAGCGCTGCATCTCGGCCGCGAACTCGGCCAGCATCGCGGCCCGGTCCGCCGGGTCGTTGCCGGTTTCGGCACCGCCGGTCAGCACCAGCGCGAGCTGCGCCGGTTGGATCTGCGCGCCCGGCTTGACGAACCCGCCCGACGCGAGCCCGGCCAGCGCCGCCGCCACCGAGTCCTGGCTGGCCTGCGCGGCGTCGTTGGTCTTGTTCAACAACACCAGTGGACCGATCAGGCCACCCGCGAGGGTGCCAGGGTCGGACGCGACCGGCAGCTGCACACCGGCCGGGATCAGCCGGGTGACCAGGTCGCGCAGCTGGTCGGCCTGGTTGGGGTCGGTGAAGTTCTGGGTCAGCTGGAGGGTGCCGGTCACCGTGCCGCCCGCCGCCGTGATCAACGTGCCCAGCTGGTTCGCCTGGGTCTGGCTCGCGTCCGGCGCCAGGATCAGCGCGACGGTGCGCTGGGAGAGCGCGCCGCGCACCGCGAGCGGGCCGATGCCGGTGGCGAACTGGTCGGCGTCGGTGAGCTGCCCGTTCAACCCGGCCTGCTGGGTCTGCAGGTCGGACACCTGCGCGGCCAGGTTGTTCTTCTGCCCGCTCAATCCGGACAGCAGCGTGTTGGACAGCGCGGTCGAGCCGAGCACGACACCGAGCGCGAGCGCGAGGAACACGGCGCCGATGGAGATGACGTGATAGCGCAGAGAAATCATCTAAACCAGTCCTTTGACCCAGGTGACCAGGTGCGTTCCGGTAGCGGAGAGCCAGGTCAGGTAGCCGTGGCCGACATCGGAGATGGCGAGCGCCGCGACGATCACGATCAGCGCGGCGAGCACCAGCAGCAGCACCGACGCCACGGACACCCGCGCCCGGTGCAGAGTGGCCACCGCCTTGCCGTCGACCAGCAGCGAGCCCAGCTTCAACCGGGTCAGGAAGGTCGACGGGTTGGAACCCGAGCGGCCCCGGTCCAGGAACTCGGCCAGGGTGGCCTGGGTGCCGACGGTGACGATCAGGCTCGCGCCGTGCGCCTCGGCGATCAGCAGTGCGAGGTCCTCGGGGTTGCCGGAACTGGGAAAGGTGACCGCGCCGATGCCCAGGTCCTGGATGCGTTCCAGGCCGGGCGCGTGCCCGTCGGTGTCGGCGGGCACCACGACCTCGGCGCCGGATTTGAGGGTGACGGTTCGGATGCCGTCCGGGTCACCGACGATGACCTGCGGTTTGTATCCGGCTTCGACCAGGGTGTCCGCCCCGATCTCCACGCCGACCAGCACCGGCCGGTGTTCGCGGATGTAGCGCTTGAGCAGCTTCAGATCGGCCGCGTGATCGGTGCCGGGGGCGACGATGAGGACTTCGCGATCCTTCATCGGCACGAACACCTCGGGCACGCCGACGCCGTCGATGATCAGGGTGCGTTCGCGGCGCAGGAACTCGATCGTGTTCGCGGAAAACGCCTCGAGCAGCGCGGACATGCCCGCCTTCGCCTCGATCAGCTGATCGGCGACGGAGTCGGGGGTCTGCTGGATCCCGGTGGCGACCTCCTTCTCACCGAGATAGACCGAGCCCTCGTGCAGGCGCAGCTTGGCGCCTTCCTTGATGGTGCGCAGCACGTCCTCGCCGACCCCGTCGATGAGCGGGATACCGGCTGTGACCAGCAGTTCCGGGCCGAGATTCGGGTAGCGGCCGGAGATGGAGACGGACGCGTTGACCACGCCGACGACCTCGGCCGCGATGAGCGCGTCCGCGGTGCGGCGGTCCAGGTCGAGTTGGTTGAGGACCACGATGTCGCCAGGGCCGATGCGGCGCAGCAGATCACCGGTGCGCCGATCGACCCTGGCCATGCCGGTGACTCCTGGGAGTTCCCGGCTGGTTCTGGCGAGCAGACCGGTGAGTTTCATGTTTCGCATGGTGACAAAGGGACGACTGTTAGTCCGTTTGCCACGCCGGGTTAGCCCATAACTACCACCCGGTACGTACCAGCGGCGGTCTCCGCACGTCAGCCGATTCGAAGCACGGCGGCCCGCCCAGCTGGCTCCGGCTCGCCGCGATGTCGTCCGGGTGGAAGCCCGGTCCACGCACCTCGGTGTCGTATTGCCGGTGAAACACCGGGGTGAGGCCGCCGGACATCGGCGGGACGATCCAGTTCCAGTCGGCAGGACAGCTCCGACCTGCGCGTTCTTCCTTGGCCAGATGAGTAAGGAAGCGGCGCGACTCGGTGTGGTGGTCGGTGATGGTGACGCCGTCCGCGCCGAACGAGTGCAGCACCGCCCGGTTGATCTCCACCGCCGCGCGGTCCCGCCAGAGCGTCGTCTCGCTGGAGCGGTCCAGGCCGAGCTGGTCGGCGATCGCCTCCAGCAGGTTGTACCGGTCGACGTCGACCAGGTTCCGCGCGCCGATCTCGGTGCCCATGTACCACCCGTTGAACGGCGCGGCCGGATAGTCGACGCCGCCGATGGACAGCCGCATGTCGCTGATCGCGGGCACCGCGTGCCAGCGCAGGCCGAGATCGCCGAACCAGTCGAGGTCCGGATGCCGCAGCGGCACCTCCAGCACGACCTGCTCGGGCAGCGTGTACAGCCGCTGACCCTCGTGCGGCGTCTCGATGAGCAGCGGCAGCACGTCGAACGCGCCACGCACCGGTGGCGGCTCCCAGCCCTTGTTGATCACCGTGTTGGTGAACCCGGCATAGCGCGGATCCCCCAGCACCGAACCGTCGCTCTGCGGGTAACCCGCGTAGCGCACGAGTTGCTCGTTGTAGATCCTCGGCCCTGGCGCGTCCGGCCGATCCGGCGGAAACACGCTGATCACCGGGCGGATCTTGCCGCCGTTGTTGGCCAGCCGGAGGTGTTCGACGCAGTGATCGGCGACCTGGTCGGCGTCGCGCACCGCGCGCAGGTCCCGCACCCGCAGACTGTTCCAGTACAGCCGGCCGATGCAACGCGCGTTGTTGCGCCACGCGACGCGTGCGCCGTAGGTGAGTTCGCCTGGGGTGTGCTGATAGGTGCCGGTGGTGCCGATCTCCGCGTGGATCCAGGCGATCCGGTTGCTCGCCGGCCCAGCCTCCGGGTTTTCCGCGTGGTAGTTCTCGATGAACTCCTCGGCCGCCGCGAGATCGGTGACCTCGCCGGGCTTGGGTTTGCCGGGAGGCTCGTCCGTCGCGGTGAACCAATGGGCGTAGGACTCAGAGTGACGGGCAGGCACGTCACGGAACGGTAACGGCATGTTCGCGTCCGGCAATCACCCGATTGGCCCAATCATGACACTTTCTCGGCCTCCGTCTGTCCATTGCGGACGATCAACAACCGTTCCCGATGGTGCTCCTCGTCCAGATCACGCCTGCGCGCGTGCAGCAACTGCGCCAACGTGATCACGCCAACCACCCGATCCGGCTCGGCCCGATCCACTACCGGCGCACGCGTCACCTCGGCGGCGGCCAGGTTGTTGGCGACCGGCCGCAGCGTGTCATCCGGATGGCTGATGGCCCGCGGCGCGCTCGTCGCAGCCCCGACCCGCGCGGCGTCGCATTCCATCAACGCCCGCCGCGTGGTCACGCCCACCAGCCGATCGGAATCCAGCAGCAGCACCGGATCGTGGTTCATCACCTCGGCGGCGACGAACGTCTCCAACGGATCGGTGGTGTATTCGCGAGTCAGGCGCAGCCTGCGGCGCGCGATCTTCTCGGTCAGCACCGATCGCTTGAGCAGCAACACCGACAACGCGTACGCGGCGACCGACGCGACCACCAACGGCAGCAGGTCGTTCCACGCGTGCGTGAGTTCGAGCGTGAACACGATCCCGGTCAACGGCGAGCGCATCACCCCGCCGACCACCGCCGCCAACCCGCACATCGCCCAGAACCCGGCGGCAACGTGCGGCAACAGCCCGCCCTCGGCAGCACCCAGCGCCGCCCCGATCATGAACACCGGCGCCGGCACCCGCGGCGATGACCAACACGCGCGGGCGCACCATGAAGTCGCCGAGGTGCGCGGCGCGCGTGTCCAGCTTCTTCGGCTTCGCTTCGGCGTTCACAGCGGCGACGGTCCGGTCGTCGCAACAGTTGGCTCGGCATCAGCGGCGGCGATGAACGCCCGCGCCGTGTCCGCCGCCGCCTGCCGGTGCCCGGCGTCGAGCCGCCCGAGGATCGCACCCAGTGCGGCATGTCGCCGAGCCAGCACCTGCCCCCCGCCGCCCGGCCGGCCTCGGTCACGTCGAGCGTGACCACGCTGCGGTTGCGCTCGTCGGTGCCGCGGTGCAGGTAGCCGCGCGCCTCCAGCTTGTCCGCGTGGCGGGTGATCGAGGACGCGTTCACCCCCATCGCCTCGGCCAACCGCGACGAGGCGACCTTGCCAAGGTCCAGCAACACCAGCAGCAGCCTGGTCTGCGGAAACGTCATGCCGACCGGTGCGGCGTGCGCGCTGTCCCAGGCGACGCCGACCAGCACTCTGGTCAACGCGTCGAACAGCGCGACGTCCTGATCAACGTCCTCTTGCATAACGCAAGTCTTGCATTACGCAAGACTTGGGGTCAAGGCGCGGTGCCCGAGACCACCTCGTGCTCCAGCAGGTGTTCCAGCGCCGGCCTCAGTCGAACCAGTTCGGCGAGATGCAACTCACTGAGCTGACCGATCCGCTGCTCCCCCAACGGCGTCAACGCCAACCGGACCAACCGCGCATCGTCCACATCCCGCGCACGCGCCACCAGGCCCGCCTCGACGGCGCGATCGGCGAGCCCGACCGCGCTGTGGTGCTGCACGCCCAGGTACTCCGCGACCTCCCGGATCGTGGGCCCGCGCCGATCCGGGTGCCCCTTCACCGCGAGCAGCAACTGGTGCTGGGCCGGCGTGAGGCCGGCCTGCCGCGCCTGCGCCTCGCTCCACCGCTCGAACCGGCGCAACGCGGCGCGAAACGCGAGCAGGTTCGCGTAGTCACTTTGCGACAAACCAGTCATTTGTCACCGCTTTTGGCTGAAATTCAGGATTTTCCTGGTGAGATCCCAGGAAAAATCTATCGTAGCGCGATACTAATGGAGCTGGGTGGCCAGCCGACCGCCCGCCGGAGCGCCAGACGCGGAAGAGGTGCGGCCCGATGGGATGGGACATCACCGCGATCACGTTGTCCTCGATCGGCCTGCTCGCGGTCGTGGTCATGCTGTGCATCGCACTCGCGGACATCCTCGAACCGAACACCGTGACCAGGTGCAGCGACTGCCACAAACTGATCCTGGACAACCACAAACGGCCGGCGCCCATGTGCTACCGCTGCCGGCACGACCACCATGGCCACCTGGCCGTGAGCCTCTCCCGGCTGCACCTGACCCACTGAGCACCGGACGGCCCAGCGCCCCGCGCGACACGCGGGGCGCAACCAACCCACCGCGCGACACCACGCGGGGCGCAGCCGGGCCACCGCGCGGTCAGAACCGCGGCAGGCGGACCGGGGCTCAGCCCTTTTTGCTCTTGCGCTTCTTCGTGGTGCTGGCCAGATAGGCGGCCTTGTCCGCCACCGCCGCGCCCAGCAACTCCTCCGCGTGCGCGCGACCGGTGTCCGTCGAATCCATGCCCGCGAGCATCCGCGCCAGTTCGATCACCCGGTCCGCGTCAGTCAGCGAGCGCACGCCGCTACGGGTCAGACTCCCCTTGGAATCCTTGTCCACCACCAGATGCCGGTCCGCGAACGCCGCGACCTGCGGCAGGTGCGTCACCACGATCACCTGGTGACTGGTCGCCAACCGCGCCAGCCGCCGCCCGATCTCCACCGCCGCCCGGCCACCGACACCCGCGTCGACCTCGTCGAACACCAACGTCGGCACCGGATCCGCGTGCGAGAGCACCACCTCGATGGCCAGCATGACGCGCGAGAGCTCACCGCCGGAGGCACCCTTGTGCACCGGCAGCGGCGGCGCGCCGGGATGCGCGCGCAACCGGATCTCCACCTCGTCCACGCCGTCCGGGCCCGCGTGCAGCACCCGCTTGCCGACCGGCAGCGCGGCCGCGTCGCTCTCATCGACCTCGCGCTGCGCCACCACGACCTCGATGTTCGCCGCCGCCATGGCGAGCCCGGCGAGTTCGAGAGTGACCTCCTTGGCCAGCTCGGCCGCGACCGCGACCCGCGCCATGGTCACCGCCTCCGCGTGCCCGGCCAGCTCCTTGGCCAGTTGGTCGCGACGCACGGTCAGCTCGGTCAACGCCTCCTCGGAGGTGTCCAGGCCGTCCAGCCGGGCCTGTGCGTCCTGCGCCCAGGCCAGCACGCCGTCCACGTCGGCCGCGTACTTGCGGGTCAACGCCTTCAGCTCGGCCTGCCGCGCCAGCACCTGCTCCAACCGAGCCGGGTCAGCGGACAGGTCCTCCAGATAACGCGCCAGCTCGGTACCGACATCGGTGATCAGCACCAGTGCCTCGGCCAGCCGCGGCCCGAGCTCCCGCAACTGCGGATCGTCCGCTGACTCCAGCCCACGCTGCGCCTCACCCAGCCCACCGAGCGCGCCCGCGCTGTCCAACTCGCTGTCGGGCGACCCGCTCACCGCGACCTGCGCGGCCGTCGCGATCGTGCGCAACTGGTCCACGTCGGCGAGCCGACGCGCCTCGTCGTGCAGCTCCTGGTCCTCGCCCGGCTTCGGGTCGACCGAGGCGATCTCGGCCAGCCCGTGCTTGAGCAGGTCGGCCTCGCGCGCCATCTCCCGCGACCGCTCGATCCGCTCGATCAGCTCGGTGGCGACCCGCTGCCACTCCTCCCGCACCCGCCGGTACTCCGCCAGCGGCTCGGCCACCATCGAACCGGCATACCGGTCCAGCACCGCACGCTGCTCGGCAGGCTGCAACAGGCGCAACTGGTCGTTCTGGCCGTGCACCGCGATCAACCGCTCGCTCAGCTCGGCCAACACGCCCACCGGCACCGACCGGCCGCCCAGATGCGCGCGCGAGCGGCCATCACCGGACACCGTGCGGACCGCGATCAGGCTGCCGTCCTCGTCGGGCTCGGCGCCCGCCCCGGCCGCCAGCGCGATCGCCTCATCGCCAGGGTTCAGTTCGAACCGGCCCTCGACCACCGCCCGGTCGGCGCCATTGCGCACCCGGGACGCCTCGGCTCTGCCCCCGCTGAGCAGGTGCAGCCCGGTCACCACCATGGTTTTGCCCGCGCCGGTCTCGCCGGTCAACACCGTGAACCCTGGATGCAGCTCAAGGGTGGCCTCGTCGATCACGCCGAGGCCGGAAATGCTCATCTCGGCAAGCACACGGCGCACACTAGTGCGTCGGGCCGCTATTTGGTGCGCCGCCACCCATGCACCGGCAGTTCGAACTTGCGCACCAGACGGTCCGTGAACGACCCCTCGTACAGCCTCACCAGCCGCAACGGCACCGCACCACCGACAACCTCGACCCGCGTCCCGGCCGGGAGCGGGAACATGCGTCGACCGTCACACGTCAGCACCGCCGGATGCCCCTCCGGATCGACCTCAAGCGCGACAACCGAATCCGGCGACACCACCAGCGGCCGCGCGAACATCGCGTGCGCGTTGCTCGGCACCACCAGCAAACCGCGCACGTCCGGCCACATCACCGGCCCACCAGAGGAGAACGCGTACGCCGTCGACCCGGTCGGCGTCGAACACAACACGCCGTCACAGCCGAACGACGACACCGGCCTGCCGTCGACCTCGATCCGCACGTCCAGGATCCGCTCCCGGACGCCCTTCTCCACGCTCGCCTCGTTCAACGCCCAGGTGTGCGCGATCAGCTCGCCACCCAGCGTCGCGGTGACGTCGACCGTCATCCGGTCCTGCACCTGATAGTTCTTGTCGATCACCATCGACACGGCCTCTTCGAGCCCGTCCGAATCGGCCTCGGCGAGGAACCCGACCCTGCCCAGGTTGACCCCGAGCACCGGTACCCCCACCGGATGCGCCAACTCCGCGGCCCGCAACAACGTCCCGTCGCCGCCGAGCGCGAACACCAACTCGGTCCCGGTCGCCGCATCCGGCCCGGTCGGCACGATCGTGGTGCGACAACTCGGATCGAGCTGCCCCGCCTCGCCCTCCAGCAACCGGATCCGCACACCAGCGGCGGTGAACCACCCCGCGGCCTTCTCGGCGGTCGCCAGATTGGTCGGCCTGCGCGTGTCGACGACCAGCAGCACCTCCCGGTCCGACTCCCCCGGATCGGCGCACACGCGTTGCTGCTCCGTTGACATCAACTCGGCCCTTTCCGAACGGCCTCGTGCACCAGTTCTCCGGCGCGCTCCGGCGCGGTCGCGACTCCCCTGCGCAACCACAGGAAATACTCGACGTTGCCGGCCGGACCGGGCAGCGGACTCGCCACCACCCTGCGCACGGCCAGCCCGAGCCTCGCCGCGTCCGCGATCACGTCCAGCACCGCATTCGCGCGAAGCTCAGGATCACGCACCACCCCGCCCGAGCCGAGCTGATCCTTGCCCACCTCGAACTGCGGTTTCACCATCGGCACCAGATCCGCGTCCTCGGTCGTGCAGGACAGCAACGCGGGCAACACCAGTTTCAATGAGATGAACGACAGATCGGCCACCACAAGTTCCACCGGCCCGTCGATCTCCTCGACGGTCAGGTTGCGCACGTTGACCCGGTCCCGGACCAGGACCCGCTCGTCGGTCCGCAACCGCCAGTGCAACAACCCGCGCCCCACATCGGCCGCGACCACCTGGGTGGCGCCCTCGCGCAGCAGCACATCGGTGAACCCGCCGGTCGACGCGCCCGCGTCCAGACAACGACGCCCCGCGACGGTGAGCCCGTCCGGTACGAACGCCGCCAGCGCGCCCAGCAGCTTGTGCGCGCCGCGCGACGCCCAGTTCGGATCCTGCTCCTCCGCGCGCACGAGCAGCGGCGCATCGGTCTCGACCGCGGTCGCCGGTTTGCTGGCCACTGTGCCGCGCACCGTCACCCTGCCCGCGGCAACGAGTTCACCTGCGTGTTCGCGGGAGACCGCCAGTCCCCTGCGGACCAGTTCGGCATCCAGCCGCGCCCTCTTCGGCACTTCTGTTTCTCAGACCTTGTCGATGCTCGCCAGCGCTTCGGTCAGGGCAGCATGCGCGAGATCGAACCGTCCAACGTGCTCGGTGACAGGCAGTTCGGCGAGACCGTCCAGCGCCGTGACCGCCTCTTCGGCAGCCCGCAACGCCGCGTCCCCGCCCTCGGTGTTCTGTTCATGGCTCGGTGGCGGGGCCGGCACCGGCCGCCACGCACCGGAATCCGTGTTCGGATGCACGCTTCTACGCTAGCCGATGCGCGCAGACGGCGACGTCCCCCTACTCGGCAAGTCCAAGCTCGGCCAGTGCGCGAGAGGTCACGTCGTCCCCGCCATCGACATCGGTGTGCCCGCCACCGGTCGCCCACCAGGCCGAGCACAACGCCCTGAGCAGCCCCGGGCTCCCGGTCTCCGGCGTACCAACGGCGCTTGCCCGCAACCGGCCGCCGTCGACTTCGACCCGCCAGCCCTCCTGCGACCCGATCCGCACCTCGGCGCTCGGCAACGCCAATCCGCGCACGTCGGCGGCGAGGTAGGTGGGCCGCAGCTCAGGTGGCGCGGCAAGCAGATCAGCGGGCGTGGACACCCCGGTCAACACCAACAGTGAGTCGATGCCAACCGCGTGCGCGCCCGCGATGTCGGTGTCCAACCGGTCACCAACTGCCAGTGGATGCTTCGCTCCGGAGGCCGCGATCGCGTCGTCCATCAACGGCCGCGCCGGTTTGCCCGCGACAACCGGCACCGACCCGGTCGCCGTGACCAGCGCGGCAACCAGCGCACCAGCGCCCGGCAACAGCCCGCGCTCGGTCGGCAGGGTCGCGTCGGTATTGCACGCGACCCAGAACGCACCGGCCCGGATGGCAAGGCACGCCTCGGCGAGATCTCGCCACCCCGCCTCCTGTGACAACCCCTGCACCACAGCCGCGACGTCCGCGTCAGCGGTACGCACCGGCGTAAACCCCCGGTTGACAACCTCGGCGACCAGCGCGTCCGTGCCGAACACCAGCACCTTGGCGCCGTCCGGCAGCCGGTCGGCCAGCACCCGAGCGCCCGCCTGGGCGCTCGTGCTGACCTCGTCGGCCGTCGCCGGAATGCCCAGCCCGGTCAGCTGGGCAGCCACCGCATCGGGCCCGCGCGACGCGTTGTTGGTGACGAAGCGGACCGCCACACCGTGCTCGTGGGCCGCGTTCACCGCCTCTTCGGCGCCGTCGACGACGTCGCTGCCTCGATAGACCGTGCCATCGAGGTCCAGCAACGCCGCGTCATAGTCATCCAGCAGGGTGTTCACTGCCGACCTCACCCGTTCGTGGCTCATCCGTGTGTTCCGGATTCACCGTATCGAGTTCGGCCTCTTCGGCTTCAGTCTCTTCTGCTTCAGTCGTCTCTTCGGCTTCGGCCTCTTCCAGCTCGGCCTCAAGCTCCGCGACCTCCGCCTTGATCGGCGACTCGTCCCGCAACTCCGCACCCAGCTCGACGGCGCGCTCGGCAGCATCGGTGTCGCCGTCGTCGTCGGCGTCCGCCGCGTTCAGGAACCACCGAACCGCCTCTTCGGCCCGACCAGCCGCGGCCAGGTTGTCCGCGTAGGCGTAGAACAGGCGCGCACTCCACGGATCGCGCCGCTTCGGGTCGAGGTCCTCGCCCTGCAACCCGACCACGGCCGCGTCCAGCTCGCCCAGATCACGCCGAGCACCAGCCGACACGATCCGGAGCTCGACCACGTCGGCCTTGTCGAGCTTGCCTGCGGCAAGGCCCTCCTTGGCCAGCTCGATCGCCCGCTCCGGCCGGCCAAGTGCCCGCTCGCAGTCCGCCATGACGGCCAAGTGCGCAGGCGCCTTGGACATCCGCCGCGCGGCGCGCAGTTCGGAGAGCGCCTCGGCCCACTCACCCGCGTGATAGGCGGCCAGACCAGTGGCCTCGCGCACGATCGCCACCCTCGCGGCCTTCAGCCGGGCGAACTGAGCGTGCTTGAGCGCGGCCGCCGGGTCCTCGTCGAGCAGCATGCCGGTCGCCGCCAGGTGCCGACCGACGATCTCGGCCAGACCCTTCGGCAGACTGCGCAGCTCGGCGCGAACCTCCGGGTCGAGCGCGGAAATCTCGGCGCCTTCGGGCACCAACGGCCCCTTGCCGATCTCCTCGCGGCTCTTCTCGCCCCGATCGCGCCGTTCGGACTGGTCACGCCGTTCGCGCTGCTCGGACTGGTCGCGCTCGTTGCCCTGGTCACGCTGATCACGCTGATCACCGGCATCCGGAGCTTCGTCTGTGTCGTCTTCAGCGATGGGCTCGGCGCCCTCGATCAGCTCGACAGCCTCAGCTTCCGCCTCGACCTCGGCAACCTCGGCGTCGATCTCGCTGGCGATTTCGGTCGGGGCAAGCTCGCGGTTGTTCTCGCGGTTGTCGGGGCTGTAGCGGGGCCGGTCGTCACTGCCGCGCTCGCCGCGAGCCCGGTCATCATGCCGACGATCGTCACCGCCGCGGTCATTCTGGCGGTCGCTGCGCGGACGGTCATCGCGCTGCGGACGGTCATCGCGCTGGCGATCGAACCGGGGCCGGTCGTCGGACCGACGGTCGCCACGCGGACGGTCGTCTCGCCGGTCATCCCGGTTGCGATCCGTGCGCTGCCGATCTCCGTACGGCCTGTCCGCATGCTGCCGGTTGCCAGGCGACCGGTCACCGTACTGCCGATCCCCGCGATCCGTGCGCTGCCGATCCCCGTGCTGGCGATCCTCGCGCGGCCGATC
>DASXOJ010000258.1:0-3207 GCA_036494465.1 Pseudonocardiaceae bacterium
CGCATCAGCCACTCCGGCACGTTCTCCTCGGTGCGCGGGAAGAACTGCAGCTCATCGCGGTACGCGGGCGGCGGTGGTGGCGTGCGCCACTGCGGCTCCTTGCGATCGAACTCCAGGTTGTAGCTGGCTGGGCGTTCGATCTCGTACCGGGCGTTGAACCAGGTGCCTCTGCCGTCGCGGTACATGCCCGCGCGCAGCTTGGCGAAGCTCATCGCGATGTCATGGGATGCGGTCCACGCCTGTTCGTTGCCGTCCTCGCCGGTGACCTCGGCGGACAACTCGTAGTACCGCCCCGTGGCGCGGAACTCAGCCTTGATCTGCTGCCAGTCTTCGGGCGCGGTACGCATCAGGGCGAGCCCGATCTGCTTGACCAGGGCGTCCTGGTCGGTCGGGCTCAGCGGTGTCGGAGTTGGAGGAGGTTGGGACACAGTTCCATCTTGTCCTGTGTTCGGCGACATGGTGGTGGAATCGGGTCAACGAGGGTTTCACAATAGCTGCCCGCCGATGCTCCGTACGGGTGACTGTGGCCGCACTACCGATGCGTACCCGGAGGACTACTCGGGGTGGTCATTCATGTTTGCCGCCCCTCACAGGAACCTCGGGTCGTCCTCCGGTTGGTGGGGTGCGAGAGGATGGGCGGCGTGACCGCGACGATCCTGGACGGCAAAAAAACCCGCGACGCCATCTTCGACGACCTGCGCGTGCGCGTGGCCGCGCTCGCCGAGCGGGGCATCGTGCCCGGGCTTGGCACCGTGCTGGTCGGCGACGACCCCGGTTCGCATTCTTATGTCCGGGCCAAGCACAACGCCTGCGCCAAGGTCGGCATCAACTCGATCCGCCGCGACCTGGCAGCCACCGTCGGCCAGACCGAGCTCGAAGCGGTCATCGACGAGCTCAACGCGGACCCTGCCTGCCACGGCTACCTGGTCCAGCTACCCCTCCCGGGTGATCTGGACACCGGCCGGATCCTGGAGCGGGTCGACCCGGCGAAGGACGCGGACGGGCTGCACCCGACCAATCTCGGCAAGCTCGTGCTGGGTGAGCCTGGCCCGCTGCCCTGCACGCCCAGTGGCGCGGTGGCCCTGTTGCGCCGTTACGAGGTGCCGATCGCGGGCGCCCAGGTCACCGTGGTCGGTCGCGGCGTGACCGTGGGCCGCCCGATCGGGCTGCTGCTGACCAGGCGGTCCGAGAACGCGACGGTCACCCTCTGCCACACCGGCACCAAGGACCTGGCCGCCGAGGTGCGCAGAGCGGACATCGTCATCGCCGCCGCCGGCAGCCCCGCGCTGATCACCGCGGACATGGTCAAGCCCGGTGCGGCCGTGCTGGACGTCGGCATCACCCGCACCGACGCCGGTCTGGTCGGCGATGTGCACCCGGACGTTCGCGAGATCGCGGGCTACCTGGCGCCGATGCCGGGCGGGGTCGGGCCGATGACCATCGCGATGTTGTTGAGCAATGTCGTCACGGCGGCTGAACGAGTGGCCGACTAACGTGCACAGTGTGCCCACTCCAACCCCAAGCAGGGGCACTCCCGTAGACGCCACCGACACGTCGGCCGACGCGCTGCCGATCTATGTCGAGGAAGCGCCGACCCGGCCGGAGCCGCTGGCGGGCGCCCTGCCGATCGTCGAGGGCGACCCGGTCGTCGAACCGGAGCAGGCGCCACCGGTGCCGCGCGCGCAGCGGATGCGGACCGCGTTGCGCAGGCAGTGGCCTTACGGGCTGGTGTTGCTGACCATGTGCATCGGCCTGCTGCGGATCGTGCTGTATCACTGGCGCGAGGGTTCGGCCTGGATCGGCGGGGCGTTGCTGCTCGCCGCCGTCTTCCGCATCGTGCTGCCGCCGCGCGGCGCGGGCATGATCGCCGTGCGCGGGCGTGCGGTCGACGTGTTGTGGTGCGTCGGTCTTGCCGCGTGCATCCTGTTCATCGCCTACACCCTCAAGGCGTGAGAGGCTGCTCACCAGCCGAGTAGCCGACCCCGTCGGGGTTGGTAACCTGCGCCTACCGGGCGCTCCGCCCGGTGCGCGGTCCCGGCGTCGAGACCGTCGCAGCCAGGCCGGTCCTGATCGTTTCCTCACTGGCCTGCCGCGTGCTCACGCCGAGGTGGACCATTTGAGAACGCGGATCGGGAGGATTTGCTCGTGGCAACTCCAGTCAAGGTCACCGTCACCGGCGCGGCTGGCCAGATCGGGTACTCGCTGCTGTTCCGGATCGCATCCGGCCAGCTGCTTGGCCCCGACACGCAGGTGGACCTGAGCCTGCTCGAAATCCCGCAGGCGGTGAAGGCCGCCGAGGGTGTCGCGATGGAGCTCGACGACTGCGCTTTCCCGCTGCTGCACAGCATCGGCATCACCGATGACGCCAAGACCGCGTTCGACGGCGTGAACATCGCGCTGCTGGTCGGCGCCCGGCCCCGCACCAAGGGCATGGAGCGCGGCGACCTGCTCTCCGCCAACGGTGGCATCTTCAAGCCGCAGGGCGAGGCGCTGAACGCGGGTGCCGCGTCCGACGTGCGCGTCCTGGTGGTCGGCAACCCGGCCAACACCAACGCGCTGATCACCCGCGCGCACGCCAAGGACATCCCGGCCGACCGGTTCACCGCGATGACCCGCCTCGACCAGAACCGCGCGGTCGGCCAGCTGGCCAGCAAGCTGCAGAAGCCGGTCACCGAGATCCGCAACGTCACCATCTGGGGCAACCACTCGGCCACCCAGTACCCGGACCTGTTCCACGCGGTCGTCTCCGGTGAGAACGCGGTCACGGCGCTGGATGACAACGCCTGGATCGAGAAGGAGTTCATCCCGACCGTGGCCAAGCGCGGCGCGGCGATCATCGAGGCGCGCGGTGCCTCCTCGGCCGCCTCGGCGGCGAACGCGGCGATCGACCACATCTACGACTGGGTCAACGGCACCCCCGAGGGTGACTGGACCTCGATGGGCATCCCGTCGGACGGCTCCTACGGCGTGCCCGAGGGCATCATCTCGTCGTTCCCGGTCACGTGTTCGGGCGGGAAGTACGAGATCGTGCAGGGCCTGGAGATCGACAGTTTCTCCCGGGAGCGCATCGACGCCTCGGTCCAGGAGCTGAACGAGGAGCGCGAGGCTGTGAAGGGCCTCGGGCTGCTGTAGATCTCGATCCGGTACCGGATGGCGGCCCGCGACCGCGCGGCCGCTGACGAACGCTAGGACGGCCGTAAGGCCCCA
>DASXOJ010000259.1:0-6691 GCA_036494465.1 Pseudonocardiaceae bacterium
CGGAACCCGATCGCACCGAAACCCGCACCGAGACCGACCAGCAGGGCGATGGCGAACAAACCGAACCTGCTGCCCCGCAGCCAGGCGAGCGGGACGCCCCATCGATCCGGTTGAGCGGGCACCCGGCACCGTCCTTCCACAGAGCAACAGTTGCGCTACCAGACTGTTAGTCTATGCAAGAGTCCGTTGTGGCCGGCTACCAGGTCACCGGCAGTTCGTAGACGCCGTACACCGAGCCGTCGTGTTTGAACGAGATCTCCTCCAGTCCGGCAGCGCGCCGGAGGGTCGGGATACGCCGGTAGAGGGTGCTGTACACGACCTGGAGCTCCAGGCGGGCCAGCGGCTGGCCGAGGCACTGGTGCACGCCGAAACCGAAGGCAACGTGGTTGCGCGGGTTACGGGTCAGGTCCAGCCGGTCGGGGTCGGCGAAGACGTCCGGATCGCGGTTGGCGACGTCGTTGGCCAGGATGATGCCCTCGCCCGCGCGGATCATCTGACCGGCGATCTCGATGTCCTCGGTGGCGACGCGACGGCGGCCGTTGTGCGTGATGTTCAGGTACCGCAACAGTTCCTCGACCGCTGAGGACACCAGCGCCGGGTCGTCAGCGTCGCGGAGCAGGGCCAGCTGGTCGGGGTGTTCGAGCAGCGCGAGGGTACCGAGCGCGATCATGTTCGCGGTCGTCTCGTGCCCGGCGATCAGCATCAGGACGCCCATCTGGGCCGCCTCGGCCCTGGTCAGCTCGCCGCCCGCGATCCGCTCGGTCAACCTGGACAGCAGGTCGTCGCCGGGATTGTCGAGCTTCGCGCCGATCAGCTTGTCCAGGTATCCCATCAACCGGCCGCTGGCCTCGCCCTTCTCGGCCATGCTCCGGTCCCGGTTGATCAGGATGTTGCTGTTGTCCTGGAAGAACTCGTGGTCGGCATAGGGCACCCCGAGCAGGTCGCAGATCACCAGGGACGGCAGCGGCAGGGCGAACGCCTGGACCAGATCCACCGGTTTCGGCCCGGCCAGCAGCTCGTCGATCAGGCTGTCGACGATCTTCTGCACCGAGGGCCGCATGGCTTCGACTCGTTTGATCGTGAACGGCGCGGTGACCATGCGGCGCAGCCGCGCGTGCCCGGGGTCGTCCATCAGGATGAAACTGAGCGACACCCGCCTGCCCTCGGTCGGCAGGGGGTAGCCGGGGTGGGTGACGTCGGCGCTGACCCGGCGGTCGGCGAGCAGTGCCTTCTGGTCGGCGTGGCGGGTCGCCAGCCACGGTGTGCTGCCATCCCACAACTCGACTCTGGTCAACGGTTCCCGCGCCTGAAGTTCCTGGATGGCGGGCGGCGGGTCGAACGGGCAGCCGGTGGCCCGCACGCCAGGAAAGGACGGCGCGCTCACGCGTTCTCGCTCACCGAGATCGCCACACCCGGACAGACGCTCGCGGCTTCGCGGATGGTCGCGTGCAGGTCCTCGGCCGGTCGCTCGTCGAGCAGCAGCACGATGCCGTCCTCGTCGCGCTGGTCGAACACCGATGGCGCGAGCAGCACGCAGGTGCCCGCGCCACAACACTTTTCCTGGTCCACGCTGATCTTCACGTTCGACTCTTCCTTTCGGTGACGGGTGCCTGCCACAGTCCGATCAGCGCGTCGATCAGGCCGGTGGCCGCCTCGGGCCAACTGGACCGTGGGGTCGGGGTGTTGCCTGCCAGGGCGCGTTCCCGTTCGGCCATCATGTGCAGCAACAGTTTCCGGGTCATCTCGCTGCGTTCGGACACCGCTTCCGCCGGCAGGTCGGGCAACCGCTGTTTGAGGCCATCGACGATCCGCACCATCGACGGGGACGACTGGGATTCCTCGACGAGGATCGGCCGCAGCGACGGATCGGTCATCACCTGTTCGGTGAACCGGGCGTACCAGGTCGGGCTGCCCAGCGCGGCCAGGTGCTCGGCGAGGGGCAGCACCAGGCAGTCGAGCCAGTCCCGCAGATCCTCGCTGTCGCCGATCCGGACCAGCAGCTGGTGCCGGATTTCCTCGATCGCGGCGGAGTGCTTGCGCAGGATCGCGCGGACCAGGTCGGCCTTGGTGCCGAAGTGATAGCCGACCGCGGTGTTGTTGCCCTGCCCGGCGGCTTCGCTGACCTGCCGGTTGGACACCGCGAGAATCCCCTGCTCGGCGAAGAGCCGCTCCGCCGCGACCAGGATCAGTTCCCTGGTCGCGTGCGCCCGCTCCGCGCGCATGGATCCGCCTGCCTCGCCAGTGGCCTTCTTCGTCATGGCCGTCACCATCGCACAGGCAGTTCCCGCAGGCCGCCGACGGCGAGTCCCTCGACCCTGCGCAGTTCGTCCGGCGACACCGCGAGTTCGAGCGAGGGCAGCTTGCGCAACAGCACCTCCAGCGTCACCTGCAGTTCGGTGCGGGCCAGCGGCTGACCGAGGCAGGCGTGCGCGCCGGCACCGAACGCCAGGTGCGGGTTCGGGCTGCGGCCCAGGTTCATCCCGGCGGCGTCAGCGAAGGCGTCCTCGTCGCGGTTGGCCGCGGCCATGCTGCACATCACCGTGGTGCCGCTGGGCAGTGTCGTGCCGGCGATCTCCAGATCCGCGCTGAGGTAGCGCGACATGCCGATGCCCGCGTTGGCATCCGCGCGCAGCGCCTCTTCGACTGCCGTCCGCACCAGCGCCGGGTCGGCCACCAGTGCCGTCCAGCGGGTGCGGTCGGCCAGCAGCATCGCGACCATTTTGGCGATCATGTTGGCCGTGGTCTCGTGCCCGGCGATGAGCAGCCCGATGCCGGTGGCGGTCAGCAGCGCGTCGGACCACCGCTGACCGTCGGCGTCGGTGTCGGTGATGAGCGCGCTGAGCAGATCGTCGCCGGGCACCGCGCGTTTCGCGGCGATGTGCTCGCCCATGTACCGGCCGAATTCCGTTTGTGCGGCGTCGAATTCGGCTTGCGTGTAACGGGTCATGCTGAGCATGACGTCCGACCAGTGGGCGAACCGGTCGCGGTCGGCGTCGGGCACGCCGAGCATGTCGCAGATCACCCACACCGGCAGCGGAAAAGCCAGCCCTGCCTTGAGATCCGCCGGTGCGCCCTTCGTGACCAGCTCGCCGATGAGCTGTTCGGCCATGGCCGCGATGCCCGGGCGCAGCGCGTTCATCCGCTTGACCGTGAACCACTTGCCGATCATCCGGCGCCAGTTCAGGTGCTCCGGCCCGAACTGCGGGATCACGGTCGCCATCTCGCTGTTGAACACGCCGCCGGTCTCGGTGTCGGCGACCCGGGCCGCGTCGTCCGCCGGAGTCGGCCGAGTGAATCGCGGGTCCGACAGCACGCGCTTCACGTCGGCGTAGCGGGTGAGCAGGGCTGCCTCGTCCCCACTGGCCAGCGCGACCCGGCCGACCGGGCACGTGGCCCGGAACTCGGCCCATTCGGCGGGCGGTTCGAGCGCGGCCGCCGACTCGAACGGAAACCGCGGCAACTGCTCGGTGTCGTGCTGGGACATCGCAGCCTCCTGCTCGGTGCGTCTGACCCGAGCATGGCCGAGCGACAATTTTAAGTCAAGTGCCTGACTTAAACTCCGGGTCGATTGGCGGTGGGCAGCGTGATCGGCGTGTACGTGGGCGAGGTGCCGTTGTTCAGGTACAACATCGCGACGCCGCGCACGAACCCGTCGAACAGGCCGAACTCGGCGGGCAGCACCGGCGAGAGCGCCTCGCGGAACGCGACGTACGCGGGCCAGCCGACACTGATCAGGCCGGCGGACAGGTAGTCGCGCGGCAGTTCCAGCCAGTCGCCGATCTCGTTGCTGAGCACGTAGCGCACGTACTCGTCCACGAAACCGGTGGTGACGCCGAGACTGACCTGGTTGATCAGGCCGAGCAGCGTCTGCGCCAGTTCGATGCCCTGCGGTGTCGGCGCGAGGATCGGGGTCAGCACCTGCGCCGACTGCGCTTCGGCGTCCGCCCAGCTCTTCGGGATGAACTCGTCCCGCACGCCGAGCAGGTGCAGCGCGACCTGCCAGCTGTGCAGGTAGGCGTCCTCGTCGGCGGCGGACATCGGGATGTGCCAGTCGAGCAGGCGCCGGTGCGCGTAGGTGCCCAGGCTGTGGAAGGTGACCAGGATGTCGCCATTGCTGATCGGAGTCTGCTCGGCCGTCACCGATTCCCACTGCCGCGACCGGGGCAGCAGGTGCCGGACCGCGGCGTGCACCAGGCGTGTCTTGTTGGCGGTCACCACGAAGTGCCCGGCCGGATCGAATGCGTTGAGCGCGCTCAGGTCGTAGCCGAAGGTGAACGTCTTGGCAGCGCGGGCTTTCATGTCGGCGCCGCCCGCCGAGTAGTAGACGTTGCGCGCCTCGTTCGGGATGACCGTGCTCATGATTCCGCTGCCGAGGCTGTACAACATGAACAGATAGCCGCTCATCCGCCGGTTGAAGTCGGCGGCGAGGCTCAGCTTGGCCGGATCGGCCCACGACGGCAGCGCGTTGACCTGCCGGAGATAGGCCGTCAGTTCGGCGGGGAGGCCACTGGGCAGCGGGTCGCCGTTGTTCACCCAGGACTGCATCGCGGTGTTGACCGCGGGTACCTGGCCGTTGTCCAGGAGGCCGGCCATCAGTGGGTCGGCCAAGTCGTCCCAGACCTGCCACGGGTCCGTGCCCGAGCCGGTGCCGGCCACCGAGCCCGACGGCGACCACGCCCAGGCAGGGGCAACGCCGGTCACGCCGACCAGACCCAGCGCGGCACCGAGCGACAACACACTTCGCCTGCTGAGATCCTTCATTTACTTACCTCACTCCATTGTTAGGCAGCAATGTTGATGATCCGCAAGATGATGTGATTCTCGATTAACATAGCGATGCCGGTCGCGCGCTGGCAAGACCCGGGTATCCCGTGCTTGACTGGCCGACGTGACCGCCGAACCGACCGCAGCCGCCCGACCGCGCAACCGCAGGCAGCTCATCGTCGAGGCGGCGGGCCGGGTGTTCAGCGAGCACGGCTACCACTCGGCGTCCATGGAGGAGATCGCCGCGAACGTGGGCATCACCGCGGCTGCCCTGTACCGGCACTTCCCGAACAAGTACGCACTGTTCGCCGAATGCGCGAACATGATGGTCGACGGGCTCGTCGCCGCGCTCGACGAACTACCCGCCGACGCGGCCCTGGCCAACGTGCTCGGCGCCGTCACCAGGGTCACCGTCGCGCACCGCGCGTCCGGCGGCGTGTACCGGTGGGAGGCCCGGTACCTCAACCGCGACGACCGCCGGGTCCTCCGGGCGAAGTTCGCGCACCTCGTCGGTCAGGTGACCGAGGCGGTGCGGCGCGAGTACCCACAGCCCGACGAGCAACTGCCCGACGAGCAACTGCGCGCGGCGGCGGCGCTCGGCGCGATCGGGTCCATCACCATGCACCACACCTCGATCGCCCAGCGCCGGGTCGAAGACATCCTGGTCGAATCGGCGGTGCGCGTCGTCGCGACCGATCCGGCCGCGGCCCCGAACAGTGCGCGCCTCGTCGAACTGCCCGCCCAGCCGGTGCCCCGCACCCGGCGCGCGGAGATCCTCGCCGCCGCCATCCCACTGTTCGAAAAGGACGGTTTCGCCACCGTCACCAACGGCCGGATCGCGGACGCGGTTGGCCTGACCCCATCCGCGCTCTACCGGCACTTCCCCGGCAAGGTCGACATCCTGGCCGCCGCGTGCCTACAGGCGGCGGCACTGCTGAACCAGGCGGTGGAACAGAACCTGCGCGACGTCACCGATCCGCACGACGCCCTGGTCTCGCTGGCCGCGACCTACGTCGCCTACAGCTTCGAGCACACCGCGCTCACCAGCGTCGCCAACGCCGAGGTCGTTGGCCTGCCCGACGCTGTGCGACGGCCGGTGGTCGTCGCACAGCACGAGCACATCGCGGTGTGGGAACAGCAACTGCGGCTGGCGCGGCCGGATCTCGATCCGCGCCAGGCCAGGGTGCTGGCGCACGCCGGGTTCGGCGTCGTGGTCGAGGCCGGGCGCAGGCTGCGCTGGCAGGACAGCCCCGCCCACCGCGACGCGGTCACCGCACTGCTGGTGCGCGCGCTGGGTCTGTGAATCAGTCTTCGTCGTGGTCGGCCCTGGCCTTGTTCGCCGCCTCGCGCATCTCGAACAGGTCGGTGAGCAGTTCGCCGGTTTCCCTTGCCACGCCCCGGATCGCGCCGGTGATGATGACCGCGATGTTGCCGATGTGCGTGGCCGCCGACTCGGTGACGACCTGCACGGTGTCCTTGTCACGTTCGAACTGGCCAACCATGGTGAACTCCTCGCGCTCAGGCCGCCCGCTCAACAACTGGCTGCCTCACAGTAGTGGACGGACCGGGACCCGGCTGGGTCCACGGCAGCGCGAGGGACACGATCTTCTTGGCCACCGACCACAGTTGACGGTGCAGCGGACCGGTGTTGTAGGGCAGGTCGTACTTCTCGCAGATGGCGCGGACCTCGCCCGCGATCTGCGGGTAGCGGCGGGCCGGGATGTCCGGGAACAGGTGGTGCTCGATCTGGTGCGAGAGGTTGCCGCTCATGATGTGGAACAGCGGACTGCCGGTGATGTTGGCCGAACCGAGGATCTGGCGCAGGTACCACTGACCGCGTGACTCGCCTTCGGTTTCCGCTTCGGTGAAGCTTTCCACCTCGGCCGGGAAGTGGCCGCAGAAGATGATCGCGAACGCCCAGAGGTTG
>DASXOJ010000260.1:0-43873 GCA_036494465.1 Pseudonocardiaceae bacterium
CGCGTCCGGCCGCAACGCCGCCACCCGCACCGCGGGTTTGCCCTTCACCGCCACCACGGTCTGCCACTGCCCCTCGTTGGGCAACGGCGCGCCACCGGCCAACACCGGCACCGGTGCGGGTTCCGGCAAGCCGTCGTGGCCGCCAGCCGAACCGACTCCGCCTGCCAGCTTGGGGATGCCACCGGCCGGGGCACCGCCGACAGTGGGCTGGTTGAGCGCGTACTGCCGTTTCTCCAGCCAGGTGACGGCGCCGTTGAAACCGTGGTCGCGCCCCCACTCGGCCAGTCGGGCCGCGGTCGAGTCCGTGCCCGGCGCGGTCAACGCTCCCCCGATCGACCAGCCGACCAGGATCAGGCACACCGCCAGCGCCGCCAGAACCACCCGGCGCGCCCGACGCACCGCCGGTCTGCGCCAGAACCGCGAGCGCGACGCCCCGACAGTCTCGGTTGGCCAGTCCTCCACGAGCACGCCGCGCATACTCCGGTCGAACGGATTCTCCGCCGAGGCAGGAATCGGTGACCGTCGCACCGGTTGGCGGGCACTGGACATTCTTCGACTGCCTTCCCTGGGGAGCTAGTCCGAATTCGACGCTAGGCTCACCAGGGTTAGCGGCAGGTTCGAGAACGGTTAACGCGGCAACCGGGTTGTCTGGTCGGCTGGGTCCTGCGTGACGGCCGGAGCGGCGGTCACGGTGACCGATCCCGGTACCGGTTCAGCCGTCCTCGGGCCGGGTATCACGGGCGCGGCGTTGGGAATCTGCGGTTTCCCGGTACGCCGGTCGATCGGATACGGCAGCGGTGGCAACGGCCGCCGCCGCACGACATACGTCTGGTAGGCGACCAAGGCGATGAGCGTGCTGAACAGTGCCACCGAACCCCACAACGTTCCCCATCCCAGACCTCCGTCGTCGACCGGTTTTGTCAGCGAGTCACCGCCGGCCGCGCCGAGTGGCCTGGTCAGGACGAAGGCCAGCCAGAACAACACGGTGGTGTTGGCGTTGGTCAGGTAATGCGCCGCCACGATGAGGACCATGATCGCGGCGATGAGCAGGAACGCGTTGCGGAACCCCAGCCCTGTCTCGTCGGACAACCAGTCACCGCTGGCGGTGCCGAGGGTGTTGGAGACCAGGATCGCGATCCAATAAAGGATTTCGCCTTTGCGGCTGGCGATGTTCTCGACATCGTAGGTCTGTCCAGTCCGCCACCAGGCGAGGAACACGAGGGCCAGCAGGCTCGTGAGGATGAGCGCGCCCCAGCCGTAGCCGACTCCGTCGGCGGCGGCGCCATGCCCGGGACCTCGATCGAGAAAGTCCGACATCTCGGTGCCGACCATGCTGGTACCCAGGACAACAGACCAGAACAGGACCGGACGGAATCGGCGTGCTCGAACCTGGAGCACCAGCACGATCGCGAAGTACGCGAGAAATACCAGCTCGGTCGTGACATAACCAACCTTGAGGGTGATCCCGAACAGGTCGCCTGCCGTTTCTCCGAGCGTTACCGCGACGATCTTGATCACCCAGAACAACACGGTCACGTGCGGCAGTTTCCGCAGTACGAATCGGTCCCGACCGTCGAGAAAGGACTCATTGGACGGGTCAGGGGTTGAGCAGGACATGCATCTCCGATCGGGCATCACGGGTAGCTGGGTTTGTCACCACTGGGCCTACGGCCACCGTCGGCACCTGGCCGATTACTCGCGGCAAGAAGTTATCACGACAGGTAATCCGCTGCCTGTCGACAGCGGGATTCCCAAATGGGTGATGCGCCAAATCCAAGAAAGACCGGCCAGGTAACCGAAAGCTCTGCGGATGGTTAGCGAAATTTTTACCTTCAGCACCAATGTGGATCGGCTGGCCGAATTGGCCAGTAAAGGCACCGTGGGGTCGAGCCACCCGGTCGCCGAACTCCCATGTCCCTCCGAAGTGGACACGAAAGTTCTACTCGACCTGCCTCGGTCAGATGGCGCGGTAGCGCTGTTCGGGCCGACCGGGACTGCCATAGCGCAGCCGGGCTTCGATGATGCCCTGTTCGGCGAGATAGGACAGGTAACGCTGGGCAGTGGGCCGGGAGATGCCGATCTTCTCGGCCACTTCGGTGGCCGAGATGTCCCCCTCGGCACCGCGCACCGCGTCCCGGACCAGCGTCATGGTGGGCAGAGCATGGCGTTTGGGCAAGGTCGCTGCGGTCGGCGCTATGTGCAGCAGCGAATAGAGGTTGTCCACTTGTGCCTGGTCGGCCTCGGTCACCGGGTCGATCGAGTGGATGCGCTGGTGCAGCCTGCGGTAGGTGGTCAGCTGGGCGTCGAGCTGGGCGAAGCCGAAGGGTTTCACCAGATAGTGGACCGCACCGGTCTGCATGGCTCTGCGCACCGTCGGCAGGTCGCGGGCGGCGCTGATGACCAGGAAGTCCGGTCGATGCGCGCAGTCGAGGTCACGCACGAGGTCCAGGCCGTGTTCGTCGGGCAGGTACAGGTCCAGCAACACCAGGTCGGGCTGCTGCTCGGCGATCGCCGTGCGCGCCTGGGCCGCGGTGTGCGCCTGACCGCAGACCAGGAAGCCCGGCACGCGGGCGACGAAACTGGCGTGGATGTCGGCGACGCGGTAGTCGTCGTCGACCACGAGGGTGTTGATCATGATGTCACCGCTATCGGTAGCACGACAGTAAAAACCGAGCCCGCGCCTTCGCTCACGTCGATGTGCCCGCCCATGCGGCGGGATTCCCGCCGCACCAGGCTCAGGCCGATGCCCCGGCCGACGCCCGCCACGGATTCCTTGGTGCTGAAACCTTCCCGGAAGATCGACGGGATGGACCCGGCTGGGATTCCCGGTCCGGTGTCGCTGACCCGGATGGTCAGTTCCCGCTCGGTCTGTACCAGTCGGACGGTGACGTGCGCGGGACTGCGGCCCAGGCTGGCCGCGTCGATGGCGTTGTCGATCAGGTTGCCCAGAATGGTGACGATGCCCTGCACCACGGGTGGCCCGGGCAGTCGCTCCGGCATGAAGGACAACTCGGACAGCAGCAGCGTGACCGCGCGTTCGGTGGCGACCGTCGCCTTGGCCACGATGAGGGCGGCGACCACCGGATGTCCGATCCGCCTGCTCACCGACTCGGCGAACCCGTCGACCGCGCCGGTGGTCTCGGCCAGGAACGAGAGCGCTTCGTCGGCGCGGCCGAGCTCCAGCAGGCCGGACACGGTGTGCATGCGATTGGCGAACTCGTGCTGTTGGGCGCGCAGCGCGTCGGTCAGGCCACGGGTGCTGGTCAGCTCCTGCAACAGTTCGTCCAGTTCGGTGCGGTCGCGCAGGGTGACCACCGCGCCCAGCGGTCGCCCACCCAGCCGGACCGACATCCGGTTGACCACCAGGGAGTGCTCGTCGGTGAGCACCAGCCGGTCCGCGCCCGGATGCTCGCCGGAGAGCACCTCGCGCAGCCGGTCGTCCAGTGTCAACTCGTCCAGCGTGTGACCGAGCGCCTCGGTGCGCGCGCCGATCAGGCGGCGGGCCTCGTCGTTGATCAGCGTGACGTTGCCGCCCGGATCGAAGGTGATCACGCCCTCCCGGATGCTGTGCAGCATCGCCTCGCGCTCCTGGAGCAGCCGGGCGATCTCGTGCAACTCCAGTCCGAAGGTGATGCGTTTGAGCTGCCGGGCCAGCACCAGCGCCGCCGATGCGCCGAAACCCAGCGTCAGCACGGTGAACAGCCCGATCACCAGCAGTTGCTGGTAGAACGCGCCGGAGACCTCCTTCTCCTGGATGCCCGCGGACACCTCGCCCAGCACCCGCCCGTCCGGACCGAACACGGGCGCGAAACCGTCCGCGGAGGGGCCAAGGCTGCCCGGATCGACATCGACGTAGGTCTGGCCGTCCATGACGTGCACCGGTTCGGTGATGCGCTGGCCGATCAGGTCCGGCAGCGGATGGGTGAGCCGCACGCCCGCCGGATTGATCACCACGATGAAAGTCGCGCCGGTGCTGTGCTGGATCCGCCGCGTCAACGCCTGGACCTGACTGGTGGGGCTGATGTCGTTGGTCAGCAACGCTTGCTGCACCTCGGGCGTCGTGGCGACAGCCTGCGCGACGGACAGCGCACGTTGCTGGTACTGCTGACCGAGCTGGTCGCTCGTCAGCCACGAGTACAGCGCGAAACCGATGCACATGGTGACGAACAGGATCACGACCTGGCTGACCAGGATCCTGGTGCTCAGCTTGCCCCGCAGGCTCACCTGCGGCTCTCCGCGTGTCTGTCCACAGTATCCCCGAGCTTGTCGTGGCGGAAAACCTCAGTGTGCACCACGCGCCCGCCGTCCGGGGAGAGGGAGCCAGGCTCATAAGGCTCACAACGCCGCGAATCGCACAGTAGGCGGGTAACTGGCGGAAACATCGACGTAACCACACCCGCTGTCTACCTTCTGACTACCCCCAGAAAGGAGACGGTGATGGCTGCGCGAGGCGCGGTCGCCGGTGTTCCGGCGGCCGACCGAACCGACAACGACGCCGGGATCGAGATTTCCGGCCTCACCAAACGGTTCCTGACCCCCGGTGGCGAGGTGTTCACCGCACTGCGGGACGTGTCGTTCACGGTCGAGCCCGGCCAGTTCTGCGCGGTCGTGGGGCCGACCGGTTGCGGGAAATCGACGACCCTGAGCATGGTGTCGGGCCTCGACACGCCGAGCGAGGGTTCGGTGAAGGTGAACGGGCGCCCGGTGCACGGCATCACCGATGGCGTGAGTTTCATGTTCCAGGCCGATGCCCTGCTGCCGTGGAAAACGGTGCTGGGCAACGTCCTGCTCGGGCCCGCTTTCCGGCGCGTCGCCAAGAAGGAAGCGCTGGTGCTCGCGCACGACTGGCTGCGCCGGGTCGGTCTGGCCGGATTCGAGGACCGGTACCCGCACCAACTCTCCGGTGGCATGCGCAAGCGCGTGGCCATGGCCGCGGCGCTGATCAACGAGCCGAAGATCCTCCTGATGGACGAGCCGTTCGGCGCGCTGGACGTGCAGACCAAGGCGATCATGTCGACCGAACTGCTCGGCCTGTGGGAGCAGATCCGCCCATCGGTCATCTTCATCACGCACGACCTGGACGAAGCCGTGGCGCTCGCCGACCGGGTCGTCGTGATGACGTCGAGCCCTGGCTCGATCAAGGCCAGCTACGACATCGACCTGCCGCGACCGCGCGGTTCCGTGCAGGAGATCAAGTACGACCCGCGCTTCGTCGAATTGCAGCACCACATCTGGGAGACGCTGCGCGAGGAGGTGGAGCGCGCCTACGCGCGAACCGCAGGAGGTAAGCGATGAGCACCGTGGCCACGTCAACCACCAACGTCACCGACACCACGCGCGCGGTCGCCGCCGCGGGCAAACGGGCCGCCCACAAGCGCGTCGCAGCCGTCTGGGCTGGTCGCGTCGGCCTGGCCATCGTCATCCTCGGCGGCTGGCAACTGTGCACCTCCGTCGGGCTCGTCGACAAGTTCTTCTTCGGCCAGCCCACCGGTATAGCGCAGAGCCTGGTCGGCTATTTCAAGAACGGTACCGAGTTCGGGTCCTACTACTACAACATCTGGATCACCGTCCAGGAGGCACTGATCGGGTTCGTGGTCGGCACCGCGACCGGCGTGCTCCTGGGTGTCCTACTAGGACAGAGCAGGTATCTCGCCGACGTGCTGGGTCCGTACATCAAGATCGTCAACGCGATTCCGCGCATCGTGCTCGGCGCGATCTTCATCGTCGCGTTCGGCATCGGCACGACGCCCAAGATCCTGCTCGCTGCGGTGCTGGTGTTCTTCGTCGTCTTCTTCAACGCCTTCCAGGGCGCCCGGGAGGCCGACCGCAACATCCTGGCCAACGCGAAAGTGCTTGGCGCGTCCCGGTTCCAGGTCATCCGGCACGTCATCGTGCCCTCGGCGCTGTCCTGGATCATCGCCAGCCTGCACACCGCGCTCGGCTTCGCGATCGTCGGCGCGCTGGTCGGTGAGGTGCTGGGTGCCAAGTCCGGCCTCGGGCTGGTCATCACGACCGCGCAGAACAACTTCGAGCCTGACGGCGTGTACGCGACGATGTTCGTGGTGGCCGTCCTCGTCCTCGGCGCCGAGTGGCTGATGGCAAAACTGGAACGGCGCGTGCTCGCCTGGCGCCCGCCATCCCCGGCAGAGACCCCGAACGGGATCTGAAGTTCCCTCCCCTCCCCCGATACCACCGAAAGGAAGACGGCCGTGTCCAAAGCCGTACTCACCAGGGTCATCACCGCCATAGTCGCCACATCTCTCGCCGCGGGCGCGGTCGCGGCCTGTTCCGGTAACAGCTCGTCCGACGGCCTGCCCACCGTGAGCCTCATGGTCGGCGGCATCGACAAGCAGATCTACCTGCCCTACGAACTCGCACAGAATCTTGGCTTCTACAAGAAATATGGGGTGAACATCGACCTGAGCACCGAACAGTCGGGCGGCGTCGGCGCCGAGGACGCCATGGTGTCCGGGCAGGTCGACATGGCCGGTGCCTGGTACGTGCACACCATCGACTACCAGGTCAAGGGCAAGGCGGTCGAGGGCCTCGTCCAGCTCTCCGGTGCGCCGGGCGAACGGGTCATGTGTGCCACCGGGGAGAACATCCACTCCCCCGCAGGCTTCAAGGGCAAGACGATCGGGGTCACCGACCTCGGCTCCGGCACCGACACGCTCACGCAGTACCTCGGCGCCAGGGCCGGCGTGTCTGCCAAGGATCTCACCCGCCTCGCCGTCGGCGACGGTTCGACCGCGATCTCCGCGTTGCAGAACCACAAAGCGGACTGCGTCATGACGACCCAGCCGACCGTCAACGCCATTGAGAAGAAGGGAGTCGGCTACTCCGCCATCGACGTGGCGACGACCTCGGGTACCGCGGCGGTACTGGGCGGCTCCTGGCCCGCGGCCTCCGTACTCGCGCGCACCGACTGGGTCAACACAAACAAGGACACCGCACAGAAAGTGGTGGATGCGCTGGTGGCCACCATGCACTGGATCAGCACCCACACCGCGGCGGATATCGCCAACGCGTTGCCTACCTCGTACACGTCGAACACACTGGTGACCAAAGCCGACTACATCGCAGGACTCGGCCAGGACAAGGCGCAGTTCCTGCCCGACGGCATCATGCCCGCCGGTGGCCCGAAGACAGTGTTGGCCATGGAGGAGTTCCTGGGCCACGCGACGTCCTCGGTCAACCTCGGCGCGACGTTCACCAACGACTTCGCGATCGCGGCGAACAAGCTGGAGGGCTTCAAAACCACGTCCGCACCGGCCGGCGCGAGCGGCTGAACCGGTTCCCACCAGCCTGGACACGGCCGCCGATCACTGGCCGTGTCCAGGCTTGCGCGTCCAGTCCGGATCGCCCTACGCGGGCAGCGAATCAGCGACCGGCGATTGCGACAGCGCTGGGTTCAGCAATTCCAGGATCGCCTTGTCCGGCTGCGCGTCCACCGGACCGCGCGTTCGCTCGGCGCCACACTGCCGCGCGACCTCGGCGACGAGTTCCTGATCGTCTTGCGGCCAGGCGACCACGCCGGCTTGCGCGAGTACCTGCGCGTTTGCCCGCCCATGACCGGGAATGGGGCGATAGGTCACCGCGGGGAGCCCGGAAACGAACGCTTCGGTCAGGGACAGGCCGCCCGCGTTGTGCACCAGGACGTCCGACGCGGCCATGATGTCCGCCACATCGCGCCGCCACGCCAGGGCGAGAACACGGGGCAGTTTGGCCACTTCGTGCCGGAGTCGTTCGTTGCGTCCACAGAGGACCACCACGTCCGCGATGTCCGCCCTGGCGAGGGTGGCGACGGTGGACGTGATGTCTCCCATGCCGTCCGCCCCGGCAACCACCAGTACCACCGGACCCACGACGGGTAGTCCGAGAGATTCCCGGATCGTCGCCCGCGTCTGGACGGTCACCCGCTTGGCGAACTCGGCAGGTACCAATCCACCGACCGCCCGCATCTGGACACCGTAGTCGCGGAGACCCGCCTCGGCGGTGATCTCGGTGACGGTCAGGTGGTGCTCCACCGCAGGGTGAAGCCACAGCCAATGCGGGGCTGGATCAGTCAGGTACGTGATCGCCACCCCCGGGAGCTCACCCGCCTGCTTGAGCTGCCCGATCGTCTGACTGGCGAACGGAAACACCGAGACGACCAGGGCGGCGTCCACAGGCCATCGGCGTACCTGGCGGCGCGCGTGACGGCACAACATGTGGATGACCAGGTGCATCCACCGTGCCTGCTCCGCGCTGTCGAACAACCACTGCATCACCGCGGGGCGGTAGCGGATGCTCCCGGTGTAGCCGCGGCGCAGCAGCATCCGTACGGGGCGCGGCAACGCGTCCAGATAGTCCCGTATGTCAACGGTTACACCGGCATTTCGTAATCGAGCGGCGAGTTCTCGCGCAGCACCATCGTGTCCGGCACCCACACTGCCACTGATGATCAGCACCGTGGGCTTCGCCATCGCCGCCGACGAGCGTGTCCGCACAGGACTCCTTACCGCAGCAAATCCGGGAACAGTGAGCACCCGAGATTCTACACAGATGTAGAAGATGGTCGAGAGTCGTCCACCCCGAGCCCAGCGTGTCACATTCTGTTCGCGATACCCGAGCTGACCTGTGAATATGTAACTCTCGCAGGTCGGCGCTGGTCCGCACACGCCCGTTGAGATCTGTTCAGCGCAGTTCAGCACACAAATCTGCACCGATCCGCGCCTCGACCTGCGCGGACGTAGTTTTCGGCACGCGCAGGGGCAGTGTGACGGCCGGCACGGGAGTCCTCGGCGCCGCGAACCGACCCTCAGCCACGCCGGAGCGTCCGGTAGACGATACGGCCGACGACGAGGTAGACCAGCGCCGCCAGTCCGTAGTTGGCGATCAGGCCGATCGTAGCGCTGCCGGGTGTGAAGACGTCGCCGAAACCGAACACGAACACCTTGGCCACACCGTAGACGAACGCGACGAAGCCGCTGTTCTGATTGGCGCCGAAGAGGGTGAACACGATGTGCAACACGAACACGAACGCGATGAGCGCCGTCACCACGTGGATGGTGTTGGCGATGAGATTGGTCCGGTCGGCACGGCGGTCTCGGGAGCGTTGGTAGTCGAGGGGTGCTTCCTCCCGAGGCGGATATCCCTGGCCCGGGTAGTCACGAGCGCTCGGCGCCCGCTCGTAGGGCTCATCCGGTGGCGGATACTCCGCGGGCGGACGCAGGCGCGGGTACGGGTCAGGGTCAGGTTCCGGTTCATACCCGGCGGGCGGCGGTATCGGCGGTGCCGGCTGCTCGTACTGCCGGGTGGCCTGCGGAATCGGCCGCATCACCTGGGTCGGCTGTTCGCCGGGATCGGGCCGTGGCGCCGGCCCTCCCGGGCCTGGTCGCGGCCCCGGCCCGTACCCACGGGGGTCCTGGCGAGGCCGCTGGCGGGGGCCGGGTTGCTGCGCTGATGGTGCTGGCGGTGGTGCCGGCGGTGGCGGCCGACGGCCCGGTACCTGCGGTGATCCTGGGTTCGGACCCGGCGTGCGACCGCCCGGATAGGGCTGTTCCGGCCGCTGGCCAGGGGCTGGACCCCGCCGCGGCGGCGGGTCGGGCGGACCAGGATACGGGTCGTGACTCATGCCTTGGCATTCTGACCACATCGTTCTCGGCCGCATACCCCGGGGGGCAGAATCGAGGTCGGCAGCGCGACGTGACGCCACCGCAGGACTAGCCTGGGGGCGGAATCGAGCGCATGAAGTACGTGCTGCTGATCTGCGACGACGAGACGGTGTCGCCGAGCAACGAGGAGCTCGATGCGCACCCGGTGCGCCATGCTTGGCTGGCGGGCTTGCTGGTGCTGCTCGGACGCTTGTCAGCAGAAACAACCCGAAACCCCGGCTGGACTGGGCCGACCGTGCCGCAGTCGCCGCGCTGGTCCGCCTGCCGCCCAAAAGGGCCGCGGCTACACCGGTTGGTCACCCCGGGCACGATCCTGCGCTGGCACCGGCGCCTGGTAGCCGCCACGGAGAACCACAGCTGGGGCTACAAACGGATTCAGGGCGAGCTACGCAAGTTCACCAAGATCGCCAGCCAGAACCAAACTGGGAACAGAAGGGCCGTCGTGTCAATACATGCGGCCGTGCCGATCTTGTCCTTGTGTTCACCGTTGACAGGACGCCGTCCAAGAAGGACGGTGTGGTCAAGTGTGAATGCCGCAGTCATCGGCAACCTGAGGTTGTCTGGACCTCGTCGATCTGTTACTCGGCTTCAGTCTTGAAACAAGCGATCAGGATAGTCGTCCACCGTCCACAAAGCCTGATGTCCGTTGATGCCAACCAGGTGTTGGTCACTTTCGCGGTTACCTGGTACTGCCGGGAACCTGGCGCCGCCGCGTCAATCTGAGCACTCACATCGTCCAACGTCAGTCGCAGATTTGCATTCACATGTAAGCATTTACGTGTTATTTATCAAGATATTGCGTCGTGGAGTCAGTGGAGTTACGGTCGCTGTACCGCTCGGCTGCGGCGTCCGCGCTGGTCCGCGAATCGGATCGGCGCCTCGCCGCCCCGGAGCCAACGAAGCGACGGGACGTGTACCTGACTGCGTCAACCCTTGCCCGCGCAACGTTTCTGCGCTCATGTCGGAGCCGCCGAACGGCGAAGGTCCCCGCATCCACGCCGAAAGTGAGTACCGATGTTTCCCTCCATCCGAAGTCTTCGACGAATGGGTGTCGTGGCCGTTGGTGCCGCGTTGTTGGCCGGTGGTGGTGCCGCGTTATCCGCGCCGGCGGCTTTGGCCAATGCGGCGACCGGGGGTAGCGGCGCCAACCTGCCTTATGTCGAGGTGCAGGCGGAGAATGCCGCGACGAATGGCACGGTGATCGGGCCGAGCTATAGCCAGGGTCAGTTGGCCGACGAGGCATCCGGTCGCAAGGCGGTGACATTGCAGGGTGCGGGCAAGTACGTCAAGTTCACCACTCCGGTGGCGACCAACTCGATCGATGTCCGTTACAGCATCCCGGATTCCGCGGACGGGTCGGTGTATACCGCGCCACTGTCGCTGTACGTCAACGGCAACAAGCAGACCGACCTGACCACGACCAACGCCTACAGCTGGTATTACGGCAGCTACCCGTTCACCAACAGCCCCGGCAGTGGCAACCCGCACCATTTCTACGACGAGACCCACCAGCTGTTCGCCACGACCTACCCCGCCGGGACCACGTTCACGCTGCAAGTGGACGGTGGCGACAACGCGTCCTCGTACACGATCGATTTCGCCGACTTCGAACAGGTCGGCGCCGCGGCCTCGCAGCCGGCCGGTTCGGTATCGGTGACCAGCGAGGGCGCCGACCCGACCGGTTCCGCCGACGCCACTTCGGCGTTCAACGCAGCGATCAGCGCAGCCGGCTCGGGCGGCACGGTGTGGATCCCGCCGGGCACCTACAACGTCCCCGGCCACATCAGCGTGAACAACGTGACCATCGCCGGGGCCGGCATGTGGTACTCCACGGTCACCGGCTCGGCGCCCGGGTTCTACGGCAACTCCGCGCCCTCCCCCAGTACCAACGTGCACCTGCAGGACTTCGCGATCTCCGGCAACGTGCAGGACCGCGACGACAGTGCTCAGGTCAACGGCATTGGCGGCGCGCTGAGCGACTCCACGGTCAGCGACGTCTGGATCGAGCACACGAAGGTCGGTGCCTGGATGGACGGACCGATGGACAGCCTGGCCTTCAGCGGCATGCGCATCCGGGACACCACCGCCGACGGCATCAACTTCCACGGCGGCGTCACGAACTCGAAGGTGGCCGACAGCGACATCCGCAACACCGGTGACGACGGCATCGCCACCTGGGCCGACGCCGGCATCGGCGCGGACTCCGGTGACACCATCTCCGACAACACCGTGCAGTTGCAGCAGTTGGCCAACGGCATCGCGATCTACGGCGGGCACGACAACACCGTCACCGGCAACCTGGTGCAGGACACCGGCATCACCCAGGGCGGCGGCATCACCGTCGCGCAGCGGTTCACCTCAACCCCGGTCGGCAAAACCACGGTCAGCGACAACACCATGATCCGTGACGGGAGCCTCGACCCGAACTGGCAGTTCGGCGTCGGCGCGCTGTGGTTCGACGGCAGCCAAGGTGCGATCACCGGCCCGATCGACGTCACCAACGCCCTGATCGAACAGAGCCCGTACGAGGCGGTGCAATGGGTCGAGGGCACCGTCAGCGGGGTGTCGCTGTCCGACGTGACGATCTCCGGCACCGGTACCTTCGCGCTACAGGAACAGACCGGCGGCGCAGCGACCTTCACCAACGTCACCGCCACCGGGGTCAACGGCCCCTCCCCGGTCTACAACTGCGAAGGCGGCGGATTCGTCGTCACCGACGGCGGCGGCAACTCCGGCATCACCGGCACGCCGTACTGCGGCAACTGGCCCGCCCCCGTCTACCCGGGTTACCCGACAACGGAGTGACACTGGTGAAGCGCCATCACACGCGCGGAGCGCGGAGCTTGCTGGCCGGTTCGCTCACGGTGATTCTGACCGCAGGCGTGTTCGCCGCCGTTGCCGGTTCGGCAACGGCGGCGCCGCCCTCCGGCAGCGCGGCCCACGATGTCATCGCCAACCTGTTCGAGTGGAACTGGAACTCGGTGGCCGCCGAATGCACCCAGGTGCTCGGCCCGGACGGCTACGGCGGGGTGCAGATCGCCCCGCCGGAGGAATCACTGGACCTGACCGACAACAGTCCACCGCACCCGTGGTGGGACGTCTACCAGCCGGTCAGCTACCAGCTCGACAGCCGGATGGGCGACCGCGCACAGTTCGCCGCGATGGTCACCGCCTGCCACAACGCGGGCGTCAAGGTGTATGCGGACGCGGTGCTCAATCACATGACCGGCCACACCAGTGGCGTCGGCTACGCGGGGACGTCCTTCGCCAACCAGTACGTCTACCCGAGTCTCTACGCCAGCAGCGATTTTCACTACTATCCGGCGAACTGCCCGAACTCCGACGACACGGTCACCGACTACAACAACCAGACCGACGTGCAGGAGTGTCAACTGGACGGGCTTGCCGACCTGAACACCGAACAGGATGACGTGCGCGGCACCGAGTCGGGCTATCTGAACGACATGGAAAGCCTTGGCGTGGACGGGTTCCGGCTGGATGCCGCGAAGCATATGAACGACAGCGACATCGCGGCGATCGAGTCGAAGCTGAACAGGACCACGTCCGGTGCGACCCCGTTCAGCTATCAGGAGGTCATGCCGGGCGGCGCGGTCGAGCCGTCGATGTACGAGGGCACCGGTGACGTCCTGGAGTTCACCTACGGACAGCAGCTCAAGGCGCAGTTCCAGGGCGCCATCTCCAACTTGCAGACCTTCGGCCAGTCCTGGGGCCTGGAACCGTCCGCCGAATCGGTGACCTTTGTGGACAATCACGACACCGACCGCAACGGCAGCACGCTGTCCTACCGGGACCCTCAGTACGTGTTGGCGAACATATTCCACCTGGCGTGGGGGTACGGCGCACCCCAGGTCTATGCCAGCTTCACGTTTTCCAGCAATGACCAGTCGCCGCCATCGGATGGCAACGGATTCGTCTCGGACACCGACTGCACCAGCGGGGCATGGAGCTGCACCGACCGCCAGCAAGCGATCGTGGGCATGGTCGGCTGGCACAACGCGGTGGCAGGCACATCGGTCGGCAACTGGTGGAGCGACGGCAGCAACGCCATCGCGTTCAGCAGGGGCGGCGTCGGCTTCGTCGCGATCGACAACGAGGGCTCCGCGATCACCAGAACGTTCACCACAGGGCTCCCCGCCGGCAGCTATTGCGACGTCATCTCGGGCACGGTGTCCTCCGGTGCGTGCACCGCAACCACGGTCACCGTGGACAGTTCCGGCAACGCCAACATCACAGTGCCGGCCAACGGCGCCGTGGCTATCGACACAAGCGCCCGATGAGTAGCGCAGTGACCCACTCCCGGGACGGGAGCCCTCGCCGACCTCGTACTAGGACGGATCTAGGACGAATGACGGGCCCAGGTCCCTAGCGTGGCGGCGACCGGGCTGCTCTCCAGAAAGGGACTTATCCGATCATGAAACTGCGCCGATTCCTCGCCACCTCCGCCGTGGCCGCCGTTGCCGCCGCCGGATTCATCGGCAGTGCCACGGGTGCGAACGCCGCCGCCGCGCTCACGAAGGTCTGGGCGCCGCTCACCGACCCCGCTGTTCACGTCGGCGTGTACTCGCAGCCCTATGACTCGCCAACCAACAGGGTGGGAATTCCCGACGACACCGCCCCGGGCGACGTGTACATCGACTGCTGGGTCTCCGCGGGCCAGGTCGGCAATGCCGGGGACGTGTGGTACCGCACCTGGGAGGTCTACTACCCCAACGGCAACACTGCCAACAGTGGCAACCAACCGTGGTGGACCTTCGCTCCGTACGTCGACTACGCCTACGACTTCCACAACCACGTCGTGCCGCAGTGCTGATCCGGCCGTGACCCGCCGCGTGGGGACGACCGGCGACCGGCCGTCCCCACGTAGTCGCCGCCGCAGTCCGCCGACCCGCTGGTGTTGCCGCTGGTCACGCCAGGCCGTCGTCGACGTCGACGTGCTCCGGTTCCAGCGTCATGCCGCTGCGCCGGGCCTGTTCCAGGATCAGGGTGGCGAAGTCAAGGTCGCGGTGGCCCGCACCGACCGCGCTCGCGACGAGCTGGGCCGCGGTGGCGGCGAGCGGCATCGGCACGGCCAGCTCGTGCGCCACGTCGTGCGCGAGGTCGAAGTCCTTGGCCAGCAACGGCATGGTGAAGGTCGGGGCGAAGTCGAGGTTGACAAGGGCCGGTGTCTTGTAGCGGCTGAATGCCGAGCCCATCACGGAGTCGTTGAGGAATTCGAGGAACGCGGCCCGGGTCGTGCCGCCGCGTTCGGCGAGCAGCGTGATCTCGGCCAGCGACTGGATGACGACACCGAGGAACACGTTGTGGCAGATCTTCGCCAGTCGCGACACCTCGCCCTCGCCCAGATACGTCGCGCCCCGCCCGAGCACCAGCAGCAGGTCCCGCACCTGGTCGTAGGCCGCGCGCGGACCGGAGACCGCGAACGTGAGCCGCCCGGCGCGCACCACCTTCGGGTTGCCGCTCACCGGCGCGGCCAGGAACTGGCTCCCGCGCGCGCCTGCCCGCGCGCGCACCAGCTCTGAGGACTCCATCGACACCGTGGACGTGTCCACCACGATGCGCGGCACGTCGACCGGGTGCGTCAGCAGACCGCCGTCGCCGCTGGTGACCTCTATCAGGTCGGCCGACGCGGACACCACGATGAACACGATGTCCCGTCCAGCCAGGTCGGCAGGCGTATCGACAAGCGTGCCACCGCGTTCGGCCAGAGCTTCGGCCTTGGACCGGGTCCGGTTGTAGATGGCGACGTCGTGTCCGGCGTCGAGCAGTCGGCCGACGAGCGCGGCCCCCATGCGACCGGTGCCGATCCAGCCGATGCGAACGGACGGATTCATCTGCTCTCCTCGCTGGTCCGCGTCTGGACCGGGCCTCGGCCGCCGAGGTAGAGGCGGGCGACCTCGGGGTTGGTCAGCAGGTTCGGGCCGGTGTCCACGAGACGTACGACGCCCGCCTCCAGTACGGCGCCGGTATCCGACGCGGCAAGGCCGCTGCGGGCGTTCTGTTCCACCAGCAACACCGTGATGCTCCGCTCGGCCAGGTCGCGGATGCTCGCGAACACGAGCTTGCGGGATTTCGGATCGAGCCCGATCGACGGTTCGTCGAGCAGCACGAGCGCCGGATCGAGTACCAGCGTCCTGGCAAGTTCGACCAGTTTCTGTTCACCGCCGGACAATGCGCCCGCGTGGTCGTGCGCGCGCTGGCGACAGATCGGGAACGCGTCGGCGGCCGAGGCCACTCGTTGCCGGAGGAGCGTGCGGTCCGGGAGGGCGTAGCCGCCCATCAGCAGGTTGTCCCACACCGACATCGCCGGAAACAGACTGCGATCCTGCGGGACGTGCACGATGCCACGGCGCAGCCGCGCGCGCGGGCTGAGCCCGTCGATCGGTGTGCCGTCGAACACGACGCTGCCGCCGCTGGGCCGCAGCAACCCGCTCACGCACTTGAGCACGGTGGACTTGCCCGCGCCGTTCGGACCGATCAGGCAGGTGACCGTCCCTGCGGTGACCTCAAGGTCGACGCCTTTGAGGATGTCGCCCGCGCCGTAACCGGCGACGAGCGAACGCACGCTCAGCAGCGGCACCATCAGGCCCCCAGGTAGGCGTCGAGGACGGCGGGGTCGTCCTGCACCACGTGCGGCGGTCCAGCACAGATCTCCTGGCCCTGGTCCAGCACGACCACCGGATCGCACAGCCGCATCACGAAGTTCATGTCGTGCTCGACGATCAGGAACGTGACGCCGGCGGCGTGCCGGGCGCCGATGTGCCTGGCCATCGTCTCGATCAGCAGCGGGTTCACGCCCGCGGTCGGTTCGTCGAGCAGCACCAGTTTCGGCTCGCTCATCAGCACGGCGGCGAACTCCAGCAGTTTGCGCTGCCCGTAGGACAGTTCTGCCGCGTACAGGTCCGCGACGTGGGTGAGCCGGAACTCCTCCAGCAGCGCTCCGGCCGTTGCCCGATCCCGTCGTCCGACGCGGCGGCGCAACAGCGGGAATCCACCCGCTACCACCAGGTTCTCCAGCACGGTCAGCTCGCCGAAGACCCGGGCCTGCTGGAAGGTGCGGCACAGGCCACGGCGGTAGAGGTGGGCGGGTTTGGCGCCGGTCACGTCGTGCCCGTCGAACCGCACCCTGCCCGCGCCGGCCTTGAGATAGCCGGTGACCACGTTGAACAGGGTCGTCTTGCCGGAACCGTTCGGCCCGATCAGCGCGGTGATCGAGCCGAGTTCGACGCTCAGCGACGCCGCGCGCAGCGCCTGCACGGCGCCGAAGGACCGAGATACCTGCTCGACTTCGAGCAACGCCGTCATGCCGCGTCCACCGCCCTGCGCCGACGTCGGCGCCGTAGTCTGTCCTGAATGGACGGTAGAATGCCGCGCGGCAGCAGCATCATCACGACGAGGAACACCAGCGCGTACGCGATCAGGTAGAACTGGCTGCCACCGAGGCTGTAGGCGAGATACTGCTGCGCCAGTTCCAGGACGAACGCGCCGAGCACGGGTCCCCACAACGTCGCGCGGCCGCCGAGGAAGGCCATCAGCACGATGGCGACGGTGATCAGCGGGTCGACCGCGAACTGCGGATAGACGAAACCCTCGTAGTAGGCCCAGACCGCGCCGACCATGCCGGTCAGGCCGACACTGACGCAGAACGCGAGCAGCTTCACCGTCTGCACGCGCACGCCGATCCCGGCTGCCTTGTCCTCGTCGGCGCGCACCGCGGCCAGCGACAGACCCACCTTCGAGCGCAGTGCGGCCCAGGTCAGGGCCATCGCGATGGCCAGCAGCAGGAGCAGCACGTAGTAGAAGGGCTGTTCGAAACTCACGGCGGGGAACGGCGCGACCGTGATCGAGGCACCCTGCGCTCCCCCGGTCAGGCCGCGCAGGTTGAACGCGAGCGTCTGTACCACGAACAGCAGCGTGATGGTGACGATCGCGAACACGTCGGCCCTGGTGCGCATCGACAATGCCGCGATCGGCAGGCCCACCAGCGCGACTCCGAGCCCGATCAGCGGCAACGTCCAGAACGGCTCGTACCCGGTGACGATGGCGTGGTGGTGAAACCACAGGACTTCGGTGTAAGCGCCGATGCCGAAGAACGCGACGTGCCCGAGTGACGGGTAGCCCGCGAGCCCGCCGAGCAGGTTCCACGCGCTGGACATCACCGCGAACATCAGCGTGAACACCAGCATGTTCAGCACCCAGTGCGCGAGGCCGAACAACGGCAGCGAGCCGATCACCGCGAAGAACACGGCCGCACGGACCGGCCCGATGACGCGGGCCGCGCTCATATCGCGCCCCGGAGGGACGAACCGAACAGCCCGCGCGGCCGGATCAGCAACACCAGCAACAACACGATGAAAAACGTCATCTGCGACCAGATCGGCGAGATGACCGCGGCCACGATCGAGGACGAAACGGAGATCACCAGCGCCCCGATCATGGCACCACCGATGCTGCCGAGACCGCCGAGCAGGACGATGGACAGTAGCCGCGAGATCAGGTCGTAGTGGCTGTTCGGGTTGAACGGATACAACATGCCGTACACCGAACCGGCGGCGGCCGCGGTCGCCGTGCCGAGTCCGTATCCGATGGCCGACACCCATTCCGACTCGACGCCGAGCAGCCGCGCGGACTCCGGGTTCTGCACGGTGGCGCGCACCGCGCGGCCGAACCGGGTGTGGTTCAGCACCAGGTAGAGCAGGGTCAGCACGAACAGCGACAACAGGAACGCCCACAACCGGACCAGCGTGATCTGGTAGCCGAACAGGTTCCAGCTGGCGTTGACGTAGCTGGTGTTGATGTCGCGGTCGCTGGTGTTCCAGGCGACGCTCATGACGCCCTCGACAAGCAGCGCGACCGCGAACGTGACCAGCACGCTCAACTGGGACCGGTCACCGGCGTGCAGCGGCCGCAGGAACAGCCACTGCACGCCGACACCCACCACGAACAGGGCGGCGGTGGTGATCGGCAGGGCGAGGAACGGGTCGACGCCCCAGGACGTGAACAGTTGGAAGGACAGGTAAGCGCCGAGGATCACCATGGCTCCCTGCGCCATGTTCACCACTCGCATGATGCCGAAGATCAGCGTCTGTCCGGATGCCATCAGCGCGTAGACACCGGCGGTGAGCACGCCGAGGATCACGCCCTGGATCAGTGCGTGCACCCCGTTCACCCACCCCAGTTCGGTTTGAGCGACTCGGGTTTCGCCTGCGCGATCGAGGCCGGGTAGACCGGCAGCAGCTTGCCGCCCTGCCACTGCACCAGGTTGAACCGGCCGGTCGGCGCGCCATCGGCCGACCAGGACAGATTGCCAAGCAACGTGGGCCACGCGCCGCTGTGCAGGGTGTTGATGATCGTGGTGTTGTCGATCTTGCCGGTCTTCGCCGCAACCGCCTCGATCACCTGACCGACCGCGTATGCCTCCGCGCTGCTGTCATCGACGCTCTGCGCGGTGCCGCCGTATGCCTTGATGTATGCGGCGGTGAACGCCGCACTGCCGGACGCGGTCGAACCCGGATACCAGTCGGCGGGCGCGAAGATGCCTTCGGTGTTGGCCGCGCCGACCGCGGGCGGGAACTCCAGTGGCGAGTTGGCGCCGTTGGACTGGAACATGAACTTCGGGTTGTACTTGAGCTGTACCAGGTCCTTCACCTGGTTGTAGGCGTCCTCGTTCTGGGTACCGCCGACGATCAGGTCCGGGTGCAGCGCCGCGATCGCGCCCATCACCGGGGACAGGTCCATCGTTTCGGAGGGGTACACCTGCTTGTACACCGTCCGTATCCCGAGCGCCTCCAGCTTCTGCCGGATGTCCTCCGCGAGCGGCGCGGCGAACGGATCGTCGAGTTCGGCGTATGCGGCCGTGGCCGGCCGCTGGCTGGGTGGCAGGCTCTTGAGGTAGTCCACGAACACGTCACCGGACTGCACGGTGGGTGCGGGCTGCACGAAGAAGAAGTTGTTCAGGTGCTGCTGGAAGACCGCAGGGCCGCCGCCTGCTGGAGCGAGAAAGGCGTAGCCGTACCGTTTCGCGACCTGGGAGGCGGGGATGGTCAGCAGGGTTGAGAACGGGCCGAACGTCAGATCGACGTGGTCCTTGTTGATCAGGTTCTGGTAGTTGGTCACGACCTGCGTCGGACTGGACGCATCGTCCACAATGTCCAGTCGAACCTGACGGCCGAGAATGCCGCCGTGCGCGTTGACGGTGCTGGCCCATAACTCGTAGCCGTTCTTGACGGCCTTGCCGGAGTCGGAGAAGTCACCGGTCAGCGACACGGACGCGCCGATCACCAGTGGCCCCGAACCGCCGCCGCCTGCCGATCCGCCACCCGATGCGCAGCCTGCGACCAGCGCGGCGGCTCCGATGGCCAGGCCGATCCGCCACAAACGATTGTCGTTTTTCATCGAACCCGCCCTTCCCGGGCATGGCTAGCGATCCGGACCGTGCATCACGCACCCTGCCGGTGCGGTTCAGGCAATGGCCGACAAACGATTGCAGTAAGGCTCCACCTGGCGACTGACGATGTCAAGGGCCCATTTGTGCGAACGGCAACGGTGCGCACCTAGCGCAAACAATCGATTGCGGACAACTGCGGCTATTATGGCCGCGTGAACAAGATCCGCCTGGTCGACGTCGCGCGTGAGGCCGGCGTGCACGCCGGTACCGCATCCCGCGCGCTCAACCCGGCTGCGCGCGATTCGGTCAGCAGGCAGACCGTGCGCAAGGTCGAACGCGCGGCCCGCAAACTCGGCTACACGCCGAACACCGTCGCAAGAGGACTGCGCACCGCACGCTCATATGTGGTCGCGCTCGTCGTTCCGGACATCACGAACCCGCTGTTCCCCTACATCGTGCGCGGCGCGGAACAGGTTCTCGCCGAGGCCGGCTACACGCTGGTGCTCACCGACACCAACAACGACGCGGACACCGAGCAGTCGCAGGTCTCGGCCATGCGAGCACGCGGCGTCGACGGTTTCATCGTCGCCACCGCCCGCTGGCAGGACCCGGTGGTGGACGAACTGGTCGCGGCCGCGGTCCCGACGGTGCTGGTCAACCGGCACAACGAAAGCAGCTCGTTCCCGTTCGTCGGCACCGACGACCGGCACGGCATCGAACTCTGCGTGCGGCACCTGCGCGAACTGGGTCACCGGTCGATCCTGCACCTGGCGGGCCCCGCCGACACCTCGACCGGTCGCGCCCGTGCGGACGCGTTCCGGCAGGCCATGCGTGGCAACGGATTCTCGGCCCGCACCATCCTGCAATGCCCGTCGTTCACCGAACAGGCAGGCGCGGACGCCGTGGCCCGGGCACGCGCGCAGGGCACGCGGTTCACCGCGATCGTCGCAGGCAACGACCTGTTGGCCATCGGTGCGGCCGAAGCCCTTGCCGGACAAGGCATCCTGTGTCCGCGCGACGTGTCGATCACCGGCTACAACGACGTCGAGTTCATGCGCAGGCTCACTCCGGCGTTCACCACGGTCCGGATCCCCTTGCACAACATGGGCGTGCTGGCCGCCCGCACGCTGCTGGCCTGGTTGCGCGGCACCGAACCGGAAACCGGCACGCAGATCCTCCTACCGGTCGAGTTCATGACCAGAGGTACCACCGCCCAGGTCCGCACCTGATCCAGCGGAAGCGAGCGCTCCCGAGACAGCCGCCTGAACCCGGCTGACGGCCGGCTACGCCGCGCTTGGTGGAATTTTCTTCCTCGTCTCGGCGATCCGTCTCGGACGCGCGACCACAAAGGACTGATCAACGGATCGGAGCCCGCCGCCTTGGCAGGTGGCGGGTCAGGCGGTCGCCGCGACCGGTGCGGCGCCGAACAGGTGGTTGTCCGGTCGCTCCAGGCCGTAGTGCTCCCGCAGCGTGGTACCGGTGTACTCGGTGCGGAAGCGGCCGCGTTCCTGCAGGATCGGTACGACCTTGTCGACGAAGTCGGCCAGCCCGCGCGGCAGCACCGGCGGCATGATGTTGAAGCCGTCCGCGGCGCCGTTGTCGAACCAGTCCTCGATGGCGTCCGCGACCTGCACCGGAGTGCCCGCGAACGTGCGGTGGCCCCGGCCACCGCCGAGCCGCGCGATCAGCTCGCGGACGGTGAGGCGCTCGCGGCGAGCCAGGCTCAGAATCAGGGTGTAGCGGCTCTTGGCCCCCTCGATCTCGTCCTCCGATGGCAGTTCGTCCGGCAGCGGAGCATCCAGGTCGAGTTGGTCGGGGTCGAGTTGGAAGCGCTGCGCCAGGCGGCGTTTGGCCGATTCGGGACTGATCAGACGCTCCAGCTCGGCGTCCAGTTCACGCGCCTGCACCTCGGTGTCCCCGATGACCGGCACGATGCCAGGAAGAATCTTGACACTGTCCGGGTCCCGGCCGAGTGCTGCCGCCTGGGCCTTCAGGTCCGCGTAGAACGCCTGCGCCTCGTCCAGCGACTGCTGTGCGGTGAAGACCGCGTCGGCCCACTTCGCCGCGAACGCTCTACCGTCCCCGGACGACCCGGCCTGCACCAGCAGCGGGTAGCCCTGAGGCGAACGGGGCACGTTCAGCGGCCCCTCCACCCGGAAGAAGCGGCCCCGGTGCTCGATTTTGCGGACCCGCCCACCCAGGTCGTCGGCCTCGGCGTCCTTGTCGAGCAGCACCGCGTCGTCCGACCAGCTGTCCCACAGCTTGGTGGAGACCTCGACGAACTCGTCGGCGCGCTCGTATCGAGTCCGGTGCAGCGGGACCTGGTCGAGCCCGAAGTTGCGGGCGGCATCGTCACCGGCGGTGGTGACGATGTTCCAGCCCGCGCGTCCACCCGAGATGTGGTCCAGCGACGCGAACCGTCGAGCCAGGTTGTACGGCTCGTTGTAGGAGGTCGACGCGGTCGCGATCAGTCCGATGTGCTCGGTGGCGCCGGCCAGCGCGGTCAGCAGCAGGGTCGGTTCCAGTTTGCCGGTCGGGCGGTGCGCGTTGGCCGGCTGGACGGGGCTGTCGGCGAGGAACAGTGAGTCGAGCTTGCCGCGCTCGGCGATCCGCGCGAGGTTCTTGTAGTGCTCGACGCTCCAACTGTGCTGCACGTCCGACTCGGGCAGGCGCCATGCTGCCTCGTGGTGGCCAACGCCCATCAGGAAGGCGTTGAGATGGAGCTTCTCCTTGCGAACGGACACGGTTTCACTCCAGGGTGTTCGACGGTGCGGGGGTCACGCCGTGCCGACGGTGGCGGGCGCGACTTGGCTGGTCTCGATCGCAGCGCGCAACCGCGGCAACACCTGGTCGCCGACGCGCGCGATCTCCTTTCTGTAGGGCGTGTCGGAGAGCACGAAGTGCGTGACGCCGAGTTCCCGGTATTTCAGCAACGCGTCGGTCACGTCCTGCGGCGAACCCACCAGCCAGGTCGTGCCCGCTCCCCCGCCGCCGATCCGGCCCGGCGCGGTGTACAGGCAGGTGTCCAGTACCTCGCCCCGGTCGGCCAGGTCCAGCAACCGCTGCTGGCCGACTGCCGTGCGACGCCGCTCGTCCCGGTGGCCGTTGCTCGCCGCCAGTTTCTCGATCTTCCGTTCGGCGTCGTGCCAGGCCTGCTCGGTCGTGTCGCGTATCAGAGTGGTCACCCGCAGGCCGAACTCCAGTGGCGCGTGACGGCGCTCCAGCGAGGACGAGAGCTGGCGCAGCCGGCCGATGCGCTCAGCGATGCCATCCAGCGGCTCGCCCCAGAACAGCTGCACGTCGGCCTCGGTCGCCGAGACCCGCTCGGCCGCCGCCGACGCGCCGCCGAAATACAGCCGGGGGTGCCTGCCTTGCTCGGCGTCGTGCGGTCGCGGTCGCACCGTGGAGTTCTCGACGTGGTAGAAATCGCCGTGGAAGGTGACCGCATCCTCGCTCCACAGTAGACGGACGAGGCGCAGGAACTCCTTCGTCCTGTCGTAGCGGCGCGCGGGATCGATCTCGCCGTCACCGTAGGCTTCGGCATGGTCGAGCCCGCTGACGACGTTGATCAGGACCCGGCCGTGGCTGAGGTGATCGAGTGTGGCGGCGGCACTCGCGAAGTTCGCGGGTGCCCAGTAGCCGGGTCGCACCGCGATCAGCGGCTGGAAGGCACTGGTGCGCGCGATCAGCGCCGCGCCGACGGTGAACGTGTCGGGTCGTCCCCAGCCGGTCCCGAGCAAGGCCCCGTCCCAGCCGTGGCCCTCGACCTCGCGCGCGAGTTCGGTGGAGAACTCCAAGGTTCCCCAACCGTCCCTTGTGTCGTCGCCGCGATGTCCGGGTTCGACGGTGTTCGGGATGTACCACAGGTAGGCCATGTCAGTTCTCCCTCGTCGTGCGGACCGCCGCATCCTCAGTGATGCCGAGAGCGGCGAACAGATGCTCGCGGTACTCGGCAAGCCGTCCGTCGCGATAGGATCGTGGATGTGGCACGCCGACGGACAGATCCAGTCCGATCCGGCCCTCGTCGAGGACGAGCACCCGATCGGCCAGCGTGATCGCCTCGTCGACGTCATGGGTGATCAACAGCACCGCAGGCTGGTGCTGGGCGCACAGTTCACGCAGCAGGCCGTGCATCCTGGTTCGGGTCAACGCGTCCAGCGCACCGAACGGTTCGTCCAGCAACAGGAGTTCGGGCTCCCAGACCAGGGAGCGGGCCAGCGCCGCGCGCTGGGCCTCGCCGCCGGAGAGCTCGCTCGGCCATGCGGCCTCCCGCGCGGCGATGCCCACTTCGGTCAACGCCGCCCGGCCACGCTCGCGCGGGTTCGGTCCTTCGTAGCCAAGGATCACGTTGTCCAGCACGCGGTTCCAGGGCAGCAGCCGGGCGTCCTGGAACACCACGGAGATCTGCTCCGGGACGTCGACCTCGCCGCTGCCCTTGACCCCGTGGTCGAGGGCGGCCAGGGTCCTCAGCAGCGTCGTCTTACCCGAGCCGCTGCGGCCCAGCAGCGCGACGAACTCACCCCGGGCGATGTCCAGATCCAGCCCCGTCAGGATAGTCCGATCGCCGTATTGGCGGTGCAGCCCGCGAACCCGGACGGCCGTCGTGCCGATCAGCTGTTCAGTGTCCGTCGCCACGACAGGACCCTCCGTTCGGCGAGGCGGACCAACCGGTCCGAGATGAGGCCGAAGATGCCGTAGATCGCCAGGCCGACGCAGATGATGTCGGTCTGCCCGTAGTTGGTGGCCTGGAACATCATGTAGCCGAGGCCACTGGTCGCGTTGATCTGTTCCAGCACCACCAGCGAGAGCCACGAACCCACCACCCCCAGCCGCAGGCCGACGAACAGCCCGGGCAGCGCACCAGGAAACACGACCTTGCGCAGGAACTGCCAGCGGCTCAGCCGAAGTACTTCGGCCAGTTCGACATAGCGGTTGTCCAGGCCGGTCAACGCAGAAGACAGGTTGAGGTAGATCGGCACGAAGACCCCGATCGCGATGATGGCGACCTTGAATCCCTCGCCGATGCCCAGCCACAAGATGAACAGCGGGATCATCCCGAGCGAGGGAATCGCCCTTTTGAGCTGGACCGTACTGTCGATGAGGGCCTCACCGACGCGGCTGAGGCCCGAGATCAAGGCCAGCACGATGCCGCTGCTCGCACCGGCGAGGAAGCCGAGCGCGGCGCGCTGCAACGAGATGACGATGTCCGGCGCGAGGGTTCCGTTGCGCCACAGGCTGGCGCCCTCGGTCACCACTGTCCAGGGTGCGGGCAGCGTCCGCCAGTCAAGTACGCCCGTTGCCGAGGCGATCGACCAGACCGCCAGGACGACGAGCGGGCCGATCACCGACGAGAACGGTATCCGCCTGCGCGGGCCGAGACGTCGGCGCCGGAGCGGCCGCGATCGTCGGGGTACCACCGCGACACTGCGGGGGACATCGAGCGCGGTGACGGCGGCGATGTCGGTGGTATTGGTCATCGTGGCACCTCTGCCTTTCTGCCGTTCACCCGATCACGTCCGGTACTCGGCTGGCACGGCCGCCGCGGCGATGCCCTCGAAACGGCGGTCGAACAGTCCGGAGACATCGAACTTCTTGACGAACCCGGTGCTGGCCAGCAGATCGGCGGTCACCTGCTCCCATTGGATCGCCGCATCCCATTTCTCGGGAATCCATGGCTTACCGGTCAGCGCGGTGACCTGCGCACCCTCCTGCTGCGTGAAGTTCTCCAACTTGACGTAGTAGTCCTGGATCCACTCGGCCGGATGCTCCCACTGCCAGACCTTGGCCCGCGCATCCAGCTGGATGAACGCACGGATCGCCGCGACCTTGTCGGCGTCCTGCAGCACTGTCGTCGGCGCCCACCAGACGGTGAGAAAGTCGACCACGTTCGTCGAAATGCTCCGCGCCCCAACAGAGGCGTACTTGTTCAGGTACGACGGGGCGGTGCTGATGCCGGCCACCGCCACGTCGACCTGCCCGGCGCCCAGCGCGGTGAGGAACTGGTCGCTGGTCAGCGGAACGAGTTGCACCTGGTTGGTGGCGATACCGGCCTGTTGCAGCGCCCGCAGCAGCACAACGCCCTGTGCCTGGCCCTGGGAGAAGGCGAGTTTCCTGCCGCGGAACTGAGCGATTGAGGTGATGTCGCTGTGTGGCTTGGTAATGAACAGGTAGTTCGGTTTTCGCGTCTGCGCGATCGACACGATCTTGGTGTCGTCACCTTGATAGTACGACTGGATCGGCGGAATACCGGCGTTGTTGCCCAGATCCAGCGACTTCGCCCGGAACGCGTTGATCACGTCCGGCCCGGCGTTGACGTTGACCCAGGAGGAGACCTTGAACGGGAATTTGCTCTCCAGGCCGGAAAGCTGGTAGACGAGGCCATTGCTGGTCGACGCGATCGACAGTGACGTCGTCGACCGCACCGTCGTCGGCAGTGCCGCGTCGGCAGCCAGCCGCGGTCCACTTTGCCCGCTGCCTGCTCCGCAGGCCGTCAGGCCCACTGTGGCGGCGGCACCGAACAACGCCGTCAGGGCGGTGCGGCGGCTGACCGTGGCACGGGTCAGAAACGGTGGCGGGATTGGCTCCGTGGGGGAAAAACGGTCGACGGGCATCGTGGCCCTCCTTCGAAAAAGGCAGACGATACCGCCAGTTCGACGAATACGAATATTGCCGGAGGTGAAGCGAAATTCGTTTCACGACAACGCCATCGAGTCTTGTCATGTCCAGAGCGCGGGTCAACATTGCACAGCGCTGAAGTAAGTCATTCCCACCAGGTGGGCTCAGAGAATTCCGGGTGCCGGCATGGCCAGCGTGCCGAGCGGGTCGGCGAACAACTCGTTCGCCATCGCCGAGCAGGCGGCAACGGCGAGCGCCCGGCCGCCGAACGTGGTCGCCAGCACAGTGTTCTCGACGTCCCCGCACACCTGCGACCTGGCGCGCACCTCGGCGCGCAACAACGCGATGGATTCCGGGAACAACCGCAGTCCCGGGTCGGCCACGATCGTCAGCTGGGGGTTGAGCATGTCGATCATGGATGCGGCAGCGCGACCGACCAAAGTGGCCCGTTCGGTGAACAACACCTTCGCTCGCGGGTCGCCGTTTTCGGCGGTCCGCATGAGTTCCCGGAACACCGGCTCGCGGATGATCCCCTGCCGCAATGCCTTCCGCACCAGGGTCGGCTCGGAGACCGTGGCCTGCAGACAGCCGACCCGTCCGCATCCGCAGACGTCGTCGCTGCCCTCGACCGGTAAGTGGGCGATCGCACCCGCCGCCGAACGGGGCCCGTGGTTGACCGTGCCATCGATCGCGAACGCCGCATCCACCACGTTGCCGACAAACAGATGCAGCACGCTGGTCTGGTCGCGGGCCCGGCCGAACAGGCACTCGGCGCCCAGCAATGCCCGGGAGTGCGCATCGACCGCGACAGGGAACCCGGTCTGGGTGGTCAGTATCCGGCCAACCGGCACGTCCCGCCAACCCAGCACGGGATGCTCGACGAGCACACCGCTGTCCGGATCAACCCAGCCGCCGGTGGCCACGCCGAGCCCGACCGGCACCGCGTCGCCCGGGCACGCGGCGAGCAGTTCGCGCAGGACCATTGCGGCGTGTTCGAGGATCGGCAGTGGATCGGGACGCCGGTGCGGAATCCTTTCACTGGCAACGATCTCACCTCGCAGGTTCATCAGCGCGACTGTCGCGGCCGGCACCCCGACGTGGACGCCACCGATCAACTGGCGCTCGGTATCGAGCTCGATCGGCACGTGTGGTCTGCCCAGCCCTCGGGGGCCCGCCGTCTCCGGCAGCTCCCGCACGAGCCCGAGGCCAGCCAGTTCCGCGACGTGACCGGTGACAGCCGCCGCGGACAGTCCGGTACGTCGGGCGATCTTGCTGCGTGCGATCGGACCGTGGTGCAGGATCGCGCGCAACACCAGGCCAGCGCTGGCGCCGCGCCGGGATACCGGGATGCCCCGCGCGCCGCGCTGGTGGATCGCCGTGAACGCGTCAGGCGGCATGCTCATCCCGGCCGGCGGTGCGGTCCGCGGTTCTCGGCGTGCGGTGTCGGTCGGGATGCGTTGCCGTCCACCGACCGACTGTCACACCGACGCGCGCGGCAGATCAACCGGCCGGCGATACGTCTCATGCCTCGGGAACCGCCGAGCGCACAAACGGTCGGCCACCGATATTGTCGATACTCAGAACGGCTCCCACCTGGTGAAAGCGCTCAAACGCAACTTGGCGACTCGGATTCGCCCTGCCACGATCGAATTCGCAGTGCTTGTTCACCAATCGAGGAGTATCCGAATGACGTCCACCAGCGTCCAACTCGACATCAGGAAAGCCACCGGAAGAATCGGCGCCGAGATCGGCGGTATCGACCTCTCGGCGGACCTCGACCCGGACACCGTGACCGCGATCAGAACCGCGCTCAACGAGCACAAGGCACTGGTGTTTCACGACGTCGGCCTCGACGACGCGGGACAGCAACGGTTCGCGGCCCGGTTCGGCCCGCTCACCACCGCCCATCCCACGGTGGCGGCCGTGGACGGCGCCGCCAACGTGCTGCCCGTGGACAGCGAACGCGGCCGGGCCAACCACTGGCACACCGACGTCACCTTCGTGCTGAACCCACCCCAGGCCAGCACACTGCGCAGCATCGTCATCCCGCCCTACGGTGGCGAGACGCTGATCGCCAACGCGGCAACGGCCTACCGCGACCTCCCCGAGCCGCTGCGCGCCTTCGCGGACACGCTGCACGCCGTGCACACCAACGACTACGACTACGCCCAACCGCCGGAAGCACTGAACGACACCGAGCGGGAACGGCGCCAGCTCTTCACCTCGATCCGCTACCAGACCGTCCACCCCGTGGTCCGGGTGCATCCGCTGACCGGCGAGCGCGGCTTGTTCATCGGCGGGTTCGCCCAGCGCATCGTCGGCCTGTCCAACGGCGATTCGCGAGAGATCATCAAGCTGCTCCAGTCCTACGTGACCCGGCCGGAGAACATCCTGCGCTGGCGCTGGTCGCCCAACCAGTTGGTGCTGTTCGACAACCGGATCACCCAGCACTACGCAGTAGACAACTACGACGACCTACCGCGCCGGCTCCACCGGGTCACCGTGGCCGGCGATGTACCGGTCGGCGTGGACGGGCGCCGCAGCCACTCGATCGAAGGCGACGCGACCCACTACACGCCCGTCGTGGCCGTCGAGGCCGCCTGATCGCCGTAACCGGGCAACATTCTGCCGCGCGGCTTCGTGAACCCCGTTGTCCGAGCCAGGAGACCGTGCGCCGCCGTCGCGCTGCTGGTGCCGTCGGCGGCGCCGTAGCGCTTACCCACCGGTGCGGGCGCACGCGCCCAGCGTGTCAGCGCCGTAGCGGGCGATGTCGGCAGCCAGATCGAGGTCGCCGCGGTGACCGCGTGCCTCGTCGTCGACCAGTTCGGCCGGCAGAAGCCAGCAGACCTCGAACTCCAGTCCGTCCGGGTCCTTGGCGTAGAGACCTTTGGTCGTGCCATGATCCGCCGACCCGACCAGAGCGCAGGCCGCTTCCAGGCGTCCTGCGTAGTCCCGCAGGTCAGCCAGCGTAGGTACCTCCCAGGCCAGATGGTAGAGACCGACGTGCCCGGTGCCGGCGCCGCTCCGACCTGGCCCGGTCTCGAACAGCCCGAGGTCGTGGTCGTTGACGGACTCGGGAGCCTGGAGGAACGCCGCCTTCTCGGTGCGGTGCACCACCCGGAAACCCAGCACGTCGACATAGAAATCGGCGCTCGCCCCCGCGTCGCGCACCCACAGCACCGCGTGGTTCAGACCCCGGATCGCCACCTGTCCGCCTCTTCTCGGTCGTTCGCCGGGAAGGCGAAAGAGACGCCGTTCCTGGCACACCACCGCGCGTAGACGGGAGTGTTCGCGATCAGACCACGGTAATCCTGCTCGATGTCCGCGCAGATGTCATCCACTCGCGGCGCCTCGGTCCAATCCGCCTGCCAGGCCAACACAAGCCTGCGGAACAACGGGTTGCCGGTCAGCGGCAACGTGGCGAGCCCGTCTCTGTTCGTCCCGATCGGGTACAGCGGGCAGAGGACCCGGCCCGCGGCCGTCAACGTGAATGCCACATGGGATTCGGTGGTCAAGTCGGTGATGCGCTGCTCGAAGCCGGCCGAGCGGCAGGTGGTCGCGAAGAAATCGTTCATCCCGCTGTCGTCCGGGTTGGGCATCACCCAGTTCTCCGCCGCCAGTTCAGCCAGGTCGACCTCGTCCCGGCCGGCCAGTCGATGGTCCACTGCCACACCGACGAAGATCGGCTCGGTGAGCAGCAGCCGGTGCTCGACCTGCGGCGGCAGCCGTAACGGGAAACCGGGGAACTCCCGCAGCACGGCGACATCGACCTCGCCGGATTCCAGCAGGTTCAGCAGCTGCCGGGTGCAGCGGTGTGTGCTGCTGACGACTTCCTTGGCCGGCAACAGCGCTCGAAGCGTCTGCACCAGCAACGCGTGTTGTTGAGCCGGCACACCCGCGACTCGCACCGGGACCGACGCCGCGCTGCGCCAAGCGGCCTGCTCCAGTTCGTTCAACTGGCCGAGCACCTGCTTGGCCTGCTGCAACACTTGCGTTCCCAGGTGGGTCGGCTGGCTGCCCTCACGATCACGCACGAACAACGCCCCGCCGAGATACTGCTCGATTCTGCGCAGTTGGGTGGTCACCGCCGGCTGGGTGAGGTGCAGTTCGGCCGCCGCCCGCCGCAGACTTCCCGCGTTGCCGATCGCGACGATCAGCTCCAGATGGCGGAAATCCAGACGCATACGGCTCCTTCCCCGGGAGCACGAAATGTTATCACTCATTGTCATATAGCAGAGCCTCGCTGTGATCACTGCTTTCGTGGTTGCGTAGCAGGAACCCCGCACAGATGAGGACGGTGGATGTCGAACGGGATCCATGCGCGTGCGCCGGTGGTACTGGTGTCAGACCAGGCGCTCCAGGAGTTCCTGTGTGCCGCGGCCCGGCAGTACGACGCCATCACCCCGGACCAGCCGAGACCGTGCTTCGCCCTGCTCGTCGGGCATACGGTCGAGGGCACCCACATCGTCGAACGTGTCGAATTCGGCCGCAACGCGAGGTCCACGAACCCGGCCGCGCGCGAGGAGTTCGCGTCGGTGATCGTGCCGACCTTCGGCGCCGCTTACGAGAACCCCGTGCGCGCGTGGTGGTTCGATCCCGTCGACCTGCTCGGCTCAGCCCGCGCCGCCGAAGCACGCGGACAGGAGATCCTCGGATCTATCCACATGCACCCCGACTGGCATCGGCTCGGCCCCGAAGCTGCCCGCGCCCACCCACTCTGCGAAGCGCCGACGCCCATGGACGAGTACGCGTTCCGCGCAGGCGGGTGGCCGGTCAACATGGTGTGCTACCTGGAACGACTGCACGGCAGGCTCTACCACGCCCTCGCGGCGTGGCAACCCGTTGACGATTCCGGCTGTGTCCAGCTCCTGGTGCGCCAGCACGCCGGGGTTTCCCTCCTGCACAAGGAGTCCGCATGACCCACGACCAGATCGCCGGACTGTGGACCACGATGGCCCAGGGTTGGGCGGCGGGCGACGCGCAGGCATTCGCCCAGGTCTTCGACGCCGATGTCGAGTTCGTCACCGTACGAGGTGAGGAGCACCACGGCCGGGATGCCGTCGAAGCCTCGCACGCCAGACTCTTCGCCGACATCTACCACGGCACCCTGCTCAAACCCGAGATCCGGCTGATCCGAGAACTCACCGACGGCCAGTTCCTCGTGCACGTGCTGTCCACAGTGTTGCCGGCCGGAATCGTCACCCACGCACAAGCCGTCGTCCGGCGCGATGGCGAGGACTGGTCGATCATCGCGTTCCACAACATGATCCTCGGAGGTACGACCCGATGAGCAGGCCCAGACTGCGGCACGTGGCCTTCGTCGTACGGGACGCGGCGGCGATCGCCGCGTTCTACCGCGACCAACTGGAGATGGAGGTCTTCCACGTCGACCCGGACGGCAGCCACTTCCTGACCGATGGCTACATCAACCTGGCGCTGATCCAACACCAGCTCGCCAGCGAGACACCGCCTGGCTTCAACCACTTCGGGTTCACCATCGAGGACACGACCGCGATGTCGGACCGGCTGGTCACCGCGGGCGTACCCCGGCCGGTGAACAGGCCTACCGATCGGCCATTCGCCGAATACCGGGCGATTGATCCGGAGGGCAACTGGTTCGACCTGTCCGAGCACGGATTCCTGCCGCCGGACAAGGAGGAATGACCACACCCGGCTTGACCGCAGCTGCGGTCGGCGGGCGGCGCGGGCCAGTTGAGCAACGCGGTCGCGCGAGCGGCGCAGGCGACCACGGAACTCATCGTTCGCTCGCTGCGGCCGCAGCCTTACGAGCCCTACCGAAACCGATCAAATCCATCCAGAACGGACACCGCGAGATAGGTCGACAAGATCGTCTCGGCGGAATCATCCATGAGTACCGCAGTGCCGCTTGACCTGGTCGGATGTATTCCACCACGCGCTGTCGACCGAACTACCCGGCCGACAGCGCGGCGGGTTCAGCTGATGCCACTGGTGGTGACGATCTTCGTCCACGGTCCGGCCGGTACGTCGGCAGCGTCGACGAACCGCCAGTCGACCTGGTCGTCGTCGCCGTCGAGCTCGGTGAAGGCCAGACAGCCGTTGAGCGCGGGCGACACGTCCAAGCCTGCGCCGTTGTACCGGGTGTTGGCCGGTCGAGCGTTGTCGGTGCCGAAGACGTAACCCGCGTCGTCGTAGTCGCCCGGTCCGGCGTCCTCGATCTGGCCGTAACAGACATGACCGGCGCGGCGTAGCTCGACCCAGCGGTTCTTCATCAAGCTGACCGACGGGTCATCGAGGTGGCCCGCGTAGGCCGGTTCGTGGGCCCACGGGATCACCTGGCCGCGTTGACGGAAGGCCGCGTTGTTGTTGATGTCGTCGAAGGGCAGATCGAGGTAGAACGGGTTCTGCCGGGGCGACATGGCGGTGGGAAAGTAGCCGTTGGCCACGGTGCGCCGCTCGGTTCGGCAGCTACCGCCCATGCTCACGCCATCGCAACCGCCGTAGTGCGTCTCCCATTGGGCGTCATAGGTGGAGTAGACCTGGCTGCCGTCGGCCGCGTTGGGGTCGAAGATCTCGCCGACCCAGAACGTGGTGGCGATGATGCCGGTGTGCAGTGAAGAGTGGTTCACCACAGCGGACGAGCGGGTGTCAGCAGGCGGATTCGCCGCCACCGGCGCCGTGAATACGGTGCAGGAGACGACCAGTCCGGCGGCCCCGATCAGTGCTCCGGTCAAGATGACGACCGGCCAGGGCCTGCGGTATATCGAGTTCAACCCAGAACTCTCCCGCCCAGCACGTGATCCGGGCCGGAATCTGGTACCCACCGGGAATCACCACCTGGCTCGGGGATGTCTGCCTCCGACGTTATGCCGCCCCGACGTGCCGCGGCTCCTCCCATCGACGGAGCCGGGCTACCCATCTCGACGGTGTCAGCACCGGCGTCCTCGGGACGGTGTACGACCACGGTGGATAGGGTTGATCGTGGCTGGCACTGCAGGGTGGCTTGGCGCCACGCGGTTGCCGACCGTCGCGTTCGACCGAGTGAGGAGACCAGGATGACGTCGGTCGAGCCAGTCACCGCACTGACTCCGCGCCCGGTGCGACGGAGCATCCTGGTGCAGTCCTGGCTGAACCTGACCTTCCTGCACTGGCGGGTGGAACCGGAGTTGGTCGCGTCGATGTTGCCAGCAGGCACTCGGCCCGACACGCTGCACGGTGTTGCCTACGTTGGCCTGGTTCCGTTCCAGATGCACCGGGTGGGGCCGCTGGCCGGACCCGGAGTGCCGTACTTCGGGTCCTTTCCCGAAATCAACGTCCGGCTGTACTCGGTTGACCGACAGGGGCGGCGCGGAGTGGTGTTCCGTTCCCTGGATGCCGCTCGCCTACTGCCTGTCCTCGTCGGCCGAGTCGGTTTCGGCCTGCCTTACCTGTGGGCGGCCATGCGTATCGATCATGCCGCCGACGTGGTCACCTACGCCGCTCGTCGACGTTGGCCACGGTCTGCGGGCACATCCAGCCGAATCGCGGTGCGCGTCGGCGCGCGGATCGCTGAGCCGACCGAACTGGAGATCTTCCTGACCGCACGCTGGGGCCTGCACGTCCGCCGGTACGGCCGGACGCTCTACATCCCCAACGACCATCCCACCTGGCCGTTGCATGAAGCCGAACTCCTGGAACTGGCGGACGAGACAGTGGGTGCGGCTGGACTGCCGCCGGCCGACACACCGCCGGTAAACCTGCTCTACTCACCCGGTGTCGCGGTCCGGTTCGGGCCGCCGATTACCGTGACGTGACGACAACTCATCCGATCTGCCACCGGTGCCGGTGTCAGCGGATGTCCTCGCCCGCGCGGCGTAGCGCGGTGACCACCGTGGTGGCTTCGGCGCTGGGGCCGGCCGCGGTGACGGCCACCGTCATCCGGCCCAGCCAACTCGGGTCCTCGACCGCGATGGTGACCACACCCGCCGGCACGGACCGGGCAGCGACCTCGGGCACCAAACACAGGCCCAGTCCCGCGCCGACCAAACCCAGCCGCGCGGGCCACCCACGCACGACGTGACCGATGACCGGATCGGCGATCGTGGGCCAGGCCCGGAACTGGGGGTCGCCATCCGCGCCGTCCCCGGCGACCCACGTTTCACCGGCCAGTTCGGCCACTGAGACGACGCCCGCACCGGCCAGTCGGTGCTCGGCGGGTACCGCGACGCACAGGCCCCCTGCGAACACGATCTCCTGCTCAAGCCCAGTCAGGTCGTAGTCCGGCAACCCGGCGCCGACACCGATGACGGCCACGCCCAGCCGCCGGGCCCGCAGTTGTCTGAGCATGGTCGGGGTCGGCCCCTCGGCCAGCGCCACGTCGAGGCGGGGGTGTTCGATGCGCAGCCGCGCCAGTGCCCTGGGCACCAGCACGGCGGTCGCGGACGGGAACGCGCCCAGCTTGATCCGGCCTGCCAATCGGTCGTCAAGGGCGGTCAGGTCCTGCCGCAGTGCGTCCACCCCGGCCAGGATGCGGCCAGCGTGCTCGAGCACGACCGCTCCGGCGGGGCTGACCCGCACGCCTCGGCCCTCGCGAATGAACAGCGGGTACCCAGCGGCCACCTCCATCGCGGCTACCTGCCGCGAGATCGCCGGCTGCGAGTAACCGAGCAGTCTCGCCGCCGCCGTGAACGATCCGGTCAGCGCGATCTCCCGCACGACTCGCAAGCCAGCCACGCTCAGTTCACTCATGGTGCCAGCCTATCCATACGCAATCCGCATCGGAGCAATCCACAACTCTCATCGTACGCATGGATTTATGTTGGCATCATTGACGTTGTTGACACCAGAGGCCACAACAGCGAAGAGCACAAGGAGAAAAGATCATGTCGAAGACCTGGTTCATGACCGGAGCTTCCCGCGGGATGGGCCGCGAACTCGTCGAGCAACTGCTGGCGCGCGGAGACCGGGTCGCGGCCACGCTGCGTCGTCCGGAACAACTCGATGACCTCGCCGCGCGCTACGGTGACCGGCTGTGGCTGCGGGCGTTGGACGTCACCGACACCGCGCGGGTGCGCGCCGTGGTCGCCGAGGCTTTCGCCGAGCACGAGCGGATTGACGTCATCGTGTCCAACGCGGGCTACGGGGTGTTCGCCGCCGCCGAGGACCTGACCGACGCACAGATCGACCAGATGATCGCGACCAATCTGACCGGCTCGATCCAGCTCGCCCGAGCCGTGTTGCCGCACCTGCGCGAGCAGGGCGGCGGGCTGCTGATGCAGATGTCGAGCATGGGTGGGCAGATCGCCTTTCCCGGCTTTTCGCTGTATCACGTGTCCAAGTGGGGTATCGAGGGCTTCTTCGAGGCGCTGGCCGTCGAGGTCGAGCCATTGGGCATCCGCACCACGTTGATCGAGCCGGGCATGGTCCGCACTGGCTTCTTCGACGCGGCCACCCGGGTGCCGGTCAGCGCCCCGTACCGCGGCGGGCCAGCCGACCGCGAGCCGATCCCGGTGGAGGATATGACCGACAGCCAGGAGAACACGATCACGGCCGTCATCCGCGCGGCGGACTCGGCGAATCCGCCGCGTCGCCTCGTACTGGGCTCGGACGCCTGGCAACTGATCACCGGCACGCTGGGCGAGCGACTGGCCGACATCGAGGCCCAGCAGGACAACGCCGCCACCGCAGACGCCGAAGACATGCGCGTATGACGGGTGACGCCCACCTGCTGATGGAGTTTGTCGACGGCAGGCGAATTTCTTGACCACTTTCGACGATGGAACGGTTCCTGGAGTTCTCCGAGACATGGGACGGGCGGTATCCCGCGATCGTGCGGTTGTGGGAGAACGTGTGGGCCGAGTTCACGCCGTTCCTGGCATTTCGATACCGAGATCCGGCGGATGATCTGCTCGACCAACGCCAAGAGCGTGCACGCCCGCATCCGTTGGGCGGTCAAGGCTCGCGGTCATTTCCCAACGAGCAAACCGCGCTGAAGGGTGCCTACATGGCTGTGACGAGTCTGGACCCGACCGGCGCCGGCCGGAAACGCTGGACGATGCACTGGAAACCTGCGTTGAACGCGTTCGAGATCGCCTTCGACGGCCGCCTCGCTGCCGGACGCAAAGTAGTTCACCTTCAACCAGAGTTACACCGAACGTTTTACAATCCCGCCGGTCGGTGCCGGGTAACTCAGTGCGTGCTGATCCGGTACAGGGCCACGCCGTGTGCCGGCACGGTCGCGGCGATCGTGGTACCGGAGCGCGTCACCTGGTGGGTCCACAGATCATCGAGTTGGTACTGGCTTGCGGGCGGCAGTCCGGCCTTGTGGGCGGCCACCGAGACGACCTGGGCGGTGTCGCTGGTGTTGAACAGTCCGACGATCGTGTCCCCGTTCGGCTCCGTCTTCGTGAACACCTGCTCGGTGCTCGTGTTGACCACGCGCTTCGCGGCGATCGCATCCTGGTCGACGGCCAGCACGGCGGCGTTGTGCAGGTCGGCGAGATCGCCGGGGTCGAGGTGGGTCAGGTCGACGCCGAGGATCAACGGCGACGCGCCGAGGGCCCACAGGCTCATCTGGGTTTGCCGTTCGGTCGGGGTGGTCCCGTCGTTGGCACCGTTGCCCACTTCGATGGAGTCGTAGTCGTTGAACCCGCCAGGGCCGGCGTAGGGCTGCCATTTGGCGACATAGTTGAACCGGTTCGCGACATCGTTCCAGCTCGTCAGTGGATAGCTGTTGGAGCCTTGTTCGCAGTCGTAACACTCGATGTCCGGCGCGAACTCCCACTGATTGGCGTACTTCATCAGTGTGGGGGTGATCGCCGTGTCGTAGTCGCCCTGGGTGATGTTGAGGACCATCGGCCGCCCGGTCTGCCGCAACGCGGTCGACCAGGCCTTGATGTCGGCGGTGTTGTCGTCGGTGATGCCGTCGAATTTGACGTAGTCGACACCCCAGGACGCGAGCATGTCCGCCCACGAGTTCGTGTATGCCTGCGCGCCGGGTTTGCTGTAGTCGATGCCGTCCATGCCGCCGCAGTTGTAGTTGTTCTGGCTGAGGGCGGGTTCGGCGATCTGGTCCGCGGTGTACTGGGTGCCTGCGATCCTGGTGTTCTTGGCGACCGCCTGCGCCGAAATGCCTGGCGTTACGTAGATCCCGAACTTCAGACCGAGGGAATGTAGCTGGTCGGCAACAACTTTGATGCCGTTCTCCTCGCCGCTCGGCGGGAATCTGGTCGGATCGGTCACCCAGAGGCCATTGGCGTCCACATTGGGCCCCTGACTACCCGGACACTGGTACCAGAAGTCGTCGAGATTGACGTAGCGGTAGCCGATCTTCTCCAGACCGCTCGTCTGTAAGGCACGGGCCTGGGCTTCGATCTTGGCCGCTGTCGGCTGGTCACGCAGAAAACTCCAGCTGCTCCAACCCAGTACCGGTGTCCTTTCGACACCGTTGTTCTCGGCGCCCGCGATCGGCGCGAGCGCAACGGTTCCGGCCAGCACCGAACTCGCGATCACGGCGGCCGAGAGAACGTGCAGCAGTCTCCTCATCCGATGACCTCTCCTTGGTGGGATGTTGTCGCCGGTGGAGCATGAGCGCTACCGGCGTAGCGCCGCCGGGATCAGTTCGCCGTGTGCGGCGAGCAACTCGTCGCACAGTGCCTGGGCGGTGCGCGTGGTGAGCACGCTGGCGGCGTTCGGGTCGAGCAGTGCGGCCTGGTACACGTGCCGGCGATCGCCGTCCAGGACCGCTCGCACGGTCAGCTCGACCACGTTCAGGAAGGTCCTGTTGAGCGCGGCCAACTGTGGGGGCAGGGCGCCGACGGCCTTGGGGTGCGGGCCGTCCGCGTCGACTGTGGTCGGGACCTCGACACAGCAGTCCTCGGGCAGGTTGCTGATCAGGCTGGTGTTGCGGACGTTGAGGTAGAGCTCGCGCGACACACCGGTCTGGTGCGCGTGAATGAATTCCGAGGCCAGTTCCGAGGTCGGCGTGAGGTCGAGCGGCTGGTCGGAGGCCAGTTCCTTGCGGGTCGCCTCGTACTCGTCGATGTTGGCCTCGGAGCGGCGCAGGTACTCGCCGATCGGGATGCGGAAGTGTTCGACCTCGTCATCGTGCCGCATGAACCACGGCACGTACTCGGCGCCGTGCTCGCTGGATTCGGTGGGGAAATAGCCGAACCGGCGGAAGATCTCCACCCGCACCCGGCGGCCGAGTTCAGGATCGGCGTCGATCGCGGCGCGCAGGGCGGGATACAGGTCTCGCCCCTGGTGTTCGAAGCGAAGCACGAACGCCTGGTGGTTGAAACCCGCGGTGACGAAGTCGATCTCCGACTGCGGCACGCCGACCAGTTCGGCGAGGAACTTGTGGGTGTCGCGCACCGAGTGGCACATACCGACGACCCGCTCGAACGGGGAACCGGCATAGACCGCCCAGGGCAGCATCGCCATCGGGTTGCTGTAGTTGAGCAGGTATGACTGCGGCGCTACCTTGGCGAGGTCCTCGCCGATCCCGATCAACACCGGAATCGTCCGCAGGCCACGGAAGATTCCGCCGATGCCGATCGTGTCGGAGATCGTCTGGCGCACTCCGTAGCGTGCCGGGATGTCGAAGTCCGCGCGCGTCGCGGTGTATCCGCCGACCTGGATCTCGTTGATCACGTAGTCGGCGCCCTCGACCGCGGTGAGACGGTCGATGTCGGAGCTGACCCGCGCGCCAGCGCCGGTCTGCTCGTTGATCCGGCGCACGAGGGCCGCGGCATAGCCGAGCCGCTCGGCGTCGATGTCGTGCAGGGACAACTCCAGTTGCCCGTGGAGTTCGGTGAATCCGCACAGATCGGTGACCACGTTGCGGGTGAACTCGACGCTTCCTGCTCCGATCAACGCAACCTTCGTCATGGCCGAACTATGGCACCGCAACGGAAGCCCGAACAGTAACGAGCGACAAACGCGCAGAACTGGTGCCGATTCCTGCTCGCGGCCGGTTCAGACGAGTGTCACTTCGCAGCCACCGGCACGGATGCGGTTGATCTGGTCGGTGGGCGCGCGGTCGTCGGTGATCAGGAGGTCGACGTCCGATATTCCGCACACCTGCGCCAGCGCGACCCGGCCGATCTTCGTCGCGTCGGCGAGGACGATCACCTTGCGGGCGCGCTGTTGCAGCACTCCGTTGGCGCGCGCGCCTGCCGGGTCGTAGTTGGTGAAGCCGGCCGCCGCGTCCACCCCGTCGACCCCGATGAAAGCGACGTCGAGGTTGTACTCGGCCAAAAACGCCTCGGTGCTGTGGCCCACCGCCTCCTGACTGCTGCTGCGGATCTCCCCGCCCGCGGCGAACACCCGCAGTCGGGGGTTCTCCACCAGGTGCAGCGCGACGTTGAGCGCGTTGGTGATCACGGTGATGCCCTCGTGTTCGGAGAGCAGCCGCGCGAACTCGGTTACCGTTGTCCCGCCGGTCATGCCGATCACCCTGGCGCCGGTCAGGTGGCGGCGCGCCTCGTAGCCGATCCGGCGTTTCTCGGCCAGGTCCTGGGCGGTCTTGTAGCTCAGTGGCAGGTCGTTGAACGCGGCATGCGTTGTCGCCCCGCCGCGGGTTCTGCTGACCAGTCGCTGCCGCTCCAGTACATCGAGGTCGCGACGGACGGTCGCGTGGGATACGCCGAACTGGCTGGCCAGTTCCGGGACCTCCAGCGACCCGTGCGCGACCACCGCGGAAAGAATCTGGTTGAGGCGTTGGTTGCGACGCATGGCCGAAAGGCTAACCCACGCACAGACATTCTGCGCACACTCAATTGATTCTGCGCGTTAACTGCGCACTCGCCGGGCGAGGCCGCAACTGGCTCGGTTAACGGAAAGTTTCCCGGTTTCAGAAGGTTGACGACCCTGCGACGGGCGTGCCAGAGTCCTCACCAACGTTGCGCAATGCGACCGGGAACGCGCACTGGTATTGCGCAAAAAATGCGCGTATTGCTCACAGTGACCTGATCCAAGAGTTTGTTCGACCGGCCGGACTCGGACGGCTATTGCTGCCGTGCCGAATGGCGATTCGGCACGGCGTCAATCCCCTCGCAGCGACGGATCGCGTTCGGGAAAGAGAGGCGTCCCATGCCCTCCATACGACAAGGTGCCCGTCGGGTCACCGCAGTGGCGGCGCTCGCGTGCCTGGCTCTGCTCGCGGCGGCCTGCTCCGGCGGAAGCGGTGCGTCATCGGCGACCACCGGCGTCACCATCAACGTCACGCTCGCGATCCCCGCGCCGCCCAAGGCAACGCTGGGCTCGTTCACCAAGTCCACCGGAATCACCGTCAACTGGACCGACATCGACTGGGACAGCTTGCAGACCAAGATCGCCGCGGCGTCGACGGCGAAGACCTATTTCGCCGACGCGACCGATGTCGACTGGTCGCGGGTCGGCCAGCTCGGCAAGCTCGGCTGGTTCTATCCCATAGACAGCTACCTCGACACCAGGTCGTTGACCGCCGACATGCCACAGCTGTCCTCGTTCATGTCCGGCGGCCACGCCGTGGGCATTCCCTACGACGCGTCCTTCCTCGTTACGACGATCAACAAGCAGATGTTCACCCAGGCCGGCATCACGAGCATGCCGACGACGATCGACGCGTACACGCAGGATCTGAACCAGGTCAAGGCGAGAGGCGTCGTCCAGTACCCGTTGGACATTCCCTTCGCCGCCGCCGAGGGCCTGTCGACCTACTGGTACCAGACGACGGCCGCGTTCGGTGGGTCCATTCTGGACGGCCACGGCAACCCACAGTTCACGAGCCCCGGCTCGGCAGGCTACCGCGCGGCGCAGTGGATGATCGACGCGCTCAAGCAGGGGCTCGTCCCGCCGGGCAACATCAACGTGACCGACAGTCAGGGCCAGCAGAGCCTGATGGCGCACGGCCAGGTCGCGAGCGTCTTCGGTGACTACTCGGGCAATGTCGGCAGTCTCTACGACGTGCCGTCCTCCTCGACGGTGGTCAACCACGTGGGCTACCTGGCAACGCCAGAAGTCTCCGGCCCCAGCGCGAACCTGAGCAACCCCGACGGCATCGGTATCCCGAAGACCGCGAAATACCCTGCCGCGGCGGCGAAGTTCATCCAGTGGTTCACCTCGGCGGCCAACCAGGCGGACTTCGCGGGCCTCAACGGTCCCGCCAAGGCACTGTCCAGCTACAACATGCCCTCCAGGCTGACCGCGGTGCAGCAGCTGACCGCGCGCGGCAACCTGATCGGCGGCAGCCAGCTCGCCACGATCCTCAAGTCGAGCGCGCGGCCGGTGTTCCCCGAGGGCGCCCCGTCGTGGTACCCGCAGTTCTCCAACGCGGTCTACGCGAACCTGCACTCGGCGGCAACCGGATCGCAGTCCGTCGCCGCGGCGATCGCGGCGATCGCCAGCACCGCCAGCCGGCTGGCGAGCGGCGGATGAGCAGTTCGCCACCGGTGACGAAGCAGGCAGCCGCGAACGACACCGAGCCTTCCTCCGGTGAACCGGCGCTGCGACGGCGTCGGCGCCTGGATCTGCTGCCGTATCTGCTCGTGGCGCCGCTGGCGCTGTTCATCATCGGACTGGCCCTGGTGCCTGCCGGGTTCACCGTGATCGAGTCGTTCTTCCGGGTGGACGACCTTGACCCGCCGACGCGGTTCACCGGGCTGGGCAACTTCGAGCGGCTGCTGTCCGATCCGACCGTGCAGACCGCCGCGGTGAACACGCTGGTCTACGTGGTGATCGGCGTCGCGCTGTCGACGGTGCTCGGCATCGTCATGGCGATCACCCTCCAGCACCGGTTCGCGGGCCGCTCGGTGCTCATCGCCATCCTCATCCTGCCCTGGGCGCTGCCAGGCGTGGTGGAGGGCATCGTGTGGAGCGGCATCTGGGACGCCAACACGGGTCTGCTGAACAGCGTCCTGACCTCGCTGCACGTGTTCAACCACTACCATGTCCTGCTCGGTCAGCATCGCCTGCTCACGATCGCGCTGATCGAACTCGTCCAGGTCTGGCAGATCACACCCCTCTCGGCGCTGCTCGTGCTGGCGTCACTGCAGAACATTCCTGGTGACCTGTACGAGGCAGCACGACTGGACGGCTGCTCGGCGTGGGCTGCGTTGCGACGGGTCACGCTGCCACTGGCGCGGCCAGGTATCGCGGTGGCCATGGTGCAGGCCGTGATCGCCACGCTCAACGTGTTCGACCAACCGTTCGTGCTCAACGGAGCGGCGCGCACCGCGTCGTCGGTGATGGTGCAGACCTACTTCATCAGTTTCCAGAACCTGGACTTCGGCCAGGGATACGCGCTGTCGCTGCTGATCACCCTCGTGACGCTCGTGCTGTCCTTCGGTGTAGTCAAGGCCGTCTACCGGGCGGTGGAGTTCTGATGCCCGTGCGTACTCGCCGCCGGTTCCGCGCACGCTGGGCCGGGGTGGCGTTCATCCTGCTGTGGTCGCTGATCCCCATCTACTGGACGATCAACACCAGCCTCCAGACCGAGGCGCAGGCCGGCAGCAAGCCCGCGTACTACGTGCCGCCAACGCCGACCCTGAACAACTACGGCGCGCTACTCGGCGGTTCCAGCGGGGTCGCCGGTCAGATCCGTGAGTCCGCGCTCAACATCGTCATCGAGTGCTGCGCGGCCACGATCGTCACGGTCGTACTGTCCACTCTGGCCGCCTACGCGTTCGCCCGGATGACCTTCCGCGGCCGCAACGTGCTGTTCTACGCCGCCCTCGCGACGATGGCCTTCCCCGCGTACACCACGTTGATCCCGTTGTACCGGATCATGTCCGACTTCTCCCTGGTGAACACCTACACCGGCATCGTGCTGGTGTACGTGTCGGGCTTCCTGCCGCTGGCCACCTGGATCATGTACAACTACATGACCAGCCTGCCACGGGCGATCGAGGAAGCCGGTCTGGTGGACGGCGCGAGCCGGATGCAGATCTTCCGGCACATCATGCTGCCGCTGACGATGCCGGGCATCATCTCCACCGCGATCATCACGTTCCTGTTCTCCTGGACGCAGTTCCTGTTCCCGTTGGTGCTGTCCACCGACCTGTCCACCGAGCCGCTCACCGTCGTCGTGCAGGCACTGCAGGGCCAGCACATCGTGCCGACCACGCTGCTGTCCGCCGCAGGCGTGATCGCGATCGCGGTGCCCGCGGTCATCGGGCTCACGCTCAACCGCTACATCGTCAACGGCCTGCTCGCGGGGAGCGTGAAATGACCGGACCGATCGCGGGACCGCACTGCCCGG
>DASXOJ010000261.1:0-14258 GCA_036494465.1 Pseudonocardiaceae bacterium
CCCCCCGCGCTCCAGCAGGAAACTGGCAGCCCGGAGGAACCCGGTGCTGTCGTCGACAATCATGGCGCGCAGAGACATCGACATCACTATGCCTGGTCCGTGCGGCGACCACATTGCGGCTAGCGGTAACCCACGAGTCGAGCCGACTCAGCGCTTGTTGACTCAAATCGCCGAGATCTCCAGTCCCGGCCGAGCTCCCATCAGGCGGCGGACGGCGTCGATTCAACGCCGAGCCGTTCCGGGACGCAGAGGAAACCGCGCCGTACGCTGGCGCTGCTGATCGCACTCGGCCTCGCCACCGCCGTCCCCGCGACAGCGATAGCGTCCACAATGGATGGAACAGCCGCGGTGCCGGTCAGCCTGGAGATCACTGCGGGGCAGCTCCACCTCGTCAGTACCGAGCCCGACTGAGCTGGCAGAACATCGCACCCGGCTTCACGAGCACCATCGCGGTCAGCCTGCACAACACCATGAGCGCACCCGCCGAGCTGACCATCGCCGCTGACGACGTCGCCGACCACCCCGGGACCGGCGGCACCGCACTTGGCAACGTCCTTCAGTTGGCCGCGACGGGCTGGCACGACACCCTCGACAGGGTCGCCGACCAGCCCAGTCCCAACCTCATCGTCGTGCCAGCCAACGCCACCGGGAACGTCAATATCCAGCTCTCGCTGCCCGGTGCCGTCGACAACCGGGCACAAGGCGCGTCAACTACGTTCACCCTCAACTTCAACACCAGCACCGGCTCGGTCGGCGTCCCGGTCAGCACCAGCGCGGGTTTCCCCGGCGGCGGCTCCGGCGGCCTGCTGTCCGGCCTCGCGTGGACCGGTGTTGCCGTCCTCGCGACCATCATCACCGGAATCGCCCTGCTCTTCGGCGGCGGCGCGCTGCTGTTCACCGGCAATCGTCTCGGCCGTACCCGTCGCAGCTGATCGGGCCGCCGCCGAACAGTGCCTGTGGTCGGTGCGACACCACGTACGCGCTGGTCACAGTGCTGGTCCCGGTGGGCGGCGCGCCGTTCTGCACCGCCCCGGACAGCTGAGTGAAGCCGAATCTGGTGGAACCCGAACCACACCGCGTAACGGCTGATATCCGGATAATTCGGATGGCAACGTAGCGGACCGGTCATGATCCACCTAGGGTCGAGTGATTCCAAGCCACTGACTGAAGCCCGAGGCAATCATGACGACAGCTGATGCGGCCGCAGCCGACATACCCGCGCCGGACCTGAAGACCGTGCGTCGCGCGGTGCTCGCTTCTGCGATCGGCAACGCGACAGAGTGGTACGACTACAGCATCTTCACCTCGGGGGTGATCGCCACCGCCATCGGCAATCTGTTCTTCCCCGGTGGTAACGCGGAGGTCGAGTCGCTGGGTCTGCTCGCGGTCGGGTTCGTGGTACGGCCGCTGGGCGGCCTGTTCTTCGGCCCGCTCGGCGACAAGCTTGGCAGGCAGCGAGTGCTCGCGGTGACCATCATCCTGATGTGCAGCTGCACCTTCCTGGTCGGCGTGCTGCCCACCTACAAGACGTTCGGTATCGGCGCGCTGGTGCTGATCATGCTGTTGCGGCTGATCCAGGGCTTTTCCACTGGTGGTGAGTACGGCGGCGCGGCGACATTCATCTCCGAGTACGCACCAGTGAAACGGCGGGGTTTCTTCGGCAGCTTCCTGGAGTTCGGCACGCTCAGCGGCTACATCTTCGGCCAGGTGGTGGTGCTGGCCGTCACCCTGGGTCTGACGCATGACCAGCTCTACAGCTGGGGCTGGCGCATCCCGTTCTTCGTGGCGTTGCCGCTCGGCCTTGCCGGTCTCTACCTGCGGATCAAGCTGGAAGACACGCCAACGTTCCGCGCTCTGTCGGCGCGTGGCGAAAAGGCGGAGAAGGCGCCGATCAAGGAGACCTTCCAGAAGCACTGGCGCACCATCCTGCAACTGGTCGCCATCGTGATCCTGCTCAATGTGGCCGACTACCTGCTGTTGACCACCATGCCGTCCTACTTCACCGACCAACTACACATCGGTGACACCACGTCCTCGATCATCATCATCGCGGTGGAGGCCGGGCAGATGGCGGTGATCTGGCTACTGGGTGGTCTCTCCGACCGGATCGGGCGCAGGCCGCTGCTGCTCACCTCGTGCATCGGCTTCATCGTGCTGAGCTGGCCGTGCATCAAGCTGATGCAGATGGGCAGCGTGTGGGCGCTGGTGCTGGGCTTCGCCGTGGTGGCGTTCCTGCTGGTGCTCATCCTCGCCGTGATCGGCTCCACGTTCCCGGCGATGTTCCCGACCAGGGTCCGTTATGGCTCCTTCGCCATCGGCTACAACGTGTCCACCGCGATCTTCGGCGGCACGGCCGGCTTCGTCGTGACCGCACTGATCAACGCCACCGGCAACAAGGACTGGCCGGCCTACTACCTGATCGTGGCCGCGCTGATCGCGCTGGTGCCGATCATCAAGCTCAAGGAGACCGCGGGCGTGCCCATGGAAGAGATCGAAGCTGGGGACACCGGCGGGGAGAAGGTGCCCTCCGACACCAACTAAAGCCCCCGCCGTGCCCTTGGTATGGCAGCTACGGGGCTACTTGGCTACCGACGTCGACTCGACGACCTGGGAGATCGCCTCACGAGAGGTGAAGCGCCGCCGTGCCCACACGGTGAGCAAAGAAGCCACAACCAGCGCCGAACCACCCTCGACCGCAAAAACCGTGTACACAGCAGTCACTGTTTCCTCCTCGTTGTCGTCCGTTCGCGATTAGCCTCGGCCGGGAGGACCCGGCCTGCTCCGTATCGCGATTCAGGGGCGCGGCGCGCGAATCGCGCTGCCGCTATTCGGTGAATCGTCCTGGGACCACTGCGTATTTCGTCCGGCGCCGGTGACGTGCACCACCCACCTCGCGTCGGTGCAAGGCAGCTCGGCGAGCAACGGCAACCCGCGGGTGCTCGTTCGCCGCGACTATGCCTCCGCAGCGGTTTTCGGTGCCCGGCGCTCCTCGCCGATCGCCATTACCCGAGCGTTCGACACCACGACGACCAGCAGCGGCAGCAGACCGGCCAACGTCCACATGAGACTGGCCGCCTGGGCGAACCAGCCGATCAGTGCGGGCCCGATGAGCAGACCCGCGTAGGTGAACGTGGTGAACCGGGACAGGAACGTCGCGGCACCGGCTCCCGTCCCGCCCGCATGCCCGACCGCGCCGAAGATCAGCGGCAGCAGGACCGATTCGCCGAGACCGAGGACGGCGAATCCGACGATGCCGCTGAGCTGAGCCGGGATGAACAACACCCCGGCGAGACCGGCGACGGCGATCAGGCCGTTGACGCGGAACAGCGCCGGCCCGCCGAAGCGCTCGTGCAGCTTGTCGCCGATGAGCCTGCCCGCCGTCTGACACCCGGTGAACGCGGTGTAGCCCAGCGCGGCGGTGGCCAGTGTCGCGCCCCGCGAATCGTGCAGGAAGACACCGCTCCAGCTGGTGACCGCGGCCTCCAGCACCATCACGATGAAGCCCATCGCACCGAACACGAGCACCGGACGAGTCCAGCCGGTGCGCCAGCCTGCTTCGCGCTTGTCCGCGCGCTTGGTATCCGTGCCACGGTCGGCGGATGCCGGTAGCAGCCAGCAGCCGACGGCGACGCCTGCGATCAGGAGTATGGCGGCGACCCACAGGAAGTGCTCGGTGGGCCGGACACCGGCCTTGGTGAGGCCGGCACCCACCGACGCCGCGACGACCGCGCCGAGACTCCACGCTGCATGGCAGCCGTTGAGCACCGGCCGGTCGCGCAGTCGTTCCACCGCAACGGCGTGGGCGTTCATCGAGACGTCCAGGGTGCCGTGCACCATGCCCATCAGCACCACCGCGGCGCCAAGCAAGACGACGTTGCCTGCCAGCCCGACTCCGCACAGCATCACCGGCAACACGACCAGCGCCAGCCGCATGATGCGCGCGCTGCCGAACCTGCCGACCAGCGGTCCGACGAACTGCATGGTCAGCAGGGCGGCGGCGCCGAACACCGTCAGGATGACGCCGAGCTGGCCGTCGCTGAGCGACAGATCGGCCTTCAGCGACGGCAGTCGGACCGTGTAAGTGGACAGCAGCATTCCATTGAGAAAGAACACGGTGGTCACGGCCCAGCGACCGCGCGCGACTGCGCCCGCGTCGACCCGTTGCGGGATAGCGGTTTCCGTCATTGTTTCGGCAGGCTCCTCGATCTCGTTGGTCATGGGCGCGGCAGCCTTCCGATCAGTAGCGGTCGTGGAGGCGCAGCCAGCCGCCGACCTCGGCGAGCATCGGCCTGCCCTGCGGGGTGAGATCCAGATAGTTGTCGGTGCCGTTGAGCAGTTCGGCGCCTTCGACATAGGCGGAGTAGGTGTGGTGGACGGTGCCGTCTCGCTGGACGAAGACGCTGACGCCGTTCTGCTCGCCCGTCGTGAGCCACACCTCACCGGCCCGCGCCAGGCTCGCCTTGTCCTGGAACTTGTATTCGACGGGGGCGATCGCTTCGTCGAGGGTGACATGGAAGTCGTAGTTGAAGTCGCTGCCAGCCGAGGAGTACCAGGGCACGGTCCAGCCCATCCGCGCCCGGAACGATTCGAGCTTGGCCAGTGGAGGGCGCGACACGAGCGCCAGTTCGGTGTCCCTGGCGTGCAGGTGGGACAGGTTGCCGATGTTGTCGACCAGGTACGAGCAGAACCGGCAGCCCTCGTTCCAGGCCGGATCGAACATGAAGTGGTACACGATCAGCTGGGATCGGCCCGCGAACAGGTCGAACAGATCGACTTTGCCTCCTTGCCCCTCGAACACGTACGTCTTGTCGATCCGCACCATGGGCAGGGCGCGTCGCTGCGCGCCAGCCTCGGCCAGTAGGCGAGCCGCGCGTTCTTCGGTCGCCAGCAGTTGCTTGCGCGCCGCCAACCAGGCGCTTCTCGACACGACCTCGGACTCGTTCATGTCTGGCTCCTCATCCGGTCCCCCCGCGGTCACGAGGGCTGTGCAGATAAGTCGGAGCCGATCGCTCAGCGAGGACAGTCGCCGGAAAATTTCTGCGCGATCGTGACCAGCGTCCACTGTGGATGGTTTCTCGTTGTCGCTGGTACCGTGCTCGCCACGAGTTCGGCGCCGGAAGGGTGGATGATGAAGTACCTGCTGATGGTCGCCGTCGACGAGTCCGCCGACGTGGATCAGGAGGAGATCACCGTCCACGTCCGCGAGGTCGGCGACTGGGCCAAGAAGATGTCCGACCGAGGGGTTCGTGTCCTCGGCGACCGGCTCCGGCCCGCCACGGACGCGACCACGCTGCGGGTACGCGACGGCGAACTCCTGATCTCGGACGGTCCGTTCGCCGAGACGAAAGAGCAGATGGCCGGCTTCGACGTGCTGGAGTGCGCCGACTTGGACGAGGCGATCGAGGTGGCCTCGCAGCATCCAGGCGCGCGGATGGGGGTTGTCGAGCTGCGTCCGTTCTGGCCGGTCTGATTTCTCCGTCAGTGTGACGAGTCGGCGACCAGGCGCTCCGCTCGGTCCTCCAGGTATCGCCGTTCCGTCGGGCTGGTCGCCAGGTTTGCCGCCAACCGGTAGTCAGCGCGGGCGGCCCTGTGCTCGCCCGCCATCTCCAGCAGGTGGGCCCGGGTCGCAGGCAACCGGTGGTACCCGATCAGCCGGTCGTCGCCTGCCAGGTCGTCGAGCTGGTCGAGCGCGCTCAGGGGGCCGTGCACCATCGCCACCGCGACGATCCGGTTCAACGCCACCACCGGGCTCGGTGCCGCCAGGTGCAGCAGGTCGTACAGGTCCAAGATCTGCGTCCAGTCGGTGTCCCGCGCGTGCTCGGCTTCCGCGTGCACGGCCGCGATGGCGGCTTGGAGCTGGTAGGGCCCGGCTGGGCCGCCGGTGAGTGTCCCGGTGAGCAGCTCGATGCCTTCGTCGATCTTGGCGCGCTCCCACAGGGTGCGATCCTGCCGGTCCAGCGGCACCAGCGTGCCGTCCGAGTGCGTTCGCGCCAGACGGCGGGCGTCAGTCAGCAGGAGCAGGGCCAGCAGGCCGGTGACCTCTCCGTCGGCGGGGCGCAGGCGGTGCACCTCGCGGGTCAACCAGATGGCTTCGCCTGCCAGGTCCGCGCGCGCCAGTTCCGGCCCCGACGTCGTGGTGTGTCCCTCGTTGAAGATCAGGTAACACACCTGGAGCACGACCTGCAACCGGCCGGGCAGCTCGGAATCGGGCGGCAACCGGAACGGCACACCGCTGGCTTTGATGCGCTGCTTGGCCCGGGTGATTCTCCGCGCCATGGTCGATTCCGAAGTCAGGAATGCGCTGGCGATCTGTTCGGTGGTCAAGCCGCCGACCGCGCGCAGCGTCAGTGCCGCCTGCGCGGACGGCGACAGGGCCGGATGGCAGCACAGGAACAGCACCGTGAGCGTGTCGTCCTGGTCCGGCTGGTGGTTCTCGGCGTCGGGTCCTGGTTCGAAGTGGTGGTCCGGGGGAAGCAGCGCCGTCACGGTCGCTTCCCTGCGGCGACGGGCGGCGTCGCTGCGCAGTTGATCGACAAGGCGGCGAGCTGCCACCGTGTACAGCCAACCCGATGGATTCTCGGGTATGCCCTGGCCGGGCCACTGCGTGCTGGCGGCGAGCAGCGCCTCCTGGACCGCGTCTTCACAGGCGTCGAAGTCCTCGTACCGCCGGACCAGCGAGCCGAGGACCTGCGGTGCCGACTGGCGCAGCACGTCCTGGACGGTGCCGTCGGTTGCCATGCCTCCATGATGCAACGACGGCTCGGACCAGCGTGGGCGGTCCGTCAGTAACCCGGGAACACCCGGCGCAGATCGTCGAGGGTCGTGTTGCCCTCCACCGTGACGTCCTTGGCGTACGGCTCCTTGAGACGACCGTTGAGCAACCTGACGAAGGCCGCGGTCGAACCGTGGAAGGTCGCCGATGGCGACGCCACGTCGCCGAGCACCTTGACCGTGTCCTCGATCACCAGTCCCGCGCCCTGCGCCGCGAGCGAGACCGGTTCGGACAGTTCGTCAGGCTTCGAGGTGAAGCCGACGAGGAAGCTCAGCGGTCCGGTGAACAGTTCGACGAGAGCGGCTGCCGAGTCGGCGTTCACGTCGGCACTCGGGTCGAGGGCGACTCGGGCGTCCCAGGCGTGGTTGGCGACCTCGTTCAGGCGCATGCCCAACGCGGTGACCAGGGGCACCGGTTCGGGCAGGAAGCCGAGGTCGACGGTCAGCGACGACCGTTGTTCGGGGGTGAGGGCATCGACGGTTTCGAGCCAGCGCGCGTTGTGCCGCACGAATCCGGTGGCTTGGTCGCGCGGGCCGGCCGCATCCCAGCGTGCCCAAATTGTCGGGTTGTCTGCCGCGTCCACTGGCTCTCCGGCGGCTCGGGCGATCGGTGCCCTGCCGATCTCGGCGCCGCTCCCCAGATGCGAGAGGACCTGGGCGAGTGTCCAGCCGTCGGCTCCGCTTGACGAGTTCAGCTGGTCGTCGTTGACATCGGCAAGCAGGGCCACGAGTGTGTCGTGCTCAGCGTGAAGGGCCGCGATCGTGCGGTCCGTGAGTTCGCTCATGTCTGCCGCAACCATTCGTCCCGCCGAAAAGTTCCCGCACGATTCGGGTGCACCTGGCCCAAACTGTGCGAAGTGGACACCAGCGCGCGACTCGAACGGTGATCGTCCAGTTACCTTGACAACGCTGCTACCAGCATTGCTGGTGTTCCTTGATCACCCTCGATAGGGTGACGCCGCCATTGAGCCGAGCGATTCGTTGAAGTACCGGCGAAACGCGCCTTGGCGGTGAGAGCGTTCGTGCAGGTCGGTCGAGGATTCGTTGGAGAGTTGTGAAGATTCGCAGCGAGAAGCCAAAAGCGCAGCGGTCCATCGCCGGACGACTGACTCGTGCTGTCCTCATTCCCAGTGTTGCGCTGCTCGTGATGTGGCTGGGTGTTTCCGTTTACCTGTTGTACGACGCCTTTTACGCGAGAGCCGTGGCTTCGTCGGTGCGCGAGGTGTCGATTCCCGCGGTCAACGGGCTCGCCTCGGCCCAGCAGGAACGCCAGCTCGGCATGGCCTATCTCGGTCAGCCCTCGACCGGCCTCGGCCAGTTACACGCGCAGGAGACGCAGACCGATGACGGTCTGGCGCAAATGAAGACGGCTGCCGCCGCGTCGCTGTCCAGCGCACCGCAGGCCATCGTCACCCGGCTGAACGCGCTCAACGGCTATCTCAACCAGTTGCAGGGGATCCGCGCCCAGATCGACGCGCGAACCATCAGCGCCGCGCAGGTTTACACCTTTTACAACAGCCTGCTCGACGCGGCTACCAGCTTGTTCGACACCCAGGCACGGATCGTGCCGGACGTGAACGCCGCCCAGGGCGGCATCGAGGCGACCTCGCTGTTCCGCGCGACCGACGAGATGTCCCGCGCCAGTTCGCTGATCTCGACCGCACTGGTCACCCGCAGCATGTCCGCCCAGGACCACCTCGACTTCACCGGGCTGGTCGGCGCCTATCACGGCGAACTGGACAAGACCGTGCCGTTCCTGGAACCGGACGTGGCCACCGGCTACCAGCAGTTGCAGACGACCGATGCGTGGAAGGGCCTGGTCACCGCCGAGAACGGCTTTGTCGAGCGCGGCTCCTGGTCGTCGGACCGCGGCGGGCTGCCTGCCACGGCGGACGAATGGCAGAGCCTGTCGAATCAGGTCACCGCGCAACTGACCAAGCTGAGCAAGCAGCAGGCTGACGAAGTCTCGGGCCAGGCGCTCTCCAGCGCCAACTCGACGTTCGTCGGCGTCGGCATCGGCAGTCTGCTCGCCCTGATCGCCGCGATCGGCGCGATCGTGTTCGCCCGCAGGGTGTCCCGCACGCTGGTGGACCGGGCGCTGGTCACCCGCCTCGCGCGGCTGCGGGACGAGGCGCTGGAACTGGCCCACCGCAGGCTGCCGACGATCGTGCGACGGCTACGCGAGGGCGAGCAGGTCGACGTCCGGGTGGACCTGCCGGACCTGCGCTTCGGCGCGGACGAGATCGGCGAGGTGGCGGACGCGTTCAACGCCGCCCAGCACGCCGCGGTGTCCGCGACCGTGCAGGAGGCGCAGGCCCGCGACGGCGTGCACAACGTCTTCCTCGGCATCGCCCGCCGCGACCAGGGCCTGGTCCACCGGCTGCTGAAACTGCTGGAGACGATGGAGCGCGAGGAGGAGGAGCCACAGCGGCTGGAGCGGCTGTTCCAGTTGGACCACCTGGCGACCCGGGCCCGGCGCAACGCGGAGAACCTGATCATCCTCGGTGGCGAGGCGCCCGGCAGGCGCTGGCGGCGGCCGGTGTCGCTGATCGACGTGTTGCGCGCCGGGGTGGCGGAAACCGAGCAGTACCGGCGGGTCAAGGTCGAGCACGTGCCCGAGGCGTCGATCGCGGGTACCGCGGTGGCGGACGTCATCCACCTGGTTGCCGAACTGGTGGACAACGCGACCGCGTTCTCACCGCCGCGTTCCCTGGTGCACGTGAACGCCACGCTGGTGGCGAAGGGCGTGGTGATCGAGGTCGAGGACCAGGGCCTCGGCATGGACGTGGAGACGCGCGAGCGGGCGAACGGGATCATGGCCGCCCCGCCGGACTTCGAGGCCATGGCGGCGCGCGGTGAATCCCGGCTCGGCCTGTTCGTGATCGCGCGGCTGGCCGCGCGCAACGGCATCGACGTCGAGTTCCGCACGTCGCCCTACGGTGGCACGCGGGCGATCGTGCTGGTGCACGCGAAGGTGCTCGCCAACGTGGCGGAGGACGCGGAACGGGCGGTGCCGCACCCGAGCCGGTCGGAGCTGGTGACGGCGGATGCCGGGCGGCACAACGGGAGCGCGGTGCCGATGGCGGCCGGTCCCGGTGAGTACGCCGAGCCGGTCCTCGGCCAGGAGTTCGATCCGGCGGGCGCCTGGACGGAGAGGGCCGACGAGGTGCGCGGAGCCGGTGGCGAGTTCGCGTACGGTCCGGCCGACCAGGATGTGGTGCTGCCGGAGGCCGACTTCGAGGTGCGCTGGCCGGGGGAGGACGAGGAACCCGAGCCACCCGCACCACAACACGCACGGTTACCCCAGCGCAAGCCGCAGGATCACCTCGTGCCGCAGTTGCGCACCGAGGCGGCCGTGGATGCGCAGGCACCTGACGAGTCCGTAGCGGAGGGCGACGAGATGGAGTCCGCCGAGGAGATGCGCAGCCGGATATCGGCGTTCCAGCGGGGGTCAATGGACGCCCGCAATGTCGGCGGAGACATCGAACAGTGAATCGCGGAACGGACAAGAAAGTCGGCTTGATGAACGAGAACGCCCACTCCGGGGCAGATCTGAACTGGCTGCTCGACGATCTCGTCGAACGCGTCGTCGGCGCCCAACACGCGGTCGTGCTCTCGGCCGACGGCTTGCTCATCGGCAAGTCGGCCGCACTGTCCAAAGACGACTCCGATCAGCTTTCCGCGATGGCGTCTGCCTTTCAGAGTCTCGCCCGAGGGACCGGAAAGCATTTCGGTGGCGGCAATGTCCGGCAGACGATCGTGGAAATGGAACACGCCTACCTGTTCGTCACCGCCGCGGGCAGAGGTGCCTGCCTTGCCGTGCTCGCCGAGGAACTCGCGGATATGGGCATGATCGCGTACGAGATGAACCTGCTCGTGAAGAGAGTCGGCGTCTACCTCAGTTCCGCGCCGCGTAACAAACACACGGCCGAACTCGACAACGGTCGCATGGTGTAACCATGCCGGACTATCAGGATGACCAATGGTGGGACGAGGCAGCCGGTCCGGTGGTCCGTCCGTTCGCGGTCACCGGCGGACGCACCCGTTCCGCGCAAACCCTGCTCGACGTCGCCACCCAGGTGATGATCGCGCACCGGCTCACCGACCGGATCGGGCTCGAACCGGAGCACATCGCGATCCTGGAGCTGTGCATTCGGCCGCAGTCGGTCGCGGAACTGGCCGCCTACGTCAACCTGCCGCTGATGGTGGTCAAGGTCCTGATCGGCGACCTCATCGAACGCGGTGACGTCGTGATCGACTCGCCAGCTCGGATCACCGAGCCGCCCGACCGCGACATTCTGCAAGCTGTTCTCGACGGTATTCGCGCACTCTAGCTCTGGAAGGCATGCGCCTGTGATCCCGCAGTCGGTAAAGATCCTGGTCGCTGGCGGCTTCGGGGTCGGCAAGACCACAATGGTCGGTTCAGTGAGTGAGATCCCTCCGCTGACCACGGAGGAGCTCCTGACCGAGGCGGGCGAGAGTGTGGACAACCTCGCCGGTATCGAGGGCAAGACCACGACCACGGTCGCTCTGGACTTCGGGCGGATCACGATCAGTCCCCGGATCGTGCTGTACCTGTTCGGCACGCCGGGTCAGGACCGGTTCTGGTTCATGTGGGACGAACTCGCCCGCGGCGCAGCGGGCGCGATCGTGTTGATCGACACCCGCAGGCTGGAGTTCAGCTTCTCCTCTGTCGACTTCTTCGAGCGTCGCCGGATCCCGTTCGTCATCGGGCTGAACTGCTTCGATGGCCAGCGGCTGCACGAAGTGGACGAGATCCGGCAGGCGCTGGCGATCGACGCTTCCGTCCCGATCGTCCCGTGTGACGCGCGCGATCGGGAGTCCAGCAAACTGCTGTTGATCAAGTTCCTGGAGCACGCGATGAGCCGTCTACCAGCCAAGGTGGACGCTGCGTCATGACGAAGCGACACGCCGACTCATTTGGCCCAATTGGTTGGACCAGTCGGGTAGAGCTGGTCATGATGTGCCGATCGTTTCGATAACATTCGGAGCCATGATCAGTCGCGAACGGTCGTTGTCTGGTTACCCGGATGTTGTACGGTTTTCGCGATGAGTGTCTCACGATACGGGATATATCCCGTGCGAGGCCAGCGATTAGGCGAGTTCCTTTGTGGACTGTGGGGCACCGCGTGCGATGCCTTGGCGATGCCGGTCGAGCTCGCCGCGCAGACCACCCAGATGCTGCGCGGCCTGCTGCCCGTGTGGGCCGGTGACCTCATCGGATCCGCGCCGCGTCATCCGTCCTACGTGGCCGAAGACGGCTTCCCCGCCGAGATCTCGGTGAACTGGTCAGGCGGCAGCCCAGAGTTACGGGTGCTGTTCGACTGCCTGCCCGGTGTCCTGGACGGACACAGCAGGTATTCATCGGATCTCTGGAGTGGCGCCGGCCCGGGCGCGCGGGTCGCATCGCGACGGTTCCGCCGGGTCAGCGAGCTGTTCACGCCCAGGGCGGGCCGACCGTCCAGCGCGCCGGTATGGCATTCGATGGCGTTGCGGCCGCCGAACCGGGTGATCCACAAGACCTACTTCGGGCTTTTCGGCTGGCCCCACGCGGAACGGCACATCGCGGTCGGTCAGGCGATGGAACGGCTCGGCATGGCCGACGCGTGGGAAGACGCCCGCAGACGGGTGGCGCTGGACAACGGCCGAGGTGGCGGACGGGAGATCGAGTTCTTCGCGCTCGACCTCGCCAGCACCGCCCGCGCCCGCGCCAAGATCTACTACCGCAACCACAATGCCGACGTGTATGAAATGAACCGGATGGCATCGGTGGCGCGCAGCCACGACGCCGAGAAGGGGCTGGCCGCGTACCGGACCCTGGCCGGTGCCCGCGCCGACGCCGGTGAGGAAGCGTTGACCTGCCTGGCCTTCCACGGCGGTCGCGATCACGCCACCGAGGCCACGACGTACCTGCGCATGCCGAGCCTGACCTCCTCCGACCGCGAGGCGGTGGAGCGCACCGCCGCGCTGCTGGAGCGCGAGCACGTGGACCCCCGGCCATTCGAAACACTCGCCGCCGCGCTGGCGCCCGGTCGGCTGGAGGACAGCGCCGGGCTGCTGGAACTGGTCAGCCACCGCACCGCGCGCGGGCGTGGCGACATCACCACCTACTTCCGATTCTCCGTCTACGACGGACCAGCGCCACTGCCGATTCCGCACGTCGACCTCGCGCCCAGCAACCGGAAGGAAAATGTGGTGAACCAACCCGACCTCGAACGCGTGGCCAACTACAACGAGCGCAGGCAGGCCGAGTACGAGGCGTCCGAACTGATCCAGCTGCTGATGGACGAGCGGACCCGCAAGGAGACCAAGAAGGCCGTGCTGGCCTACCTCCAGCCCTGGTCGAACGCGTTCCAGCGGATGATCAGCGCGCGGGTCGCCTATGAGACCGACCCGGACCTGCGCACGCTCGCGCTGGAGCACCAGAAGGAGGAGATCGGGCACGACACGATCCTGGCCGACACCCGCGCCGAAGACCGGCGCCTGATGTGGGATCCGGTGATCGAAGCGGGCGCGTCCTGGTTCGTCGACCAGTTCGCCACCCTGCCCGGCGTGCAGCGCGCCGTGCTCGCCCACCTTGCGCTCGAAGCAGGCAGCCTCACCCTGAGCAAGGCGGGTGTGCTGGCCTTCCCGGACGATCCGTACTTCACGCTGCACGACGAGGCCGACGTCGAGCACCTCGAGATGGGTTACCAGGTGCTGCGCCAGCGCAGCGACTGGACCGCGGACAGCGTGATCACCGTGCTGGACCGCGCGTGGCAGGTGATCACCGTCGTCTCCGACCGGATCGCCGAGTGCGCCCTGCGCGACACCGACGCGGTGGCCGCGTGACCGAGCCCGACCCGAGGGCGGCGGCCCGAGCCGTCGCCCTTGACGCGGCGAACGCCTACCGCGCGGAGTTCGCCGATCGGCTGCTCGCCGCCTACGCCCTCGGCAGCGTTGCCCACGGCGGCTACGCGGCGGCCGTCAGCGACATCGACCTGGGCCTGGTCCTCGCCGAGATCAGGGACGGCGACGCCGACCTCGTCGAGTCCACCCGCGAGGCGCTGCTCGCCCGCGGTCCGTTGTACCGCAAGCTGTCCGTGTTCTGGGCATCGCTGCCCGCGTTACGTTCGGGCCAGGGCGACGGGCGCTTTCCCGCCATCGATCGCCTCGACCTGCGCAACAACGGCGAGCTGCTGTTCGGCGAGGACGTCGCCGAACAGGCGGCGGTGGCCACCGCCGAGGAACTGCTGCTGGACAGCGCCCGGTTCGCGATCACACTGCTGGCCAGCGACGAGGTGATCGCCGAGTGCCACCAGCCAGAGCGGCTGCTGACCGATTCGGTGTATTTCACCAAGGCCGTGCTGTTTCCGGTGCGCTTTCTGTTCAGCACCAAGAAAACCGAGGGCCGCGCCGCCACCAACGACGAGGCCATCGACTGGTACCTGACCCAATCCGAGGCCGTCGCGTCCGACCTGGTTCGG
>DASXOJ010000262.1:0-4112 GCA_036494465.1 Pseudonocardiaceae bacterium
CAATTCGCTCGCCGTCGTCGTCGACACGCTCGAGGATCAGGGGCGATAGCCCAGAAAACACCATGGCGGCGGGAACCTTCAGGTCATGCACCAGATGATCTTGCCGTCACATCTGCCCACCACCGAAAGTGAGACAGAGCCGAACGTGTTTGACAGAACCGGTTCGACTTCAAGTCTGGTGAGGGGAGCCGGTTCAGCGTCACCGGATGATCGACGTTAACGCATGACGACGCGGCTTCGAAGTTCAGCGACGGCGGCGCATACGATCTCCGGCCGGCTGCGGGGGATGAAGTGATCGCCGTCCGGGACGACGACATGCCTGCCGTGCTCGGCCAGCCAGGCGTGCCAGTCTGTTGCCCGGGCCCGCAGCGGTTGGGCGAGCGGATGTGTCCTGGTGCCCGACAGGACCGTCAGCGGTACCTCCGGTCGGTGCGTCGCGAGTGAGCGCAGTTCTGCCTGGCTGTCCAGCAGACCCATGAACTCGGCGCGCGCGGTCCGATGGTGTGCCGGTTGTCGTATCTCGGCGGCGAGTTGGTCGCGCTGATAGTCGGTAAGAGCGGCGAGCGGGCTGGTGCTGCTGCGGACGATGGCGCGACCGGGCGGCAGCGCGGTCAGAGTGTCGATCAGTCCGATGTGGGCGATCGCCTGCATGGCGAGGTACATGAGCACGCCTGCTGGTCGCGCCCAGTGGGCGTGCCGCAGCACCCAGTCATCCGGGATCGGGTCGATGAGCACAAGTCCGGCCACCAGGTCCGGTCGGCGATGGGCGAGGTGGCGGGCGATGGTGGCGCCGAGGCTGTGCCCGACGAGGACGGCGGGCTCATCACCGGCACGGGCGATCACCTGAGCGAGATCGGCGGTGAGCGCGGTGAGGTCGCGGCGGCCGGGCGCTGGCGCGCTCGCCCCTAACCCGGCACGGTCGTAACTGATGACTCTGGTCGATTCGGCGAGTCGAGCGTGCAATCCCGACCAACCCACCGAGGACGCGCCCAGCCCGGGTTCGAGCACGACGGGCAGGGCGTCGTCCGGGCCGTCGATGCGGCCCTGAACAGCAAACGGGCGCATCAGGCGCTCGCGGTTACCGGCGACGCGGTCGGACTGCCACAGACCTGTCGATAGATCCGGTCGAACTCGGCGAGGGTCCGGGTGAGGTCGTGTTCGGCAATGATCTCCCGGCTGGTGCGGCCCATCGCGGCTGCCCTGGCCGGATGGTCGAGAACGATGCGCAGTTTCGCGGCGAGCGCGAACACGTCGCCGGGTGGGTAGAGCCATCCGTTGCGGCCGGGGCGGACCAGGTGCGGCAGGGCCATGGCGTCGGCGGCGATAACGGGTTTGCCCGCGGCCATCGCCTCCATGGTGGCCAGGCTCTGCAGTTCGGCGATGCCGGGCATGCAGAACACATCACAACCCGCGTACGCGACCAGCAGGGTCGGCTCGTCCACGAAACCGTGGAAGGTGACCTGGGTTCCGATGCGCAGCGCGGTCGCCAGCTCCTGCCACGCGGCCCGGCGCGAACCGTCCCCGACCAGGTCGACGCGGATGAGTTGGTGCGGATCGTCCGCGACGATCAGTGCGAGGGCGCGCAGCAGTTCGTCGACCCGTTTCTCCTCGTCGAGCCGACCGACGAACAGCACCCGGCGCTCCCCCATGTTCGGCGCGCCCGCCAGGTCGAAATACTGTCCGAAGCGGAGGAGATCGATGCCGCAGGACACCGCGAGCGCGCCGGGTATCCCGTTGCGATCCAACAGTTCCACCGCGCGCGGCGTCGGTGCGGTCATCACCGAGACGTCGCGGTAGACGCGGCGCAGGTCCCACCAGCCGAGGCGGGCCGCGAGACGCTGCACTGCTCGTGGGACGCGGGCGTGGCCGTAGAGGTTTTCCGGCATGAAGTGGTTGGTCGCGACCACCGGAATGGCGCGGCGCGCGGCCGCCCGCACGAGCGCCCTGCCGATCAGGAAGTGCGCCTGGACGTGCACGACGTCGGGGCCAACCGCGTCCAGCAGTGCGTTTGCGGCGCGGGCGGCGTGCCAGGGCAGGCAGACCCTGAAGCTCGGGTGGAACGGGGTGCGCACGGACCGGACGCGGTGCACGATCACTCCGGGGTCGGCCGTGTAGTGGTTCGTCGTGGCGGGGCTCAGCACGTGTACCTCGTGGCCATGGCAAGCGAGACCGGCGGAGAGCCGGGCACCGAACTGGGCAGCGCCGTTGACGTCCGGCGGGAAGGTGTCCGCGCCGATGACGATCCGCAGCCGTCCGTCCGGCCGAGCCTCCGATGTGGACGGGTCGGCGGCCGGAGTGCTGGCGCGCGCCAACGCCCAGACACCGGCGACCGCGACCGAACCCGCCAGTGCCAGCCCGGTCGCGACACCGGGTGAGAGCCGCGCCGACTCGCCGAACAGGCCGATGCCCAGCCCGACCGCGAGTATCGGATCGAGCACGGTCTGGCAGGCGACCGCCACCTGCGGCGGACCTGCGGCGTAGGCGTGCTGCACGAACCAGCCACCGACTAGCAGCGCGGCGACCAGCACGAGCACGGTGTCCAGGTGAATTTCGCCGAGACCTGCGGCCTCGATCCGCAGGGCGCTGGCGTGCACCAGCACCGAGACCAGCCCGTAGCAGACACCCGCTGCCGCCGCGTACGCCAGGCAGGCCAGGCCGGGCGCCCGCCGACGGACGATGACGCCGAGCGTGCTGGTGATCGCGACGAGCACGGCGACCACCAGCGCCGCCCGCGTCTCCACTCCGTCCGGTGCCGCGCCTGCGGTCGAACCACCCGCTGCGAGCAGTACGAAGGCGCCGATGCCCACGGTGCTGGCCACGACTCCGGCGGCGGTCGTGCGGCCCAGCGGGACGTGGCGGGACCGAGCGGACATGATCGTGGTCAGCGCGATGGCCAGCACACCGATCGGTTGCACCACGACGAGCGGGGCCAGACTGAGCGCGGCGGCGTGCAGTGCGGCGGCGAGCGCGACGAGACCGAAGCCGCCTGCCCACTTCGGGGCGCGCAGCACGGCGCACCAGCCTGCCAGGCGCAGCCGTCCGCCGTCGGTGGCGGCACGCACCGCGTCCTGCTGCAGCCAGGCGGCCAGGCCGAAGCAGCAGGCCGCGGTCAGGGCGAGGCCGATCGCCAGCGCGGTCATCCGAATCTGCCGATTGGGGTGGTATAGCCGCTCACGCCAGTTTCCTCCACGTCAACTCTTTATTTCTACAAGTTTGTAGAACCAGGTGTGTGACCGCCGTGTGCCTCTCTCGACAATCGAGATGAGCTGATCTGGCGTTGACCTATCCCGAAATGATCGTTGTCGGCCTCTTGCAGGGCGTCAGCGAACTGTTCCCCCGTGTTCAGCCTCGGCCACGGCGTGCTGATACCCGCCCTGATCGGCGGCAACTGGGGGCGTGACCTGGACATGTCCGCGAACGGCTCGCCCTACCTGGATGCGCTGGTGGCCCTGCACGTCGCCACGGCCGCCGCGCTCGGCATCGTGGCCACCACCGATGCCTGGGAACACCGCGACACGCTGGGCGGCGTGGCGCTGGATCCCCGGCTCGGGGCGATCGCGCGGCGACTGGCCGGAATGCCACTGCGGGTGCGGGGCGGTGAGGTACTGGTCAAAAACCCCGGCGACAACGGATCCACGGGCCTGCACGACGACGAGGCGTTCGCACTCCTGGACTCCCGGATCACGCTCAACGCCTGGGTGGCGCTGATCGACGTTCCCGTCGAACGCGGTTGCCTGACGTTCCTGCCCGGCTCGCACCGCCGAGGCGGGCAGGAACGGATCGACCCCACACAACCGAGCCTGAGCGATGTCGCGCGGGAGGACGCCGACTCGGACCTGTTCACGTACTGGCCCCAGTTGCGGTGGAGCCCACGGGTGACCGTCCCGTTGCGGGCCGGCGACGTCACGTTCCACCAACGCCGCACCGCGCATCTGGCCGGTGCCGACACCGCCAGCGAGGCTCGCGTGTCGATGCTGATCACCTTCACCGACGCCGAGGCGACCTACCGGCCGTTGCCGGGTCACGACCCGCTGCCTTACCAGGCCGGACAACGCCTCCCCGACGGACGCTATTCCCTCGTCGCCTGACAGCGCGGATGTGCGTGAGCACCT
>DASXOJ010000263.1:0-5374 GCA_036494465.1 Pseudonocardiaceae bacterium
GCCGGCGATTCAGCGCGGTCAGGGCCGCGTCGTCGCACTGTCCTCCGCAGGCCACCGCCGCTCGCCGATCCGCTGGGACGACATGAACTTCGCCACCGGCTACGACAAGTGGGCCGCCTACGGTCAGGCGAAAACGGCGAACTCGCTGTTCGCGGTCCAGCTGGACGCGCTGGCCAAGGACTCGGGTGTCCGCGCGTTCGCCGTGCACCCCGGCGGCATCCTGACCCCGTTGCAGCGGCACATCACCCGCGAGGAGATGGTCGCGTTCGGCTGGGTCGGCGAAGAAGGCAACCTGGTCAACGACAACTTCAAGACGCCGGAACAGGGCGCGGCGACGACCGTCTGGGCCGCGACCTCGCCGCAGCTGGCCGACCTCGGCGGCGTGTACTGCGAAGACTGCGACATCGCCGGCCTCGTACCGGACGACGACACGAGCGCACAGGGCGTGCGTTCCTACGCGGTCGACCCCGAGCAGGCCGCCCGCCTCTGGACGCTCTCCGCCGAACTGACCGGCGTGAACTGCTTCTCTAATTAGGCAGAGCTAGTTCGCCAGGAACTCCAGGCGGTTGCCCACCGCGTCCTGGGTGTGGAAGCGGCGCCGACCTGGTATTTCCGCCGGGGCGGCCCAGGTCACCGGGTAACCGGCCGCGTCGAGCCGGGCGGCGAGCGCGTCCACGTCCACCACGAACGCGGGATGTGCCTTGCGCGCGGGCCGGAAGTCGGCCTCGACGCCGACGTGCAGTTCGCCGTCCGGCCCGCCGACGCCCGGCACCTGGAACCAGCAACCGCCACGCTTGGCCAGCAGCGGCGGCTTCGGCAGTTCGGTCCAGCCGAGCACGCCGGTGTAGAACGCGCGCAGTTCCTCCTCCGCCCCAGCCGGCGCGGAAACCTGTACGTGATGGATCATGCCGCCCCCTATCCCCTTCGTCTGGCCACTTCGGACACTCCGAGAGTGACCCCGACCATCAGCACGATCGCCACCGCGAGGCTTTCCAGCACGGTCACGGTCGCGCTGATCAGGGGCGGCGGCGTGTTCGAGAGCAGACCGATCATGGAACCAACCGGTGGAATCCGGCCGACCTGGTAGGTCAGCACGACAACGGCGGCGATGGCCAGCATCGACCAGCCGATCTTGCGCAGCACCGGCCTGCCGAGCAGCACGCCGATCGCGACCCCGGTCCAGGCGCAGGCCAGTTGCGCGGCGAAGCCGACCAGCAGTTCGACGGCGCTGTAGCGGTGCGCCGCGGTGATCGCCGGCCAGATCGTGCTGACCAGCACCAGCGGCACGACCGCCACACCGGCCAGCACGGACACCGCGCCGATCACCCTGGTCCAGCCGCGCGCCGCGGTAGCGGTGATGCCGCGCTGGGTGTTGTCCTCGGCGTTGCCGACCGTGACCGCGAGCCAGGCGCCGACCGGATACAGCACCAGCGCGGACGCGCCATACGCGCTGAGCGCCGGTCCCGCGTCGCCGCGCGCGTCCAAGATGGCGGAGATGAGCAGGTAGAGGAACACCGGCGGGAACCAGCGGTGCGATTTCAGCACGTCCACGGTCAGGTAGCGGAGCAACGCCAACATTCAGATCACCTGCTCAGGCGACATGACGGTGCGCACCGACGCGCCCAGCCGCAGCGCCTCCGCCAGCACCGCGTCGCTGGCCGGTCGCCCGACCCGCAGTCGCACCCCGTCGACCAGCTGTTCGACACCCCGAACCCCGCCGAACCGAGCGATGGCGTCCAGCACGTCGACCGCCCCGGTGAGCTCAACAGTCACCAACGCCACGTCCGCCCCACCCTCGACCTGCGGATGCAGCATTCCGTCCGTGAGCGCGAGCGCTCGTCGCTCCGGTAGCCGCAGCGCGTGCCCGACGTGGTCGGTGATGAGCACCGACCGACCGTCCGCAACGAGTTCGGTGATCATCGCGTCCAGCGCCAGTTGGGCGGCATGGTCCAAACCGGACCACGGTTCGTCCAGCACCACCAGGCCATCGGTGGGCAACAGTGCCTGGGCCAGCCCGACCTTGTGCATGTTGCCCTTGGACAGCGTGCGGATCGGCGCATCCGGGTCGCCCGCGAACCCGAGCCGGGTCAGCACGTCCCAGCCGTGCCCGGTGGCCCGGGAGCGTGGCAGGCCGCGGATGGCGGCGAAGTGGCGGAGGTAGCCGGTGGCGGACAGGCGCAGGTCGGCCGGGAACGGCGAGGGCAGGTAGCCGACGGACCTCGGCCGCCCATGCACCTTGCCCGATGTGGGCCGCACCACACCGGCGACGATGCGCAGCAGCGTCGACTTCCCGCTGCCGTTGCCACCACCCACCACGGTCGCCACACCAGGAAGAATGTCCAGGTCGACGTCGCGCAACACGGGTACCCCACGTCGGTAGTGCTTGCCGACCTGCTCCAGCACGATCATCAGATCACCGCCCCATCGCTGGTGTGAGCCAAGCAGCACCCCGGTTTGCTGACTATATAGGACGCGCGTACTGTTTAGGTACGTTCTTGAATGAAACACAGCCCGAACTGAACCGAACAGCTGCGCCGTGATGTGGATGGAGTGAGACGTGACCTCACCTGAGAGCAAGGACAGCTTCGGTGCCCGTGGCACCCTGACGGTCGGTGACGCCTCCTACGAGGTGTTCCGGCTCTCGGCGGTCGAGGGTTCCGACGCTCTCCCCTACAGCCTGAAGATCCTCCTGGAAAACCTGCTGCGCACCGAGGACGGCCTCAACATCACCGCCGACCACGTGCGCGCCCTCGGCAGCTGGGACCCGAACGCGCAGCCGTCGGTGGAGATCCAGTTCACCCCCGGCCGCGTCGTCATGCAGGACTTCACCGGCGTGCCGTGCATCGTCGACCTGGCCACCATGCGCGAGGCCGTCACCGAACTCGGCGGCGACCCGGACAAGGTCAACCCGCTCGCCCCGGCCGAACTGGTCATCGACCACTCGGTCATCGCGGACATCTTCGGCCGCCCGGACGCGTTCGAGCGCAACGTCGACCTGGAGTACCAGCGCAACAAGGAGCGCTACCAGTTCCTGCGCTGGGGCCAGACCGCGTTCGACGAGTTCAAGGTCGTGCCGCCCGGCACCGGCATCGTGCACCAGGTCAACATCGAGCACCTGGCCCGCGTCGTGATGATCCGCAACGGTCAGGCATACCCGGACACCCTGGTCGGCACCGACAGCCACACCACCATGGTCAACGGCCTCGGCGTGCTCGGCTGGGGCGTCGGCGGCATCGAGGCCGAGGCCGCCATGCTCGGCCAGCCGGTCTCCATGCTGATCCCGCGCGTCGTCGGCTTCAAACTGCACGGCGAACTGCCCGCAGGCGCCACCGCGACCGACCTGGTCCTGACCATCACCGAGATGCTGCGCAAGCACGGCGTGGTCGGCAAGTTCGTCGAGTTCTACGGCTCCGGCGTGGCGGCCGTTCCGCTGGCCAACCGCGCCACCATCGGCAACATGAGCCCCGAGTTCGGCTCCACCTGCGCGATCTTCCCGGTCGACGCGGAAACCATCGACTACCTGAAGTTCACCGGCCGCTCGGCCGAGCAGGTCGCGCTGGTCGAGGCGTACGCCAAGGAACAGGGCCTCTGGCACGACCCGGCCACCGAGCCGCGCTATTCCGAGACCCTCGAACTGGACCTGGGCACGGTCGTCCCGTCCATCGCGGGCCCGAAGCGCCCGCAGGACCGGATCTCCCTCTCCGACGCCAAATCCTCCTTCCGCGGCGTGCTCGGCAACTACGCCAAGGACGAGGTCGACGTGGTCGACGAGGCCAGCGACGAGTCCTTCCCGGCCAGCGACGCGCCCGCCTATGCCTCGGCGGCGAACAACGCGAACGGTCGCGCCAGCAAGCCGACCCAGGTCACCATGGACGGCAACACCTTCGAACTCGACCACGGCGCGGTCGCCATCGCCGCGATCACCTCGTGCACCAACACCTCCAACCCGTCGGTCATGATCGGCGCCGCGTTGCTCGCCAAGAAGGCCGTCGAACGCGGCCTTGACCGCAAGCCGTGGGTCAAGACCACCCTCGCCCCCGGCTCCAAGGTGGTCATGGACTACTACGAGCGCGCGGGTCTGCTGCCCTACCTGGAGAAGCTCGGCTTCAACCTGGTCGGCTACGGCTGCACCACCTGCATCGGCAACTCCGGCCCGCTTCAGGACGAGATCTCGGCTGCCATCAACGAGGCCGACCTCGCGGTCGCGGCGGTGCTGTCCGGCAACCGCAACTTCGAGGGCCGGATCAACCCGGACATCAAGATGAACTACCTGGCCAGCCCGCCGCTGGTGGTGGCATACGCGCTGGCGGGCTCGATGGACATCGACATCACCACCGAGCCGCTGGGCACCGGCAGCGACGGCAAGCCGGTCTACCTCAACGACATCTGGCCGACCCCGCAGGAGATCCAGGACGTCGTCGCCTCGGCCATCTCCTCGGAGATGTTCACCGCGGACTACGCGGACGTGTTCGCCGGTGACGACCGCTGGCGTTCGCTGCCCACCCCGACCGGCAAGATCTTCGAGTGGGACGCGGACTCCACCTACGTGCGCAAGCCTCCGTACTTCGAGGGCATGGGCACCGACCCGGAGCCGGTCAACGACATCGCCGACGCCCGCGTGCTCGCCGTGCTGGGCGACTCGGTCACCACCGACCACATCTCCCCCGCCGGTGCCATCAAGCAGGACTCGCCCGCAGGCACGTACCTGACCGAGCACGGCGTCGAGCGCAAGGACTTCAACTCCTACGGCTCGCGCCGCGGCAACCACGAGGTGATGATCCGCGGCACCTTCGCCAACATCCGGCTGCGCAACCTGCTGCTGGACGACGTGCAGGGCGGCTACACCCGCGACTTCACCAAGGACGGCGAGCAGGCGTTCATCTACGACGCCGCACAGAACTACGCCGCCGCAGGCACCTCGCTGGTCATCCTGGCCGGCAAGGAGTACGGCTCGGGCTCGTCCCGCGACTGGGCCGCCAAGGGCACCTCGCTGCTGGGCGTGCGCGCGGTCATCGCCGAGTCGTTCGAGCGCATCCACCGCTCGAACCTGATCGGCATGGGCGTGCTCCCGCTACAGTTCCCGGCCGGCGAGACCGCGTCGTCGGTGGGCCTGACCGGCACCGAGACCTTCGCGATCTCCGGTGTCACCGGCCTCAACGACGGCAAGACCCCGGAAACCGTGCACGTCACCGCGACCGGCACCGACGGCAAGAACGTCGAGTTCGACGCGGTGCTGCGCATCGACACCCCCGGCGAAGCCGACTACTACCGCAACGGCGGCATCATGCAGTACGTGCTGCGCAAGATGCTCCGCGGCTGAGCCAGCTCGACCGAACGGGCGGGGCGTCCACAATGGATGCCCCGCCCGTTTCTT
>DASXOJ010000264.1:0-41500 GCA_036494465.1 Pseudonocardiaceae bacterium
CCGCTGGTCAGCGAGGTGACCAGCGGCGCGACGAGTGCTTTGTCTGATTAACGGCAGATCTGCGGTTCAGCCGCCCGCGAACGGTGGTAGGACGTCCAGATCGGCCCGATCCGGCACGGTGACCGCGCGGTTACGCACCGCGATTCCGTCAAGTAGGAAGCTGCATCCCGTGAGGACCTTGGCGAAGCCCCCGCCGCGCCGTTCCCTGAGCAGGTCGAGCACATCCTCCACACTGGCCAGCGAAGGCATGATGACGTCTTCCTCACTGACCCCGGCGGCGGCGCGGGCACCCGCGAAGTAGCGGACCCGGACCGTGGTTGTCACAGCCGTCGCAACCGGTGCAACCGGTGCGGTCGATGTTGTCACGCTCACCCTCCGATGGCGCTCATCGGCCGAATCGGCTGAGCGAAGCCGTCGGCGTTGATTTCATGGCCGGCAAGTTTGGTCCACATCCCGCCTCGCCACAGGTTCGCGATCTGCTCGTCGTCGGCGCCGGAGCGCAGCGCGGCCCGCAGATCCGTTTCCCCGTTGGCGAAAAGGCAGTTGCGCATCTGGCCGTCGGCGGTCAGCCGGGTACGTTCGCAGTCACCGCAGAACGGGCGGGTCACCGAACCGATCACGCCGACGTCACCGGGTCCGCCGTCGACCAGCCACCGCTCGGCCGGTGCGCCGCCGCGTGGCGACGGGCTCGGGCTGAGGCGGAACCGCTTGGCCAGCAACGAAAGGATCTCCTCGGCGGTGATCATGTCCGCCCGATCCCAGCCGTGCTGCGGATCCAGCGGCATCTGTTCGATGAACCGGAGTTGGTAACCGTTGCGCAGACAGTACTCCAGCAGATCCGTGGCTTCGTCGTCGTTGACCCCGCGCAGCAGGACTGCGTTGACTTTGACCGGAGACAACCCAGCCGCCTTGGCCGCGGCCAGGCCGGCATGCACGTCGTCGAGCCGGTTTCTGCGAGTGATGGCCGCGTAACGGTCGCGCCGCACCGTGTCCAGCGACACGTTGATCCGGTTGAGCCCGGCGGCCACCAGCGCGTCCGCGCGCCGGGCGAGGCTGATCCCGTTGGTGGTCATGGAGATCCGGGGGCGGGGCGCCAGCGCCGCGCTCGCCGCGATGATCCGCTCCAGGCCCTTGCGCAGCAGCGGTTCGCCGCCGGTGAACCGGACGTCGGTCACACCGAGCTGGGTGACCGCGATGCGCACCAGCCGAATCAGTTCGTCGTCGGCGAGCAGGTCGGAGCCGGGCAACCAGTCCAGGCCCTCGGCGGGCATGCAGTAGGTGCACCGCAAATTGCACCGGTCGGTCAGCGAGACGCGCAGATCGGTGGCGATCCGGCCGAAGGTGTCCACAAGAGCTGGTGTGTCCGGGCGGGCCGTCGATGGCGCAGTCGTGCTCGGCACAACCGGAATTCCAAGGTCAACCGATGTCACTACACGAGCCTAGCCGTCGAGTCGGGCGTTAAACCCGCTCGATATAGGACGGAACACAGTGTGGTGTCGAGCATTCCGCGTCTGCGGCGGCAAGATCACCGGAATCGCCGCAGGCGCGGCAGGTCGACCCATCACGGCTCGATCACGCCCGAACCTGGAACGTAATGTCCCAGCGGCCGAATTTCCGGCTACCGTGTCTCTATGACGAAGTGAGTTAGCACACTAGTCTCTTAGTTGGTAAGATTGTTGGTGAACTGAGCGTGCCAAGCTGAACAGGGCGGATAGAACATGACAGACGCAACGGACCCGTCGGGCCCATCGGGCGAAGGTTCGGTCCCGCAGGACGTCAAGGAGCGTCTGGCCGCCCTCAGCCGGGAGCTCTCCGGTGCGACCGTGCTGTTCCACGCCCAGGTCGCCGAGCAGGTCGGACTCTCGCCGACCGACCACAAGTGCCTCGACCTCGCGCTGCGCTCCGACGTCCCGTTGACCGCGGGGCAGATCGCCGAGCGGTCCGGACTGTCCACCGGCGCGGTGACCGGCGTCATCGACCGCCTCGAACGCGCGGGCTACGTGCGCCGCGTGCGTGACCCGCACGACCGCCGCAAGGTGCTCGTCGAGGTCTCCAAGAGCAACCTGTCCGCCTACGGCGACGCGTTCGACGGCCTCTGGCGCGCGCTGGACCGTGCGCTGGCCAACTACACCTCCGACGAGCTCAAGGCGATCGAGCGCTACATCACAGAGATGATCAGCGTGCTCTCCGCCGAGGCGCACCGGCTCGCCGCACGCGGCTGACCTGCGACACGCCGCGCACGACACTTCGTGAGGTCGTAGAACGATCGGATTACCAGACGGCTGCCAGCGGTGACAGTTCCTCACACGCGGGGATATTGTTCCGCGCGTGCCGCAATTTCGACTTTCCGAAGCTGCCCGTCTGCTCGGGGTCAGCGATGACACTGTCCGTAGGTGGGTGGACGCCGGCCTGATTATGGCCGGTACCGACGCGTCCGGCCGCAAGGTCGTCGAAGGCGCGGACCTGGCTGCCTTCGCCAAGAAACAAGCGGTCGAAACGGCCGATCCGACCGGAGTGGCGCGGTCGGCGCGTAACCAGTTCGTGGGTCTGGTCACCGAGGTGATCGCGGACAAGGTCATGGCCCAGGTCGAAATGCAGTGTGGTCCGCACCGCGTCGTGTCGCTGATGAGCGCCGAGGCCGTGGCGGAACTCGGCCTTGAGCCCGGCGTACTTGCGGTGGCGGTCGTCAAATCCACTCACGTCGTCGTCGAAACGCCAGGAGGCCGATCGTGAAGAAGCTTGCCGTGGTGCTGGTCGCTGGTGCGGCGCTGCTCGCCGGCTGCGGGGGATCGTCAACGGGTTCGTCCGGTCCCTCGTCGTCAGCGCCATCCAAGCCGTCCGGCAAGGTGCAGGTGCTGTACGCGGCCTCGCTGGAGAACCTGATGGAGAAGGACCTCGGCTCCGCGTACACCACTTCCAGCGGCGTGAACTTCGACGGCACGCCCGCCGGTTCGACCGAACTGGTCAGCGACATCAAGGGCAAGGTCAAGCAGGCCGACGTGTTCATCAGTGCCAGCACGGACGCGAACACCGGCCTGGAAGGCGCGGCCAACGGCGACTGGGAGGACTGGTACGCGACGTTCGCGACCGCGCCCCTGGTCATCGGCTACAACCCGAACAGCAAGTTCGCCAACGACCTGAAGACCAAGCCGTGGCAGCAGGTCATCACCGAGCCGGGTTTCCTGTTCGGCAGCACCGACCCGAAGCTGGACCCGAAGGGCAAGCTCGGCGCGCAGGCGCTGCAGAAGGAGAACCTGCCCGCCACAGCCGCGCAGGTGTTCCCGGAGGAGCAGCTGGTCGGCCGGTTGCAGGCCGGTCAGCTGGACGCGGGCTTCTTCTACTCCAGTGAGGCCGCGGACGCGAAGATCCCGACCGTGACGCTGGGCAGCGTGGCGCTGAAGGCGACCTACACGGTGACCGTGCTGAACAAGGCGCCGAACGCGGCGGCCGCGGCCAGCTTCGTCAACTACCTGCTCGGCAGCGACGGCATCACCCTGTTGAAGAAGCACGGCCTCCAGGTCCAGCCGATCACGGTGACCGGCGCCAAGACCAAGGTGCCCACCGGTTTGCAGGGCGTTCTTGGCGCCAAGTAGCACCACGACCGGCAGCAAGCGCCGCGTGCGGACGGGGTCGGGCCCGTTCCGCACGCCGCTGCCATGGTTGGCGGCGTTGCTGCTGCTCTACCTGTTGGTGCCGTTGGTCGCGTTCGTCCTGCGCATCCCGGGCACCAACCCGTCCGACATGGCCGCGCCGGGGGTCGGCGACGCGCTGTGGGTGTCGGTGGCGACGGCGAGCATGGCGACCGTGGTGGTGACCGTGCTCGGCGTGCCGCTGGGGTATCTGCTCGCGCATTCGCGCAGCAGGCTCGCGACCGTCGTCGGCGTGCTGGTGCAGTTGCCGCTGGCGCTGCCGCCGCTGATGAGCGGCATCCTGCTGGTCTTCCTGGTCGGGCCGTACGGGCCGTTCGGCCAGTTGTTCGGCGGCACGCTGACCGATGACATGACCGGCATCGTGCTGGCCCAGATCTTCGTGGCCGCGCCGTTCCTGGTGGTCGCGGCGCGGGCGTCGTTCGCGGCGGTCGATCCCGCGCTGGAGGATGTGGCGGCGACGCTCGGGCACGGCGCAGCGTCCCGCGCGCTGCGGGTCGCGCTGCCCAGTGCCGGGCGCGGGGTACGAGCGGGCATGTTGCTGGCCTGGCTGCGCGCGTTCGGCGAGTTCGGCGCGACCGTAGTGCTGGCCTACCACCCGTATTCGCTGCCGGTGTTCGTCTACGTGCAGTTCAGCAGCAGCGGACTGGACGCGACCACGATCCCGGTCGCGGTCACCCTGGTCGCGGCCATGGTGGTGCTGCTGCTCGCGGAGAAGTGGCCGACAAGGCGGCACCGGCGCGGCACGGTCGCCCTGCCGCAACCACGCCCGCCCGCCGTCGCGACCAGCCCCCGGCTGGACTTCGAGCTGACCGCGAAACTCGGCGAGTTCCGGGTGGACGTGACGCACCACGGCGAGGGGCGGCACCTGGCGCTGCTGGGCGCGTCCGGCGCAGGCAAGTCGGCGACGCTGCGCATGCTGGCCGGGTTGCTGCGACCGGAATCGGGTTCGGTTCAGCTGGACGGGGTCGAGGTCAGCGGGCTGCCCGCCGAGCAGCGCGGCATCGGCTACCTGCCGCAGGACTCGACGTTGCTGCCGCACCTGCGGGTGTGGGAGCAGATCACCTTCGGCATCGGCGCGGACCCTGCGCTGGGCGCGTACTGGCTGTCCCGGTTGAAGCTCGACGGCCTCGCCGACCGGTACCCGAACCAGCTTTCCGGTGGTCAGGGCCGCCGGGTCGCGATGGCGCGGGCGCTGGTGCGGCAACCGGCGATGCTGCTGCTCGACGAGCCGTTCACCGGACTGGACACGCCGGTGCGCGACGAACTGCGCCGCGTGTTGCGCACCATGCAACGGGAGACCGCGCTGACCACCGTCCTGGTCACGCACGACCCGGCAGAGGCGGCGCTGCTGGCCGACGAGGTGATGCTGATCGAGGACGGCCGGGTGTTGCAGGCCGGGCCGACGCAGTCGGTGCTGGCACATCCGGCGACGCCGCACGCGGCGCGACTGCTCGGCATCCGCAACCTCGGCACCGGCACCATCACCGACACCGGCCTGCGCGCGGGCGAGCTGTACGTGCCGCTCGCGGACCTGCCCGCCTCGCCGGGAACCCCGGTGACCTGGTGTATCCGGCCCGAGGAGGTGCGGCTTGGCGATGGCGGCCACGCGGCGACCGTGGTGGACGTGGTGGCGCTGGGCCCGGTCACCGAGCTGACCCTGGCCCTGGCCGGTGGCGGCGAGCTGGCGGCGACCACGGCGAACGGGCACGGGGTGGCGATCGGCGACAGCGCCGGAGTCGTCATCCCACCGGATGCGCTCACGGTGTGGCCGGGGATCATAGGCACATGACCGAGCCGAAGCGCTGGAACTACCTGATGGACATGGACGGGGTCCTCGTGCACGAGGAGCACCTGATCCCGGGCGTCGACAAGTTCCTCGCCGAGTTGATCAGCGAGGGAATCCCGTTCCTGGTGCTGACCAACAACTCGATCTACACCGCCCGCGACCTGCGCGCCCGCCTGCTGCGCACCGGGCTGGACATCCCCGAGTCGTCGATCTGGACCTCGGCGCTGGCCACCGCCAAGTTCCTGGACTCGCAGCGTCCGGGCGGGTCCGCCTACGTGGTCGGCGAGGCCGGGCTGACCACCGCGCTGCACAACGTCGGCTACGTACTCACCGAGGCCGACCCGGACTACGTGGTGCTCGGCGAGACCCGCACCTACAGCTTCGAATCGATCACCAAGGCGATCCGGCTGGTGGAGGGCGGTGCGCGGTTCATCGCGACCAACCCGGACGAGAGCGGCCCGAGCCGCGAGGGCCTGCTGCCCGCGACCGGCGCGGTCGCCGCGCTGATCGAGCGGGCGACCGGCCGGGAGCCGTACTACGTGGGCAAACCGAACCCGTTGATGATGCGGTCCGCGCTGCGCGCGCTGGGCACGCATTCGGAGAACACGCTGATGATCGGCGACCGGATGGACACCGATATCCGGTCCGGGCTGGAAGCCGGTTTGCAGACGATCCTGGTGCTGTCCGGGATTTCCACCGCCGGTACGGAGGAACGCTTCCCGTACCGGCCCTCGATGGTGATCGATTCGGTCGCGGACCTGATCGGCAGGGTGGCCGATCCCTTCAACTCACCAGGCGACCGGTAGCGAGTACACGCCGCTGATCGCGACGGTGTCCTTGTAGTCCAGATCGTCGATGTCCTTGGTGAGCCGCAGGTTCGGCATCCGGCGCAGCAGGGTGCGGAAGGTGATCTCCAGCTCGGCCCTGGCCAGGTTCTGGCCGAGGCACTGGTGGATGCCGTAGCCGAAGGACACGTGGTGCCGGTCGCCCCGCGCCAGTTCGAACTCGGCGGCGTCGGTGAAGCTGGCGTCGTCGCGGTTGGCTGAGCCGAGCGAGAGCATCATGCCGTCCCCGGCCTTGATGGTGACGCCGCCGATCTCGATGTCCTCCTTGGCGAAGCGCGTCAGGGAGTCGATGATCGGCTGGTAGCGCAGCATCTCCTCGATGGCCTTGGTGACCAGGTCCGGATCGTCGCGCAGTTCGGCGAACGCACCGGGCTCGCGCAGCAGGGCGATGGTGCCCAGCGAGATCATGTTCGACGTGGTCTCGTGCCCCGCGACCAACAGCAACATGGCCATGCCGACCAGCCGGCCGTGGTCGAACACGCCGCTCTCGCGGTTGCGGGTGATCAACCGGCCGAGCAGGTCGTCGCTGCCTTCTTTTTCCTTGCCGGTGACCAGTTCGTCCATGAACCCGTTGAGCGCCTCGCTGGCCGCGGCGACCTGTTCGGGCGTGCTGGTGGAGCGGACCAGGATCTGGGTCTGCTCCTGGAAGAACGGCCGCGCCTCGTGTGCGACGCCGAGCAGTTCGCTGATCACCATGGCGGGCACGGGTGCGGCGAGCTCGGTGAACAGGTCGCCTTCGGTGCCCGCCGACTGCATCGCGTCGATCCGTTCGTCGACGATCTCCTGGATGCGCGGGCGCAGTTCGGCGATGCGGCGCACCGTGAACTCGTTGACCACCATCCGGCGCGGCGCGCTGTGTTCGGGCAGGTCCAGACCGATCAGGGCCTTGCCGACGTCGGCAAAGGCCTTGCTGACCTGCTTCAGCACCGGCCTGCGCATCGGCATGCGCGGATCGGTGCGGTCGGAACTGACGCGCGGATCGGCGAGCAGCGCGCGGACGTAGGAATGCTGGGTGACCAGCCATACCTCCTGACCGGTGGTGATCCGGGCCTTGGCGATCGGTTCCTCCGCGCGCAGCCGGGCGTAGCCCTCGGGCGGATCCAGCGGGCAGCGTCGCGCCAGTGGGTATTCCAGTGGCTTTGTCATACCTGACCCCCTCAGATCGGTGACTAATGACAGCGTCCACCAAAAAGTAGTTACTGTCAATATTTAGCGGGTATGGGGTGCGCGGCGAAGACGTCGATGCGGCGCCTATGGTTTTGGTGTGGATGAGGAGGGCGACCGCGCGGGGGCGGAAGGCACCACCTACGTCATCGGGGACGTACACGGCCATCGCGACGAGTTGATCGAGGCGCTGACCGACATCGGCCTGCTTGACGGGGAAGCCTGGTGCGGAGGCAACGCGCGACTGTGGTTTCTCGGCGACTTCTTCGACCGGGGCCCGGACGGATCCGGCGTGCTCGAACTGGTCATGCGGCTGGTCGACGAGGCGCAGGAGCAGGGCGGCGAGGTGCACGCGCTGCTCGGCAACCACGAGATCCTGGCACTGGGCATGCACCGCTTCGGCGACAAGGAAGTGCCCTCCGAGTTCGGCCCGCGCAGCTTCGAGCGCAGCTGGCGCCTCAACGGCGGCCAGGAGGCCGACCAGCAGGCCCTGACCGACGAGCACGTCGAATGGCTGATTGCCCGCCCAGTGCTCGCGTTGAGTGGCAAGCACCTGTTGATGCACTCGGACACGGTCGAGTACTTCAGTTGGGGCGACACCATCGAGGAGATCAACGCGGGTGTCGGCGAGGTGCTCGCTGGCGAGGACATCAGTGACTGGTGGGAGTGCTGGCGCCGGATGACGACGCGCTACGCCTTCCGCGGCCCACATGGTCCGGAGGTCGCCGACCAGATGCTCGGCGGTCTCGGCGGCGAGCAGATCGTGCACGGGCACAGCGTCATCGCCGACCAGCTCGGCATCCAGCCGGACGAAGTGGACGGGCCGTTGCTGTACGCGGAGGGCAAGGTGCTCGGCGTTGACGGCGGCCTGTTCGTCGGCGGGCCGTGCCTGGTCGTGCCGCTACCCTGGATCGAACCGGAGTGATCGGCGTCGATCAGCAGGAGGCGTGCCATGTCCTCAACGTCCTATGCATCGGGAACGTCTGAAGTTCCGCTGCTCGGCGACACCATCGGCGCGAACTTCGACGCCACCGCGCGCGCACACGGCGACCGCGAAGCGCTGATCGAGTTCAGCACCGGGCGCACCTGGACCTACCGCGAGCTCGCGGCCGACGTGAACGCTGTCGCACTCGGGTTGCTGCGGCGCGGCATCCGCAAGGGCGACCGGGTCGGCATCTGGGCGCCGAACTGTGCCGAGTGGACACTCACCCAGTACGCGACCGCGAAGATCGGCGCGATCCTGGTCAACATCAACCCGGCGTACCGCGCGCACGAGCTGGAGTTCGTGCTCAACCAGTCCGGCATCCGCCTGCTGATCGCGGTGTCCAAGCACAAGACGTCGGACTACGCCGCCATGATCGACGAAGTCCGGCCGCGCTGCGCGGCACTGACCGAGGTCATCCTGATCGACGCTCCCGAGTGGACGGACCTGGTCGCGCTCGGCCGTGAACAGGACGCCACCGAACTCGACGGCATCGAACTGCGTGATATTGGGAAGGCGCTCTCCGCGGACGACCCGATCAACATCCAGTACACCTCCGGCACCACCGGATTTCCCAAGGGTGCCACGCTTTCCCACCACAACATCCTGAACAACGGTTACTTCGTCGGCGAACTGTGCCACTACACCGAGCAGGACAAGGTCTGCATCCCGGTGCCCTTCTACCACTGTTTCGGCATGGTGATGGGAAACCTGGCCGCCACCAGCCACGGCGCGTGCATGGTGATCCCGGCGCCCGCGTTCGAAGCCAAAACCACGCTGCGCGCGGTCGCTGACACCCGCTGCACCTCCCTCTACGGCGTACCGACCATGTTCATCGCCGAACTCAACGACCCGGACTTCGCCTCGTTCGACCTGACCAGCCTGCGCACCGGGATCATGGCGGGTTCGCCGTGCCCGGTCGAGGTGATGAAGCAGGTGATCGATCGGATGGGCATGACCGAGGTGTCCATCTGCTACGGCATGACCGAGACCTCGCCGGTGTCCACCCAGACCCGCAGCGACGATTCACTGGAACGCCGCGTCGGCACGGTCGGCCGGGTCGGGCCGCATCTGGAAGTGAAGATCGTCGACCCGGAATCCGGCCTGACCGTGTCGCACGGCGAACCGGGCGAACTGTGCACCCGGGGATATTCGGTGATGTTGGGGTACTGGGAACAGTCGGACAAGACCGCCGAGGCGATCGACGCGGCGCGCTGGATGCACACCGGCGATCTCGCGGTGATGGACGCGGACGGGTACGTGAGCATCACCGGCCGGATCAAGGACATGGTGATCCGCGGTGGCGAGAACGTCTACCCCAGGGAGATCGAGGAGTTTCTCTACACCCACCCGGACATCCTCGATGCACAGGTGATCGGCGTGCCGGACGAACGCTACGGCGAGGAACTGATGGCGTGGATCAGGATGCGCCCCGGCGCCGAGGAGATCACCGTGGAATCGCTGCGCGAGTTCTGCGCGAACAAGCTGGCGCACTACAAGATCCCGCGCTACGTGCACATCGTCGAGGAGTTCCCGATGACGGTGACCGGCAAGATCCGCAAGGTGGAAATGCGCGAGCGGGCAGGCGACATCCTCGGACTGTCGAGTTAGGACATGCTCGACTACACCCGCGAAGCCGAGGACTACGACGCGACCCGCGGTGGTGTGCCGCGTGCCGACGCCGCCGCCGATGCGATCACGTCGCTGCTGCCACCCGGCACGCGCAGCCTGCTCGACGTCGCCGGTGGTACCGGGATCGTCGCGTCGGCGCTGGCCGGGCGGGGCGTCGAACCGATCGTCGTGGACCGGGCGCCCGGGATGGCCGTGCTGGCCGGATCCCGATCGCCCGGCCGAGTCGTGCTCGGTGACGCGGCCGCACTGCCGTTCGCGGACGCGTCGGTCGACGCGGTGACGATGATCTGGCTGCTGCACCTGATCCCGCGTGAGCTGTCGGCGGCGGCGATCGCCGAGGCGGCGCGGGTACTGCGACCGGGCGGCGCGCTGGTGGTGACCGTCGACAAGAACGACGGTCAGTACCGGGCCGGTGACGACATCGAGGAAATCCTGTGGCTGCACCGGATCCGGCTGTTCCACCCGAACCCGGACGACCGCGACCGGATCGCCGCACTCGGTGAATCGCACGGTTTGCGCCTCGCGGGTGAGGCGAGGTTTCTCGGCCTTGGCCAGGGGTCCTCGCCCGAACACCGACGACGGACCATCCGCGATCCCCGCCACGGCTGGGTTGCGCGCGCCGGGGCGGAACTCGTCGACGAGCTGACCGAGCGCATCGCCGCACTGTCCGATCAGGACCGGACGCGCGCCGATCCGGTCTACCGGCTGCTCGCCATGATCAAGGACTGACTAGCGGATCGCGACGAGCACGGTGTCGTCGCCGGACTGCCAGACCGGGCCTGCCGAGCGGAAACCGGCGGCCAGCAACAGTTCGGCGTGTTCGGCCGGACTCAGCGAGTTGCTGCTGTGGTGGGCGATGGCACGCGCGGAGCGCTGGGTGATCAGGTCGGTGAGTTCGGGTTCGGCCTGGGCCGCCGCCCACCAGGCGCCCCACTCCTCGTGGTCGTCGGTGCCCGCGCGCGTGTTGCGGCCTTCCCGGACCAGGCGCACAAGGTCGCGCAGGGCGGGGTCGCTGGCGGGCATGTGGTCGCCGTCGACGAACACGCCGCCGGGGCGGATGCGGGCGGCGAGCCTGCGGTAGAGCGCGGCCAGTGGTTCCCGGTCCAGCCAGTGCAGCGCGGTGGTGGAGACGGCCGCGTCGATCACGGCGGGGACCTGCTCGGGCAGTTCGTGGGAGAGGTCGGCGTCGACGAACTCGACCCGGTAGCCGTAGCGGGCGCGGCCGAGCGCGAGCAGCAGCGGGTCGGCGTCCAGCCCGATGATCCGCAGGCCGGGCATGCGGTCGGCGAGGCGCGCGGACAGTGAACCGGGGCCGCAGCCGAGGTCGATGACGGTGGCGCCGGAGGCCGGATCCGCTGCCCGGACGACGTCGGCGACCACGTCGCCGATCACCGCGAACCGCTCTTCGCGGTCGGCGATGTAGTGCTCCTGCTGGGCGTCCCAACGGCTGACCCAGGATCGGGCGAACTGTGCATCGAGGGTGGTCGTCATCACTACTCCATCACTGGCGATATGCTTAATGACAGTGATGAACGTAGCCGGAGGGGAGTGACTGGTCAAGTGGAATTCGACAGTCACACGAGTGGAGTCGTACTGGCGGCCGTCGACGCGATCAACGCGGTCGCGCCGGGCTGGTCACGTGGGAAGCAGTACGCCCCGCCGACCGGCCCGCAACTGCGGGAACAGCTGCTCGCCGCATTGCACAAGGGCGCCCGCCGGGTCCGCGAGGTCGGCGACGCCGACGCCGCCGAACTCGCCGGTTACCTCGGCGAGCTGCGCATCGTGTTCGGGTTGCTGGACATGGAAGACCTGGACGGCGCGTGCGAGCTGATCAACAAGATCCTGGTGCAGACCAAGGCGACGCCGATGCTCTCCCGGCACGACGACGAACCATGGCACCTGCACTTCCACTCCCGCGACGCGTCCTGGTCGCAGGGCTGGGCCGGTTCGATGGCGACCGCGCTGGCGATGGTGCTCGGCAGCCCGATGGCCGACCGGCTCGGGCTGTGCTCGGCGCCCTCCTGCGACCGCGCCTACGTGGACATCTCGCGCAACGGCGCGCGCCGGTTCTGTTCCACCGCGTGCCAGAACCGCGTGAAGGCAGCGACTTTCCGCGAACGACAGCGCAATGCGGTGAGCTAGCGGCGCCGCGTGCCGCGCCGCGCCTCGCGGACGAGGCCGATCAGCGCCAGGGCAAAGCCCAACGGCACCAGCACACCAGCGGAGGCGTTGAGCCACACCGGTAGATCGTGCCGCCCGGTCACGAACAGCACGAAGATCGCGGCCAGCGCGACCAGGCCGATGGCGAAGATCACGACCGCGACGGGCACCAGTTTCCCGCCCTTGACCGGAGTTTGCACGGGGTCAGGATAGCTGGCCCAGTAACGGACGTGCTTTTCGTCAGCGATAGTCGCTACGCTGGTGGATACGCGTCTTGGGCACGCCCCAGGCGCGTTCGTCGTGTGACCGGCCGCATCCGGTTGGTGACACGGCTGAACACGCATCAAGAAAGAACGGTGAGCGCAGTGCCGACCGGCAAGGTCAAGTGGTACGACTCGGAGAAGGGCTTCGGCTTCGTCACCCAGGACGGTGGCGAAGACGTCTACGTGCGCGCATCCGCGCTGCCGCCCGGGATTTCGGGGTTGAAGGCCGGTCAGCGGATCGAGTTCGGCATGGCCGAAGGACGGCGCGGACCGCAGGCCCTTTCGGTGAAGCTGCTCGACCCGCCGCCCTCGGTTGCCGAGGCACGCCGCCGTCCCGCCGACGAGATGCACGGCCTCATCGACGACATGATCAAGATGTTGGAGAGCAAGGTCCAGCCGAGCCTGCAACACGGCCGCTACCCGGACCGCAAGGTCACCAAGATGGTCGCCGAAGTGGTCCGGGGCGTCGCCCGCGAACTCGACCCAGGCTGAGAGCTACGTCGCCCGGGAGCTCGACCCGGGCTGAGAGCTGCTAGGAGCCCTGGTCCTCGCAGAGGTTGTCGCCCGCCTTCGGATAGGTCGGCGCGCCGTTGGCCTCGTTGCTGAGCACCCAGGTTCCCCGGACCAGCGCGGCGAAACCGCCGTTGTTCAGCGGAACGAGACTCGTCGAGGACTGGTAGATCTCGATCACCACGAGTTGGTCGCCCGACGGCGGACGCACCGTGTACGCGTACTGCTGGCTCGCCGGGAACAGCGGGCTGCACGAGATGTAGCTCTGGCCGTTGGACGCGCTCTTGTACTCGGCCGCGACCTGCCACGGCGTGGTCGCCACGGACTCGGGCGCGGACACCTGCACGAGTTGCCCGTCCGGCACGCTCACCACGGTGGCCGCGGTGCCGTTGGCCTGGCAGTTGTGCAGGCCGTCGATATCGCAGTACTGGGTCGGCGGCACCTGCACGCTGCCGTTGCCGAGAAACATGGTGAACGCGGGCGGCGGGGTCGAACAACCCGCGACGGTCAGGCAGGCAGCAGCGGCCAGCAGCGGCAGCGCGGCGCGGGGCCGCGCGAGCGAGCGGAAGACGTTACGACGCACGATCAGGACCCTACGGTCCTGGTCGTAGCTTCGCTCAGGCTGGGCCGTCCATGTGTTCGGTCGGCATGGCCTTGGTCGCGGCCGGTCCCTGCGCCGGGCGTTCGTAGGGCGCCTCGGACGCGAAAGCCGCAGCTGGAGCGGGGTTTCCGCGCCGCAGCGGGATGTTCGGCAGCAGGGTGGATCCGCGCCGCGCGACGAAGGTCTGGGCGGCTCCGCCTGCCAGCAGCACGCCGATCACGGTGAAGCCGAGCCAGAACGTCGTGGGCAACAACACACCGATCGCGCCACCGAACACCCAGGACAACTGGAGGATCGTCTCGGACCGGCCGAACGCGGAGGCCCGCGACTCCTCGGGCAGGTCTTTCTGGATGGTCGCATCCAGGCTGATCTTGGCCAGCGCGCTGGCCACCGACGCGCACAACGCGGCGATGGCGGCACTGCCGATGCCGGGCAGGATCGCGGCCAGAATCGTGCCGCCGAGCGCGGCGGCGAGACAGCCGACGATCACTTGATCGGGTTTGCCGAACTGCAGGCGCGCGCCGATCCCGTTGCCGACGAACCCGCCGAGGCCGGCGGCGGCGCCGATCAGACCGAGCAGCAGCAGCTGTTTGGTCGGCGAGTGCTCGGTCAGCGACTTGATCACGAACGCCGGGAACAGCATCAGGAAGCCGGTGAGCAGCCGGATCGAGCCGTTGCCCCACAACGCCACCACGACCTGGTGACCCATCGGCCGTTTGGCCTTGCGCGGGCCGGACCGCAGCGTCGCCGGGATTTCGCCCTCGGTCACCTCGACCCAGGCCGGGATGCGCAGGCACAGCACGGCGTCCGCGAGGCACAGCGCCGCCGTGAACCACAGCGCGCCCGGCGACCCGAACAACTTCAGGAACCCGGCGCCGAACGCGCCGAACACCGCGCCCGCTGCGAGGCCGAACACGGTCAACCGGGCGTTGGACTTGGACAGCGTGATGCCCGATGGCAGGACTCGTGGCGCGACGGCGGCCTTGAGCACGTCGAACGACTTGGACAGCACCAGCGTGCCGAGGGCGGCCGGATAGAGCATCCAGTCGTTGAAGTGCAGCGCCATCATGATCGACAGCAGGCCCTGACCCACGCAGGAGACGGCCAGCGCGATCCGGCGCCCGCGCTGGATGCGGTCCAGCAGCGGTCCGACGACCGGCGCGATCAGCGCGAACGGGGCGACCGTGATCAACAGGTAGAGCGCGACCTTGGTCTTGCTCTCGGCGGTCGCGGCGGAGAAGAACAGGGTGTTCGCCAGGCCGACCGCCATGGTCGCGGACGAGGCGTAGTTGATCATCACCGCGTAGTTCAACGCGGCCATGCCGGACTCGCGCGCGCCGTCCGCGTGCACGGCGCGCTGGAACATGGCGACGCCCTGCTGGGTCAGCTGCCTGCTGCGCCAGGCCGCGACCCTGGTGACGGTCAGCTTCTTGGGCAGCGTCGGCGGGGTGGGTCCGCCCGATTGGTCTGCGGAGTCGTGATCCAGGTGGCGCGTGTTCGGGTCGTAGGGCACCCGGCCCTGGGGGCGAGGTGGCGGGGGAGTTTGCGGTGGCGGGGCCTGGCGCTGGCGCGGTCCCTGCGGCGGCGGGCCCTGAGGTGGGCTCTGGGGCGGCGGTCCCTGTTGTGGTCGCTGGCTCTGTTGTGGCGGCGAGCCTTGTTGTGGTCGCGGGCTCTGCTGGGACGGCGGCGCCGAGCGCCAGCCGCCGGTGCGGCGCGGCGGGAAGTCGCCGGAGGGCTGGTCACCGGGCGGGTAGCCGTTGGGCTGGTAGGTCTCCGGTGGCTCCGCCTGGAACCGTGCGGGCGGTGGCGTCTGCCGGCGGCCGACCGGCTGCTGCGGCTCCTGACCTGCGTCGTCGCCCTCACCCCAGGAGCCCTTGGCGACGCGCTTGCGGCCGCCGCCCCTCCAGCCCGGTCGCCCACGACGGGCATCTCCGGGTTGGCCAGCCGAGTTGCCGCGAATCACCCCTCCATCCTGCCTCACCCGACAACTCGACGGGCACGTACGGGGGTCGGACGCGACATCTTCTCCAGATTCACGCTACCGATCGCGCCGCCAAATCTTGTTACGCAACGTAATCAACTTGCACAGTCCAGTAGGTGTATGAGCGGCTGCGGAGTGGCGCGGCGTAGTGAGGCACAATCTAGGGCTGTGATGCCCACCTCGAACTGCCCGGTTGCTGCCGAGCCCACGCCGCCTGCCGCGCCCGACCCCGAACTGGCGGCTGCCGTCGAGGTCGCCCGGGCCGGGGCGGTCGAGGAGGCGGGCGGCGAACCGATCGGCGCGCACGTCGGTGTCGAGCCGGAGCACGGCGGCGCCGCGACCCACCTGTTCGACGCGACCGTGCCCGGTTATCGGGGCTGGCGCTGGGCAGTCACCGTTGCGCATGCGGGTGCCGGCGAGGGCGTGACGATCAGCGAGGTCGTGCTGCTGCCTGGTCCGGACGCGCTCACCGCGCCCAGTTGGGTGCCGTGGCAGGACCGCGTGCAGGCCGGTGATCTCGGTGTCGGCGACCTGCTGCCGACCGAAGCCGACGACGCCCGGCTGGTTCCTGCCTACCAGGCCGCCGACGATGACGACGCGGACGCCGAGGTCGCGACCGACATCGGCCTTGGCCGCGTTCGGGTGATGTCGCGCATCGGGCGCTTCGACGCGGCGGACCGCTGGCAGGGCGGCGACTACGGTCCCGACTCCGACATGGCGCGCAGCGCTCCCGGCCACTGTGGCACCTGCGGCTTCTTCCTGGCGGTCGCCGGCTCGATGCGCGCCGCGTTCGGCGTGTGCGGCAACGAGTTCGCGCCTGCCGACGGCCGGGTCGTGCACGTCGAGTACGGCTGCGGCGCGCACTCCGAGGTCGAGCTGGACACCAGCTCCCCGGTGCCGGTCTCCGAGCTGGTCTACGACGACACCACCCTGGACGTGGAGCCCGCTCTCGAAAAAGACGTGGAGCCCGAAAAAGAAGAACCGGCAGCTGACGAGTGACCACCGTGTCTCCGGAGGGGGTGGGCCCCCGGCAGGGGGTCGGCGATGAGGCTGACGCATTCGGCACTGCCGTACTGCGTGATTCCGTCCTGGCCGCGTGGCGTGATTCGCCGACGCGCTTCCGCGAGGACGCCAACGCCGAGGAAGATCTCCGGCTCGGCGGTTACCGCGACCGGATGCTGGTCGAGCTTGCCCAGAACGCGGCCGATGCCGCTGTTTCGGCCGGTGTCGCGGGCCGCTTACGGTTGACCGTCGCCGGTCGCGAGCTGCGCGTCGCCAACACCGGCGCGCCGCTGACCAAGGACGGTGTCGCCGCGCTCGCCTCGCTGCGCGCGTCCGCGAAACGTTCCGGTGAGCAGGTCGGCCAGTTCGGTGTCGGCTTCGCCGCGGTGCTCGCGGTGACCGAGGAACCCCGAGTGGTCTCGTCGACCGGCGGGGTTCGGTTTTCCGCGACGAGCACTCGCGAGTCCATCGCCGATCACGACCGGCTCGGCGCGCTGCTGGCCGAGCGCGATCACGAGGTGCCGGTGCTGCGGCTGGCCTGGCCGGTCGAGGACACCGAGGATGCGGTGCCGTCCGGTTTCGCCACCGAGGTGCGGCTGCCGCTGCGGCCCGAGGTCGACCTGGACCAGTTGCTCGCCTCCGCCGCCGATCAGGCGCCGGACCTGCTGCTCGCGCTGCCCGGTCTCACGGTCATCGAGGTCGGCGACGAGCGCTGGGAGCGGACCGACGGCGACAAGCCCGGCCTGATCGAGCTGCACGGCCCCAAGACCACGACGCGCTGGCTGACCAGGCGGGTCAACGGGACGTTGACCGAGGCGCAGTCGCAGCGGCTCGGCGTCGAGGCGCGGGCGCGGGCGAACTGGTCGGTGTGCTGGGCGATCCCGCTGGACGGGGACGGCGCGCCGGTGCCGGTTGCCGACGAGGTGCTGCACGCGCCCACCCCGACCGACGAGCGGATGTCCCTGCCCGCGCGGTTGCTGGCGTCGCTGCCGGTGGAACCGTCGCGGCGCAGGCTGCTGCCCGGTCCGGCGACCGACGCGGTACTGGACGCGGCGGCTGCCGAGTATCCGGCGCTGATCGCGGCGCTGCCGGTCGAGCACCGGCCCGCGCTGGTGCCGCTGCCCGGCTTCCCATTGTCCGAAGTAGACGGTCAGCTGCGCGCCGGTGTGCTGGCCGCGCTGGCCGGCTCGGCCTGGCTGCCGTCCGAGTCTGGTCCGCTGCGCGCGCCTGCCGGTGCCTGCGTGCTGGACCTGCCCGATGCCGATCTGGCCGGTCTGCTGGTCGCGCTGGTGCCCGGTCTGCTCGCCGGTTGGCTTTCCGAGCCCGGGTACGCGCCCGCGCTGGCCGTGTTCGACGTGCGCCGGGTGCGCGCCGCCGACATCGTCGCGGCGATTTCCGGCATCGATCGGGAACCGTCCTGGTGGGCCAGGTTGTACGCGGCGCTGAACCGGTGGGTCGCTGCGGATGCCGACATCGCGGACGAACTCGGTGGCCTGCCGGTGCCGTTGCTGGACGGGCGGATGTCCTTCGGCCCGCGCGACCTGCTGCTGCCGACGGCCGAGGTCGGCGAACTACTGTCCGAAGTGGACATCGTAGGGCTGCGGGTCGCCGATCCGGACGCGGTGCACCCGCTGCTGGAACGGCTCGGTGCCCGGCACGCGGACGTGCTGGACCTGCTCGACGCGCCCGCGCTGCGCGACGCGGTGGCCAACAGCGCCGCCGACGCGCAGTCCGGCGTGGACATCCAGGGCCTGGTCGACACCGTGCTGCACCTGGTCGAACGCGCCGATTTCGGGGTGGGCGAACGGCCCTGGCTCGGTGCGCTCGCGCTGCCCGACGACCAGGGTGGCACCCGGCGCGCCGCCGAACTCGTCCAGCCGGACGCGCCGCTGCTCGGCGTGCTCGCCGATGACGCGGTCGGTCCGGACGCGCCGCTCGGTGTGCTCGCCGGCGAACTTGCCGACGACTGGTCGCCGAGGGCGCTGGCCGCGTTGGGCGTGCTGCGCACGTTCGCGGTGCTCGTGGTGGAGACGCCCGCCGGTCCCGATCACGACCTCGCGGACGAGGCCGAGTGGTGGGAGTGGATGGAGGGCGACGTGTCGCCGCCGGAAACCCTGATCGGCATTCGCGACCTGGACCTGGTCGACGAGGATCGCTGGCCCGCGGCGCTGCGCCTGCTCGCCGACGAACCGGACACCGCTCGTGCGCTGACCGACCCGGCCGGGTATTCGGCCTGGTGGCTGGCTCGGTATGCGGTGCTGGGCGGGCATCCGCCGCTGTACTGGCGGCTGCCGAGCGCGATCGACCTGGTCGGGCTGTACGACGAGGTGCCCGAGGTCGGCTTGTCGCCGCAACTGTTGACCAGCGTCGGCGTGCAGGCCGAGCTGGTGATCTCGGACGCGCCGGACGCGCAGGAGATGTTGCAGCGACTCGGCGATCCGGACCGCGACGTGTCCACCGGCACCGCGATGCGCATGCACACCGAACTGGTCTCGGCGATGGCTGCGGGCGGTTTCGAAGTCGCCGACGTGCAGCCGCCCGCGCGGGTGCGGGTGATCTCCGGCGAGAGCGCGGACGCCGAGGACGCGGTGCTGCTGGACCGGCCGTGGTTCCTCGGTGTCCTGCCGGAGGACCGGGTGCTGGCCGCGCGGGTGCTGCCGGTCGACGAGGACGCCGAGTTCGACCCGATCGAGGCGCTCGCCGAACTGTGCGGCATCGAGCTGGCCAGCGAGGTGGTCACCGCGGCGCCCGAACTGGACGGCGAACCGGTCGCCTGGTCGGATCTGGGCGCGATCCGGTTGGCCTGCTCACTGCTGGGCGTGCACGTGCCGGACGGGCTGGTGTTCGTTACCGACGAGTTGGTGGTGGACGGCAAGCGCGTCGACTGGTGGGTGATCGAGCACGAGTACGGCGCGGACACCGTCTACGTGGAGGACACCTCGGAAGGGTTGGCGCGGGCGCTGGCCTGGGCGCTGGACCGCTGGCCGGACCGCTGGCTGCTGGCTGGCCTGCTCACCGACCCGACGGCCGGAACCGCGCTGCGCTAGTCGACGCGCTGCGCGGAACGGGAACCGCCGCGCGCGGCGCGGCGCTGCCAGTAGATGACGCCCAGTCCGATCACGCCGAGCACCCAGCCGGTGAAGCAGGTCCACAGCCAGACGGTCGACGGGCCCGCGTGGAAACCGAGGCGGGCGACCAGCAGCACGACGAACGCGGCGAACCACACGCCGATGCCGATCCACACCGGCGGGCGCAGGTCGGTGAGCCGGGCGGGCAGTGGGGGAACCTGCAGCAGGGTGGTCTGTTCTGGCACGTCGCAAGCGTATCGGACACGCGCGGTAGTGGTCATGAACACGTGGAGCAGAGATAGTTCGTGAGCTACACTAACGACGTGACGGAGTCCGTCGAGGAGGAACGCTCCCTCGCCAGCCGGTTGCGGTTGGCCGTGGTGCGGCTCAACCGCAAACTTCGGGCGCAGCGCACCAATTCGACGGTGACGCTGACCCAGCTCGCCGCCTTGTCCACGGTGTACAAGTGCGGCCCGCTGACGCCCGGCGAGCTCGCCGCCAAGGAAGGCGTGCAGCCGCCCTCGATGACGAGGGTCATCGCGGCTCTGGAAGAGATGGGCTACGTCACCAGGCAACCGCACCCGACCGACGGGCGGCAGGCGATCGTCGCGATCAGCGCTGCCGGGCGGACCTTCCACAACGAGCAGATCATGGCCAAAGAGGCCTGGCTGGACCGTCGACTCGCGGAGTTGACGCAGGACGAACGCGAGCTGCTGGACAAGGCAGCCGAGATCATCGACAGGATGGCGGGGAAGTAACACGGTGACGACCCAGGCGAACGAAACCCCAGAAACTCGCACCTTCCAGGGCCGGACGCCAGCACCGCCACCAGAAGAAATCGTCGTCGAGTCCACTGCGGACCAGACGGTCGCCGAAGTACTCGACACCACGGAACCGCCCCCGCGCACCTCCCGCTTCGCCTCGCTGAAGGCGATGTTCAGCTCGCTGTCCGAGCGCAACTACCGGTTGTTCGCCGCCGGTCAGATCGTGTCCAACGTCGGCACCTGGATGCAGCGTGTCGCGCAGGACTGGCTGGTGCTTGAGCTCTCCGCGCGCAGCCCGATGGCGCTGGGCGTCGCGACCGCGTTGCAGTTCGCGCCGACCCTGGTGCTCTCCGCGTGGGCGGGCATGCTCGCCGACCGGATGGACAAGCGGAAGCTGGAGGTCGTGGTCCAGGCGGGCATGGGCGCGTCCGCGCTGGTGCTGGGGATGCTGGTGGTCACGAACTCGGCCGCGCTGTGGCAGGTCTACCTGATGTGTTTCCTGCTCGGCTGTTTCGCCGCGATCGACCAGCCGGTGCGCCAGTCGTTCGTGATGGAGATGGTCGGCAAGCCGCAACTGCCCAACGCGGTCGCGCTGAACTCGATGACCTTCAACCTGGCCAGGATCGTCGGCCCCGCGATCGCGGGTGTGCTGATCAACCTGATCGGCACCGGCTGGGTGTTCCTGCTCAACGCGGGCACGTTCGTCGCGGTGATCACCGGGTTGCTGATGATGGATCCGAGCAAGCTCTACCGGGGCCCGAAGGCGCCGCGCAAGCGCGGTCAGCTCATCGAGGGCATCCGCTACGTGCGCGGCAAGCCGGACATCCTGATCGTGCTGGTGCTGATCTTCTGTGTGAGCACGTTCGCGATGAACTTCCAGGTCACGCTGGCCAATGTCGCGGCGAACGTGTTCCACCGCAATGCCACCGGCTACGGCCTGCTGACCACGTTGATCGCGGTCGGCACCCTGTTCGGCGCGACGCTGGCCGCCCGGCGCAGCGCCAGGGGCAGGCCGACGCGCCGGATGCTGATCGGCGGCGCGCTGGTGTTCGGCGCGCTGGAGGCTGGGCTGACCTTCATGCCGAGCTACCTGACCTTCGGGCTGATGCTGATCCCGGTCGGCGCGGCCATGCTGACCTTCTCGGTCACCGCGAACTCCTCGGTGCAGCTGGCCGCGAGCCCGGAGATGCGCGGCCGGGTGATGGGCCTGTACATGCTGGTGTTCCTGGGCGGCAACCCGATCGCGGGTCCGTTCACCGGGTGGCTGGCCGAGGAGTTCGGCGGCCGGTCGCCATTCCTGGTCGGTGGCGGGCTCGCGGTGCTGGCCGCGTTGGTCCTGGCTGTGATCGTCCGCACGCGGCGCCCTGTTCTGACAGAGCCCGCCTTGACGAGCTGAGTGAAGTTAGCCTAACCTAAGTCCTGCCTGCTTCGTGGTGGGAGCGGCAGTCAGTTCGGGAATACGGTGAGGCCCCGCAACCGCAAGTCACGGCGGTTGCGGGGCCTTTCTCCTTCGTCTGATGCAACCAGAGGGGGCCCCGAAGGTCGGGCGGAACGAACTCAGCCGCCGATCGGCCAGGTGTGCACGGGTTCACCGGAGCGCATCAGTTCGATGTAGCGGCGGAACATGCCGAGCACCGCGTTCTCCCGGCTCGCCCCGTGTGCCTCCAGCCGCGTCACCGTATCGCGCTGCCAGCTCGCGCCGGTGCGCCTGCGCAGGCAGCGCTGCTCGATCACGTCCAGGTAGCGGTCGACCACCGCATCGGACATGCCCAGCTCGCGCAGGCCCTCATGGGCCATCGGCAGCAATTTGCGCAGTACCAACTCATCCGGCGGTACGGAACCCAGTCCAGGCCAGTACAACTGCGCGCCCATACCGAACCGGGCACCGGACTGCAGATTGTCCTCGGCCGCCTTGAAGGACATTCTGGTCCATAATGGACGGCCGAGCGAGGTCAGCGCGCGCTGCGCGCCGTAGAAGAACGCGGCATTGGCCATCATGTCCAACACGGTCGGACCCGACGGCAACACCCGGTTCTCCAGCCGCAGGTGCGCCACGCCGTCGACCACGTCGTAGACCGGGCGGTTCCACCGCCAGATCGTGCCGTTCAACGCGCGCAGTTCGCCGAGTTCGGGCGCGTGTCCCTGGGCCAGCACCGCGAACGGATCCTCGGCCGAGGTTTCCGGTAACAGGCCAGGGAAGTATCGGACGTTCTCTTCGAAAAGGTCGAAAACCGAATCGATCCACCGCTCACCGAACCAGACCCTCGGCCGCACGCCCTGGTTCGCGAGCTCGGTCGGCCGGGTGTCGGTCGCCTGCAGGAACAACGGGATCCTGGTCTCGTGCCACAACGCCTTGCCCAGCAGGAAAGCTGAGTTCGCGCCAACGGCAACTTGCACACCGGCAAGGCACTGCGCCGCGTTCCAATAGGCGCCGAAGTCCTCCGGCGCGGTCTGGATGTGCAGCTGCACCGACGTGCACACGGACTCCGGCATGATCGAGCCGACGTGGCTGGTCAGCCGGTCGACAGCGCCGGTCGGGCTGGGCGCGCCCTCCAGGTTGAGCAGCATGTTCTCGCCGCGCGCGGCGAACAGTTCGTTGTTGAGTTTTGTGTAGCGGGCGCCGTCGGAGAGCCACTTGGCATCGAAGTGCTCCGGCCGCAACGTGGGCAGCGAGCCGATCATCACCAGCGACGCCCCGTGCTCGGCGGCGAGTTCGTCAGCGGCCAGCAGCGATCCGCGGATCTCGCGTTCCAGGCGCAGCGCCGCGTCCCCGTGCAACGGTTGCGGCGGCACGTTGACCTCTATGTTTTGTTGACCGAGTTCGGTGGTGAATGACGGGTTGGCAATCCGCTCCAGCACGGCGGCATTGGCCATCGCGGGTCCGAACTGCTCGTTGACCAGATCGAGTTCGATCTCCAGACCGATTTTTCTTTGTTGGAAGGAAAAACTCTCCCCGTCCAGCATCACCGCCAACGCGTCAAGACAACGTCGGACTTTTTCCCGAAACTGTTGCCGGTCAACGCTGCTGGCTGCCCGCCACGCGGCGTCCTGTCTCATTGTCCGCCCTGGTTTGATTGTGTCTCGCGCCGAAAGCTCACCGTGACACGGCTTTGGACACTCGTCCAGGGGCCAAACCGGTGCAGTGTGCCGGGCGCGGCGCCGTTGTCACGCAGTGCGGGTTGCCGACTCCCATCCGTCGAGCACAACGGTGGTGTGCCAGACTCGCGAACGTGCCGAGCATGATCGAGATCACGGACCCGGATGACCGTCGGGTGGACGACTTCCGTGACCTCACCACGGCCGACCGGCGCCCTGATCGACCAGGGGGTCGCGGCTTGGTCATCGCTGAGGGCACCGTTGTGATAAGCAGGTTGCTGAATTCGGCATATCCGGTTCGCGCATTGCTCGGCGTGCCCCGCCGAATGGAACAGCTCGGTGCCGAACTGTCCAGATTGGATGCGCCGGTATACATCACCTCGGCGGACGTGATGGCCGCCGTTGTCGGATTCCACCTCAACCGCGGCGTGCTCGCCGTCGCGGACCGCGCGCCCCAACCCGATGTGGCCCAATTGGCCAACCGATCACGGCTGCTCGCGATGCTGGAAGGCGTCGGCGATCATGAGAACCTCGGTTCGATATTTCGTAATGCGGCCGCGCTCGGCGTCGACGGCGTGCTGCTCGGTCCCGGCTGCTCCGACCCGCTCTACCGGCGCAGCGTCCGGGTCTCCATGGGGCACGTGCTCCGGGTGCCCTTCGCCACCGTGCCCGACCTGGACACCGGCCTCGCCACGCTGCGCGCGGCGGGTCACCGGGTACTCGCGCTGACCCCGAGAGCCACCGCGACCCCGCTGTCCCGGACGCGACCCACCGGACGCGACACCGTGCTGCTCGGCTCCGAAGGCCCCGGCCTGACCGAGGAAGCACTGGGCGGCGCGGACGAACAGGTGCGCATCTCGATGGCCGAGGGTGTGGATTCCCTGAATGTCGCCACGGCGGCGGCCGTGGTGTTTCACGCGCTGGGCCGAAGTGAGTAATTTCGTGCGCAGTGGTGGTCAAGAACGGAGGTAGGCCGGTGCAGCTTCGCGCCCGGGACGGTCGCGCGGTGCTGGCCGAGGACGACATCGAGTTCGGCATCGGCGAGGACATCGAGCCCGACGACGAGCAGCTCGAACTCGACGCCGACCTGGCCCGCGCCCTGCACGAGTGGGCGAGAGTCGCGCAGGCGGTGATCCGTTCCGCGGGCACCGACGGCGACGTCGGCGCGGCCAGCGGCCTGATCTCGCGGCGCGGCAGACAGCTGGCCACCAGGGTCGCCGCCGAGATGGGCATGGTGATCAGCTACGTCGACCCGCTCACCGGCCAGGTCGTCGACGTCGGCGAGCCCGAGGACGACTGGCCGCCGCGCGGTGGCGCGCACGCGGCGCAGCAGGACCGGGAACGGCCCGACCGGCGGGCTCGGCGCACGCCCTGGGGGACCGGCCTGACCATCAGCGCGTTCGCGGCGGCGGTGGTGCTGTTCGCGGTGATCGCGCTGTCCGAGGCGCTCGGTTCGGCGAGCCGCTGGCTCGCGGTCGCGGCCAATGTGATCATCGCGCTCGGCCTGGCTCCGTCGCTGTGGCTGGCGCGCAACGTGCCGGTCTGGCGCTGGGTCGTCTACGGCGTGATCGCGGGCATCGGGCTGGCCTGGCTCGCGTTGCTGTTCACCCTGCTCTGAGCAGCTCAGAGCAGGGTGAACAGCCTCAGCCGCGTTGGCCGCGGACGCCGAGCAGCACGTCCTCCCAGGACGGCACGATCGGGTGGTTCTTCTTGCCGCGCTTGGCCGGTGCCGGTGGCTCCTTGCGGGCCGCGGGCTCTGGCGCGCGCTCCGGCTCCGGCAGCATCGCGGGCTGCTCGGGTTCCGGCTCCTCGGCCACCGGCTCCGGTTCGGCGGGTTTGCTCGCCTTCGCCGGCGCCGCGACGGATTCTGGTTCGGGCTCGACGACCTCGGGTGCAGGCTCCGGCTCGACGACGGTCTCCACGACTGCCGGACGGCTCGCCTGCGCGGGCGGCGCCTCCGGCTCGACGACCACCGACCGGCTGGTCCGTGCGGGCGGCTCCTCGACCTGCGGTGCCGCCTCGGGCTCCGGCTCGACCACCCGGACCGGCGCGGGCGCCACGTCCATGGCCTGCCTGGCCAGTTCGGTCACCGGCCGGACCGTGCGCAACGGCCGGTTGGCCGCGGTCGGGTCCATCAGGTCCAGCGCGAGATCATCCAGCGGGCTGACCGTGCCGCCATGCGCGCCAGGGTGGAACGCCCAGTGCGCGTGGTTCTCAGACCGGCCGGTCTGCCAGGACAACTGCACGACCCACTTGCCGTCCTCGCCGCGCCACGAGTCCCAGGTGACCGTGGCGTAGTCCTGACCACGCAGGCCGAACGCGTGCGCCGCCACCTCCGCAAGCGTTTGCACGTCGGGTCCGTCCTCCCGGACCGGGTGCGCCCGCTGGGCGAGTTCCGCAGTGCGCGAGCGCTCGAGTAAAACCGGGTAGGCGAATCGCTCCACCTTGTTCACCGGCAGTCCCGACGCCGCCGCGATCTGCTCGACGGACTCACCCGCGCGAATGCGGGTCTGGATCTCACGAGGACGCATCTGGCTCTCCAGCTCGATGGCGATCTGGCCGAGTCGGGTGATGTCGCCTCGGGCCGCCGCGCGCAGTCGCTCGTCCGCGGGGATCGTGAACCGCTCACTGCGCGTGAGGTCCTCAAGGATGACGGTCTCACCGTCCTCGCTGAGTCCCACGACTCGCAGCGCACGCATCACGGCCTCCTGATGACTTCACCTCGCCAGGTATGACGTTAGGTCGGCGCGCCTCCTTGACGCAGCAGGCGCGCCGAGTCCATCGAGATCCAAGTGTGATCCTGCCCGTGCCGCACTGTCGCGCGATTTAGGCATTCTCACACTTGGTCCCACGACGTCAATCCGCTCTTCGGTGTTTTATCGGCCTCGTGAACTTGCTTACGCTGTATCGACTATTCGGACGCCAATTGGGTCACGACCCAGTCGATGCACTCGGTGAGCGCGGTGATGTCGTCCGGCTCGATCGCCGGGAACATCGCGATGCGCAACTGGTTGCGGCCCAGCTTGCGGTACGGCTCGGTGTCCACGATCCCGTTGGCCCGCAAGACCTTGGCCACGACAGACGCGTCCACCTCGTCGGCGAAGTCGACGGTGCCGACCACGTGCGAGCGGTTGGCCTCGTCGACGACGAACGGCGTGGTGTAGGAGGTCTTCTCCGCCCACGTGTACAGCCTGTTCGACGAGTCCTGGGTGCGGCCGGTCGTCCAGGCCAGGCCACCGTTGCCGTTCATCCAGTCCAGCTGCTCGGCGAGCAGGAACAACGTGGACACGGCCGGGGTGTTGTAGGTCTGGTCCTTCGTCGAGTTGTCCAGCGCGGTCGGCAGCGAGAGGAACTCCGGCACCCAGCGGTCCGACGCGCCGATCTCCGCGACGCGCTCCAGCGCGGCCGGGCTCATCAGCGCGAGCCACAGGCCACCGTCGGAGGCGAAGCACTTCTGCGGCGCGAAGTAGTAGACGTCGAAGTCCTCGGCCTTGACCGGCAGACCGCCCGCGCCGGAGGTCGCGTCGACCGCGACCAGCGCATTGTCCGAACCGGCCGGCCGCGAGACCGGCACCATCACGCCGGTCGAGGTCTCGTTGTGCGCCCAGCCGATCAGGTCGACGCCCTCGGCGGACTGCGGCACCGGCGCGCTGCCCGGGTCGGCCTTGATCACGACCGGGTCGGCGAGGAACGGCGCGCCCTGGGTGACCTTGGCGAACTTCGAGCTGAACTCGCCGTAGGTCAGGTGCAGCGAGCGGTCCCGGACCAGGCCGAACGCGGCGGCGTCCCAGAACGCGGTGGTGCCACCGTTGCCCAGCACGACCTCGTAACCGTCCGGCAGGGAGAACAGGTCCTTCAGACCGGTGCGAACCCGGCCGACCAGCGACTTCACCGGCTTCTGCCGGTGCGAGGTGCCCATGAACTCGGCGCCCGACGCGGCCAGCGCGGCGAGTTGCTCCGGCCGCACCTTGGACGGGCCGCAACCGAACCGGCCGTCGGACGGCTTCAGCTCGGCGGGAAGTACGAGCGTGAGTGGATCGGCGGCCTTGGTCATGTGCGGCGCCTTTCGGGAGCAGATGGGCAGTGGCTTCCGGCGCCGTTGCCGGTGTGGCCAGTGTCGCATTCCCACCTGGTGGTGCGCTGGTGGCTCCACTGCTCGGGAAAGTAGGCGCTGACCAGCATGGATGGCCTGTCCAACTGCTGGGATATGGCGCCGCCGGGTGTCCGACGGATGTCATCGACATCACGCCGGTGTTTCCCGCCGGGGAACAAACCGGACTAGATCGCCCGCACCGACGCCCAGCCCTCGACGTCCTGCGGACCGCGCGGCGCAGGCCCGATGTAGTGCGCGGAGGGCCGCACCAGCCGTCCGGTGCGCTTCTGCTCCAGGATGTGCGCGCACCAGCCTGCGGTCCGCGCGCAGGTGAACATCGCGGGCATCATGTGCGGCGGCACCTCGGCGAAGTCCAGGATCACCGCGGCCCAGAACTCCACGTTGGTCTCGATCGCCCGGTCCGGCCTGCGCTCGCGCAGTTCCTCCAGCGCGGCCCGCTCCAGCGCGGCGGCCACCTCGTAGCGCTGCGCGCCCAGCTCCTGGCAGGTCCGGCGCAGCACCCGCGCCCTCGGGTCCTCGGCCCGGTAGACGCGGTGCCCGAAGCCCATCAACCGGTCGTGCCGATCGAGGACCGCCGACACCACCTTGTGGGCGTCGCCGACCCGTTCGACCTCTTCGATCATCGGCAGCACCCGCGCGGGCGCGCCACCGTGCAGCGGACCGGACATCGCGCCGATCGCGCCGGACAGCGACGCCGCCACATCGGCACCGGTCGACGCGATCACCCTGGCGGTGAACGTGGACGCGTTGAGGCCGTGCTCCGCCGCGGACACCCAGTAGGCGTCGATCGCGCGCACGTGTGCCGGGTCCGGCTCGCCGCGCCAGCGGACCATGAACCGTTCGGTGATCGTCACGCTCTCGTCCACCCGCGACTGGGGCACCGCGGGCTGGTGGATGCCGCGCGCGGACTGCGCCACGTAGGACAGCGCCATCACCGAGGCACGCGCGAGCTGTTCGCGGGCCTGTTCGTCGGTGATGTCCAGCAGCGGCTGGTAACCCCAGATCGGCGCGAGCATGGCGAGCCCCGCCTGCACGTCGACCCGGACGTCGCCGGTGTGCACCGGCAGCGGGAACGGTTCGGCGGGCGGCAAACCCGTGCCGAATCGCCCGTCCACGAGCAGTGCCCAGACATCGCCGAACGTGACCTGGCCCGCCAGGTCCTCGATGTCCACCCCGCGATAGCGGAGCGCACCGCCGTTGCGGTCGGGCTCGGCGATCTCGGTCTCGAACGCGACAACACCCTCAAGCCCGGGCACGAACCCCGGCGCCGCAGCCTCATTGCTCACGCCGGAAGTAAAACCTTCTGATTCGATCCCGAACTCGATTAAGTGACTGACCTCGCGAAAAGTAACCCGGCCCGGTGGCCCGGATCACCGCTCGGGTGGTTTCGCGAACGCCGGTTAACCCGTAGCGTCAACTCGATACTGGTGAATTCCACCGCCACCCCCACAAACCAGCCTTGCAAACCAGCCGCTAACAATCCCCGCACAACGGGTCCGACAGGCCGGAAGGTGATTCGGGATGTCACAAGCCGATATCGCACTGGAACTCCCCGCGATGCGGGTCTCCTACGAGGAAGGTGTGCTCGACGAGGGCTCGCTGCAACGTTCCTGGCACGAGCAGTTGCAGGCCTGGCTGGACGAGGCGACCCGGGCGAGCCTGCCGGAGCCGAACGCGATGGTGCTGGCCACCGCGGATCCCGAGGGGCGGCCGTCGTCCCGGACGGTGCTGTGCAAGGGGCTGGACGCGCGTGGCGTGGTCTTCTACACGAACTACACCTCCAACAAGAGCCACGACCTGATCTCCACCCGGTTCGCGTCCGCGACCTTCCCGTGGTTCGCGATGCAGCGCCAGGCGCACGTGCGCGGCGTGGTGGAGAAGGTGAGCGCGGCGGAGACCGCGACCTACTGGGCGAGCAGGCCGCGCGGTTCGCAGGTGGGCGCGTGGGCGTCGCCGCAGTCGAAGCCGGTCACCGGACGCTCTACTTTGGACAGTGCGCTGGCGAACATCAACCGCCAGTTCGCCGACGCCGAGTCGATCCCGGTCCCGCCGCACTGGGGCGGCTGGCGGATCCGCCCGCAGACCGTCGAGTTCTGGCAGGGCCGTCGCGACCGCATGCACGACCGGCTGGTGTTCGTGCTCACAGGCGACGACTGGAAAGTACGTCGGCTCGCCCCCTGATAGTCCCAGCTCAGCGGCCAAAAACGGGTCGGTGCGGTGATCACCGCACCGACCCGTCGCGTTGTTGGGCAGATTCCCACTGGTTCGTTAGCCAGCCTAAGCTAAATGACCGTGAGCGCTGAGACGGACAGTCCACCCGAGGACCCGGAGAAACCCCAGGCCCGACCGCGCCGTCGGCTTGGCCGCGTGCTGATGGACACCCGGCCGCTCAAGGTCGTTCCGTTCCGGCGGCTCTGGCTGGCCACCGCGGTCACCTCGATCGGCAGCCAGCTCACCGCCGTCGCCGTGCCCAAACAGGTCTACGACATCACCAACTCCTCCGGGTGGGTCGGTGTCGCAGGCGCCGTCGCGCTGGTGCCGCTGCTCGTGTTCGGCCTGTGGGGCGGCGCGATCGCGGACACCGTCGACCGGCGCAAGCTGCTGCTGATCACCAGCTCCGGTATCGCGGTGGTCTCCCTGCTGCTCTGGGTCCAGGCAGCGATCGGGCTCAACTCGGTCTGGGTCGTGCTGGTCCTGCTCGGCATCCAGCAGGGCCTGTTCGCGATCAACCAACCAGCAGCCAACGCGTCCATCGCCCGGCTCGTCCCGGCCGAACTGCTGCCGCAGGCGGGCGCGCTCAACGGGACGGTCTTCTCGGTGGGCGCCGTCTTCGGACCGCTGCTCGCCGGCGCGCTCATCCCGTTCATCGGGCTGTCCACCTTGTACCTGATCGACGCGGTCGGCCTCACCCTGACACTGTGGGCGGTCTGGCGACTGCCCCCGCTGCCACCGCTGGTCGGACAGGCCCGGCGCGCCGGGATCGCCGACATCCTCGCCGGATTCCGCTACCTCAACACCCAGAAGGTGTTGCTCGCGTCGTTCCTGATGGACATGATCGCGATGATCTTCGGCATGCCAAGGGCGCTGTTCCCGGAAATGGCCGAACACACCTTCGGCGACCCACCCGGTGGCGGCATCGCCTACGGCTGGCTGTTCGCGGCGATCCCGATCGGCGCTGCGGTCTGCGGCCTGTTCTCCGGCTGGCTCTCCCGCGCGCCCCGGCACGGCGTCGTGGTGATCATCGCGGTCGCCGGGTGGGGCGTCGCCATCGCCGGGTTCGGGTTGAGCCCGACGCTCCCGCTCGCGGTGATCTTCCTGGCCCTCGCGGGCGCCGCCGACATGGTCAGCATGGTCTTCCGCGGCGCGATCCTGCAGGCCGCCGCCACCGACGAGATGCGCGGCCGGACCCAGGGCGTGTTCACCGTCGTCGTCGCGGGTGGGCCGCGGCTTGCCGACACGCTGCACGGCACCATCGGCGCCGCCGCCGGTACCACCGCGACCGTCACGGGTGGCGGAATCCTGGTCGTCGTGTTCGTACTGATCGCCGCCGTCGCGCTGCCGGCGTTCGTCCGCTACCGCGCTCCCGTTGGCTGAACCCTTCGTCCGTTCGGCAGGTCGATGGTGTGTACTGGGGCCTATGTCGCGTAGTCGCATGATCGCCGCCGGCCTGACCACGGGCGCGCTGCTCGCCATGAGCCTGGTCGGATGCGCGAAGGCGGTGACCGGCACGCCGGTCGCGGCGTCGACTCCGTCCACGCACAGCACCCCTGGGCAGTCGGGCGGCTCCGGTGGTTCGGGTGGCAGCGGCGGTTCCGGCAGCACGGCGGCCGACCGGTTCTGCTCCACGATCACCCCGGACATGGTCCAGCAGGCGTTCGGTGTGTCCGGCGCGCACGTCACCACCGGACAGTCGCAGGACACCAACGGCGTGCTCGCCGTGAGCTGCGTGATCAGCGCGGCCGATTCGAACAACGTGCTCGCGATCAGCGTCGTCGCCTTCGACTACTCCGGCCAGGCGAACGTGACCAGCCAGAGCGCGCTGCAGAACGCGCAGACCCAGCTGGGCCAGTCCGGCACCGCGTCCAACTTCCAGCAGCAGACCGGGGTCGGCGACGCGGACGGCGCGTTCTCCTACCAGGTCAACAGCAGCGGTCAGAGCGGCTACGCGGTGTTCGCGGCCAAGCAGAAGCAGGGCGACACGTCCGCTACGGACATCACCGCGGTCGGGCAGGTCCAGCTTGCCCAGGTCATCAAGTTCGCAAGTCTCGTCGACAGCGACTGATCACAGCGACGCAACCGCTTTCCCGCACTAGGCTGCGGCCATGACAACCGCGGACTACGAGATCACCTCGGGCGGGGCCCGCGCCGTGATCACCAGGATCGGTGCCGGCCTGCGGGTCTTCGAGGTGGCCGGCGTGCCCTACCTGGAAACGTTCCCCGAGGGCGAGCACCCGCCGCTGGGCGCGGGCACCGTGCTGGTGCCCTGGCCGAACCGGATCAACAAGGGCGTCTGGCACTGGGAAGGCACCGAACAGCGGGTACCGGTCAACGAGCCCGAGCGCGGGCACGCCATCCACGGTCTGGTCCGCGACCACGTCTGGGAGGTCGTGCAGCAGAGCACCAACCGGATCATGCTGGCCACCGACATCCCGGTGCAGGAGGGCTGGCCGATCGCCCTGCACACCACCATCGACTACGCGCTGGACGATCGCGGTCTGTCCGTGACGCACGGGGTGCGCAACACCGGCAACGCACCGGTGCCATTCGGGGTCGGCACGCATCCGTATCCGAGGGCGGGCAAGACGAATCGGGTGGACTGCCGACTCCAGTTGTCCGCCAGCACCGTGCTCCCGTTGGACCCGGACACGTTGATGCCAACGGGTCCCGCCGTGCCGGTCGAGGGCACCGACTACGACTTCCGCGAACCGCGTTCGCTGGTCGGCGTCGACCTCGACCAGCCGTTCGGCGGATGCTTCCCCGGCCAGGACGGCCTGATCCACCACCGGTTGACCAGCGAGCACTGCGGCGTCGAACTCTGGGCGGACCCGGCGTTCCGCTGGGTGCAGGCGTTCACCCCTGGCGAGTTCGCCGATCGCGGTGACGGCGTCGTCGCGGTGGAACCGATGACCTGCCCGCCGGACGCGCTCAACTCCGGCGACGGCCTGATCATCATCGCCCCCGGCGAATCCTGGTCGGCCCGCTGGGGTCTGCTGCCGCTGAGTTAAGGGTTCTTGCGCACCAGTCCGGTGAAACCGGCCACGAACAACGTGACGAACGCCCAGGACAGCGCCTGGATCACCCAGCCAGCGACGAGCAGCACGTCGCCCAGCGGGGTGCCGCTGTTCAACTGGCAGTCCTGTTCTCCGGCCGGTTTCACCAGCGGTGTCGCCGTGTTCAACGCGAGACCGGCCTGGTCGGCGGTGCCGCAGCGCACCCCGTGCGCGGTGATCAGCCCGGCCGGGCCGCCGACGCCGACCAGCAGCACCAGCGCGAGCGCGAGCGTGCCCGCCCACCAGAGCAGCGCGCGACTGGGCCGGTAGCCGTAGCCGAGCACCAGGCCGGTGATCCGGTGCCAGCCGCGCGCCCAGAAGTCCAGCCTGCCTCTGCACAGCAGATCCCGTTGCGCGGCAAGGTTGATCAGCCGCACGTCCCGTTCGTTGCCGGTGGCGAGATGGGTGGCCGCGAACTGCCGGTACGGCTGCGCCGAGTAGCTGTTGGTCCGATTGGCCAGCACGTCCAGGAATTCCGGCACGCTCGACCGCAGAATCCGGGTGTACGTACAACCGTCGAAGGTGACCGGGCCGCCGAGGCTGGCTACCGGCAACAGGATGTCCGCGCCGACGTGGACCCGGCCGATGTTCAGCGCGAGCGCGCCGGGTTCGGCCGCGACGATCTGCGCGTCCTCGAAGTTGAGCCGCCCTTGGATGTGCGCGCCGACCAGCCGCACGGTGCCGGTGTCCTTGCGGCCCTCCGCGTGGAAACCGGCGTTGAGCATGAGATTGCTGCCGGTGCGCAGGTAGTCCGCGACCAGCGCTGGTCCGTCCGGGTTGGTCAGCCGCGCGCCGCCGAGGTTCAGCTGATTGCTGACGGCCGCACCCGTCAACCGGACCGTGCCGTCGTCGCCGCTGCCTTCCGCGACCAGGCCGCGCAGGAACATGCCACCGCCGACATCGAGGTTCCCGCCGAGCAACGCCACCCCGTCCGGGTTGACCAGCCGGGCGTCGGACACGTCCAGCATGCCGCCGATCCGGGCCCCGGACAGGTTCACCCTGGCCATTCGCGCGCCGAGCAGCCACACACTGCGCTCGACGACCATTTCGCTGCCGACCAGCCACGGGCACACCAGCCCGCTGAAGTCCAGAGAGGACAGACGGGCGCCGCTGAGCACGATCCCCTCGGCACACTCGCAGTCGACCAGTTCCAGCGGCAGCGCGGAATGCACCCCGGACAGGTCGAGCTGGCCGACGATGACCGCGCCGCGCACGCGGATTCCGCGCGGATCCGGGGTGAGCCGGTCCGGCCAGTGGAACCCGCCGAGCAGCAGTTGCCGGATCAGCTCCGCGCGGATCGGTGCCGGTTGCGCCAGTTCCAGTCTGGTTCCGCTGACCACCGCGTTGGCCAGCCAGCACTCGGTCTCGTCGAGATCGTCGAAGGTCAACCAGCCCACTTGCCCAGACTACGGATCGAACATCGGTTAGCCTCGCGAACCATGGATGTCGCGATCACAGGCGGTCACGTGGTCCCGGTCGACGGGGCTCCGATCGAGGGCGGAACGGTACTCATCAGGAACGGCAAGATCGTCGCCGTCGGGCCTGCCGAGGAGGTGGATATTCCCGACGAGGTCGACGAGGTCGACGCCGCGGGTTGCTGGGTGCTGCCCGGGTTCGTCGAGTCGCACGCGCACGTCGGCGTGCACGAGGACGGCGAAGCCTGGGCCGGTAACGACACCAACGAGATGACGGACCCGAACGGGGCCCGCTTCCGCGCTCTCGACGCGATCAACCCTGCCGACCTCGGTTTCGCGGACGCCCTGTCCGGCGGCATCACCAGCGCGGTCGTCAAGCCCGGTTCGGGAAACCCGATCGGCGGCGCCACGGTCGCGGTGAAGACCTGGGGCCGCAGCGTCGACGAGATGGCGTTCCGCATCGACGTGAGCGTGAAGAGCGCGCTCGGCGAGAACCCGAAGCGGGTTTACGGCGAGAAGGACAAGACCCCGTCCACCCGGCAGGGCGTCGCGGCGATCCTTCGCGAAGCCTTCACCAAGGCGCAGGACTACCGCTCACGCCGCGAGCACGACCAGGCGCAGGGCAAACCGTTCGACCGCGATCTCACCTGCGAGACGCTGGTCCGGGTGCTGGATCGCGAGCTGCTCTGGGATCAGCACGTGCACCGCGCCGACGACATCGCCACCGCGATCCGGATCGCGGACGAGTTCGGTTACGAGCTCGTCGTCAACCACGGCACCGAGGGCCACCTGGTCGCGGATCTGCTGGCAGCGCGGGACATCCCGGTCATCTTCGGGCCGATGTTCACCTCGCGGGTCAAGGTCGAACTGCGCCAGCGCACCATGCGCGCGGCGGGCATCATGGCTCGGGCGGGCGTCAAGCTGGCGATCACCACCGACCATCCGGTGGTGCCGATCCACTTCCTGGTCCACCAGGCGACGCTCGCGGTGAAGGAGGGCCTGGACACCGAGACCGCCTTGCGCGCCCTCACGGTGAACCCGGCGCAGATCCTGCGGCTGGACGACCGGATCGGCGCGCTGAAGCCAGGTCTGGACGGTGACGTGGTGCTCTGGTCGGGCGATCCACTGGACGTGATGAGCCGCGCGTTGCGGGTGTTCATCAACGGTCGCGAGGTCTACACCTACGACGAGAACCTCGGCGAAGGCGTTGTCGCGAATCCGTACTACGCAGAGCACTGAGCAAAACGTCCACTCCGGACTCCCGTGTTCGAGTCCGGAGTGGACGATCAATCGATCAGAGCGGCGAGCTGGAATCCCCGGCCAGCAACAACTCCGGCACCTGGCTGAACGTCCAGCTGCCCGGCCCGCCCGCGAACACCCACACCATGTCGAACCGGCCGTCCGGCCATTCGCTCGGCGGCGCCGGCGACACCGAACCGAGCGCGGCCACGATGGCCGGGATGTTCTCGTGCTCCCAGCTGACCAGCGTGGTGCCGGAGAGTTTCACGATCTCCTTGGCCAGGTTGCTCTCGTCACCCTTGCCGTAGTCGGTGTCGAGGTCGTAGTTCAGCTTCGCGGCCAACGGGGTCACCGTCTGGATGGGCCGCTGCCCGTTCCCGCCCGCGCCCGACGCGTAGATCCGGTCCGGTTTGCGCAGCCCGCTCGGGAACTGCCCGTTGTCCGGCGCGAACAACTCCACCAGCGCGCCCGCCCTGGTCCACCCGGCCACGGTCAGCGAATGCGTGTCCTTGGCGCCGTCTGGCGTGATCCCGTACGGCTTGCCGGAGTCCGGCGGCTTCTCCGCGTGCCGGATGATCATGATCAGGTTCTGCGCTGCCGGAGTCGCGCTCGCCGGAGCCGATGCCGCCTCGAAGGCGACCCCGCTCGCGACCGCGACCCCGCCGACGGCAATCGTGCGTAACAGATCTCGTCTCGCCAGCCCAGCCAATGTCCACCCCTCACGCTCGGTATCGAATGACAGCCAAGACGTAACCAGGCGGAGTTGAAGCCAAACTGACTTTCTAGCTCTTCCGAAGCTCCCTCGCGATGACCATCCGCTGGATCTGGTTGGTGCCCTCGAAGATCTGCGGGACCTTGGCCTCGCGCATGTACCGCTCGACCGGGAAGTCGCGGGTGTAGCCCGCGCCGCCGAGCACCTGCACCGCGTCGGTGGTGACCTTCATGGCGTTGTCGGTCGCGACCAGCTTGGCGATGGACGCCTGCCGCCGGAACGGCAGGCCCCGGTCACGGCGGCGGGCGGCTTCCAGGTAGGTCGCGCGACCGGATTCGACAGCGGCTGCCATGTCCGCCAGCAGGAACTCCAGCCCCTGGAAGTCGATGATCGGCTTGCCGAACTGGGTGCGTTCCTGGGCGTAGCGCACCGCCTCGTCCAACGCGGCCTGCGCCAGTCCGACCGCGCAGGCGGCGATGCCAAGGCGCCCCGAGTTCAACGCCTCCAGCGCGATCTTGAGCCCGGCGCCCTCCCGCGAGATCAGCCGGTCCGCGCCCACCCGCGCGTCCTCAAGGTGCAACTGGGCGACGACCGACCCGGTCAGGCCCATGGTCCGCTCCGGCTTTGCCGCGGACAGCCCGGGCGTCGCGCCGTCGACCAGGAAGCAGCTGATGTGCTCGTGTGGGTCGTCCGAGGTGCGCGCCATCATCGTGTAGCAGTCCGCGACCCCGGCATGGGTGATCCACGCCTTGGTGCCGTTGATCACGTAGTCCTCGCCGTCCCGGACCGCGCGGGTCGACATCGAGGACGGGTCGGAGCCCGCGTGCGACTCGGACAACGCGTACGCGCCGAGCAGTTCACCGCCGAGCAGGTCCGGCAGCCAGCGCTCGCGCTGCTCGTCGGTGCCGAAGTTGGCCAGCGCGTAACAGGACATGGTGTGCACCGACAGGCCCTCGCCGATGGTCATCCAGGCGCTCGCCAGCTCCTCGATGACCTGGAGGTACACCTCGTAGGACACGCCCCCGCCACCGACCGACTCGGGATAGGGGAGCCCGAGCAGGCCGCTCTTGCCGAGTAACCGGAACTTCTCGCGCGGGAAGCGGGCTGCTTCCTCGTACTCGGACGCGACCGGCACCAGTTCGTCGGTCGCGATCTCGCGCACCAGCGCGATCAGGTCTTCGGCATCGGTGGATGGCAGATTCCGCTCAGCCGGCATGGGTCCTCCAGCACAACGAGTAACAGCCGCGAGGCACACATGTTTGGTGGCCGTACGGTCGGACGTCCTACGGTACAAAACCGGCCCGGCCTGATGGGTAGATTCGTCACGACAAAACCCGAACGAGGCAACGAAGAGGTGCGCGGTGATCGTGGTCGGCGGCGAGGCATTGGTGGATCTGGTCCCCGCACCGGCGACCGAACCGGGTCAGACCGGCGCGCTGCGCCCGTTGCTGCCCCGGCTCGGCGGCGGTCCGTACACGACAGCGGTCGCGCTGGGCAGGCTCGGCGCACCTGTCGCGTTCCTGTCCCGGATCTCTGCCGACGCCTTCGGCGATGCCCTCGTCGACCGGCTCAGTGGCGCCGGAGTCAGCCTTGACCTGCTGCAACGCGGCAAGGAGCCGACCACGCTCGCGGTCGTGACGCTCACCGAGGACGGCTCGGCCCGCTACACCTTCCACGTCCAGGGCACCGCCGACCGCCTGGTCGCCGACCCCGGCCCGTTGCCCGAGGACGTGACCGCGCTCTCGGTCGGCACCCTCGGCCTCGTGCTGGACCCGGGCGCGAGCGTCTACGAGACGATGCTGCACCGGGAAGCGGCGGCGGGCAGGCTCACCGTGCTCGACCCGAACATCCGCCCGGGCCTGATCGACGACCCGGCCGCCTACCGCGCGCGCTTCGCGAGCTGGCTGCCCTCGGTGGGGCTGCTCAAGGCGTCGGTCGAGGACATCTGGTGGCTCGCGGACGTACCGGAGGGAACCGACGTGCTGCCGATCGCGAAGGACTGGCTGCGGGCCGGTGTGGGCGCCGTCGCACTGACCCGGGGCAGCGACGGGGCGAGCGTGCTCACCGAGAAGGTCGGCAAGGTGGACATCGAGGCGGTGCGCGCCACGGTCGCGGACACCATCGGCGCGGGCGACACCGTGCATGCCGCGCTGGTCGGCTGGCTCACCGCGCACGGCGTGCACGGCAACGCGGCGCTGCGCGAGGTCGGCGCGGACGCCTGGCACGAAGCGCTCGGATATGCCGCGAAAGCCGCCGCCATCACCGTTTCCCGGGTCGGCGCCGAACCGCCTTTCGCAGCGGAACTGGCCGATTCCGAAGTTGGCTGACCAGCGCTGACGAATTAATGAACGAAATACCGGTAGACGTCCCGCCATCCCGGCGGGACGCCACCGTGCCGCGTTACAAGGGAGTCCGTCCTCCTGGGAATTTCCCAGTCAGGACAACGATTTCGTCAGCGGGTGGGCTAGTGGCAGTGCCAGTACCACCACGGTCCCACGAACAGTCCAAGACCGATACCGATTGCGATCATGTTTTGCCTCCGAATTTGTCGGCGAGGTCTCAAACAATTGCGGCCGCGGTATCGAAATTAGTCGGTTTCTGGCGTACTTGTCGTTCCCCGTGTTGAGTGGCAACCGACTCCGAGGAGTATTCACTTTCGGCGAAAGTAAACGCCGAATTCGCCGGGTCGGCCCAGTATCGTTCCCGATCAGGTGGTTCCCGGCGGAGCGGCGCTCCGTTCGCGAATGCGCGCCTCCAACTGTCAACGCCGCCCAGGTCACGATTGGCTGTGCGTTACCCTCCGGGAGTGCCACCGTCGACACTGGTCGAAAGCTTGATCCACCACGATCATTCACATGGCAAGCTCGTGTGACGGACGTCCCATGTGGGGGACTTGACGTGTCGTCCGGGTGGGCGCAACCCGTATTTGGCACTAACGTAAGACTTGACTCCAGACCCCAACGGGGCGGTGCTGCGGTCGGTCACCCCGATCGAGTGGTCATTCGCGGTGGTCAGTCTGGATCGGTCACTACACCGATCCGGTTTGTCTTTCGCTCTACCCAGGCGCCCGCCTCGTTCCAAGCGTGAAAGAGGCTCGAATGCCCGACGCGACCTCCGCCGGCACTCAGACTGCTGTGCTGCGCCACTCAGGCGGCGAGTTGGAGCTTCCGGTACGACCCGTCACGGAGGGGTCGCCCGGGATCGACGTGACGAAGCTGCTGTCCACCACCGGTCTGGTGACCATCGACCCGGGCTTCGTGAACACGGCCTCCTGCTCGTCGGAGATCACCTACATCGACGGTGCGGCCGGAATTCTGCGCTACCGCGGCTACCCGATCGAACAGCTCGCAGAACGGTCGAGCTTCATCGAGGTCAGCTACCTGCTGATCTACGGCAACCTGCCCACCGAGGCGCAGCTCGCCGACTTCACCGAGAAGATCAGCAGGCACACTCTGCTGCACGAGGACCTCAAGGGTTTCTTCGGCGGCTTCCCGCGCGACGCGCACCCGATGCCGGTGCTGTCCTCCGCGGTGTCCGCACTGTCCACTTTCTACCAGGACAGCCTGAATCCGTTCGACGAACCCAATGTGGAGCTGTCCACCATCCGCCTGCTGGCGAAGGTGCCCACGCTGGCCGCGTACGCGTACAAGAAGAGCGTCGGCCAGCCGTTCCTCTACCCGGACAACTCGCTCGGCCTCGTCGAGAACTTCCTGCGGATGACCTTCGGCCTGCCTGCCGAGCCCTATGAGGTCGACCCGGCCCTGGCCAAGGCGCTGGACCTGCTGTTCATCCTGCACGCCGACCACGAGCAGAACTGCTCCACGTCGACCGTGCGCCTGGTCGGCTCGTCCGAGGCGAACCTGTTCGCGAGCATCTCCGCGGGCATCAACGCCCTGTTCGGTCCGCTGCACGGCGGCGCGAACAGCGCGGTGCTGGAAATGCTCCAGGACATCCAGCGCTCCGGCGGTGACGTCGACTCCTTCGTGAACAAGGTGAAGAACAAGGAGGAGGGCGTCCGGCTGATGGGCTTCGGCCACCGGGTCTACAAGAACTACGACCCCAGGGCCAAGATCATCAAGCGCACCGCGGACGAGATCCTCAAGAAGCTCGGCGGCGACGACCACCTGCTGGAGATCGCGCTGAAGCTGGAAGAGCGCGCGCTGTCCGACGACTACTTCGTCGAGCGCAAGCTCTACCCGAACGTCGACTTCTACACCGGCCTGATCTACCGCGCCATGGGCTTCCCGACCAGGATGTTCACCGTCCTGTTCGCCATCGGCCGGCTCCCCGGCTGGATCGCCCACTGGCGCGAAATGGTCAAGGACCCCGCCACCAAGATCGGCCGCCCCCGCCAGCTCTACGTCGGCCCGGCCGAGCGCGACTTCACCCCGATCGAGTCCCGCTGACCATCTTCAGCTGACCTGATCGTCCACATCGGCCGGTGCCACCACACGGTGACACCGGCCGTTTGGCGTCTCTGGGACAGTTCGCGATCAGGCCCCGACCAGATGCCGGACCGCGTCCAGCTGAGTCGGCCCACCCCGCGCGGCCCTGTCCGCCAGCCGAAGCGCCCGATCGGCGAGCGCGAGTTCCGGATCGGCCTCCGGCGCGTCCTCGCCGAGCGCGGTGCGTAGCCACTCGGTGATCTCCGCCCACGAGTAGATCCGCACCTTGCCGGTGTCCGCGATGGGCAACGGAAACCCGCCAGGTCCGCGTTTGCCCTCGGCCAGCAACCGCAGGCTTTCCGCTGTCCGCCAATCGAGCCGCTGCGCCGCGTCCGACAACGTCACAGCGTCGTCGTGCTCGACCGCGATCGCGCGCAGTCCCGGCACCCGCCGAATGTCCTCGACCGCGCTGGCCACCGCTGTCAGCAGATCACTCGCCGCACGATCAACATCCACTAAGGTGCCCTCAATACCGGCATCGGACAATCCCGCCTCGTAAAGCCGCGTTGATGTCCCCGGTTAACCATGTTGGAGCATCACAACAGGGCGTCTCGCAATGACAGGCGACGGCCGATGGTGCGGAGGGCGGCGGCGTAGGTGCGGCTGGCATAGCCCGCGACGACGACGATCGCGGCGAGCATGAGCAGGACGGCGAGCCAGACCTGCCAGCCGGCGGCCGCGCCGAGCGCGATGCGGCCGGGCATCAGGAATGGCGCGAAGGGCGGCAGCACCGACACGACCGCGCTGGCCGCGCCCGCCGGGGCTTGCACGAGCAGGTCGATGCCGACCACGAAGCCGACC
>DASXOJ010000265.1:0-5075 GCA_036494465.1 Pseudonocardiaceae bacterium
CCCGACTTTCGATGCTGAGCAGTCCGTCGGGCACGTCAGTGGTGTAGCCAAACCGCGGTATCGCTGGGCAGGACGGTTGCCGCCAACGGAAGAGGAGTGCTGGCGAGCACGATTCGGCTGCTTCGTGACAGCGAGACCGGCGCGGTACCGAGATTGACGAGGCAGCTGAACTCGTTGCCGCGGTTGAAATGCAGGACGGCGTCGCTGTCGGTCGAGCGCCAGGTCAGCGGTTGGTCACCGAGGCAAGGTTGCTCATGGCGGGCGGCGAGCGCGGTGCGGTAGAACCGCAGGATCGATTCGGGATCGGCGGCCATCGCGGATACCGTGTGGTTGGCCCAGTCCGCGGGCTGAGGGAGCCAGGGTGGTGCCGTGGCCGTGTCCGGGCTGAAGCCGAATGGTGCTCGCGTGCCGGACCAGGGCAACGGAACGCGGCAACCGTCCCGGCCGATGTCCGCGCCGTTGGTGCGGTGGTAGATCGGGTCGTCCCGGAGTTCGGTGGGAATGTCCTCGACTTCCCACAGACCCAGTTCCTCACCCTGGTAGAGGTAGCACGAGCCGGGCAAGGCCAGGTTCAGCAGCAGCGCGGCCCTGGCCCGCCGGGTGCCCAGAGCCAGATCGGTCGGGGTGCCGTGCTGGCGGGTCGCCATTCCGTAGGTGGTGTCGGCCCGGCCGTAGCGGGTGACGTGCCGCGTGACGTCGTGGTTGGACAGTACCCAGGTGGGCGGCGCGTCCACCGGCGCGTGCGCGTCGAGGGTCGCGTCGATGACGGCGCGCAGCGCGGGGGCGTTCCAACCGGAGTTGAGGTAGTCGAAGTTGAACGCGGTGTGCATCTCGTCTGGCCGCAGGTACGCGGCGAGGCGGTCCGGTTTGTCCAGCCATACCTCGCCGATCAGTGCGCGCGGCCGGTCGTAGCTTTCGGCGAGCGCGCGCCAGCCCCGGTAGATCTCGTGCACCTCGTCGCGGTCGATGTAGGGGTGCGGTACCGGCGGTTGCTCCGGGTTGAAGTCGGGCAGGTTCGGGTCCTTGGCCGGCATGGTGGCCGAGTCGATGCGCACTCCGTCGACGCCCCGGTCGAACCAGAACCGCAACACGTCCTCGTGTTCCTCGCGGACCTTGGCGTTGTTCCAGTTCAGGTCGGGCTGCTGCGCGGCGAACAGGTGCAGGTACCACTCGCCAGGCCTGCCGTCGGGGTTCGTGGTGCGGGTCCACGCCGGGCCGCCGAACACCGATTGCCAGTCGTTGGGCGGGAGTTCGCCGTAGTCGCCACGGCCGGGCCGGAACCAGAACAAGTCGCGCACTTCCGCGCCGGGGCCCGCGGCGAGCGCTTCCTGGAACCAGGCGTGCTGGTCGGAGCAGTGGTTGGGCACGACGTCGATGATGATGCGCAGGCCGAGTTCGTGGGCCTCGTTGATCAGTGCCTCGGCCTCGGCGAGGGTGCCGAACGCTGGATCGATGCGCCGGTAGTCCGCGACGTCGTAGCCGGCGTCGGCCATGGGAGAGGCGTACCAGGGGTTGAACCAGAGCGCGTCGACGCCGAGCTCGGCCAGGTAGGGCAGGTGAGCGCGGATGCCGGCGAGGTCGCCGACTCCGTCTCCGTTCGCGTCGGCGAAGGAACGCACGTAGACCTGGTAGATGACGGCGTTGCGCCACCACGCGGTGGTGTCGGTGAACTGACTGGTCACAGGGGCCTCCTGGGTCGAGGATGTGGTGCGGACGAGGGCGCGCGGGAGCGCACCGGGCGGCCGTTGCGGCAGCCGGGTTTCCGTTGGCCGGAGAGCGGGTCAGCCCTTGACGCCGCCGATGGTCAGGCCGGCCATGATGTTGCGCTGGAAGATCACGAAGAAGACGATCGTGGGCACGCTGGCGATGGCCAGCGCGGCGATGAAGATGTTCTGCGCGATGCCGACACTCAACTGGTTCAGCCCGACGTTCACCGTCTGCGCCGAGGTCTGGGTGAGGACGAGCAGCGGCCAGAGGAAGTCCTTCCACACCGCGACCACCGCGAAGATCGACACGACGCCGAGGATCGGCCGGGACATCGGCAACACGAGCGACCACAGCACCCGCACCGGCCCGGCCCCGTCGATGGCGGCGGCGGAGAGCAGTTCGGTGGGGATCGAGTCGAAGAACCGTTTGAGCAGGAAGATGTTGAACGCATTGGCTACCGAGGGCAACCAGATCGCGAGCGGCGAGTTCAACAGGCTCAGGTGCAGGAACGGCAGGTCGTTGGCGGTCAGGTAGGTGGGCAGGATCAGGACGGTGGTGGGAATCATCAGGGTGGCGAGCATCGCGAACAGCACGATGTTGCCGAACACCGGGCGCAGCTTGGAGAACGCGTAGGCCGCGGCCACGTCGAACACGAGCTGGAAGGCCAGTGCGCCCAGCGCGTAGTAGGCAGTGTTGAAGATCAGCCGTCCGAGGTGCACGTCCTGCCAGGCGGTCGAGTAGTTGGCCGGGACCGGCGCGGTCGGCACGATGGTCGGCGGGACCTTGATGATTTCCTGCGCGGACTTGAGGCCGCCGGTGACCATCCAGTACATCGGGAACAGGAACACCACCGCGAACAACAGGATGCACGCCCAGAACGTGACCCAGTAGATGACCTTGCCGGCCGGGCGGGACAGCTGTGTCGCGGAGAGCAAGGTGCGGGCCTGGGAGTCGGCGATGGACATCGGACTACTCCTCACCCGTGCGACGGCTCAGCCAGAGATAGCCACCCGCAAATCCGACGAGGACCAGCAGCAGCAGAACACCGAGCGCCGAGGCGTTGCCGTAGTTGTTGAAGTTGAAGGCGTACTGGTAGATCAGGTACACCACGGTCGTGGTGTTGTTGGAAGAACCGGTGATCACGTAGGGCTCGACGAACACCTGCATGGTGCCGACGATCTGCAACAGCAGCATCAGCGACAGGATCAGCCTGGTCTGCGGAACGGTGACGTGCCAGACCCGCCGCAGGATCCCGGCACCGTCCATTTCGGCCGCCCCGTACAGATCACCGGGAATGCCCTGCAACGCGGCCAGATAGACCAGCACGGTCCCGCCCATGTTGATCCAGGTGGAGAACAGCACCAGGCACAGCACGGCCAGGGTGTGCGAGGACTGTAGCCACTGCACCGTGGGCAGGTGCAGCGCGTGCAGGATCCCGTTGAACAGACCGCTGTCGTCCGGGCTGTAGAACCACCGCCACAGGAACGCGGCGGCCACCGGGGGCATCATCACCGGAAGGTAGACGAGTAGGCGGAAGTAGGTCCGCGCGTGGCGGAGTTCGTTGATCACCACGGCCGTACAGAACGGCACCGCGTAGCCGAAAACCAGCGCGAACAGGGTGAACAGTCCGGTGGTCCGCCACGCGCTCCAGAAGTCGGGGTCGGCCACGATATGCCGGTAGTTGCGCAGTCCGACCCACTCGGTGTCACCGGCGAAGTTGGTGTACTGGAAGCTCATGATGACTTCGCGGATCATCGGATACCACGAGAACACCGCGAAGCACAGCACGGCGCCGGCCAGGAACAGATAGGCGGTCGAGTTGCGCCGCAACCGCCGGCCGATGGAAACCCGCCGTCGTGGCCGGGCTGCCACGCGGATGTCCCGCGCGACCGCGTGCGTCAGCTTGATCGTCGCCATGATCAGTGTTGCGCGTTGGCGAGGACGGTGTTGGTGGCCGAGGCGAACGTGCTGAGCAGTTGCTGGAGGTTCGCGTTCGGATCGGTCAGGGCGGCGTCAACTGCCTTGTCGCCCTGCGCGTAGATCGCCTGGGCCTGGGGCGGTTCGATGAGCAGCTTCATCTTGGCCGTCGCGGCGACGTAGGCGGCGAAGTTCTGGGTCGGGATGTTCGCGTACTTCTGCATCCGCGCCGTGTCGGCGGTGGCCGCGGCGCCGGTCCACATGTCCGGCTCGGGCAGGCCGACCGGCTGCTTGGTCGCGGCAAGGCGCGGGTAGTCGAAATGTCCAAGGCCGGAGGTCATGAACTCGTAATCGACGAACTTGATGCCGGCCTGGATCTGCGCCGGGGTGTCGTTCTTGTTGAACATGTACCCGGACCCGCCGAGCAGCGTTGCCTTCTCGCCGGGCATCGGGCCGACGCCGAGGTTGGCGTAGGGCACGTTGTACTGGGTGTGGATCGCGGTCAGGTTGTCCGGGGCGCCGACGTACATACCGACCTTGCCGGAGGCCATCATCTGGAGTAGGTCGTTGTACTGGAGGCCCTGCTTGACGCCCATCACGTTGTCGACGAAACGCAGCTTGTGCAGGAACTGGAGGGTCTGGAGGCCCGCCGCGTCGTTGAACGCGGCCGACTGGCCGTTGGCGGTGACCACGGTGCCTCCCCGCGAGTAGTCTTCGGCGACGAAGTGCCAGCCGCCGGTGCCTGCCGCGCTGTAGTCCCCGTAGCCGACGATGCCGTTCCCGAGCTTGCTAATCGCGATCGCGTCGGTCTCCACCTCGGCCCAGGTGGTCGGTGGCTTGTTCGGGTCGAGGCCGGCCTGTTGGAACAGCGTGCGGTTGTAGACAAGGCCGAGGCTGTAGTTGCCGGTCGGGACGCCGTAGAGGTCACCGGACGCGGTGTTGCCCTTGCGGTAGACGTCGAGCAGAGGCTGCTGGATGTCACCGACATCGGTGATCTGCCCGGCGTAGGACTGGATGTCGGCGGCCTGTCCCGAGTCGATGACGTTGGCGCCGTCGGTGAAGTAGGTGTAGAAGACGTCGTCCATCTGACCGCCGGCGAGCTTGGCGTCGAAGGTCGCCGGATCGTCGCAGGGGTTGGTGTCGTCCCCGTTGACGGTGATCGTGGGGTTGAGCTTCTCGAACGCGGTCACGTCCGCGACCCAGTTCTGTCGTGCGATCGGCTGGGAGGTCGGCGGCTCGCAGCCGACCGAGATGGTGACCGGCCCATTCGTTGCCGGGGCGGCGGAACCTGATCCACACGCACTTGCGGTCATCGCGATGCCGAGCGCGAGTGCGGCCGCTAGAGAGATCCGGGCGCCGTTGCCCGTCGCGTTACCAGTCATCGAGAGTCACGGGTGGATACCCCGCCCTGCTGGGTGGGGAGGAATCCTGAATTGTCAGGGCGCATGGTT
>DASXOJ010000266.1:0-3528 GCA_036494465.1 Pseudonocardiaceae bacterium
GCGTTGTCGATGGCGCCGTAGACGAACGCGGCGGCGAGCAGTGCGCTCAGCATGAGGATGTGGCGGCCGGGCACGAACAGGGTGAGCAGGGCGAGGATCAGGAAGACGACCGGGCCCGGTCCGTCCCAGTGCAGTCCTTCCGGTGCGGCGTCGGCGATCGCGGCGAGGGACAAGCCGCCGACGGCGATGAGGGTGCTGGTGCGGCGCGGGTTTTCTCGACTGTACGGCGCGGGTTGGCGGCCGGGTGCGTTGCGCCGGCCGACGACGATGGCGACGACACCCGAGATCACCGACAGGGCGAGGCCCGCGTACAGGACCCAGAGACCGATGGTGACGCCGAGATTGCCCATGTTGAGGTTGCGGGCGGTGTTGCCGCCGAGGAGCCCGCCGATGGCGATGAAGGCGGACAACAGCATCGCGCTCATCGGTGACCAGGGCGATCGACGGTCCAGCAGGACGACCGCGGCGCCACCGGCGATGTAGAAGACGCCGGGCGGGAAACCGCCGAACAGTTGCGGCGCGGCCTGCCACTGGATCAGGATGCCGATCGCGCCGATCGCCTGGCCCGCGACGCTCCAGGCGATCGCGGGATTCTTGCTGTGTTCGCTCATGAACGCAGCGTGGCCGAACCGAACGCGGCGCATCATCCGCGCCAAGCCGACAGTTCGGTCTACGCCTGAGCGCGTAGCTCGCGGGGCGGGCCACGCCTGCTGACGTAGCCCGCCGTGGAGCTCATTCGGCGGCGAGCACCAGCACCGGGTCGGGCCCGTAGAGCGGGCGGACCCTGCGGCCCGGGGTGAATTCTTCTGCGAGGCCGCTGGCCAGGTCGGCGTGCAGTTCAGTGCCGTCGGTGAGCAGCGAGGTCACCCTGGTCACCGGGCCACGGAAGCTGACCCGGACGACCGTTGCCGGGCCTGCGTCGTCGAACGCGAGGTGCACGGTTTCCGGGCGGACCAACGCGGTCACCGGGCCGCCGGTCGGCGAGCCCGGCGTTGCCACGACCGGAATCACGCCACCGGCCAGTTCGACCTTGCCGTCCCGCAGTTCGCCGGGGATGCGGTTCATCGAACCGACGAACGCCGCGACGAACGGGGTCGCCGGGCGGGTGTAGATCTCGGCGGGGGTCGCGCACTGTTCGAGTTTGCCCTCGTTGAGAACGGCGACGCGGTCCGAAATGGACAGCGCCTCTTCCTGGTCGTGCGTGACGAACAGCGTGGTGATGCCGAGCCGGGTTTGCAGGCCGCGAATCTCCTCGCGCAGCTGCACGCGCACCACTGCGTCCAAGGCGGACAGTGGCTCGTCGAGCAGCAGCACCTTGGGTTGCACGGCCAACGCGCGCGCGAGCGCGACCCGCTGCTGCTGGCCGCCGGACATCTCGTGCGGAAACTTGGCCGCGTGTTCGGTGAGCCCGGTCAACTCCAGCAGCTCACCGGCCCTGGCCCGGCGCGCCCGGGCGGCGAGGCCGCGCAGACGCAGGCCGAACGCGACGTTGTCCAGCGCCGAGAGGTTCGGGAACAGGCTGTAGGACTGGAACACCATGCCCATGTCGCGCTTGTGCGCTGGCACGGACACGATGTCCTTGTCATCGACGAAAACCTGGCCCTCGTCGGCGGCTTGCAGACCGGCGACGATGCGCAGGGCGGTGGTTTTGCCGCAGCCCGACGGGCCGAGCAGGCTGACCAACTCCCCCGGTCCGGCTTCCAGGTCGAGACCGTCCAGGGCGAGCACGCCGCCGAAGGACCGGCGCAGGCCGCGCAGCTTCAGCGCGGAGCCGGGCGTGGCGGCGACCGATTCGGCAACGGGCACCGTCTGGGTAGAAGCAGTCGTCATCGGGGCCTCCGAGCGCCGCGCTGCGCGAACAGCGACATCACCATCAACAGGATCCAGGACACGAGCAGGATCAACATGGACGCGGCCATGGCCACCTCCGGGTCCTGCTGTCCGGCCTGGACGGTCCAGACCGGAAAGGTGTTCATCAGCAACAGGTTGGCGATGGTGAACTCGCCGAGCACCATGGCCGCCGCGAGGATCGCGGAGCCGAGGATGGCAGTGCGCAGGTTGGGCACCACCACCCGCCACAGCACGGTGAACCAGTTCGCGCCGAGGTTGCGCGCCGCCTCGACGAGCGTGGCCAGCGGGATCGCGGACATGCCCGCGTCCAGGGTGCGGAAGGTGAACGGCAGTGCGAGCACCACGTATTCGAGGGCGAGCACGACCGGCGTTCCGGTTATCCACCGTGGACCGTTGCGGAACGCGACCAGCACGCCGTTGGCGAGCACGACGGCCGGGATGACCATGGGCAGCACGCAGATGCTCTCCAGCACCCTGCGCAGTTTCGGCAGCCGCAGGTGCACCCAGGCCATGGTGGGCACCATCAGCACGAGGGTGAGCACGACGGTGGCGCCCGCGAGTTCCAGCGAGATCAGCAGGTTCTGCACGAAGCCGTCCTGGCTGACCAGGTTGGTCCAGGTGTCCAGGGTGTGCGTGCCGTTGCGGCCGCGCAGGCTGAACTCGATCGACGCCGCGATCGGCAGCAGGAAGAACACGGCGGCGACGAGCAAGGTGATCCAGCGGGCGATCGGATGGCGGCCAGTGGTGGCCGCGCTGGCCTTCGCCTTGATCGGCGTGCTGGCGGTCGTGGTGGTCATCGCATCCACCTCGCTGCCTTGCGCTGGGTGAGCGTGTAGCCGACCATCGCGATCGCCACGATGACGATCATGCCGAAGCCCAGCGCGTTGCCCAGGTTCTCCTGGCCCGCCGCGACGTTGCCGGACATCACGTTGCCGATCTCGATCGGCACCAGCGGGATGACGCCGTTGGTCAGCGCCTGCGCGGTCGCGTAGGAGGCGAACGCGTTGGCGAACAACAGCATCAGCGCGCCGAGCACCGGCGGGGTGAGCAGCGGGCCGCCCACGTAACGCCAGTACTGCCAGCGGCTCGCGCCCAGGTTGCGCGCGGCCTCCAGCCACTGCGGGCGCAGGCCCTCGATGGCTGGGAAGATCACCAGCACCATCAGCGGAATCTGGAAGTACAGGTACACCAGGATGATGCCGCCGACGCCGAACAGGAACGAGTTGCTCACGCTGATGCCGATACCGGCCAGCCACTTGGTGATCAGGCCCTGGCCGCCGAGGGTGGCGATGAACGCGAACGCCAGCGGCACGCCGCCGAAGTAGGCGAACACGCCGGAGGCGGTGGACACGGCCTGCCGGAGGAACCCGGTGGCGGGCGAGCCGGACACCGCGAACGCGATGGCAAGGCCGAGCGCGCCGCCGATGATCGCGGTCGCCGCCGAGATGAGGATGCTCTCGCCAAACGCGCCCAGGTAGGGGTGGCTCAGCGCCGCGGTGATGTTGCTGAAGGTGGCATGCCCGTTGTCGTCGGTGAACGCGCCGAAGACGACGGCGACGGTGGGCGCGCCGAGGAAGATCAGCAGATACGCGGCAAAAGGCAGCAACCCCAGCAGATCGAGGTTGCGCGCCTTTGCGTTGCTGACGGCTCTGTCTTTGAACGAGGGGGTGGTGGGCG
>DASXOJ010000267.1:0-82109 GCA_036494465.1 Pseudonocardiaceae bacterium
CCAGAGGGGACAGCGCCCGCCGGAAACGGCGGAACCACAGCCCGGACTACCCGGCGCGCACCAGCCCCGTGAGGTGGGCGACGATCTCGTCCACCGGCACGTCGGCCCGCTCGCCGGAGCGGCGGTCCTTGACCTCCACGACCCCGTTGGCCAGCCCGCGCCCGACCACCACGATCGTCGGCACCCCGACCAGCTCGGCGTCGGCGAACTTCACACCGGGGCTGGAGTTCCGGTCGTCCAGCAGCACACGCACCCCGACGGCGTCCAGGTCACCCGCCAGCTGCTCGCCGCCGGCCCGGATCTCCTCGGACTTGCCGGCGATCACCAGGTGCACGTCGTACGGCGACACCGCGCGCGGCCAGATCAGCCCCCGCTCGTCGTGCGACTGCTCGGCGATCACCGCGACCAGCCGGGACACCCCCACGCCGTAGGAACCCATGGTGATCCGGATCGGCTTGCTGTCCGGGCCGAGCGCGTCCAGGCCGAACGCGTCGGCGAACTTGCGGCCGAGCTGGAAGATGTGCCCGATCTCGATGCCGCGCGCGGCGACCAGGGTGCCCGCGCCGTCCGGCGAGGGGTCACCGGGGCGGACCTCGGCGGCCTCGATGGTGCCGTCCGGGGTGAAGTCGCGACCGGCGACCAGATCGACGACGTGGTGGTCGGCCTTGTCCGCGCCGGTCACCCAGGCGGTGCCGGTGACGACGCGCGGGTCGACCAGGTAGCGGACGCCGTTCGCGGCCAGCGCGCCCGGCCCGATGTAGCCCTTGACCAGGAAGCTGTTCGCGGTGAAGTCGGCCTCCTCCAGCAGCGCGACCTCGGCCGGTTCCAGCGCCGCTGCCAGGCGCTTCATGTCGACCTCGCGGTCGCCGGGCACGCCGACGGCCAGCAGCGTCCAGTCCTTCTCGCCCGGCTGACGCGTCTTGAGCAGCACGTTCTTCAACGTGTCCGTGGCGGTGAACGTGCGACCGAGGTCGGCGCCGTTCAGGAAGTTGACGAGGCTCTCGATGGTCGGCGTGTTCGGCGTGTGGTGCACCGACGCATCCGGCTTGTCCGAAGTGGACTGTGCGGCCGGCGCGCTGGTGACGACCGCCTCCACGTTCGCCGCGTAGTCGGATCCGGTGCTGCGCACGAAGGTGTCCTCACCGTGTTCGGCGACAGCGAGGAACTCCTCGGACGCCGAACCGCCCATCGCGCCGGACATCGCGGACACGATCACGTAGTTCAGGCCGAGCCGGTCGAAGATCTTGATGTACGCGTCGCGGTGCGCCCCGTAGGAATTCGCCAGACCGTCGTCGGTGAGGTCGAAGGAGTACGAGTCCTTCATCAGGAACTCACGCCCGCGCAGGATGCCCGCGCGCGGGCGCGCCTCGTCGCGGTACTTGGTCTGGATCTGGTAGAGCACGACCGGGAAGTCCTTGTACGAGGAGTACTCGCCCTTCACCGTGAGCGCGAACATTTCCTCGTGGGTGGGGCCGAGCAGGTAGTCGGCGCCCTTGCGGTCCTTGAGCCGGAAGAGGTTCGGGCCGTACTCGGTCCAGCGGCCGGTGGCCTCGTAGGGCTCGCGCGGCAGCAGCGCGGGGAACTGGATCTCCTGCGCGCCGATCGCGTCCATCTCTTCGCGGACAACGCGCTCGACGTTGCGCAGCACCCGCAGGCCGAGCGGCAACCAGGAGAACCCGCCAGGCGCGACGCGGCGGACGTAACCGGCGCGGACCAGCAGCTTGTGGCTGGGCACCTCCGCGTCGGCCGGATCCTCGCGCAGGGTGCGCAGGAACAGCGACGACATCCTGGTGATCACGGCAAATCGCTCCTTGGACGCGGAAAGCAATAGGAGCAGGGTAGTCACCCGGCGCCCACCTCCTCAAACGGGTTGGCCAGCGGCGATTAACCTCGTCGGGGTGTTGGTGTTGTTGCCTCCCTCGGAGACCAAGGCGGAAGGCGGCAGGGGCGCGCCGCTGGATCTGGCCGCGCTGTCCTTCCCCGAACTGAACCCGGTCCGGGCCAAGGTCGCGGACGCGCTCGTCGAGCTTTCCGGCGATCTGCCCGCGAGTCTGGCCGCGCTCGGGCTCTCCGAACGGCAGGAGGCCGAGGTGGCCCGCAACCGGGCGCTGCACGCGTCACCGACCATGCCCGCGCTGCACCGCTACACCGGCGTGCTCTACGACAACCTCGACGTCGCCTCGCTGACGCCGGCCCGCTGGTCCCGCGCCGCCGAACGGCTCGCCGTGGTGTCCGCGCTGTTCGGCCTGGTCCGCGCGACCGACCCGATCCCGGCCTACCGCCTCTCCGGTGGCAGCACCCTGCCCAGCCTGGGGACGCTGGCCTCGCTGTGGCGACCGGCGATGGAGCCGGTGCTGGAGTCGGTCGACGAGCTGATCGTCGACCTCCGTTCCGGCAGCTACGTGGCACTGGCCAAGCTGCCCGGCGCGATCACCGTCAAGGTGGTCACCGAGGGACCAGGCGGCAAACGACTCACGGTCAGCCACTTCAACAAGGCCGCCAAGGGCAGGCTGGCCCGCGTGCTCGGCACCGTGCCCACCGCGCCCGAGACGGTCCGCAAGCTGCTCACCGTCGCCAGCAAGGCCGGTATCCAGCTCGAACAGACCGGCGAGCGCCAACTGGAACTCGTCACCGAATAAATCGGTTGCGTGGTGTTCGCGCGGGTTGGCATTCTTCGCGGGCACGTCACCCCACGGCGCATTCGAAGGGAGGGGTTGGAGATGGCACACGTCGCTGTCCTGGACGCGGTTCGTACCCGTCCACTCGCCCCTCTCGGTGGTCTGCCGCGCTGATTCGCGCGCTCCCGGGTCGGGCGATCCCAAGCCTGAACCGAGGAGCACACCTCCAGTGCGCAAGCAGCACCGCAAATTCCGTCTCGACGCCGATGTCGACAGCAACGACAACTATCTCGACGACGCTTACGCCGACAACGCGATGGTCACCCGCGCCCGCATCCGAAAAGGCGGCGGAGAGGCCGCACCCGACCGGCGCGGCAGGCTCACCGAAGCCGAACGCGACCGACTGGCGCTGTTGCGCGAGGAAGACCTCAGCGCGGCGCACGCACCGACCGTCGGCGATCGCTGGTCCACCTGGGAACGAGCCGAGCACGGCCCCACGCCGCGACCGGACTGGGTGATCGTCGATCTGGTAGCCGAGGACACCGAGCTCGGTGTGCTCAAGACCGGCAAGGAAGCCGACGTCCACCTGATCACCCGTGAGGTGCCCGGCACCGAACGGTCCGCGCTGCTCGCGGCCAAGCGCTACCGCAGCAGCGACCACCGCCAGTTCCACCGCGACGCGCAGTATCTGGAAGGTCGCCGGGTGCGGCGGTCCAGGGAGAACCGGGCGATGGCGGGCCGTACTTCGTTCGGTCGCAACCTGATCGCGGAGCAGTGGGCGGTCGCGGAATTCGCCGCGCTCGGTCACTTGTGGTCAGCGGGCTTGCCGGTGCCCTATCCCGTCCAGCGGGACGGAACCGAAATCCTGCTGGAATTCTTCGGCGATGCCGACGGCAGCGCCGCGCCACGCCTGGTCGACACCCGGCTCGAATTCGACGAGCTGGCATCGGTGTGGCAGTCCCTGCTGCACGCATTGGCAGCGCTCGCCGCACAGGGGTACACGCACGGTGACCTCTCCGCGTACAACATCCTGTTGCACCGGGGCGAACCCGTGCTGATCGACCTGCCGCAGCTGGTCGACCTGGCCTCGAACCCGCTGGGGGTGGACCTGCTGCGGCGCGACGTGCGCAACATCACCGACTGGTTCGTCCGGTCTGGACTACCCGGCGATCGGGTCGATCCCGAGGCGGTGACCAGCATGTTGTTGGCCGAAGCCGGCCTGACCAACGGTTGATTCCGGCTCCCCCGCGACGCCACCTGAAGCGCCGCGGGGGACCACCGCACGAGTGTTCGACCAAGCGTCCGCTAGACTCGATTACGCATCGAGATCAGCACCCGGGATCGCACCGGTTCAGCTGGGAACGCCGCCGAGTTCGGCGCCGATGTAACCAGTTCAGTCCACTTCGGCGCCCCAGCGCGCCGGGCTCGTCCTTGTGATCAGCGCCGCATTGGTTGTGGGGCATCCCCGAGACGTGCCACGTTTCGGAGGTTTTCGCATGCCCATGCCCGCATCCACCCGCCCGGACTACGCCAGGCGCAAGCCGCGCCGTCGGCCGACCGGCAATGGTGGCGCGGACCGTCCGGTGCACAACCGGTCGGTAGCACCCACTCCCGAGCCCATCGAGGACATCATCGAGGTCCCGACCGGCCCGCTGCCGTCCTTCGCCGAACTCGGCCTGCCAACGCAGCTGCTGAATGTGCTGACCAGCGCCGGCCTGGACACCCCGTTCCCGATCCAGGCAGCCACCCTGCCGGACGCACTGGCCGGCCGGGACGTGCTCGGCCGCGCCGCCACCGGTTCCGGCAAGACCCTCGCCTTCGGCCTCGCCATGCTCACCCAGCTCGCCGGTGGCGCGGCAGCCCCCAAGCGCCCCCGCGCCGTGGTGCTGGTGCCCACCCGCGAGCTCGCCATGCAGGTGACCGACGCGCTCGCGCCGTACGCGCGAGCGCTGAACCTGTGGTGCCGGACGGTCGTCGGCGGCACGTCGTTCTCGCGTCAGGTGGACGGGCTGCGACGCGGCGTCGACCTGCTGATCGCCACCCCCGGCCGGTTGTCCGACCACGTCCGCCAGGGCACCTGCATCCTGTCGGACGTGAAGTTCGTGGCCCTCGACGAGGCCGACCAGATGGCCGACATGGGCTTCCTGCCCCAGGTCAAGGAGATCCTCGACCTGACTGACCAGAACGGTCAGCGGCTGCTGTTCTCCGCCACCCTCGACGGTGACGTGAACACCCTGGTTCGCCGGTACCTGACCAACCCGGTGACCCACTCGGTCGCGCCGGCGCACGCCAGCGTCTCGACCATGGACCACCACCTGCTGTTCGTCTCCGCAGAGGAGAAGATGGACGTGATCGGCGAGGTCGCGGCCCGCGACGGTCGCACGATCATGTTCGTGCGCACCAAGCACCACGTGGACAAGCTCGCCAAGAAGCTGAACTCGATCGGTGTCCGCGCGGGCGCGCTGCACGGCGGCAAGGCCCAGGGCGCGCGTACCCGGATCCTCGGTGACTTCCGCGAGGGCACCACGCCCGTGCTGGTCGCCACCGACGTCGCCGCCCGCGGCATCCACGTTGAGGACGTCAGCCTGGTCGTGCACGTGGACCCGCCTGCCGACCCCAAGGACTACCTGCACCGCGCGGGTCGCACCGCGCGCGCCGGTCAGACCGGCACCGTGGTCACGCTGGCCACCAACTCGCAGCGTCGACTGGTGCAGAACCTGACCGCCAAGGCAGGTGTCCGGCCGAGCAGCACCCGGGTCAGCCCCGGCGACGACGAGCTGATCCGGATCACCGGCGCGCAGAAGCCCAGCGGCGAGCCGGTGCCGGAGATCGTCGAGCGCCCGCGTCGCGGTGGCGGCAACAGCCGCGGCCCGCGTACTCCCTACGGCGACCGCGACCGCGGCCAGGGTGGCCGTCCGCACCGCAGCTACGACCGCAACGACCGGACCGAGCGGGGCGGCGAGCGTCGCGAAGGTGGCTTCCGTGGAGCCAGTCACGGTGATTTCAGCCACGGTCGTCGTCCGCGCCGCAGCCAGGGCAACTGAGCTAAATCACGCTGAGAACGCCACGCCGACACTGCTAAGTTGTCGGCGTGGCGTTTGTGCATCCAGCGGGACGTGGCTATGGCGTAGACGCCAGCCTGCCCCTCTACGGCGAAGACCACGAACGCGGTGACCTCGCGGAGTAACGGAGTCCACTGAGGACCCCGCTGCCCGTCACCCGTTCGAAAGGTTTGTCATGTCCGAGATCTCCCCGTTCATCGCCGCGCTGCCCAAGACCGAGCTACACCTGCACCTGGTCGGCTCGGCGTCGCCGGAAACCGTGCTCGAGCTGTCCCGCAACCACCCTGAGGCGGGCTTGCCGACCGAACTGGACCAGCTGGTCGAGTTCTACACGTTCCGCGACTTCCCGCACTTCATCCAGATCTACGAGCAGGTCGACTCGATGGTGCGCACGGCAGAGGACGTGCACACCCTGCTGCTCGGCCTGGCCAGGGACGCGGCCGCGAGCAACGTGCGCTACGCCGAGGTCACCGTCACCGCGGGCGCCAACCTCGACAAGGAAATGACCGCCGAGGATCTGGCCTCCGCGCTGGAGAGTGGCCGGGCGGCAGCAAAGTCCGAGTTCAACGTGGCGCTGAACTGGATCCACGACATCCCCGCCGGTCTTGCCGACCACATGCGGGTCAGCACGGTCGACTTCGCGCTGCACACCCGTCCACTCGGGACGGTCGCGCTCGGCTTGGCCGGTCTTGAGGTCGGTTACCCGCGCCGCGACTACGCCGCCGACTTCGACAAGGCCGTCGCCGCCGACCTGCACCGCGTCGTGCACGCGGGCGAGACGACCGGCCCGGAAGAGGTCTGGGACGCGATCCGGATACTGCACGCGGAGCGGATCGGGCACGGGGTCGGCGCGGCACGCGACCCGGAGCTGATGGCGTACCTGCGGGACAACAACATCACCGTGGAGATGTGCCCGACCTCGAATCTGTGCACCCGCGCGGTGGACAAGATCGAGAACCACCCGCTGCCGGTGCTGATCGAGGCGGGCGTCCCGGTCACGTTGAGCACCGACGACCCCGGCATGTTCAACACCTACCTGAACCACGAGTACCAGCTCGTCGCCGACACCTTCGGCCTGAGCAACGCCCAGCTCGCCGAGCTGGCGAAGGCCGGTGTGCGCGGCGCGTACTGCGACGAGGCGCTGCGTGCCGAGCTGCTCGCCGAGATCGATGCCATGCTGGACGCGTGAAGATGGTCACCTGACCTAAATAGGGCAGCGCCTAAATAGGGCAGAGCGGCGCGACCGGCATGGTCGGCCAGGGCGTGCTCCGAGAGTGCCTGCTCGACGAACCCTGCTTGTGATCTAACACCGTGACGAGGTGGTCACCGTCGGTCGCAGTGCGGTCGGCGGTGACCACCTGAAACGCCGCGACCTGGTCGCCGACCTGTGGCACCTCGAACCCGCCGACTTCGCGGACACCGACGGCGTGCCGTTCTGCCTTGGCGTCTCGTCGGCGGGCATGTCCGAGGCCGACTACACCCGCACCACCTACGACCTGACCATGGCGATCGCGGACGTCTTCCCGGCCACCACCACGTTCTGCTATGTCTCGGGCGCGGGCACGGACTCCTCGGAGCAGGGCCGGATCCGCTGGGCAAGGATCAAGGGCCGCACCGAGAACGCCCTGCTCGCCAAGCCGTTCCCGGCCTACCTGTTCCGCCCTCGCCAAAAAGGACAGAGCATCCAGCCGAAGAACGGCGCCGTGTCCAAGGCCCCGTCTACCGCAACATCCACCGCATCGCGAACCCGCTGCTCTCGCTGCTGCGCAGCGCCTTCCCGCGCCTGGTCACCACCACCGAGCGGATCGGCCTTGCCATGCTCAACGTCGCGATCGACGGCTGGCCGCAACACATCCTCGACAACGCCGAGATCGACAAAGCGGCAGGCTAGTCACCGACCGCGACGACCGGCCCGATCACCACGATGGCGGGCGGGCGGATGCCCTGTTCCGCAACGGCTTCCGCCACACCGTCCAAAGTGGAGCGGACGGCCTGCTGGGTGCGCATGGTGCCATCCGCGACGACCAGCACCGGCGTATCCGACGGCCGCCCACCGCCGATCAACGCCTTGGTGAACGCCTCGATCCGCTGCAACCCCATCAGCAGCACGATCGTGCCACGCAACCGCGCTAGCGCGTCCCAGTCCACCAGTGACCCCTCGTCGTCCGGCGCGACGTGCCCGGACACCACGACCACCTCGTGCGCGACCCCGCGATGCGTCACCGGCACCCCGGCCACGGCAGGAACCGCGAACGCGCTGGTCACGCCGGGCACCACGGTCACCGGTACCCCGGCCGCCGCGCACGCCAGCAGTTCCTCGTAGCCGCGACCGAACACGTACGAGTCGCCGCCCTTGAGCCGGACCACGAACTTGCCCGCTGTGGCGTGCTCGATCAGCGTCGCGTTGATGACGTCCTGGCTGGCCGCGCGCCCGTACGGAATCTTGGCCGCGTCCACCACCTCGACGTGCGGCGGCAGCTCATCGAGCAGTTCCCGAGGCGCCAGCCGATCGACCACGACCACATCGGCGCGGGCGAGCAGTCGCCTGCCGCGCACCGTGATCAGTTCCGGATCACCCGGTCCGCCGCCAACCAGTGCGACGCCGGGAATCTTGGGCTGCTGGTCGTCGGCGACGGTGCCTTCGCGCAACGCGTCCAGCAACCCGTCCCGCACCGCGGCCGAGCGTCGCGGCTGGCCACCGGCGAGGACGCCGACCAGCAACCCGTCGTGCTCGCCGACGGCGGGCGTGACCGCGCTTCCCTGGGCGCCCGCGTCCGCGCGCACGCAGAACACCCGGCGCCGCTGCGCTTCCTCGGCGACCGCCGCGTTCACCTCGTGATCGTCGGTGCAGGTCAACGCGTACCAGGCGCCGTCGAGGTCGCCGTCCGCGTAGCGCCGCTGTTGCCAGCCGATCTCGCCCGCCTCGACCATGCTCTGCACGCCGGGCGTGACGTGCGGCGAGATCACCTCGACGGCCGCACCCGCGCCCACCAGCCGAGGCAGCCTGCGCTGCGCGACCGGCCCACCGCCGACCACCACGACCCGCTTGCCAGCCAGGTCCAGCCCGGCCAAGTAGTGCTGTTCGGTCATCTCGTCACCTCGATGTGCCCATGGCCATGGCCGTGTCCGTGCGCGGGGTCGTCCTCGAAGCCCGGCAGTAGCCGTCGAGCAGCGACGACCGCCCGTCCGCGAGCGCTTGTTCGGTGGTGGTGTACACGATGCGTTCGGCCACCACCCTGGTCGACGGCGGCAGGTGGCACGTGTCCACCCGCTTCCGCGGAATGCGGTACGACTGCGCTTCGATCGGATGAACTGCGCGCTTCACGCCGAGATCGTGACCTGTCGACGCGATCGGGGTCAAACGCTCTGCCAGGTGTAACCGCGTGGCGTGACCATCCGCCCGTTCACCAGATTCGTCTGCGACGAGCCAACGACGACCGTGGTGAACATGTCGACCTCGGCCGGATCGAACTCGTCCAGTGGCGCACACCACACGTGTTGTCCGTCCCGGCCCGCCTGCCGCACCGCGCCGACCGGCGTGTTCGCGGGCCGGTGTTCGCGCAGGACGTCCAGGGCCGCGGCGAGTTGCCAGTGCCGCTCGGGTGATCGCGGGTTGTAGAAGCACACCACGAAGTCACCCTGCGCGGCAGCGCTCACCCTGCGCTCGATGACCTCCCAGGGCGTGTGCAGGTCTGACAGGCTGATCAGCGCATGGTCGTGGCCGAGTGGCGCGCCGAGCAGCGACGACGCGGCCAGGGCGGCGGTCACCCCCGGCACGCCGATCACCTCGACCTCGACCGGGCACTGTCGCAGCGCGGGGCTCGCCGTCGCGTAGATCCCGGCGTCGCCCGACCCGATCAGTGCGACCGCGTGCCCGGACGCGGCCAGTTCCACCGCTTCCCGCGCCCTGGTCTCCTCGGTACCCAGCGCGCTCGTCCGGACCTCGGTGCCGGCCCGCAGCAGGTGCCGCACCTGCTCGACGGACGAATCGAGCCCGACAACCACCGCCGCCCTGCGCAGCTCCGCCTCCGCACGCGGCGTGCGCAGATCAGCGGCACCCGGGCCGAGCCCGATCACCGCGAGCCTGCCGCGCGGCCGAATACGCGCGGCGGCAACGGTCACCCGGTGGGCTGCCAAAATTGGCCCAGTCTCGGTGCCACCGGATTTCGTCTTGCGCACCACCAGTTCCACCAATGCGCCTGGCGCGAGCTCGCCTGCCGCGTGCAGCGCGGCCGCTTCGGCGACGCTGGGCGTGCCCACCACGGACAGCACCACGTCACTCGGCGCCGGAACCTCTACTGTGGACAGCGTATCCGCCGGGTAGGCCAGCAGCGGCAGGTCGTCTTGCCAGTGCCAGAACGAGAAATCCGTTATCGCGCCGAGGATGCCGGGCTCGTCGGTCTTGATGTCGACCGTGGCGAACGCACACACGGCGCGCGGATCGAAGCCGAACACGTGGTCCAGTTGAGCGAGCGCGGCCTTCACCGCGTCCGCTGGCACATCCCGGGCCGACCCGATCCCCACCACCAACGTGTGCGGCACCAGTCTCAGCGTCGGGATCTGCGGTTCCTCGGTCGGCGCCCGGTCGTCGATCGACACGATCCACTCCGGACTATGAACGTCCGGACCGATGTTCGGCGGCAGCGCGGGCAGCGGAAATCCCAACGGGTTCACCAGCCTGATCGGTGCCCCGTCCAGCAGAGCAACGCCGCACGCGGCCAGATCTCCGTCCACGGTCGCGTCGATCAGGTCGACCAGTTCGTCCAGCGGCGTCGTACCGGTCGCGTCGGGGGCGGTGGTAATCACCGGGGTCGCGCCGAGCAGTGTGGCGACGCGTTCGGTCAGCGCGTTGGCCCCGCCGCCGTACCCACCGGCCACCGACACCGCGAACGTGCGCGCCTCGTCGACGCACACGACGCCCGGATCGGTGTGCTTGTCCGCCAGCAACGGCGCGATCAGCCGCACGACAGCGCCGGTGGCGAGAAAGAAGACGGCCCCGTCGAGCTGCGGCCAGATCTGCTTCAGCGACGGGCGCAGCGGCCCCTCGACGACCACCGCCTCCGGTCCCAGCGCAGCAGCGAGTTCGGTGGCCGCGCGCTTTCCGGCAGCGGTCACCGCGAACAAACCGATCATGGCTTCGTACCCCACAACAACAGAACCGGATTGGTCGCTTCGAGCCTGCTCGCGCCGCCCGGCAGATCGACGAGCCGGGACGCGGCAATCTGCGCGCCCTGCACGTCGTAACCGGCCCAGCGCAGGTTGTCGCGGGCAGGCGCCATCCGGTCGATCGCCGCCAACGCCACCACGATCCGCTTCGCGCCCGCGTCGGCGCAGGACCGCACCACGTTCGGTCCGCCACCGCCGACGAAGATCGCGTCCGGCTCGGGCAGCCCGGTCAGCGCCTGCGGCGCCCCACCATCGACAAGCCGCACGTCGACCCCGTGCCGCGCCGCGTTGGCCACGATCCGCACGCCCTGCCCCGCGTCCCGCTCGACCGCGATGACCGCCGCACCCAGCCGCGCGCACTCCACCGCCACCGCACCGGAACCCGCACCGACATCCCAGATCAGCGTGCCCGGTCGCGGCGCGAGCCGGGCCAGCGCGAGCGCGCGGACTTCCGCGTTGGTCAGCATGCCGTCGCGGTGCGCGAACTCGTCATCGGGCAGCGCCCACCCGCCGACCGGCACCGTGCCGCCGCCCGCGTACCAGCCGCGATCCGGCACCTCGCCCGCCTCCGCGAGACAGAGCAGCACATTGGGTTCGCGCCACTGCATGGTCGCGGCCCGCGCCGCGTCGATCATGGTCAGTTTCTCGTCCGGCCCGCCGAGATCCTCGACAACAGCCAGCGTGCGCCGCCAACCGGCCAGTCCCGCGCCGATCTCGGCAGGTCCGCTGCCCGGCCCGGTCAGCACCGCGACCGCGGGCCGTGCCCGGCACACGTTCACCGCGGGCCGCAACTCCCGCCCGTTCGCGCTGACCACCGCTATGTCGTCCCAGGGCCGACCGACCATCGCGGCCAGCCGCTGCACGCTGGACAACGCCGGTCGCACGATGACATCGAGCCCCGAGTCGCGCAACGCCCGCACCACGCCGAAATACCCGGGATCGCCCGAAGCCAGCACAACGGCGTTGCCACCGGCGTGCGCGCGCAACTCGACCAACGCGGGATCCAACGGTCCGAGCTCGATGGTCCGCGGCGCGTTCGGGGCGTGCGCGGCCAGATGCCGCCGCGCGCCGACGACCAGGCTCGCCCGCTGCAACGCGTCGTCACTGCCCGGAGCCAGGCTGGCGCCGTCGACTCCGATCACGGTGACCGTCATCCGTTACTCGCCTCCGATGCGTTGATCAGTCGGGCGCGCCCAACGTAACCCACTCGGGTTCGATCACGGTCACCGGGAAATCGATCAACTGGCCTTGCCCGAACTGCCGCCCGAGCTGTTGTTGCGCCGGTTCTGGGTACCTTTGCCAGCGGGCTTGCGCCCGGTCTGCTTGCGCGGCGCCGCCCGCCCGGTCGACTTGGCCCGCGCCCTCGGCTGAACCGGCACCTTGGCTTCAACAACCTTGGCCTCAACAACCTTGGCCTCGCCCGTCGCCTCCGGCTCAGCGGCCTCCGGCGAAACCTCCGGCGCGACCGTCTGCGCGACCTTCTGCGCGACCGCCTCCGGCGCAACCGCCGGCTCCGCAACCGGCTCGGCCTCGGCGCCCACCGCCCCCTGCTCAGCCAGCCCCTGCTCAGCCAACCCCCGCTCAGCCAGCCCCTGCTCAGCCAACCCCTGCCCGGCCGCCGTCTGCTCAGCGACCTCGGGCACGGCGACCTCGGTCTCCAGTGCCAGCACCTCCGACTCGGCGCCGAGTTCGAGCGTGCCCTGGTCCGGTGCCGGCGCCTTGGCTTCCGCGCGCGCCCGTGGCGCCGTCCGAGCGGATCGCGCGGTGTCCTGCCAGCCCTGCACCGCCGACCAGGCCGCGACCGAGGCCGGTTGGCTCGCACCGGCCAGTGCGTCACCCGCTGCCGACTTGGTGCGCTGGGTCGGGCTCCACCCGTTGGCGACTCGCGCCGCGACCCAGCCGCTGCGGCTGGTGTGCAACGGCCAGCCCGCGCGCGCCTTCGTCGCCGGGTCGCTCCCGTCGGTCGCTGCCTCGCCGGTCGCTACCGCGCCTGCGCGGCTGGCCCGCAGCGCGCGACGCACGGCGGGGTCGGCCTTGCGGTAGGCGTGGAAGTGGCCCGCGTTGTACAGGTGCGACCGGGTGCCGCCCGCGCGCAGCGCGCGACCGACCAGGAACAGCGTGTGCCGCCACAGTTTGTGCTGCTTCACCTCTTCGACGAGTTCGCCGATGGTGGTGTGCAGGATCAGCTCGTCCGGCCAGGTCGGCTTGTACGCGACCACGACCGGGGTGTCCTCTTCGTACCCGCCGGCCAGCAGTTCCTCGACGAGCTGGTCGCTGCGCGCGGCGGACTGGAAGATCGCCATCGTGGTGCCGTGCCGGGCGAATTCGCGGATCTGTTCCCCCTCCGGCATCGGCGTCTTGCCGCCTTCGAGCCGGGTGAGGATCACCGACTGGCCGGCCTCGGGCACGGTCAGCTCGCGCCCGACCGTCGCGGCGACCGCGGAGAAGGCCGAAACACCGGGCACGATCTCCACGTCGACGCCGATTTTCAGGCACGCGTCGTACTGTTCCTGCACGGCGCCCCACAGCGACGGGTCGCCCGAGTGCACCCTGGCCACTCGCTTGTGGTCGCGCATGGCGCGCCGGTAGACCTCGATGACGTCCTCGTGCGTGATCAACGAGGAGTCGATGATTTCCGCGTCCGGCCGCGCGTGTTCCTTGACGCAGTCCGGGTCGACCAGGCTCGCGGCCCACATCACGATGTCCGCTTCGGCGATCCGCCGCGCGCCCCGCAACGTGATCAGGTCGGCAGCACCAGGTCCCGCGCCGATGAAGGAAACCCGACCCTGGTTCATAGCTGCTCCCCTCTTCCGCCCCGCAGCGGAAGTACGACCACAGTCGACAGATAAGGCCCGCCCTCAGACGACGCTGTTTGAGACGGCACTGTGCCTCCGGTTGCGGAATCCGGTTCCGCGATGTCTACTTCGGACAGTGGCAGCACCCGCGCGTTCCGCGTGCCGAGGTGCTCGGCGTAGATCGCGCGGTCCAGTGCCCTGGATCGCGTGATCACCTCGCGCAACGCGAAAAGCCTGCGTCCGCCCTTGCAGACGACGACCGTACCGCCTGCCTCGATCCGGTCCGCCACGGCGGTGACGTTGCGCGTCAGTGGCAGCACCGTCAGTGGCTCGGCGCCCTCTACCAGCGTGATTCCGGCCGCGCCGGCCGCCGCCCGCGTCGCGGTGATCCCCGGGATCGTGCGAATCTCCGCGTCCGGGAGCAGCGAGCGCACCGTCGCGGCGAGATATCCGAACGTGGAATACACGGATGGGTCAACGACCGTGGCGAACGCCGCCGAGCCCGCGTCGGATCGCAGGTGCTCGACGATGCACTCGGCCGCCGCGTCCCAGTGCCGATGCCGACGCTGTTGCGCGCCGTCGACCGGCTCGGCGATGGCGAAGGTCAACCGCTCGGCCACGGTGTCGTCGGCGACGTGTGCACGCACCACAGCCTCGGCCCGAGCCCGGCCCCGAACCCGATCAGTTGACGCACCATCTACTTCAGCCCCTCCGAAACTGGCAGAGCCGAGACTGGCCGAGCCGAAGCTGGCCGAGCCGAAGCCGCTGCCACCAACCGCGCGATCGTCTGCGGCTGCGCCGCCGGGTGGGTGTGCAGGTACGAGGCATGCACCCGATCGAGCGAAAATCCTTCCGCGACCGGGCGACCGTCCGCCCCGCGCCAATGCCAGGCAGGCGTCGCGCCGCGCGCCGGAGTCAGTACGGTGCGGTGAAACTCGTGCCCGGTCACGCGTTCACCGGCCCGATAGGACACCGAATCGCCCGCTGCCACCGCGTCCCGATATCCGAGGGTCAGCCGCGATCCCAGGCTGCCGACCGCGGGCAGCACCCCGCACATCGGCTGCCCGTCGACCTCCTCGGCGAGGTAGAGCAGTCCGCCGCACTCGGCCTCGATCACCCCGCCGGACCGGGCGAAGTCCGCGATTTCCTTGCGCAGCAACACATTCGCGGACAACGCAGGCCCGTGCTGCTCGGGAAACCCGCCCGGCAACACCACCGCCGACGTGCCGCTGGGCAGGGCGGATTCGGTCAGCGGATCGAACGCCACGACCTCGGCACCGGCCGCGCGCAACAGCTCGGCGTGCTCGGCGTAGCCGAAGGTGAACACCGCGCCACCTGCCACCGCAACAACACACTCTCGCTTTGTAACGGGTATCCCGCCGATAGCCGTTACAGGAGAAAAGCAAGCGTTGTTTGGCAGGTCTCCAGCACCGCGCGCCACCCGAACGATACCGTCAAGATCAACCGATCGAGCGACAAGATCCGCCATGGCGTCGACCGCGCGCACCGCGGGCGCGCCGTGCTCGACGGCGGGCACCAAGCCCAGATGCCGCGACGGCAACTCGACGTCGGCCCCGCGCCGCAGCGCGCCGAACACCGGCAGGCCGACCTCGTCGCAGGCCGCGCGCAACACCTCTTCGTGCCGGTCCGAGCCGACCTGGTTCAGGATCACTCCCGCCAACCGCACCGCCGGGTCGTAGGCGCGAAAGCCGGACAGCAGCGCGGCCAGGCTGCGGGCCTGCCCGCGCGCGTCCACCACCAACAACACCGGTGCGCCGAGCAACGTGGCCACGTGCGCGGTCGAACCGAACCCGTCGGTGCCAATGCGGCCGTCGAACAGGCCCATCACGCCCTCGATCACGGCGATGTCCGCGTCCCGCGCGGCATGCCGGAACAGCGGCGCGATCAGGTCCTCGCCGATCAGCACCGGATCGAGGTTGCGGCCGGGCCTGCCGGTGGCGAGCGCGTGGTAGCCGGGGTCGATGTAGTCCGGGCCCACCTTGCCGGGCGCGACCGTATTTCCCTTGCCGCGCAGGGCAGCCATCAAACCGGTCGCCACCGTGGTCTTGCCTGCGCCGGAGGCAGGCGCGGCGATCACGACGCGCGGCGGCGCGTTCACCACTCGATGCCTCGCTGGCCCTTCTGGCCCTCGTCCATCGGGTGCTTGACCTTGGTGGTCTGCATGACCAGGTCGGCGGCGTCGATCAGCGCGTCCGGCGCGTAGCGGCCGGTGATCACCACATGCTGGTGGCCAGGGCGATCGCGCAACGTGGCCACCACATCGTCCACGTCGACCCAGCCCCAGTGCATCGGATAGGTGAACTCGTCGAGCACGTAGAGGTCGTGCTGCTCCGCCTTGATGCGCCGGGAGATCTCCCGCCAGCCCTCGGCGGCAGCCTCGGCGTGTTCCTCCTCGGTGCCCTGCTTCCTCGTCCAGGACCAGCCTTCGCCCATCTTGTACCACTCGACCGGGCCGCCCTCGCCGGTCTCCGCGTGCACCTTGTTCAACGCGGCGAACGCGGACTCCTCGCCGACCTTCCACTTCGCCGACTTCACGAACTGGAACACCGCGGTCGACCAACCCTGGTTCCACCCGCGCAGGGCGAGGCCGAAGGCCGCTGTCGACTTTCCCTTCATCTCACCGGTGTGCACGATCACCAGCGGCCGATTGCGGCGTTGCCGGGTGGTCAGGCCGTCGTCCGGCACCCGCTCCGGAGTTCCCATGGGCATAGCGACTCCTACGCTGCGCGAGCGGCGTGCACGACGCCGGTCACGTGTTCTGCGGACAGTTCAGGCAAGGTCAGGCAGGCGCCACCGAGCGCGTCGGCCACCCGCGCGGCGACACCGAGCCGGACGGGGCCGTGCTCGCAGTCGACGGTCACCGAGGCGACGCCGTCCGCGGCCAGCAGCGCGGCGGCCCGCAACGCGTCGTGCACCGGATCGTGGCCACGCGCGGCGCTGGTGGCCCGGCCGTCGGTGAGCACGACCAGCAGCGGACGCCTGCGCGGATCACGCAATCGTTGCACGGCAAGGACTTTGCGCGCCCGCAGCAGACCCTCCGCGAGCGGGGTGCGGCCGCCGGTGCGCAACTTGGCCAGCCTGCGCACCGCGGCGTCGATCGAGGACGTCGGCGGCAGCGCGACCTCGGCGGCAGCGCCCCGGAAGGTGATCACGCCGACCTGATCGCGCCGCTGATAAGCGTCGCGCAACAGGGAAAGCACGGCTCCGGTGACCGCGGACATGCGCTGCTTGGCGGCCATCGAACCGGAGGTGTCCACCGCGAACAGCACCAGGTTGCTCTCCCGGCCCTCGTGCACGGCGGCCCGCAGGTCCTCGCCCTTGAGCATCAGCCCAGGACCGGACCGACCACGCGCGAGCTGGTGCGGCGCGGCAGCGGCCAGCGTGCCGAGCAGGTGCAACCCGGAACCCGCGCTCGGCGCGGCGTCCGCGACCCGCACCACCCGGCCGGACGGAGTGCGCGACCGCGATCGCTTGCCCGGCGCGCCCTCGCCCATGCCTGGCAGTTCGATCAGCCGGGCCCGAAAGGACGGTGCCGGTTGCGGCGCCTGCCGCTCCCCGCCGCGTTGCGGTGGCTGGCCCTGCTGATTGTCGGCTGGGGTTTGCGGTTGCTCTTGCTGGGTGTCCGATGGGGTTTGTGGTTGCTCTTGCTGGGTGTCCGATGGGGCTTGGCCGGTGCCGGGGCCGTCCGGGTCGTCGTCGGGTTCGGGCTCGGAGTTGTCCTCGGCCTGCTCGGCGGCGTCTTCCAGCGCCTTGGTCAGCTGGTCCTCGTCCAGGCCGGGCTCGTCGAACGGGTCGCGCCTGCGCCGGTGCGGCAACGCCAGCCGCACCCCGATCTCCACGTCGTCCGCGTTGACCTCAGCCGCGCCGCGCCAGGCCGCGTGCGCGATCGCGGTGCGCGCCACCACCAGGTCGGCCCGCATGCCGTCCACCTCGAACGCGGCACAGACCGCCGCGATCCGGCGCAGCTCGGTGTCGGTCAGCCGGACCGAGGGCAGCACCGCACGCGCGGTCGCGATGCGTTCGGCGAACTGCTTGTCCTCGTCGGCCCAGCGCGCGGCGAAACCGTCCGGGTCGGCCTCGAACGCCAGCCTGCGCCGGATCACCTCGGTCCTGGTGTTCACCTCGCGCGCCGCGCTCACCTGCACGGTCAACCCGAACCGGTCGAGCAACTGCGGGCGCAGCTCGCCCTCCTCCGGGTTCATCGTGCCGACCAGCAGGAACGACGACGCGTGCGAGACCGAGACGCCCTCCCGTTCGACGTGCGCGCGGCCCATCGCGGCCGCGTCCAGCAACAGGTCGACCAGATGGTCGTGCAGCAGGTTGACCTCGTCCACGTAGAGCACGCCGCGATGCGCCGCCGCCAGCAGACCGGGCTGGTAGGCACGCACGCCCTCGGTCAGCGCCCGCTCCAGGTCGAGCGAGCCGATCAACCGGTCCTCGGTCGCACCGATCGGCAGTTCGATCAGCCGCGCGAGCCGACGTCGCGTCTGCGGCCGAACGTGCGGTCCGTCCGGACAATTCGGGTCGACGTTGGCCGGGTCGCAGCCGAACCGGCAGTCCACCACCACGTCCAGTTCGGGCAGCAAGGCGGCGAGCGCGCGCACTACCGTCGATTTGGCCGTGCCCTTCTCACCACGGACCAGCACCCCGCCGATGGCCGGATGCACCGCGTTGAGCAGCAGAGCGAGCCGCAGATCGTCGTGACCGACAACAGCGGAGAACGGGAAGCCCGTCATGCCCACGATTCCTTCCTCGGGTGTCCACGCCCGGGTCAAGGCTGGTGGGTGCGGCGAACCGCACCCGCGCGGAGCAGGAGTGTCCTGGCTCCCGGATCGACGGCGTGCCCCGGCCTTCCCAGAGCCGTCAGCCCTGGTGGCCAAGCTTGGAGCACCCCTTTCCGGTCACAGTGGCGGGACCGCGCCGGATTCGCACCGGCTTCCTCGCTCGCCTCCGCATTGGGTTCACCGGCATCGTCGCATCCGCGCATCCTTCCGCACCAGGCGTGCGTGATCACCGCCCCAGTCGGGTACCTGTGCTTCCATGGGTATATCTCGGTCGATTTCGAGGTGAGGGGGCTCTCATGCACGGTGGAGGCGGCGTCAGTGGCGGGCACCACGGCGGCGGATTCGGTGGACACCAGCATCACGGAGGTGGCTTCGCCGGTCACCACCATGATCAGCAGAACCAGGGCGACCAGGGCTGGATCTTCGTGCCGACGAGCAACGTGCAACGACCCCGGACGAACGGTTCCTGGGGCGGACCCCGGTCGATGGCGACGCGCTACCTCGTGTTCGGCGCGTTCGTCGTGGTGTTCCTGACCATCATGCTCATCGTCGCGCACTGAGCGGGGGCGGCCGGTCCCGAGTGCCGTTCGACCGGCGGATGCGAAACTGACCTGCGTGAGTACCTCCGTCGTGCCGAATGCTGCCCGTCTCGACCCTGAGCACGTCTTCGACTGGATCGACGCCCACGCCGAGGACCGGGCGCGAGCGGGGCTCAAGCGACAGGTGCGACCGAGGCCGGCCACGTCGACCGACCTCGACCTGGCAGGTAACGACTATCTGGGCCTGACCAGGGACAAGCGGGTGGCGGGCGCGGCAGCGGCAGCGACATTGCGCTGGGGCGCGGGCTCGACAGGTTCGCGGCTGGTGACCGGATCGACCGAAGTGCACACCGAACTGGAGCTCGAACTCGCGTCGTTCTGCGGCGCCCAGGCAGCACTGGTGTTCTCCTCCGGCTTCATGGCCAACCTGGCCGCGACCATCTGCCTGTCCGGACCGGACGCGGCGATCGTCGCGGACCGCTACATCCACGCGTCGCTGATCGACGGCACCCGGCTGGCCAAGGCCGCCGTGTCCGTCGCCGACCACGCGGATCCGGCCGCGATCGAGCGCGCACTGGCATCCCGGGACCGGCAGCGCGCGCTGGTGGTCACCGACTCGGTCTTCTCGGTGGACGGCGACCTCGCGCCGCTGCCCGAGCTCGCCGCAGTGTGCCGGCGGCAGGGCGCCGGGCTGCTCGTCGACGACGCGCACGGGTTCGGCGTGCTCGGCGACGGCGGCCGGGGCGCGGTGGCCGAAGCCGGTTTGCATGGCGCGCCGGACGTGGTCACCACCATCACGTTGTCCAAGGCGCTCGGCGCGCAGGGCGGCGCGGTGCTCGGGCCACGCCGGGTCATCCACCACCTGGTGAACACCGCGCGCACCTTCATTTTCGACACCGGACTCGCGCCCGGTTCCGCTGCCGCAGCGCTGACCGCGTTGCGCGTGCTCAAGGAAGAACCCGAGCGGACCGAACGGGTGCGGGGCAACGCGATGACGCTCGCCAGCCGCCTCACCGAGGCCGGGTTCGCCGCGTGCACGCCGAGCGCCGCGGTGATCTCGGTGCGGGCGCCCTCGCCGGAAGCCGCGGTCGAGTGGGCCGAGCGGTGCCGCGAGGAAGGCGTCGTGGTCGGTTGCTTCCGGCCGCCGTCGGTGCCGGACAAGGTCTCCCGGCTGCGGTTGACCGTGCGCGCCGACCTGACCGAGGCCGACCTCGACCGGGCCGTCCGCACGATCACCGAAGCCGCGCCCTCGGGCGCCCGTCGTTGATCAGCGCGCGGGCCTGCGCATGGTGATGTGCGGGATGTCGTCCTCCAGGTAGACCTCGCCCTCGGGGACGAAGCCGAACCCCGCGTAGAAGCCCTGCGCCTGGACCTGCGCCTCCAACACCGAGGCCGCGTCCCCCGCCTCGGCCAGCGCGGCCTCCATCAACCTGCGGGACAGCCCCCGCCCGCGCAACTCCCGCACCGTGCACACCCGGCCGATGCGGAAACCGTCGCGCTCCTCCAACAGCCGCAAGCACGCGACCGGCCCAGCTGCCGCGTCCGATTCGAGCCAGAAATGCCTGGTCGTGTCCAGCAGGTCCAGCCCGTCCAACTCGTCGTACGCGGCGTTCTGCTCGACCACGAATATCGAGACCCGCAACCGGAGCAGCGCATACAGGCGGGCCGGGGTGAGGTCGGCCGCCCAGGCCCTGCGCAGGGTCGCTGACTGCTGATGCACGCTCATCAGGGGTAGATATCACATCAACTGATCGTGGGATACCGCACGAACTGGGCAACCAACCGCGCGATGCGACGTCCATGCAGAACGTGACAGGACGAAAGCTACTCACGGTGGCGGTCGCACTGTTCGGCATCGCCCTGGTCGGCTGCTCGGCGGCCACAACGGTGCCGAGCAGTTCGCCCGTTGCGAAACCGGCCTTCTCGAACTGGACGGTCGGCGCGACACCGTTGCCGGTGCAGGCCAACGGCTACGGCAAGATCGAACCGACGCCCGCCGCGCTGGTGGATCGCCGGTTGCCCACCACGGACTTCCTGCCACCGCCCGCCGATGGCCGGTACCACTCAACGGTCACAGCCGTGCCCGCCACCGTGCTCAAGCGCAGCACCTGGCAGGCCGCCTGCCCGGTACGCAGCAACCAACTGCGCTACCTGACCATGTCGTTCTGGGGTTTCGACGGCAAACCGCACACCGGCGAGATGCTGGTGAACGCGCAGGTCGCCGACGCGGTGCCGACCGTGTTCGCGAAGCTCTACGCTGCGCACTTCCCGATCGAGGAAATGCGCGTGGCGAGCGTCACCGACCAGGCCGCGCCCCCGACCGGCGACGGCAACAACACCACCGCGTTCGTCTGCCGCCCGACCGTCGGCGAGACCACCTGGTCCGCGCACGCGTCCGGGCTGGCCATCGACGTGAACCCGTTCTGCAACCCCTACCGCGACGGCGACCTGATCGTGCCCGAACTCGCCTCGTCCTACCTGCACCGCACGAACGCGCGCCCCGGCATGGTGCTGCCCGGTGATTCGACCATCACGGCGTTCGCGTCGATCGGCTGGACCTGGGGCGGTTCCTGGACATCGCCAAAGGACCTGATGCACTTCACCGCCAACGGCCACTGACAAGCAGGGGGATTTCGCCACCCCGGCCTCAGAATTGGCGAAAATCGGCAAAGTCTCGGTCTTGGGTGGAACGCGCACCGGTCCGGACTCCACCCTCACAGTCAGCACCTCGGCTGAAGGACGGATTCCGTGTCGCACAAGCACCGATGGGTCGCGCTCGTCGGACTGTTGCTCGCCGAGGCGATGAACCTGCTCGACGCGACCATCGTGCAGGTCGCCGCGCCGGTCATCGACACGTCCCTGACCGGTCCGGACAGCGACATCCAGTGGTTCAGCGCGGCGTACACGCTGCCGCTGGCGATGGTGCTGATCACCGGCGGCCGGCTCGGCGACAGCTACGGCCGCAGGCGCCTGTTCCGCATCGGCGTCGCCGGGTTCGTGCTCGCTTCGGTGGTCTGCGCACTGTCCACATCGGCCGGAATGCTGATCACGACCCGGGCCGTGCAGGGTGCGGCGGCCGGGTTGATCATCCCGCAGACCTTCGGGCTGATCCGCGCCATGTTCGATGGCCCGGAACTGCCGAGGGCACTGGGTTTCATCGGTCCGGTGATGGGCCTCGCCGCGGTGTGCGGGCCGATCACCGGCGGCCTGCTCACCCACGCCGACCTGTTCGGTTCCTCCTGGCGGTCGGTGTTCCTGGTCAACGTGCCGCTGGGCATCGGCGTGCTGCTGCTGGCCCGCCTGCTGCGCGAGGATCGCGCGCCGGAACCGGGCACGCTCGACCTGGTGGGCACCGCGTTGGCCATGCTCGGCGCGGGCCTCGTGATCTACCCGTTGATCCAGGCGACCTGGTCGGCCACCACCTGGGCGCTGCTGGCCGCGGGCGCGATCGTGTTCGGCTGGCTGGCTTGGCAACAGCGCGCCAACGCGCGACGGGGGCGGGATTCGCTGATCGCGGTCACCTTGTTCGGCAACCGGGGTTTCGTCGCCGCGCTGGTCTGCCTCGCGCTGTTCTTCTCGGTGCTCAACGGCGTGTTGCTGGTCGTCGTGCTGCGATTGCAGGTCGCGCTGCACGCGACCGTGCTGACCACGAGCCTGTCGCTGCTGCCGTGGTCGATCGGGATGGGGGCGTCCTCGGTGCTCGCCGGGCGGTACCTGTATCCGCGCTATGGCGTGAAGATCGTGTTCGCCGGGCTGTGCCTGTTGCTCGCGGGAATCGTCGGCGGTGTCGGGGGGATCGCGTCGACGGGCTACCCGTGGCCGTTGCTCGGCACTCTGGGCGTTGCCGGGTTGGGCATCGGCCTGTTCACGACGTCCCTGTTCACGGTCGCGCTCGGCAACGTCGCACCGCACGAGACCGGTTCGGCGGCCGGACTGCTCAACGCGGTCCAGCAACTCGGCGCCACGCTGGGCGTCGCGGTGCTGGGCACGGTGTTCTTCAGCGCGGGCGCGCCGCGGGCGCTGGTGGTCGCGGCCGGGACGGTGCTGCTCACCGCGATCGGCGCCGCGATCATGGTCAACGGGGCGCGGCGCCGATCCGGCGAAGATCAGTCCTCGTCGGAGGAGGCGGTCTCCGAAGACTCGGTGCTCTCCGACTGACCCGAGTTCCCGTTGCCGCCGAACCGGCGCCACACGCTGCCTGCGACGTCCGACAGCGCGCCGCCGACCTCGTTGAGCACCTTGGCCAGCGGATCGGTCGAGTTGGCGAAGCCGTCCTTGTACGACTTGGCCGCGTCCTTCATGTCCCGCGTCCAGGTGGTGTGCGGCTCGCCGCCCCGGCGCGGGTAGTTGCCTGCCAGGATCTCCCGGTATTCCTCGGACGCCGCCCAGCGCTGCAGTTCCGCCGCACGCACGACCGCGAGCGGGTGCGTCAGATCCATCGTGTTGAGCAGCTTCAGCACGCTGTCCCGGACGTCGCCGTTGGACTGGTATTCCTTGGCCTGGTTGAGGAATTCGGCGGTGTCCACGTCACCGGGACCGCCAGCGCCCGCCATCAGCACGTGCGCCTGCAACGCCGCCTTCGGGTCCTGACCGCAGAGCAGACCGGCGCGGTCGCAGGACAGCTCGGCCTTGCGGTACCACTCCATCAGCGCCGCGATGATCGCCCGCAGGCCCCAGTAGCCCATCGGCATCCAGGACACGTTGTTGATCATCCCGAGCAGGCGCAACAGCATCGTCCGGTAGACCGCGTGCCCGGACAGCGCGTGCCCCATCTCGTGGCCGATCACCCAGCGCAGGCTGTCGGTGTCCATCAGGTCGACCAGTCCAGTGGTCAGCACGATGAACGGCGCGTCCATCCCGATCGTCATCGCGTTGACGGCCGATGAGCGGCTCACGAACAGCTCGGGCACCGGGTCGACGTCGAGGATGCTCGCGCACTCCTGGCGCAGCTGCTCGATGCGCGGGTACTGCTTGGGGCCGACCCGGATCGAGGACGACAGGTACAGCAGCCGCTCGCCGCGTTCCGCGAACGCGCCCGACACGACCTTGAGGAGACTGGCGAACTCGGGGACCGTGCGCAGCGTCGCCAGCGCGCCCCGGTCGGCCGGGTGTTCGTAGGCCCGGGGATCGATCTGCGGCAGCCGGATTCTGCTCGTCTGTTGCTCGATCTCGGTCCCGGGCGACTCGTTGGTGTCCACGATTGGAGCGTATTAGTGAGGACCGACACAAGGGGGGCGAATTGCGTGATTGGGAAGCCCGGACACGACAGGCAACCAAAGGACGGCCTGAAGGATCCCTGAAAAGTCGTTAAAAGGGGTACCCCGACCCGTGCCAACGCGCTGAGCTTGTGGTGGTGTGGATGTTGGGCAGCCGGACCGGCTATCCGATAATGATCATGTGCGGACCGTGCTGTGTTGGACCAGGAAGGGGAGGTGTGGCAGTGCGTCGTCGGACCCTCGTGCTGATCCCCGTTCTCGGCGCGGTCCTGCTCGGCGCGACCGCCAGCGTCGCGTCGCCGTGGAACGTGACGTCCACGATCAGCGGCATCCGGCCGGTTTCGCAGCAGGAGAACGCGGACGCCACCCAGTACTGGGCCGGGCACACCGCGGCCAAGGGCGAACCGAACACCGCGACGACCGGCAGCGCGACCCAGACCAGCGACCCGGCGCCCACCTCGGCCTCCCCCGACGCGCCGACCCAGCAGCCTCCGGCCGCGCAGGAGCAGCAGCTGACCGCGAGCAACACCAACGGCCTGCCGGTGGTCGGCGCGCTGTTCGCCACCGACGATCAGGGCGACGACGGGCACTTCTGCTCCGCGAGCGTGGTCGCCAGCCCGCACGGCGACCTGGTGCTCACCGCGGCCCACTGCATCTACGACACGACCGAGGGCGACTACGACACCGACATCGTGTTCATCCCGGACTACCACGACGGCCAGGCCCCGTACGGCGTGTGGACGCCGAGCGCGCTGGTCGTCGACCCGAGGTGGATCAGCGACGGCGATCAGGATCTCGACTTCGGCTTCCTGGTCGTGCACCAGGACGGCAACGACCGGACCGTGCAGAGCGAGACCGGCGCCAACCAGCTCGGCACCAGCCTCGGCTTCGACCTGCCGATCCAGGTCACCGGCTACCCGGACGGCGCGTCCGAACCGGTCACCTGCGCGACCACGTCCTCCCAGGAGGACACCTACCAGATGCGGTTCGACTGCGACGGCTTCCCGAACGGCACCAGCGGCAGCCCCTGGGTGACCAACGTGAACCCGGCGACCGGCCTGGGCACCGTGGTGGGCGTGATCGGCGGCTACGAGCAGGGCGGCGACACCCCGCAGGTGTCCTACTCCAGCTACTTCGACCAGGACGTCCTGGATCTCTACAACACCACGGTCGGCCAGAGCTAGTCGTCGAGCTCCCCTTCCAGTTCGAGGTAGACCGCGCGCAACTGGTCCAGCGTCGATTGGTCGGGTTCGGCCCGCCTCAAAACACGCGAGGTCTCACAGCACGCGAGCGACCCCGGCGAACCCGGTGAGCCGACCCGCCAGCTCGTCGTCTTCGCTGTCCGAATCGGCGTGCCACTCCCACATGTGCACCACACCCGGCTCGACGAACTCCAGACCGGCGAACAACGCCTCGAACTGCGCCTTGCTGCGGTAGGTGAACGGAGTGTCGGTGCGGTTGTAGACCGTGCCCACCGTCGCCGTGCCCGCCCGGCGCTCGGTCGTCAGGTCGTCCTGCGACGGGTGCGACATGGCCACGTAGCTGCCCGGGGCCAGGCGCGCCACGTAACCGGCGATGATGCCCGCCGGATCGTCCGCGTCCGAGACGTACTGCAGCACGCCCGCCGCGATCAGCGCGATCGGCCGCTCCAGGTCCAGCATCGCCTTGGTGTCCGGGTGCTCCAGCACCTCGTCCGGCCTGCGCAGGTCGGCGTGGATGGCGGTGGCCTTGTCGTCGCCTGCCAGGATGGTGTTGCTGTGCGTGACGGCGATCGGTTCGAGGTCGACGTAGACGACGTGCGCGTCCGGGTTGGCGCGCTGGGCGATCTCGTGCACGTTGCCGACGGTAGGGATGCCCGAGCCGAGGTCGAGGAACTGGTCGATGCCTTGGCTGGTCAGGTACGACACGGCGCGGCGCAGGTAGGAGCGGTTCGCGCGCATGCCAAGGCCGATGGCCGGATGCGCCCGCTGCAACGCCTGCGCGGCCTCGCGATCTACCTCGAAGTTGTGCGCGCCGCCGAGGAAATAGTCATAGATTCGAGCGGAAGACGGTCGGTCGACATCCACCTTGTCCAGGAGCTTCCTGGGTACGAGGGGCCGGTCGGGTCGTTCCATCAAGGATCCTCCTGCTCGGACAGGCCGTTCCGCCCCACTATCGAGGATTGCAACCCGGCACCCCAGGGCATTCCCGCTGTCGTGTACCGCCAATAGAGTGACACACACCCGATCGAGTGAGGGGCTCAGCGTGCAATTGGTACGTAAAGTCACCAAGCGCAACATTACGACCGCTCCGAGCCACCTAACTCGACCGTCCTCGTTCACTGGTTAGCATCGGTATGTCATCAACTGAAATATTCCAGGAAACCGACCGCGGAAGGAACACCATGAGCCTCGATCGACCGGTGCCGCCGGATCCGTACAGCATGCTGCCGCCCGTCCCCTCCTTCACGGTCACGTCGACCGACGTCACCGACGGTGAGACGCTCGGCAACGCGCAGGTGTTCGACGGCATGGGCGCCGGCGGCGAGAACATCTCCCCCCAGCTGAGCTGGAGCGGCGCACCCGAGGGCACCAAGAGCTACGTGGTCACCTGCTACGACCCGGACGCGCCGACCGGTTCCGGTTTCTGGCACTGGGTCGCGGTGAACGTCCCGGCCTCGGTGACCGAACTCGCGACCGGCGTTGGCAAGGACGATGCGAGCCTGCCCGGCGACGCCTTCCACGTGCGCTCCGACTTCGGCACCAAGGCGTTCGGCGGCGCCGCCCCGCCGCCCGGCGACCGCCCGCACCGCTACTTCTTCGCGGTGCACGCCGTGGACGTGGCGAAGCTGGACGTCGACGGCGACGTAGCGCCCGCGATCGTCGGCTTCAACCTCGCCTTCCACACCCTGGCGCGAGCCGTGGTCACGCCCACATACGCGCGCTGACCGCACCGGGAATCCCCCGGCCGATCCGCCAGTTACGGTGAGTACGAACTGGCGGATCGGCAAACGGGATGGCTGCTGTGCAGATCAACGACGGGCGGCACTACGACCTGGTGATCATCGGTACGGGCTCCGGTAACTCGGTCCTCGATCCGCGCTTCGCCGACAAGCGGGTCGCCATCGTCGAGAAGGGCACGTTCGGCGGCACCTGCCTCAACGTCGGCTGCATCCCCACCAAGATGTTCGTGCACACTGCCGACATCGCGTCCTACGCGACGCACGGCCCGCGCTACGGCGTCGACACCGAACTGCATGGCGTGCGCTGGGCGGAGATCCGCGACCGCATCTTCGGCCGGATCGACCCGATCGCCGCGGGCGGCAAGATGTACCGCACCGAACACCCGGACAACAAGAACGTCACCGTCTACACCGAGCAAGCCCGCTTCACCGGCCCCAAGACCCTCCAGGTCGGTGAGGGCCCCGAAGCACAGACCATCACCGCGGACCAGTTCGTGCTCGCGGCGGGCGGCCGCCCGGTGATCCCGGACATCGACGGGCTGGACAGCGTCGAGTACTACACCAGCGACTCGATCATGCGCCTCGACGAACTCCCCCAGCGGATGATCATCCTCGGCACCGGGTTCATCAGCGCCGAGTTCGCGCACGTGTTCTCGTCGTTCGGCGTGCAGGTCACCATGGTCGCGCGGTCGGAACGCCTGCTGCGCGCGGAGGACGAGGCGATCAGCGACCGGTTCACCGAACTCGCCAAGGACCGCTGGGATGTCCGCACCAACCGCAAGACCACGAGCGTCACCAAGTCCGCCGACGGCATCGAGCTACACCTGGAAGGCCCCAACGGCGCGGAATCCGTCACCGCCGACGTGCTGCTGATCGCGATCGGACGCACCCCCAACTCGGACCTGCTCGACGTCACCAAGACCGGCGTCGAGGTGGACGGCACCGGGCACGTGGTCGTCGACGACTTCCAACAGACCACAGTGGACGGGATCTACGCGCTCGGCGACATCTCATCGCCCTTCGAGCTCAAGCACGTCGCCAACCACGAAGCGCGGATCGTGCAACACAACCTGCTGCACCCGGATGCCCGGATCAAGGCCGACCACCGCTTCATCCCGCACGCCGTGTTCACCGCCCCGCAGATCGCCTCCGTCGGCCTGACCGAGGCCCAGGCGCAGGCACGCGGGCTGAACTACGTCACGTCCCAACAGGACTACGCGGGCATCGCCTACGGCTGGGCGATGGAAGACACCACCGGCTTCCTCAAGCTGATCGCCGACCCGGCCACTGGTCAACTGCTCGGGGCGCACATCATCGGCCCACAGGCGCCCACCGTGATCCAGCCGCTCATCCAGGCCATGAGCTTCGGCCTGGATGCCCGCAGCATGGCGCGCGGCCAGTACTGGATCCACCCCGCGATGCCCGAGTTGATCGAGAACGCCCTGCTCAACCTCCCCCTGGAAAGCTGAGCTAGAGCGTGGTCGACGATCGCGAAGAAGTCGTGATTACCCGTGCGGGGCACGAATCTGTGGTCATCGTGTCTCTGGATGACTACGAGTCCCTCAAGGAAACGGCTTACCTCTGCGCAGTCCCGCGAACGCTCGACGTCTACTTGCTTCTATCGAACGACCTGAAGACGGTCAAGGCACCCATCACGAGCTTCAGGACTGAGGCGGCCGGTGAAGCTGCGGTGGGACGAGTCAGCCTGGGCCGACTACAAATGGTGGCAGGCTCAGGATCGGAAGGTCCTGAAAAGGACCAACGCTCTGCTCCAGGACATCGAACGAAATGGCAACGAGGGCATCGGCAAGCCTGAAGCGCTCAAGCACGGGTTCCACGGCTACTGGTCACGTCGGATCACCGACGAGCACCGGCTCGTCTACAAGATCGTCGACGATCAGATTCGGATCGCGGCCTACCGGTACCACTACGAGCACTAACTCGCGCCTGCTCACACGTATCGGGCGCGACCGACGAACCAGCCAATGACGACCTCGGCGACCAGGATGGCGAGCAGCGCGAACAGTGACACCGTCCAGCCGCCGGTGATGCTGTGCAGCAAACCGAAGCCCAGCGGGCCGAGCGCGGCGATCAGGTAGCCGACGCTCTGCGTCATGGTGGACAGGGCGCGGGTGTCGGCGGCCGACGACGAGCGCAGCGAGATCAGGGCGACGCCGAGCGCGAACACACCCATGCCGATCCCGATGCACAGCACCCACAGCCACGGCGCGGCGCCGGGCGCGACCAGGATGCCGACCACGCCGATCACCCCGACCGCGCAAATCCCCGCCGTCCACACCGACTGCGAGCGGGCACGGGCGGCGATCGGCACGATGATCAGGCTGATCGGCACGCCGAGCAAGCTGCACAGCGCCATCATCACGCCCGCGGTGCCCCTGCCGATCCCGGCGGCCATCAGCACCTGCGGCAGCCAGCCCATCAGCGCGTAGGCGGACATCGCCTGCAACCCGAAGAACACCGTGACCAGCCAGGCGAACGGCCGGTGGAACATCCGCGCGTTCGCGGGGGCGGGCAGGTTCGGGTCGGGGCCGGGCAGCGGGTTCTTGTGGTGGCGCGCGGCGATCAACCACAGCACGAAGCCGAGTGCGGCCGGAATCGCCCAGAAGCTCAGCGAGAACCGCCAGCCGCCGAACGAGGACGCCAGCGGGGTCGCCACGGCCGACGAAAGCGCGGCGACGCCTTGCAGGACGGCGGTGTAGAGGCCGGTGATCAGGCCGATCCGGTGGCCGTAGGACTCCTTGACCACCACCGGCAGCAGCACGTTGCACACGGCGATACCGCCACCGGCGAGCAGCGTGCCGAGCAGCAGCACCGTGGAGCCGGAGATCGCGCGGACCAGCACGCCGACGGTGAGCAGGGCGACCGCGATGCCGATGGCGCGGGCGACGCCGACGCGGCGGGTCAGCGGCGGCGCGAGGAAGCCGACCGCGCCGAAGCAGATGGTGGGCAGCGCGGTGAGCACGCTGACCAGTCCGGCGGGCATGCCGAGGCCCGCACGCACCTCGTCGAGCACCGGACCGAGGCCGGTGACGGCGGGCCGGAGGTTGGCCGCGACGAGCAGCACGGCGACCACGAGTAGCGCACTGGGTACGAGCGGTCCGCGCAACCTGGCGGCCCGCTTCGCCGATTCGGTCACCGCGGACGGCTCCGGCGCGGCAGACTTGCTGTTGGCGGGCTTGCCGCCGGGGGTGTGATCACCACTCACTGCCTCGACTGTCACTCGTCTACTATGACAGACGTAGGATGTTAGGACGAAAGGTTTTCGCGGTGTCGCTCACCACGCCAGAGGGCCGATCGGCCACGTCCCCGCTGACCGCGACGCGCCGCACCGGCCTCGTCGACCAGGTCATCGAGCAGATGCGCGGCGCGATCAGCCGCGGCGACTGGCCAGTCGACCAGCGCATCCCGCCCGAGCCCGAACTGGTCAGCGCGCTGGGTGTGGGCCGCAACACGGTCCGGGAGGCGGTCCGGGCGCTCTCGCACGCGGGTCTGCTCGACGTCCGCCAGGGCGATGGCACCTTCGTGCGCGCGACCAGCGAGATCAGCGGCGCGCTGCGCAGGCTCTACGGCACCCACCTGCGCGAGGTGCTAGAAGTCCGGCGCGCACTGGAAGTCGAAGGCGCGCGAATGGCCGCGACCGAGCGCACCGACGCCGAACTCGCCGACCTGACCAAGGCGCTGGCCGACCGCGACAACGCCATCGAACGCCAGGACCTGGAAGGCGTCCTCGACGCGGACACCCGCTTCCACCGCCAGGTCGTCGAATGCTCACACAACGGCCTGCTCATCGAGCTGTACCAGGGGCTCACCGAAACGTTTCGGGCCAGCGTCGCCAGCACGCTGGACGGCGACGGACCCGGCCACAAGATCGAACACTCCGGGCTGCTGAACGCCATCGCGAACCGCGACCCGGAACGGGCAGGCACCGAAGCGGGCGGGTTCTTCCAGGAACTGATCGACCGCTACGGCCAGCCGGGAACCTGAGCACAGGCCGCGCAGCAACCGATCTGCGCGGCTCAGAGCCCGATCGCGCCGTCGATTCGTTCGCGCAGCAGATCCGCGTGGCCGTTGTGCCGGGCGTACTCCTCGACCAGGTGGATCAGCACCCAGCGCAGCGACACCTCGCCACGCCAGTCGTCGACGCCGGTCACATCAAGGTTCGGCGCGTTCGCGATGAACTCGTCGGTGAACGCGATCTCCTCGCGCAGCGCGGTCCATGCCTGCGCGATGACGTCGTTCTCGCCGACCGCACCGTCGAAGTCGCCGTCCGGGTCGCAGGTCGAACTGAATCGCGGCGGCACTGGCTTGCCCGCGAGCACCTGCCGGAACCAGCGCCGCTCCACGTCGGCGAGGTGCCGGACCAGGCCGAGCAGCGACAGCGTGGACGGCTCGACCGAGCGGGTGGCGAGTTCGGTGTGCAGGCCGGCGCACTTGAGGCGGAGCGTGGCGCGCTGGGCGTTGAGGAACTCGACGAGCATGCTCCGCTCGTCGCCGACGGCCTTGGCGCCGACGCGCGGGTCGGCTTCCTCGCCGATGAACATCTCGGCGCGACGCTGCTGGCTCATGGCGCTCCGGGCGGGAGAATGGACAGATCGGTGGGTGCGCCGTGCTCGATAAGGCGCAGCACGGCGGCGGTGTCCAGATTAGCCGCGATCAGGTCGGCGATCAGGTCGAACTGTGCGTTGCGGGCGGCGGAGAAGGACACGTCCGGCGCGGGCACGAAGCCGTCCCGTCCGGCCATGGACGCGGCCCAGCCGAGCAGCGCGCGGCGCACCTCGTCGTTCTCCAGCAACCCGTGCCAGTGCGTACCCGCGACGCACCCGGTCAGCGCCCCTTCGACGGAACCGTCCGCGAGCGTGACCAATCCGGCAAGCGAAGCGCCGCGCCGGACGACCTGCCCGTGGTGGATCTCGTACCCGCGCGCTGCCGCGCCGAACGCCGTCCCGGTCGGGGTTCGCAATGTTTTCTCCGGCGCGAACTCGATGTCCACGTCCAGCAGGCCCAGCCCGGACACCGCGCCTGCCCGCGACTCCACCTTGTCCACAATGGACTTTCCGAGCAGCTGGAATCCGCCGCAGATGCCGAGCACCGGCTTCCCCGCCGCGATGTGGGCCGCGATCGCGTCGGCGAGTCCGGTGCGGCGCAACCATTCCAGGTCGGCGACCGTCGACTTGGAACCCGGGATCACCACCAGGTCCGCGTCCACCAGCCGGGCCGGGTCGGTGACCAGCCGCACGCTCACCCCGGGTTCCACGGCGAGGGCTTCCGCGTCGGTGCCGTTGGAGATGCGCGGCAACCGGATCACCGCGACCCGCAGCCATTCCCTGCCGACCGGCGGACCCGGGTGGCCGAGCACACCGTCGGCGGCGTAGCCGAGGGAATCCTCCTGGTCCAGCCACAGCATGTCCCGCCACGGCAGGACACCGAGCGTCGGCCGGCCGGTGAGCCGGGTCAACTGGTCGAGGCCGGGCGCGAGCAGCGCGGGGTCGCCGCGGAACTTGTTGATCACGAAACCGGCGATCAGCGCCTGGTCGGCCGGTTCGAGCAGGGCGAGCGTGCCGAACAGGTGCGCGAACACCCCGCCCCGGTCGATGTCGCCGACCACCAGTACCGGCAGGTTCGCCGCGCGCGCCAGACCCATGTTGGCGATGTCGGTGGCGCGCAGGTTGATCTCGGTCGGCGAACCCGCTCCTTCGCAGATCACCACGTCGAACTCGGCGCGCAGCTGGGCCAGTGTGGACAGCACGACGTCGAGCAGGGCGGCCTTGCGCTCGCGGTAGGACAGTGCGCTGACCTCGCCGACCGCCTTGCCCAGCACGACCACCTGTGAGGTGCGGTCGCTGCCCGGTTTGAGTAGCACCGGGTTGAACCGCACACTCGGTGCCAGTCCGGCCGCCACTGCCTGCGCGGCCTGCGCCCGACCGATCTCGCCGCCGTCCGGGGTGACCATCGAGTTGTTGGACATGTTCTGCGCCTTGAACGGCGCGACCCGCACGCCCTGCCGCGCCAGCCAGCGGCACAGGCCGGTGACCACCAGGCTCTTGCCCGCATCCGAGGAGGTACCGGCGACCAGCAGCCCGCTCACGGCAGGGTGAGGATCTCCGCGCCGTCGTCGGTGACGACCAGGGTGTGCTCGAACTGCGCGGTGAGCAACTTGTCCTTGGTGGTCACCGTCCAGCCGTCCGGCCAGATGTCGTAGTCGATGGTGCCCAACGTGATCATCGGCTCGATGGTGAACGTCATCCCCGACTGGATGACCGTGGTCACTGCCGGCTCCTCGTAGTGCAGAACCGTTGGCGTGCCGTGGAAGTAGGGGCCGACGCCGTGCCCGGTGAAGTCGCGGACCACGCCGTAGTCGAACCGCTTGGCGTAGGACTCGATGACCCGGCCGATCACGTTGAGCGCCCGGCCCGGCCGGACCGCCTTGATCGCGCGCATGGTCGCCTCGTGCGTGCGCTCCACCAGCAGCCGCGCCTCCTCGCTGACCTCACCGGCCAGGAACGTCGCGTTGCAGTCGCCGTGCACGCCGCCGATGTAGGCGGTGACGTCGATGTTGCAGATGTCGCCGTCCTCGATCACCGTCGAGTCCGGGATGCCGTGGCAGATGACCTCGTTCAGCGAGGTACAGCAGGACTTGGGGAAGCCCCGGTAGCCCAGGGTCGACGGGTAGGCGCCGTTGTCGCAGAGGAACTCGTGCACGACCGCGTCGATGCGCTCGGTGGTCGCGCCCGGCTGCACTGCCTTGCCGCCCTCGACGAGCGCCTGGGCGGCCAGCTTGCCTGCCACCCGCATGGCCTCGATGACCTCGGGAGTGCGGATGCCGTCGCTGGTATCGCGCTTCGGGTTCGGCTTGTCCACGTACTCCGGCCTGGCGATGTTCGCGGGGACGGGACGACGAGGGGTCTGCTGACCTGGTTGCAGCGCGGCACGAACGGGCATACGCCCAAGCCTACGTGGTCAGAACAACACCGTGGCGTAGCGGCCGACCTCGCGGAAACCGATCTTGATGTACGCGGCCTTGGCAGGCATGTTGTAGCCGTTGAGGTACAGGCTCGCCTTGCGACCCATGCCTCTGACCAGGCGATCCACCACGGTCGCTGTGCCATGTGTTGCCAGGCCCTGACCGCGTCGCGACGGGTGCACCCAGACGCCCTGGATCTGGCCGACCTTGCGGCACAGCGACCCGATCTCGGCCTTGAACACGACCTCGCCGTTCTCGAACCGGGCGAACGCGCGCCCCGCCGAAATCAGTTCGGCCACCCGCGCCCGGTAGCTGGCGCCGCCGTCGTCGGCACACGGGTCGATGCCGATCTCCTCGATGAACATCGCGATCGCGGCAGGCAGGTAGCGGTCGAGCTCGTCGGGTCTGACCATCCGCACCTGCGGGTCGCTTTTCACCTCGGGCTGGCTGGACATGGCCATCAGCGGCTGGTCCGCGCGGACCTCACGGGCCGGGCCCCAGTCCAGGGTCAGTTCCTCCCACAGCCCGAGCACCTGCTCGGCCGGGCCGACCAGCGACGAGCACATCCGGCCGCGCCGGACCGCGCGATCGGCGAAGGTGCGCAGCGCGGCTCTGTTGCCACTGAGCGGGACGAGATTGGGGCCCGCGAAACACAGGCCGTCCAGTCGGCTGCCTCGAATGGGTCGGTTGTCCGTGCCCCACATCTCACCGCCGAGCCGCCATGGCTGTAGACCAGCGGCTTCGACGCGGCAGGAGACCATGCACGAGGCGACCGGGTCGGCATCCAGCACGCTGCGGACCGCGAACAAATCGCGATCGTCGAGCAGGCGGGCACCACCGAGCCTCAGCACCATTTCAGAGTGCCAGAACAGCCCCTGTCAACGCACGACAGATCGCCGGGCTGGTGAATATTTTTATCAACGCGGAAGGCGCCTTATTCACCATGGCCCGGCCGATCCATCGACGCAAGACTCAGGAGACACTGACTACCGGGCTACCGGTGATGCTCTCGCCGGCCTCCTCGGCCGCCTCGGCGATGCGCATGGCCTCCTCGATCAGGGTCTCCACGATCTGGTGCTCCGGCACGGTCTTGATCACTTCGCCATGCACGAAGATCTGGCCCTTGCCGTTGCCGGAAGCGACACCGAGGTCGGCTTCGCGCGCCTCGCCGGGGCCGTTCACGACGCAGCCCATGACCGCGACCCGCAGCGGCACCTCCATGCCCTCCAGCCCCGCGGTGACCTCCTCGGCCAGCTTGTACACGTCGACCTGGGCCCGGCCGCAGGACGGGCAGGACACGATCTCCAGCTTGCGCGGGCGCAGGTTCAGCGACTGGAGGATCTGGTTGCCGACCTTGACCTCTTCCACCGGCGGCGCGGAGAGCGAGACCCGGATCGTGTCGCCGATGCCCTGGCGCAGCAGCGCGCCGAACGCGACCGCCGACTTGATGGTGCCCTGGAACGCCGGGCCCGCCTCGGTCACGCCGAGGTGCAGCGGGTATTCCGACTGCTCGGCGAGCAGTTCGTAGGCGCGGATCATCACGACCGGGTCGTTGTGCTTGACCGAGATCTTGATGTCGTGGAAGTCGTGCTCGGCGAACAGCGACGCCTCCCACAGCGCGGACTCGACCAGCGCTTCCGGCGTGGCCTTGCCGTACTTCTGCAACAGGCGCGGGTCCAGCGAACCGGCGTTGACGCCGATCCGGATCGGCGTGCCGTGGTCCTTCGCGGCCTTCGCGATCTCCTTGACCTTGTCGTCGAACTTCTTGATGTTGCCCGGATTCACGCGAACCGCGGCACACCCGGCCTCGATCGCGGCGAACACGTATTTCGGTTGGAAATGGATGTCGGCGATCACCGGGATCGACGACTTCTTGGCGATCGCGGGCAATGCCTCCGCGTCGTCCGCACTCGGACACGCCACCCGGACGATGTCGCACCCCGCCGCGGTCAGCTCGGCGATCTGCTGCAGCGTCGCGTTGACGTCTGCCGTCAACGTGGTGGTCATCGACTGGACCGAGATCGGATAGTCACTGCCCACGCCGACCGAACCAACCATGAGCTGGCGGGTCTTGCGGCGCTCGGCGAGCACCGGAGCAGGCAGAGCAGGCATTCCCAACAGGACGCCATCGGCGGCCATGCGCATTCCCTCCACCGTTGTGTCAACCGGCGGCGCTGCTTCTAACCGCCGAGTCGTATGGGGTTCACGATATCCGCGGTCACGCTCAACAGCACCATGGCACCGAACACGACTACGACCAGAACGGTCAGCGGAGCCAACTTGGTGTAGTCCACCGGGGACCCGATCGGCCTACCGCGCAGCGACCGGATCCAGTTGCGAATCCGCTCGTAGAAGGCCACCGCGATGTGCCCACCGTCCAACGGCAACAGCGGGAGCAGGTTGAACGCACCAAAGAAGAACTGCAAGCTCGCCAGCAGCAGCCAGAACAGCGACCAGGTGCCCGCCTCGACGGTCTGCCCACCCAGACGAGCGGCGCCGACAACACTCATCACACCATTGGGGTCACGCTGCCCCCCTGCGATGGAAGTCACCAAATTCGGGATCCGGCTGGGCAGCGACATGAGCCCGTCCCACACGCCGACGAACATCTGCCCGGTGTAGGCGAACGTGCCGCCGATGCCGCCGACCGCGCTGTAGGTGACGAAGTTGTTGTGTGTGACGCCGATCGCACCGACAGCAGCGAGCTTCGGGTTCTGTGCGCCCTGTTGCGCGACGGGCACGCTCCGCACGGTCGCCACGTCGATGTTGACGGTGATGTCCTTGCCGTCCCGCTCGACCACGAACGGCGTGCTGCCGTGCAGCTGCTGCACGTCCTTGGTCACGTCGGACCAGGTCGGGGTCGCCTTGCCGTTGACAGAGACGATCAGGTCGCCCGACTGGAGACCGGCCTGCTTGGCAGGCGCGGGCGCACCGGCCTGGCACGGCTCGTAGGTCATGGTCTTCACGTCGGCGATGTTCTGCGCGCAGGAGGCGACGCCGCTGATCTGCGGGGTGTCGTGCAGGTTGATCAGGCCGCTGGTGATGGCCATCACATACAGGATCACGAAGCCCAGGATGAAGTGCGTCACCGAGCCGGACACCAGCACGACGAAGCGCTTCCACACCGGGTAGCGCCACATGGCGCGCGGCGACTCCTCCGGGGTGACCTCGTCCAGCGCGGTCATGCCCGCGATGTCGCAGAAGCCACCCGCCGGGATGACCTTGAGGCCGTACTCGGTCTCACCGCGCCGGAAGGAGAACACCTTCGGCCCGAAGCCGATGAAGTACCTGCGGACCTTCATGCCGAAGGCCTTCGCGGTGAGCATGTGCCCTGCCTCGTGCAGTGCCACCGCCAAGCCGATACCGAGGGCGAAGAGCACCACACCGATGATGTAGGCGAGCACGGGTTTCCCTTTCCTAGGCTTTCTTTTCGCTCAGTTCGACCGGCCGCTCAGCTCGATCAACCGATGTGCTCGGCTGCCCGCGCTCGCGCCCACCGCTGTGCGGCGACGACCTCGTCGATGTCCGCTGGTTCCCCGCTCCACTCGGCGGCGCCCTCGTCGAGCACCGCCTTGATGGTGTCCACGATGCCGGTGAACGCGAGCCTGCCGTCGACGAACGCGCCGACCGCCTCCTCGTTCGCCGCGTTGAACACCGCGGGCAGGCTGCCGCCCGCGACGCCTGCCGCGATCGCCAGCGACACGGCCGGGAAGTTCTCATGGTCGAGCGGCTCGAACGTCCACGCCTGCGCCTGGCTGAAATCACAGGCGGGCGCGATGTCCACCAGCCGCTCCGGCCAGCTCAGCGCCAGCGCGATCGGGATCTTCATGGTCGGCGGGCTGGCCTGCGCGATGGTGGAGCCGTCCGCGAAGGTGACCATCGAGTGCACGATCGACTGCGGGTGCACCACGACGCCGATCCGCTCGTAGGGCACCCCGAACAACAGATGCGCCTCGATCACTTCGAGGCCCTTGTTGACCAGGGTCGCCGAGTTGATGGTGATCAACTGCCCCATCGACCAGGTCGGGTGCTTGAGCGCGTCGGCGACGGTGACCTCCGCAAGCTCCGCGCGGTTGCGGCCGCGGAAAGGTCCGCCGGACGCGGTCACCACGAGCTTCGCGACGTCGGCGGCGCGACCCGCGCGCAGGCACTGCGCCAGCGCGGAGTGCTCGGAGTCGACCGGCACGATCTGATCCGGCGCCGCAGCGCGCAGCACCAGCGGCCCGCCCGCGATCAGCGACTCCTTGTTGGCCAGCGCCAGCCGCGCGCCGGTGGCCAGCGCGGAGAGGGTCGCGGCCAGGCCCTGGTCGCCGTCGATGCCGTTGAGCACGACGTCGGCCGGGGTGGTCTCGATCAGCTCGCGCACGGAATCCGGCCCGACCAGCACGCGCGGCACGGCGTAGTCGCTCGACCCCAGCCCGCGTCGATCGGCCTCGGCCCGCAGCGCGTCCAGGAAGTCCTGTGAGTTGCCCGCCCGCGAGATGGCGATCACCGAAATGCCGAACCGCAGCACCTGCTCGGCGAGTTGCCGCAGGTCACGGCCGCCTGCCGCGATCCCGGCGACACCGAAGGCGTCCGGGTTGACTTCGATGACGTCCAGCGCCTGGGTGCCGATCGACCCCGTCGAACCCAGGATCAGCACAGACTTCCGGCCCGGATTCGATGCGGTGGCGATACCGGCCGGAGCCGGCTCGACTGTGCTGGCGAGTTTCATCGGGCTCCATTGTTGCCGAACAACCTCAACCGAGCGTAAGGACCGCCCGAAAGAACCCCTGCTGAACGAAACCTTTCAGGTAACGAATCGATAACGAGGCATGCCGGTTCGCGGTTGGGGTACATCTTCGACAGTAGGTCGTCCCGGGACTCGACCCGGACGGCGCACAACCTTGTGAGGTACTGATGGGATTCCTCGGTTGGATCGTGCTCGGCCTGATCGTCGGTGCGCTCGCGAAACTGGTCATGCCCGGCCGCGACGGCGGCGGGATCATCCTGACCATGCTGCTGGGCATCGTCGGCGCGATCGTCGGCGGCATCATCGGCAAGTACGTCTTCCACACCGACCTTGGCGGCTTCTTCAACCTGCGCACGTGGGTGCTGGGCCTCGTCGGCTCCCTCGTCGTGCTCGGCATCTACCGCCTGATCCGCGGCAACCGGAGCGCCGTCCGACGATGACCTGAACCACGAACCGGCGCGCCGCCCTCGCTGCGGCGCGCCGGTTCGTTTGTGCGACGATACGGTCGGAGAACGTCGATCAACCGTGTGGTGAGGGAGCGTGGCAGTCGTGGCCTCGACCGACCTGGAGCACAAGTCCGAGACCGGACACGAGGTCGTGCACGGCTCCGTCAGCCCGCAGGACGAGCCCTCCGCCGAGTGGGGCTGGCACGGCAGCTTCCCGCGCGGTCGCCAGATCGCAGGCTGGTTCGCGGCGGTGGCCTGCTTCCTGATGCTGATCGGCAACCAGATCGGGCACGTCGAGGACATCTACCTGATCATCACCGGCGTGGTCCTGGTCCTGTTGCTGATCCGGGACCTCAACAAGCGCCGCAACCCGTGGCGTCGCGGCTGAGCGAGCGGGCCGCTTCGGCCAGCAACTCGTAGGAGCGAACCCGGCGCGACTGGTCGTAGACCATCAGTTCGGTGGCTCCGCACAACCCAGCCATCTGTTCGCGCACTCGTTCCGGCGACGTCAGTCGACTCAGCCTTCGGCGGCGAGCTGGCCACAGGCCGCCGCGATCTCCCGGCCGCGGGTGTCCCGCACCGTGCAGGCAACGCCCTGCTCGTTGACCCTGCGCACGAACTCCCGCTCGACCGGCTTCGGGCTGGCATCCCACTCGCTGCCCGGCGTCGGGTTCAGCGGGATCACGTTCACGTGCACCAGCTGACCGAGATACCGGTGCAGCAGCCTGCCGAGCAGATCCGCCCGCCACGGCTGGTCGTTCACGTCGCGGATCAGCGCGTACTCGATGGACACCCGCCGCCCGGTGGTACTCGCGTAGTGCTTGGCCGCGTCGAGCACCTCGGCGACCTTCCACCGGTTGTTCACCGGCACCAGGGTGTCGCGCAGCTCGTCGTCCGGGGTGTGCAGCGACACCGCGAGCCGCACCTGCAAGCCCTCGTCGGCCAGCTTGTGGATGGCGGGCACCAGGCCGACCGTGGACACGGTCACCGAGCGCTGCGAGATACCAAGGCCCTCCGGCGCCGGGTCGGTGATCCGGTGCACGGCGGCCAGCACCCGCTTGTAGTTGGCCAGCGGCTCGCCCATACCCATGAAGACCACATTGGACAGTCGCCCCGGAGCCCCGTCCGGCCCGGGCAGCTCACCGTCCCGCATGGCCGCGGCGGCAGAACGCACCTGCTCCACGATCTCCGCGGTGGACAGGTTGCGGTCCAGTCCGCCCTGACCGGTCGCGCAGAACGGGCACGCCATGCCGCAGCCGGCCTGACTGGACACGCACACCGTGGCCCGGTCCGGGTAGCGCATCAGCACGCTCTCCAGCAGCGTGCCGTCGTGCGCGCGCCACAGCGTCTTGCGGGTGCTGCCGTCGTCACAGGCGATGTGCCGGATCGTGGTCAGCAACGGTGGGAGCAGCTCGCCCGCGAGCTTGTCGCGGCTCGCCGCCGGGATGTCGGTCATCGCGGCCGGGTCCGCGTTCAGCCGGGCGAAGTAGTGGTGCGAGAGCTGCTTGGCCCGGAACGGCTTCTCACCGAGGGTGGCGACCGCCTCGGCACGCTCGGCCGAGGTGAGGTCGGCGAGGTGACGTGGCGGCAGGCCACGCCGAGGGGCATCAAAGACAAGAGGGAGCGACGACGACATAGTTCCTTGATTGTCCCACGTGTCGCGAGCGCGGCAGTGTCCTGGCCAGCACGGCCGTGACCAGGCAAACACCGATCTCAGCCCAGAGCGTGACGCGCGCCGCAGTACCGAGGCCGGACGACGAACGACCACTGAGACCCGTATCGCAAACGTTGCATCGCGATAGGTTCCGATATATCGTTAGCGTCAGCAAGGCGGTAACAGCCGTCATGCCTACCTGAAACGGAGATATCAGCCATGAGTAACAATCCATTCGATCCAGGCGCCCAGTCCTGGGACAACCCCTTCAGCGACATGCGGAGGGCGTTCCGCGAACGCATCCGCGAAGGACGCGGCCACCGGCACGATCACGATGAGCACGGCGGTCGCGGACACCACCACGGCGAGCATGGCGGTCGCGGCTTCGGCCCCGGCGGTTTCGGCCCGCGCGGCGTTGGCGACTTCGCCCAGCACGCCGGCCCGGTCGGCCCGCCAGAGGGCCTGCCCGGCTTCCCGCACCGTCCCGGTTTCGGCGGCCCTGGTTTCGGCGGTCCCGGTTTCGGTGGCCCCGGCTTCCCCTTCGGGCCCGGTTTCGGTCCTGGCGGGCGCGGCGGCCGGCGCGGTGAGCGTCGGGGCGGCGGTCACGGTCGTGGCCGGGCGCGTCGCGGCAACGTGCGCAACGCCGTGCTGATCCTGCTCAACGAGAAGCCCATGCACGGCTACGAGATCATCAAGGAAATCGCGAGCCGCAGCGGCGGTTGGTGGCGCCCGAGCCCCGGCTCGGTCTACCCGACCCTCCAGTTGCTGGCCGACGAGGGCCTGATCGTCACCCAACAGACCGACGACAGCGGCAAGCGGCTGTACGCAATCACTGACGAGGGCAAGGCCGAAGCGGCCAAGCTCGACAAGACCCCGCCGTGGGAGCAGGCCGCAGGCGACGTCGACGCAGGCGACGTGGCGCTGCGCGAAGCCCTGATGAGCCTGATGGACGCGGCTCGCCAGGTCGCCAATGTGGCCGGTCCGGAGTTGAAGACCAAGGCCACCAAGCTGATCACCGACACCCGTCGCGAGCTGTACCTGATCCTCGCCGACGCGGACCCCGCAGGCGCCGAAGAAGACACCGCGGAGGCTGAATCCGACGACACCGACGAGTCGTGATGCCTAGCCCGGCAGCAGTATCCCGGTCGGTTTCTCCCGGACATGGATCCGGTAGCCGACCGGGATGCTCAGCCCGGTGGCCTCGGCGATAGCCCGTTCGGCAACCCGCTCGGAGAACTCGATGCGCAACACCGAAGCCAGGCTCGCGGCATCCGCGAACCGCCACTCGGTGAGCACCTTCCGGCAGCGGAAGCCCTGCTCGGCGAAGAACGCCTCGACGTCCGCCAGGTCGTAGCTGGGAAGATCGGCCCGCATCCAGTCGCCGTAGGGCGCGCGCCCGACATCGAGATCCACGATGGCCAGCGCCCCGCCCGCCCGCAGCGCCCGATCCGCTTCCGCCATCCCAGGCTCACAGCCGCGCCCGAAGAAATACGCGGTGCGCGCGTGCACCAGGTCGACACTCGCATCCGGAACCGGTAGCCGTCCGGCGCCACCGGGTAGCACCGAGACGTTGGCCAACCCGGCGACGCGATCCCGGGCCCTGCGCACCAGCGGCCGATGCGGTTCCACCCCCAGCACGGAGCGCGCGGCGGCGGCGAACACCGGCAGGTGAAAGCCGTCGCCGCAGCCGACGTCCAGCACATCCCGCCCGGCCCAGTCACATTCCGCGCGCAACGCCGCCCAGATCGCGCCATGTACGTCCTGCGCGCGGTTCTCGATCTCGTAGATCTCCGGCCAGTACCAGATGTTCGGGCTGGGCAGGGTGGGTTCGGCCATCTCAGGCCGGGACGAACAACGTCAACAACATCCAGGCCGCGACGGCCGAAGGCAGCAACGAGTCGAGCCGGTCCATGAGGCCACCGTGGCCGGGCAGCAGATTGCCCATGTCCTTGATGCCCAGGTCACGCTTGATCAACGACTCCACCAGGTCACCGCCGGTCGCGGTGATCACCAGCGCCACCCCGAACGGCACACCCAGGTACCAGTGCCCGTGCAGCAGCAGGTAAACCGACAGCGCACCGCCGATGATGCCCGCGACCAACGACCCGGCCAGCCCCTCCCAGGACTTCTTCGGGCTGATCGACGGAGCCATCGGATGCTTGCCGAACAACACGCCCGCCACGTAGCCGCCGGTGTCCGAGCACACGCAGACGATCAGGAAGCACAACACGCGCGCAGCGCCGTCACGCGGCTCCACCAGCAACGCGGCGAACGTCGCGAACAACGCGACATAGGTCAACGTGAAGATCGATGCGGTGACATCGCGCAGATAGTTCTCGCTGCCGCCCCGGAAACGCCAGAACAGGCAGCCCAGCACGGTCAACACGAACGCGACGAAAACCCCGTTGGTACCGAACGGCCAGGACAGCCAGAGCATCGCCTGGCCGCCGACCAACACCGGCACCAACGCGACCTCGATCTTGGCCGCCCGCCGCAACGCACCCGCGAGTTCGATCGTCGCCACGACCACGGCGGCCGCGACGACTCCGATGAACAACTCGCGGATGGTCAACAGCGACACGAGCACAACCGCGCCGAGCGCGACCCCGACCGCGATCGCCGACCGCAGATCCCGACCCGCCTTGGAAACCTTCGCAGCGACCGGCTCAGCCGCCGCATCCTCGCCGACCCGCGCGCCCGGCTCCAGCACACCCTCACCGGCGCGCACACCCGATTCCGCTGCGCCCGGCTCGAGTGCATCCTCGCTGGCCGGCACGCCCGGCTCCGCCACACCCTCACCGGCCCGCACACCCGATTCCGCTGCGCCCGCAACCGTCGGCGCATGCCCGTTCGCGGCGGGCCTGTGGCCGTTGGGCGAACCAGCATCGCCTTTCGCAGGCACGTCTTTGCCCGCAGGCTCATCGGCGGACGCCGACTGCCCGGGTGCCCGTCCGTCGGGAGCCGCGTTGCCCATCAGGTTCTCGATACTCACTTCGCCTGGCCGTCGTCGCTCAGACTTCGAGCAGTTCGGCTTCCTTGTGCTTCATCAGCTCGTCGACCTGCGCGACATATCGATCCGTGACGTTCTGCAGTTCCTTCTCCGCCCGCACGACGTCGTCCTCGCCCGCTTCGCCGTCCTTCTGGATACGGTCCAGCTCTTCCTTGGCCCTGCGTCGCACGTTGCGGATCGAAACCTTGGCGTCCTCGCCCTTGGTCTTCGCCAGCTTCACCATTTCGCGCCGCCGTTCCTCGGACAGCTGCGGGAACACCACGCGAATGATCGTGCCGTCGTTACCCGGGTTCACGCCGAGGTCCGAGTCGCGGATCGCCCTCTCGATGTTGGTCAGCTGACTGTTGTCGAACGGCTTGACGATCGCCATCCGCGCTTCCGGAATGTTGATCGCGGCCATCTGGTTGAGCGGGGTCATCGACCCGTAGTACTCGACGTTGATCCGCGCGAACATGGCCGGAGTAGCGCGACCGGTGCGTACCGCGCTGAGCTCGTCCTTGGCGACGGACACCGCTTTTTCCATCTTCTCCTCGGCGTCGAAGAGAGTCTCGTCGATCACGGCTACTCCTAGGTGTGCGCGCTTACCGGGCTCTTCGTGAAGCAGGCGTCCTACGCGGAACGCCGACTGCCGGGCGTTCCGACGAACGTCCCGATCTTCTCACCACGCACCGCCCTGGCGATGTTCCCCTCGGTGAGCAGATTGAACACGATCATCGGCATATTGTTGTCCATGCAGAGGCTGAACGCGGTCGCATCGGCGACCTTCAGCCCCCGTTCGAGTGCTTCCCGGTGCGTGATCTGGGTCAGCAGCTGGGCCGAGGGGTCCTTCCTCGGGTCGGCGGTGTAGACGCCATCGACCGCCTTGCCCATCAGCACGACCTCGCAGTTGATCTCCAGTGCGCGCTGGGCGGCCGGGGTGTCGGTGGAGAAGTACGGCATGCCCATGCCGCCACCGAAGATCACCACACGGCCCTTTTCCAAGTGCCGCATCGCGCGCCGGGGAATGTAGGGCTCGGCGACCTGTCCCATCGTGATCGCGGTCTGCACGCGGGTGTCGATGCCGTGTTCGCGTTCCAGAAAGTCTTGCAGCGCAAGGCAGTTCATCACGGTGCCGAGCATGCCCATGTAGTCCGAACGGGACCGGTCCATGCCGCGCTGTTCCAGTTCCGCACCGCGGAAGAAGTTGCCGCCACCGATCACGATGGCCATCTGCACGCCACTGCGCACCACGTCTGCGACCTGTCGCGCGACGGTCTGCACGACGTCCGGGTCGACGCCGACGGAACCGCCGCCGAACATTTCCCCGCCAAGCTTGAGCAACACCCGGCCGTAGCCAACCGAGGGAAGAGCGTCGTTGTCCGCCGTTACCGGCGCGATCTGCTGTTCTGCTGTCGTCACGGCCCTCTCCTCGCCCATTTCACCTGCTCCCCCGCTGTTGAAGACGTGCTAGCCGCCGCACCGCGCCCCGCACGCGCGGCATTCGTCGACCGGCGAACATGACGAAGCGGGGCCACCGCGGAGAACGCAACTCCGCGGTAGGACCCCGCTGTCAGCCATGGCTCAGGGCTGCCCGACCTCGAACCGGGCGAACCGGGTGACCGTGACACCGGCCTCGTCGAGCACCGACTTCACGGTCTTCTTCGACTCCTGGACCGACGACTGCTCCAGCAGCACGACATCCTTGAAGAAGCCGTTCAGGCGACCGTCGATGATCTTGGGCAGCGCCTGCTCCGGCTTGCCTTCCTCGCGCGCGGTCTCCTCGGCGATCCGACGCTCGGTGGCCACCAGGTCGGCGGGCACCTCGTCGCGGGAGACGTAGCGCGGCTTCATCGCGGCAATCTGCATCGCGGTCTGCCGAGCCGCGTCGCCGTTGTCGCCGGTGTACTCGACCAGCACGCCCACGGCGGGCGGCAGGTCCGAGGCCCGACGGTGCAGGTAGGTGGAGACGACGCCGTCGAAAACGACGACCCGGCGCAGCTCCAGCTTCTCGCCGATCTTGGCGGACAGCTCCTGCAGCGCGGCGTCGACAGTCTTGCCGTCGCCCATGTCGGCGACCTTCAGGGCCTCGACATCGCTGATGTCCTGCGCCTTGGCCACCTTGACGATCTTCTCGGCCAGCTCGACGAAGTCGGCGCTCTTGGCCACGAAGTCGGTCTCGCAGTTCAGCTCGACCATGACGCCGTCCTCGGCGATGACCAGGCCGTTGGCAGTGGTGCGCTCGGCGCGCTTGCCAACGTCCTTGGCACCCTTGATGCGCAGCAGCTCAACGGCCTTGTCCAGGTCGCCGTCGGTGTCCTCCAGCGCCTTCTTGCAGTTCATCATGCCGGCGCCGGTGATCTCACGCAGCCGCTTCACATCGGCAGCGGTGTAGTTCGCCATCGTGCGTTATCCGTTCCTTCCGCGGTTCACGCGCGGTTTGGTAGCCCTGGTTTGATGCCACTCCGGCAGGGTCTGCGGCACAGACCCTGCCGGAGCGAAAAAAATTCGATCAGGCCGACGGCTCGGAAGCCGCGGCAGGCTCAGCGACAACCGCAGCCGGCTCAGCGGCAACCGCGACCGGCTCGGCCGCGGGGGCAGCGTCACCACTGGTGAGCTGCTCAAGTTCCCACTCGGCCAGCGGCTCGTCAGCGGCGATACCGGGCTCCGGCTTGTCCTCGCCCTCCGGCGCGTCCCGGCGACCGGCACGCGACATCAGACCGGCAGCGGCAGCCTCGGCCACGACCTTGGTCAGCAGCGCGGCGGAGCGGATCGCGTCGTCGTTACCCGGAATCGGGTAGTCGACCTCGTCCGGGTCACAGTTGGTGTCCAGGATCGCGACGACCGGGATGTGCAGCTTGCGCGCCTCGCCAACGGCGATGTGCTCCTTCTTGGTGTCCACGATCCAGACGGCGCTGGGCACCTTCTGCATGTCGCGGATGCCGCCGAGGGTGCGGGCCAGCTTGTCCTTCTCGCGGGTCAGCATCAGGATCTCTTTCTTGTTGAGACCCTGGAAACCGCCGGTCTGCTCCATCGACTCGAGTTCCTTGAGCCGCTGCAGACGCTTGTGCACGGTGGAGAAGTTGGTCAGCATGCCGCCGAGCCAGCGCTGGTTCACGTAGGGCATGCCCACGCGCAGCGCCTCGCTGGCGATCGCTTCCTGCGCCTGCTTCTTGGTGCCGATGAACAGCACCGAACCGCCGTGCGCGACCGTCTCCTTGACGAACTCGTACGCGCGGTCGATGTAGGACAGCGTCTGCTGAAGGTCGATGATGTAGATGCCGTTGCGCTCGGTGAAGATGTAGCGCTTCATCTTCGGGTTCCAGCGCCGGGTCTGATGCCCGAAGTGCACGCCGGAATCCAGCAGTTGTTTCATGGTGACGACGGCCATGGCCTGATTCGCACCTCGTCTATCGGGCGTACCGGACCGGCCGGTACGCGGTTTCGGTTGTCACGGAAGGTCGGGTGACCTGCCGCCCTGGTGCCATACCGACGCCCCGACCCGGCACTGTGCAAACCACTGTCGGGACCGCGAGACGCCGTGCCCGCCGAGATGAACTCCTCGACGGATCGCATGGCACGCGAAGTCGCCCCGTGCGCACACGGGACGCGTAAATAGTGTACCGCGCCCGGCAGGCAGATTTCCCAATCGGGCCTCGTCACGGCCTCGGTTATCCACAACCGGCCCCGCCATCCACAGATTTTCCGCGCCCGCACCGCCGCCTGCTCGATGTCGAGCACTGTTGCCACCATGATCAACCCGCAGAAACCCCGCCTGCTCCGCGTCCCGGCTGGGCTCCGCTGGCCCACGGTCAACTCGGGCTGCGCACACACCGACCCACTGGGCAGCATCACCATCACCAGATCGGCCATCCGCTACCTGACCAGGTCCCGAGCCCGCCGCCGCGCCAAGACCCGGCGCAGACGCACGATCGCGATGGCCCTGCTGACCCTCGCCCTGCTCGCGACGACCGCCACCATCACCGCCACCACCGCATCAGCGAGCTCCCCTGCCGCTCCGGCCGCCACGGCTCTGGCCGCCGCCCCCGCTACAGCTTCGGCTACTGCTCCGGGCTCCGGTCCCGCCGCTGCCTCGGCCACTGTCCCGGGCTCCGGTCCCGCCGCTCCTGCGAGCCCGCCCGTCGAGCCCGCGCCCACCGACCCAGCCAACACTCCCGTATCGCCCGGCGCGGCTGGGCCGACCGCACACTTCTCCTGGCCGCTGCCCCCACCGCACCCGGTCCTACGCCCCTTCCAACCACCCGCGACGCCCTACGGACCCGGTCATCGCGGCGTCGACCTCGGCGGTTCCGTCGGCGAGCCGGTGTTCGCGGCAGGCGATGGCCTGGTCCTCTACGCGGGCCCGCTGTTCAACTGCGAGCTGATCTCCATCGAGCACCCCGGCGGCCTGCGCACCACCTACACGCCGGTCATGCCGTCCGTGCACGTCGGCCAGGAGGTCGCGCGGCGGCAGCAGATCGGCACCCTGCTCGCGGCGCAACCCGGCTGCCCCGAGGAGGTCGGCAACAACGGCACCGGCCCGCCGGTCTTCCTGTACTGGGGCGTGCACCGGGATCGGAACTACCTTGACCCGCTGCGCCTCGTCGAGACCGGGGAGATTCGGCTGCTGCCCTGGCCGGGTGATGGTCAGTGACAGTTGATCAAGCGTCGACCTGCTCGACGAGTTTCGTACGCAGCCGCAGCACGGCGCGCGTGTGCAGTTGGCAGACCCGCGACTCGGTCACGCCCAACACCCGCCCGATCTCGGCCAGGGTCAGGTTTTCGAAGTAGTACAGGGTCACCACGATCCGGTCCCGCTCGGCCAGCTGCGCAATGGCCTCGGCTAGCTGCCTGCGGTTGTCCTGGTCGACCAGTTTGGCGACCGGATCATCGGCGGTGTCGTCGGGCAGCATTTCGGCGAGCGACATCGTGCCCGCGCCGCCGACGGTCAGTTCGTCGAGCGCGACGACGCTGGTCAGGTTGAACTGCGCGTAGAGGTCCCGCAGCTCGCCGACCTTGATCTGCAACTCGGTGGCGAGCTCGACATCGGTCGGAGTGCGTTGTAATTGGTTGCCCAGCCGTTCGAGGGCGCGTTCGACATCGCGCGCCCGGCCGCGGATCGAGCGGGGCACCCAGTCCTGCGAGCGCAGCTCGTCCAGGATCGCGCCGCGGATGCGCTGCATCGCGTAGGTCTCGAACTTCAGGCCGCGCTCGGGCTCGAACTTCTCGATGGCGTCGACCAGCCCGAAGATCCCGGACTGCACCAGGTCGGCGATGTCGATGTGCGCGGGCAAACCGGTACCGACACGGCCCGCAACGTACTTGACCAGCGGCGCGTAGTGCAGCATGAGCCGGTCGCGCTGCGGCTGCGCCTGCGCGGAGCCGTACGCGCGCCACAGCGCGACGATGCCTGCTTCGACCTCGTCCGCGGTGCGGTGGTCGCCGGGCAGGACGCCATCCGGCTGGCCCACCCCGAACGGGGTCGTACTGCCGTGGCCACCATCGCGCAGCGATCCGGTGATCACCGGCGCCGGCGAGGATGCCGAAACGGGTGCAACGGGCTCCGAATGGTCCACGTGTGGATACGCCTCCGGCAGTGCGGCATCGGCGACCGGTGCCTGGGCCGCCCGATTTGTCGGCGGTGTCGGCGTACCCACCCGGTCACCGCGACCGGGGATGGGTCTGGTCATGAATCGCCTTCAACCGCTCGACAGTGACATGGGTGTAGAGCTGCGTGGTGGCGAGCGTAGCGTGACCAAGCAGTTCTTGGACGCTGCGTAGGTCGGCGCCGCCCTCCAGCAAATGCGTAGCGGCACTGTGCCGTAACCCGTGTGGACCAACGTCCGCCGCGCCCGAAACCGTGCCCACTGCATCATGCACCGTGCGTCTTGCGGTTCGCGGATCGAGGCGCCCACCCCTGCTACCCAGGAAGAACGCTGGTCCGGACGCTGCCGAGAACAGCCTTGGTCTGCCGCGTTCCTGCCATCGGCGCAACACGCGTTCGGCCGGTATCCCGAATGGCACGGTCCGTTCGCGACGCCCTTTCCCGAGCACACGTATCACCCGACGGGAGTAGTCGACATCGTCGACGTCCAATCCGCACAATTCAGACACACGAACACCAGTCGCATAAAGCAACTCGACCACAGCCTGGTCACGCAGCGCAACCGGGTCCGCCTGTTCGGCGCCGATTTCGGCCGCCGCAAGCGCCTCGGCAGCCTGCTCCGGACGGAGCACCGCAGGCAGGTTCCGGTGTTGCTTCGGCGCGACCAGGCGTTGGCCAGGGTCGGTCGAGAGCACATCGTTGTGCGCCGCCCACGCGGTGAACGTGCGCGCCGCCGCCGAGCGCCGGGCCAGCGTGCTGCGACTGACGCCCTCGGCGCGCAACGCGGCGAGCCAGGACCGCAACACCGCCAGATCCAACGCGGCCAGCTCACCGGTGCCGGTCAAGTGGGTCAGCAGGGAAACGACGTCGCCGATGTAGGCCCGGACCGAGTGCTCGGACAGGTCGCGCTCGAGTCGCAGGTGCCGCTCGAACGCGTCGACCGCCGCCGCGCTCGCCGTCGGCAGCTCGGCCCTGGCCCGCAGCAAGCTGCGCCGCTTGGACTTCTCCGCCGCCATGTCCGCAACGCTGCGCCACGGCGACGAATCGGTCAAGCATCGCCACGCGAGCGAGCAGGAAGTCAGTTCATGGACGCCTCCCGGTGCCGGAAAGCCTGCGCCAACCGGTGTCGTCGCGTTCGGCGAGGCCGCAGAGTTCGAGCAGCGGCAACACCGCCCTGACCCGGTCCAACGGCACGCCTGACCCGAACGCGACCTGTTCCGGACTCTGACCCGTCCGCAGGTCGAGGGCGTCGTGCACCTGGAGCTGCTGTTCGTCGAGCTGATCGGTCGGGCGTCGCTCCTCCCTGGCCGGTTCGGCGAGATCGGTGCCGATTCGCCCGATCGCCTCCAGCACGTCCGCCGAGCCGGTCACCAGGTACGCGTCTCCGGTGCGGAGCATTTCGTGACAGCCGACGGACATCGCCGACGTGACCGGGCCCGGCACCGCCATCACCATCCGGCCGAGCGCCTGCGCGGTCGCCGCCGTGTTCCGCGATCCGCTGCGCCGACCGGCCTCGACGACAACGGTGCCTGCCGAGCTCGCGGCGATCAGGCGGTTGCGGATCAGGAAACGATGCCGGGCAGGCGGGGTGCCGGGCGGATATTCGCTCAGCACCAGGCCGTGTTCGGCGACCTGGTTCAGCAGACCGCTGTGGCCCAGCGGATACGACTGGTCGACCCCGCAACCGAGCACCGCGATCGTGGCGCCATCAGCGCTGATGGCGCCACGGTGTGCCGCACCGTCGATTCCGTAGGCAGCGCCGGACACGACCGTGACACCGGCGGATGCCAGGTCGTAGCCGAGCTCGGCGGCGGTGTGGTCGCCATAGCTGGTCGCGGCCCGCGCACCGATGATCGCGACCGAGCGCTCGGTGAGATCGCTCAGCCGACCGGTGCCTCGTGCCCAGAGCGCGATCGGATGGCCTGCCCACCGGACACCTCGCGCGTTGGCCAGGTCCAACGCGGTGAACGGCCAGGTTGGCCACTCCTCATCCTCGGGGATCAGCAACCGGGCGCCCACTTTGGCGGCAGTGGCCAGGTCTTGTTCGGCAAGGTCGATACCTCGGCGCGCGTTGGTCGCTTCGAGCACGGCGGGTGGCGCGGTGCCGTCCCGGATCAGTTGCGCGGCGGTGACCGCGCCAACCTGGGCGATGAAGGCGACCAGTGCCGGAGCGGGCGGCTCGGCCGCGCGGAGCAAGTAGGCCCGCGCGAGCCGGACCGCGTCGAGGTCGGGTGCCGGGCGACTGGTCGGTGGGGCTGAGGCAGGTCGGGCTGAGGCAGGCGGCTCCTTTTCGGTCGGGGGCTCCGGGGTGAGGAGGGGTGTGTAGATGTCGGTGATGGGACGGCGGGCTACCTCTTCGGTGGGGAGGACGTTCATGCCACGCTCCGCTCGCGGAAGTTGAGCGCGGCCGCGACCTGGTCCTGGCTGGGGCGTTCGAGGTCGGCCAGGTCGGCGAGGGTCCACGCGACGCGGAGGCATCGGTCCGCGCCGCGTGCGGTGATCGAACCGGTTGCCAGGCCGCGATCCAGCGGCGCGGTGGTGCGCGTTGGCAGGCGGTATTCGCGCCGCAGCGTAGGGCCCGGGACTTCCGCGTTGGTTCGCCAACCGTGCGCGAACCAGCGTTGCGCCGCGCGTTGCCGGGCTCGGCCGACGCGGGAGCGGACCGTGGCGGTGGAGTCCGGGCTGTCCGTGCCGTTCGGGTTCATCGCGAGCAACGGGCGCATCTGCACCCGCAGGTCCACTCGATCCAGCAGCGGACCGGACAGGCGGCCGTAGTACTGGCGCCGGGCTCTGGGTGTGCACATGCAGTCGACGTCTTTGGCGGGCGCACAGGGACATTGGTTCGTCGCCAGAACCAGTTGGCAGCGCGCGGGGAAACGCGCGATGCCGTCCCGCCGGGCATGCCGGACTTCTCCTTCCTCAAGAGCGGTGCGGAGCGCTTCGAGGCGCTGCGGGCCGAACTCACAGGCTTCGTCCAGGAACAGGACGCCGCGATGCGCTTTGCTGATCGCGCCTGGCTTTGCCATTCCTGATCCGCCACCGATCAGTGCCGCCACCGAGGTTGTGTGGTGCGGGGCAACGAAAGGCGGTTCGGTGATCAGCGGTGACGCTTGGCGCAGCGTGCCCGCGACCGAGTTGACCGCCGTCACTTCCACCGATTCGGCGGGTGAGAGTGGCGGGAGCAGGCCGGTCAGTCGTTGGGCGAGCATGGTTTTGCCAGTCCCGGGTGGTCCGGTGAGCAGGAGATGGTGGCCGCCCGCCGCAGCGACCTCCAAGGCCCAGCGGGCTTCCGGCTGACCGACCACGTCAACCAGGTCGGGTCCGGGTTTCGGGGATGAACTCGTTGCCTCGTCGGGTTCGGTGACGAGGTCCGCTTCGCCGCGCAGCCAGGCCACGATCTCGCCCAGGTTGGCCGCACCGAGGACTTCCACGTCAGTAACCAGTGCGGCCTCGCGGAGAACGGCGGTCGGCACGATCGCCCTGGCCAGTCCGGCGCGTTTGGCTGCCAGCAGGGCGGGCAGTACGCCTCGGACCGCGCGGAGCCGACCGTCGAGGGCGAGTTCGCCGAGCAGGACCGTGCCGGTCAGTTCGGCTTCCGGGACCACCTTCGCTGCCGCGAGCACGCAGCAGGCGAGTGCCACGTCGTAGGCTGCGCCACCTTTGGGCAGCGCGGCCGGGGACATGGCGATCGACACCTGCCGCTGTGGCCAGGTCTCGCCGCTGTTGCGGACGGCGGCGCGCACGCGATCCTTGGATTCGCGCAGTGCCGCGTCGGGCAGACCGATGAGGTGCACGCCCGGCACGCCGCCGGAGATGTCCGCCTCGATTTCGACCGGGACACCGTCGATGCCGAACAGGGCGACCGACCAGGTGGATGCGAGTGCCATCTCAGAACGCATCCCTTCGGTACTTGATCTGCGGCTCGCCGGTTCGCGGCCACCAGACCTCGGCCAGGTCGTAGCGGACCGCGACGTAGGGGATGCGGTACTCGCGCAACCAGCGGTTGGTCGCATCCCTGATGTGCCGGATCTTCTTGGCGTTCATGGCATCGGCGGGTGTGCCGAACTCGTCGCTGGTGCGGGTTTTGACTTCACAGACGACGATCATGTCGCCGTCGGTGGCGAGGATGTCGATCTCGCCTTCGCGGCAGCGCCAGTTGCGGCAGAGCACGACAAGGCCCATGGCTTTGACGTAGTGGGTGGCCAGGTCCTCGCCTCGTCGGCCGAGGACGTGCGCGGGGTTGGGCTCTTTGAGGGCGGGGGTGTTCGATGCGGGTGGATTGGGTGCCGGGGTGTCAGGCCCGGGTTTGGTGGATGCGGGTTTGGTGGATGCGGGCGGGTTCGGTGCCGGAGTGTTGGGCGCGGGCTTGGTAGGTGAAGGCGGGTTGGGTGCGGGCGGGTTGGGGGTGGGTTTGGTGGGGGGCTTGGGTTTGGGCTTGGTGGGGGTTGGCGGTGCGAGGGTGTGCGTGGCGGCTTCGGCTGACTGGAGCGGGCTCGGGTTCAGGGGGCTCGGGTTCAGGGGGCTGGAACTCGGCAGGCTGGGTTTCAGCGGGACGGGCGGGACGGGCTTGGGTGGAGTGGGCTTTGGAGGCTTGGGGTCGAAGGTGGGGGTGAGGCAGGGAACGGGCGATGGGGTGGTCGCGATCATGAGTTGCCGTCCTCGGGTCGTCTTGGCCGCGCCGACCGGGTGTGGCCGGGCATGCGAAGACGGTGCCGGGTTTGGCGAATGCGCGTTGGCGCTGAAGGCGAACCTGTGGATCGCGGGTGCTGATGTGCACAACTCGCAGGAACGCCAATGAGCACAACCCGCTTTTGTCGGCGGGTTGTGCTAGAGGCGGGACTGGATCAGCTGCCGAACGGACCGTTCTCGGGGAGGCGCAGGTCCGGCTTGTCGAGTTCCTCGACGTTGACGTCCTTGAACGTGATGACCCGGACGTTCTTCACGAACCGCGCGGGGCGGTACATGTCCCACACCCACGCGTCGGACATCCGCACCTCGAAGTAGACCTCACCGTCGGAGTTGCGAACCTGGACGTCGACCGAATTGGCCAGGTAGAAGCGCCGCTCGGTCTCCACCACGTAGGAGAACTGGCTGACGATGTCGCGATACTCCCGGTAGAGCTGAAGCTCCATCTCGGTCTCGTACTTTTCGAGATCTTCCGCGCTCATCGCTGTCCTCGCTGCTGTCCTCGCTCGCGAACGTCACTCACGGGGTCCGTACTCCTCCTCATGACAGTCCTCATGATGCTGACGCCGGTTCCTCGGTGCGGTCTTCGACTGCCGTCTGTTCGACTGGCCTACCATTCTGGACCACGCCGACCGCTGACGCGCTACGCACCACCCGCCGTGGCGTTCGCAGGCCGTGTTTGGCGGCTGCCGCGGTCACGTTCGCGAACGACCAGCGGTGCTCGATGGTGGGGCCGAACTCGTCGAGAGCCTTGGTGTGATCCGACGTGCAGTAGCCCTTGTGCACGTCGAAACCGTACTGGGGCAGCCGTTCGTGCAGGTCGACCATGATCCGGTCCCTGGTCACCTTGGCGAGCACCGATGCGGCGGCGACGCAGGCGGCGGCCTTGTCGCCTTTGACCACCGGGATGCTGGGCGCGGTCAGGCCCGCCACCCGGAAACCGTCGGTCAGGATGTAGCCGGGGTGGGTGTCGAGCGTGGCGATGGCCCTGCGCATGCCTTCGATGTTGGCGTGGTGCACACCGAAGCGGTCGACTTCGGCGGGCGGGATGATCATGATGGCGTAGTCGAGCGCGCGGGCGAGCACCAGGTCGTACATGCGTTCCCGGGCCGGCTCGGTGAGCAGCTTCGAGTCGGTCAGTCCTTCGAGGTGCCGTGCGTCGTTCGGGCGCAGCATGCAGGAGGCGACGACGAGCGGACCTGCGCAGGCGCCACGGCCTGCTTCGTCGACGCCGGCGACCGGGCCGAGACCGCGCCGGTCCAGCGCGCTCTGTAAAGCCCAGTTACCGGCGTCGCGCCGGACGATGGCGCGTTGGGGGCGGAGCGTGGTCACTTGTCCGTCCGGCGACCGGCCGCGCGGCGGATGCCGCGGCGGGCGCGTTTGCCGAGCCAGTACACCGGGAAGGCGAACGCGAATCCGACGCCGAGCGGCAACTCCTGGGTCCAGCCTGGCACGCCGAGCGCGCCGGCCTGGGCGTTGTAGTCGCCGATGCCGCGCCAGCGCGACGGGGGCCAGATGATGGTCCTGGCCTTGCCGATGACGTTCCCGACCGGCACGAGACCGGCTTGCCCACCGCCGTTCTGGTAGCGCGAGTCGTCGGAGTTGTTGCGGTTGTCGCCCATCACCAGCAGGTAGCCCTGGGGGATGGTGATCGTCGGGAACGCCGCCTGCTGGTTGACCTTGTTGTCGTTGGCGGGCGGGTTGCTCATCTGCGCCTGCACCGGCTGGTTGGCCATGCCGGGCTGGAAGTAGACGTACGGCTCGACGATCGGCTTTCCGTTGATCACCACGTGGTTGTTGGCGTCACAGCAGTACACGGTCTCGCCGCCGACCGCGATGACCCGCTTGACCAGGTCGTACTCGGGCGGGGCGCCGATGCCGATGGACGAGCCCAGTTCGCGGAACCACTGCACGAGCGGATTGCTGGAGCTCTGCGCGACATATTCGTTCTGATCCCAGCCGGGTGGGCCCTTGAACACGATCACGTCGCCGGGCGAGGGATCGGAGAAGTCGTAGGTCAGCTTGTCGACCAGGATGCGGTCGCCGACGCAGCCGGTGCAGCCGTTGAGGGTCTGCTCCATGGACTCCGACGGGATCGAGAAGACCCTGGCGACGAAGGTCTGGATCAGGAAGGTCAGCGCGACGGCGATGACGACCAGGATGATCAGTTCGAGCCAGAAGGGGGTTTTCTTCTTCGGCTTGGCCTTCGCTTTGCCTGCTTCGTCCCCGTCCGCGACCGTGCCCTTGTCAGGATCTTCGGCGGGCGGTTGGTCCGCGCCATCCACTCTCGTGGTGTCCTCGAGTTCGTCTTCGGACGCCGTCATCGCTTCCTCGTCTGTGATCACCCAGGGCCTGAACCGAAACAGCGGCCGACCCGACGAAACTACCCTACCGAGCTGGACCGTCAGTCATGCCACCACACATGCCGCGCGATCGCTGGGCCGGGTCTGGTCTTTCGTCGCCCTCGGCGGCGCCGCCGACTGAAGTACGCGATCGGCAAGACGCCGATCAGGGCGCTGGCCTGCGGGTTCTGGTCGCCGACGCCGCCCATCCTGCTGACCGGCCAGATGATGCTGCGGACTTTTCCGATCACGTCGGAGACCGGAACGGCGCCCTTTGTGCCGCCGCCCGCCTGGATCCGGGAGTCGTCGGAGTCGTTTCGGTTGTCGCCCATCATGAAGAGTTCACCCGGAGGGACGGTGACCGGGCCGAACGCGGCCTGTTTCGTCCCCCGTCCGGGGTACCAGTACACGTAGGGCTCGGTGAGCGGTTTTCGGTCCACCACAACGTGATTGTTCGCGTCGCAGCAGTAGATCGTCTGACCGCCGACGGCGATGACCCGCTTGACGAAATCGACTTCGGCAGCGGGAGTGAGGCCGATGAGCTGACCGAGCGAGTCGCCGGCCTTGCCGATGAAGGTGGTTGGCGGGCCGGACTGGACCTCGTTGTCGGTCCAGCCGGGTGGGCCCTTGAACACCAGGACGTCGCCGGGCTGGGGAGTTTTGAAGTCGTAGACGAGCCGGTCGACGAGGACACGGTCGTCGGTGCAGCCCGTGCAGCCGTAGAGGGTCTGCTCCATCGACTCGGAGGGGATCACGTAGACCCTGAACAGGAAGGTCTGCACCGAGAAGGTGATCAACCCGACGAGGATGATCAGCGCGGGATATTCGACCCAGCGCGGAATCCGCCGCTGGTTCTTGCGATGCCGTCCGCTGCGGGTGCGTCTGTATGCGGCATCCCGATCGGTATCCGCTGGCGTGGTTGTCGCGGATACCGGATCGGGCACCAGATCAGATTACGGTAAGAACCGCTAAGTCGATATGAAGCGGCGGCTCAGGAAGCCGAGGGGGTTTCCCGCTTTTCCTTGATCTTGGCGGCCTTGCCGCGCAGATCGCGCAGGTAGTACAGCTTGGCGCGACGCACGTCGCCCCGGACGACCCGCTCGATCTTGGCGATGTTCGGGGAGTGCACCGGGAAGGTGCGCTCGACGCCGACGCCGTAGGAGACCTTGCGAACGGTGAAGGTCTCGCGGATGCCACCGCCCTGGCGGCGGATCACGACGCCCTGGAAGATCTGCTCACGGGAGCGGGTGCCTTCAACGACGCGGACGTACACCTTGAGCGTGTCGCCGGGCCGGAAGTCCGGAATGTCAGAACGCAGCGACTGAGCGTCCAACGCGTCCAGGGTGTTCATCGGTGGTCCGTCCTCGTCATCGACATCATCAACTCTGTGTCTTCATACGCCCACAGGTGCCTGCAAGAGGGACCAACCTGGGGGTGGCTTGTGGCACGCCGGAACGACGTCCGGGCGCGGCAACCGTTCTAGTGTGCCAGATGGGTCAGCCGGAGGTGAAATCGGCCTCGGTGAGCTGGTCCAGCAGCGCTCGGTCTTTTTTGTTCAGCGCGCCTTCGGGGAGACGTTCGAGCAGGTCAGGGCGTCGTCGCACGGTCCGTTCGAGGGCTTGGTCACGTCGCCAGCGGTCGATCCTGGCGTGGTTGCCGGAGCGGAGCACCTCGGGCACGGCCAGCCCGCGCCAGACCTCGGGACGGGTGTAGCAGGGGCCTTCGAGCAGGCCGTCGGAGAACGAGTCCTGTTCGGCCGAGACCGGGTTGCCGAGCACCCCGGGCAGCAGCCGGGCCACCGCTTCCACCATGACCAGCACCGCCGCCTCGCCGCCGACCAGCACGTAGTCGCCGATGGAGACCTCTTCGACCGGCATCCGCTTGGCCGCGTCGTCGATGACCCGCTGGTCGATGCCCTCGTATCGGCCGCAGGCGAACATCAGCCGGGGCGTCGCCGCGTAGCGGTGCGCGGTTTCCTGGGTGAACGGGCGACCGGCTGGGCTGGGCACGACGAGCAGGGTGTCCGTGCCCTCGGGGGCCAGCTCGTCGAGGGCTTCGCCCCAGACATCCGGCTTCATGACCATGCCGGGGCCGCCGCCGTACGGGCTGTCATCGACGGCGCGGTGCACGTCGTGGGTCCAGTCGCGCAGGTCGTGCACGGACACGCTGAGCAGGCCCTTGTCGATGGCCTTGCCGAGCAGCGCGGCACGCAGCGGGACCAGGTATTCCGGGAAGATGGTGACGACGTCGATGTGCATGATCACTCCTCGTCGAGGAGTCCGTCTGGCGGGTCGATCACGACTCGTCCGCCGCGCACGTCGACCTCGGGCACGATCTGGTTCACGAAGGGCACCAGCAGTTCCCCGCCACCCTCGCGACTCACCTGCAGCAGGTCGTTACCGGCGCCGTGCAGCACCTCGGCGACGACGCCGATCTTGGTGCCGTCGGTGGTCACCACGGCGAGACCTTCGAGTTCGTGGTCGTAGAACTCGTCCGGGTCCCCGGTTGGCGGCAGATCGGCCTCCGGGGCGAGCAGCAGCGTGCCCCGCAGATTCTCCGCGTCGTCGCGGTCCGCGACGCCCTCGACCACGACCAGCAGCCGCCCGGAGTGTGCCCGGGCGGCTGTGATGGTCACATCGCGCTTCGATCCGTCGCGCAGGTTCGCGGACAACACCGAGCCGGCCGCGAACCGGATCTCCGGGGAGTCCGTGCGCGGCTCGACGACGAGTTCGCCGCGAATCCCGTGCGGTTTGACGATCCGACCGACGAGTCGGTCGGCCGAGCGGTCCACCATTGGTCCCTCAGCGATCGGTGTCCACCACGTCGACCCGCAGGCCGCGGCCGCCGATTCCCGCCATCACGGTGCGCAGCGCGGTGGCCGTACGACCACCGCGACCGATCACCTTGCCGAGATCCTCGGGGTTGACGTGCACCTCGAGGGTACGACCGCGACGCGTGGTCAACAGGTTGACCCGCACGTCGTCGGGGTGATCGACAATGCCACGAACAAGGTGTTCGAGCGCGTCGGACAACACACTCACGCCCTCTCCTCGCACCCCATGAAAGCTTGGGTAGCCAAGCTCACTTCTCGCCGTCCGAGGACGACGCAGCCGGGGCGGCCTCGGTCTCGGCCTTGTCGGCCTTGTCGGCCTTGTCGGCTTCGGCCTTCTTCGGCGTGCTCTTGCGCTGCTTCGGCGTGGTGGCCTCGGTGGTCGGCTCTTCGCCAGCGGCGGCGAGCGCGGCCTCGAACAGGCTCTGCTTGCTGGGCTTGGGCTCGGCGACGCGCAGGGTGCCTTCGGTGCCGGGCAGGCCCTTGAACTTCTGCCAGTCGCCAGTGATCTCCAGCAGGTGCTGCACGGGGTCGGTCGGCTGCGCGCCGACACCCAGCCAGTACTGGGCGCGGTCCGAGTCGATCTCGATGAAGCTCGGCTCCTGCTTCGGGTGGTACTTGCCGATGGTCTCAATCGCCCGGCCGCTACGGCGAGTGCGCGAGTCGGCGATGACGACGCGGTAGTACGGCGCGCGAATCTTGCCGAGACGCTGCAGCTTGATCTTGACAGCCACGAGTACGGGTGCTCCTCAAACTCTCGTTACTCAGTTCAGGCGGGCGCACCGCCAGTGGGGACGGCGTGCGATCACCTGGAATTCATGGGTGCCACAGCGTAGTGAGAGGGACCATCTGCGGCGGACAGCCGCCCATTCTGCCAGATGGCGGAGGCGGCGCCCAAACAGGCACGGTACTCGGGTCAGGCGAAGGGGGTCGGAGTGACGCCCAGATCGGCCAGCGCGGCCCGCACCGCCCGGGCGTGCCGGACCGCGCCGGGGGTGTCGCCGTGCAGGCACAGCGAGCGGGCGCTGGTGCTCAGCACGCTGCCGTCGACCGCGACGATCTCGCCCCGCGTCGCCAGCCGGACGGCCCGCTCGACCACGGCTTCGCTGCTCGGCAGCAGGGCGCCGGGCTCGCGCCGGGAGACCAGGGTGCCTTCCGGGGTGTAGCCGCGGTCGGCGAACGCCTCGGGCACGCCCCGCTCCCCCGCCTCGGCCAGCAGGCGGGAGCCGGGCAGGCCGAGGATCGGCAGGTCGCCGAACGCGCGCACGCCTGCGACGACCGCAGCGGCCTGGGCCTGGTGGTGCACGGTGGCGTTGTAGAGGGCGCCGTGCGGTTTGACGTAGGCGACCCGCGAACCGGCCGCGCGGGCGCACGCTTCGAGTGCGCCGATCTGGTAGAGGATCTCGTCGGCCAGTTGGGCAGGGTCGGCGTCGATGAAACGGCGGCCGAACCCGGCCAGGTCGCGGTAGGAGACCTGGGCGCCGATGACCACCCCGCGCGCCGCCGCCGACACGCACACCGCGCGCATGATCGACGGGTCGCCCGCGTGGAAGCCGCAGGCCACGTTGGCGCTGCTGATCACGTCGAGCAGGGCGTCGTCGTCGCCGAGCTGCCAGGCGCCGAAACCTTCGCCGAGGTCCGCGTTCAGGTCGAGGTCCATCACTGGGACATCAAACCCAACGCGACCAGGAGGGTGGCCACTGCGGGCAGGAAGTTGTTCATCTGGTGGGCGATGATGCTGGCGGGCAGACGCCCGGTGAGCAGCCGGGCAAGGCCGATCGGCACCGCGATCACCAGCAGCAGCGTGGTGCGCAGCGGTTCGAGGTGGCTGGCCGCGAAGATCGCGGTGCTCAGCCCGAACGCGGCCCAGCGGCCCCATTTCTGGCGTTCGATCGCGCCCCAGAGCAGCCCCCGGAAGATGATCTCCTCGAAGATCGGGCCGATCAGCCAGATGTAGACGAACATGGCGACGGCGGGCACGACGTCCATCCGGTTGCCGTCGAGCAGCGAGTCGATCGCGGAACTGGCGTCGTTCGCGCCGACGATCCTGGTCCAGATGTAGGCGGCGATCACGGTGAGCACCATGCCGCTCGCGCCGAGCTTGAGCCCGACCTTGAGGTCCGGCCAGCTGATCGCCAGCCGCAGGTCGACGACGGGACCGTTGCCGCGCAGTTTGGTGATCGCCACCGCGACCAGCGCGGCGAGCGCGGTGGGCACGATCGTGCCGATCAGCACGGTGCCGATGGGCACCGGCGCGTTCGGGTCGGGCGGGCCGGGATCGAGGATCGCGGCGAGAAAAACCGCGGAGAGCAACAACACCGCTTCGACCAAGAGGAACGCGCCGAATCCCCACCGGTGATCCGGTTCGTCGAATCCCGCCACCGGACCGGGGAAGTCGGACGGATCATCCGATGCGTGCGGTGTCGTCACAGGCGCCTCCGGGTCAACGTGCAGCGGCGTGCCGATCGAGAATAGGGCGCGCGGCGGCGGTTCGCCCTCTGTTGTGCCCGGTCAGTGCGACAGAAAGAGGATCAACGCGGGCAGCAGGTTGTTGGTCGCGTGCGCGACCATGCTGGAGGAGATCCGCCCGGTGATCATGCGCGCTGAGCCGATCGCGAGGCCCTGGCAGAACAGCCCGAGGGTGACCTGCGGTTCTTGGTGCGCATAGGCGAAAACGAGCGTGACCAGCACGAGGACCACGTATCGATTGATTTTGAAGCTTTCCAGCGCGCCCCAGAGCGCGCCGCGGAACAGCAGTTCCTCGGTGATCGGGGCGCCGATGAAGGCGAACAACGCGAACAGGGCGAGCCAGATCGTGCGGCCGTCGCCGACGCCGAGCGCGCTCACGCCGCCGCTGGGCTCGGTGCCGGTGAAGAACCGGAACAGCACGATGTCGACCAGGTAGCCGAGGCCGATGGCGATGCCGCCGCAGGCGATGCCGATGCCCAGATCGCGCCAGCGCATCGCGATGCCGAAGTCGATCTTCGGGCCGTGGCCCTTCCACCACGAGAACAGCAGCGGGAAGAACGCGAAGGCCAGGTTGGGGATGAACGCGACGATCAGCAGCGGGCCCGCCGGGGGCGGGTTGCCGGTGGTGCCGTCGAAGTCGGTCATCGCGTGTCGCAGCACCGGGCTCAGCGCGAGGCCGCCGATGTAGAACACGCCGAGGCCAAGGAAGAACGCGAGGAACGCCCATGCCATCGGGCCACGCCGCGCCGCAGCGACCTGACCTTCCCAGTCGCGGTCGTGCAGGAACGGGTTGTGCCCGTCGCGGATGTCCCCGATCGGTTGCGCGTAACCGGCCCAGGACGGCTGGTCGACTGGCGGCGGGGCCTGCTGCGGCTGGGGTTGCGGCGCGTACTGCGGTTGGGGCGGCTGCTGGAAGATCGGGGTGACCGGCACCTGCGGTGGCGTCGAAACCCGATAGCCCTCCGGAACCCCGTGCGGTCCCTGGTTCGGCTGGTTCACCGCGCCCCCTCGATCACATGTGGATGACTCCGCGCAGCACGATCCGGCTCGGTTCACGAAGGATGCCGAGATCGAGGCGCGGATCAGCACGGTAGCCGATCAAGTCGGCCGGGGCACCGTCTTTGACCTCGGTCCAGCCCAGCCATTGCCGCGCCGACCACGACGCGGCGCCGAGCGCGCGTTCCACGCCCAGTCCGGCCTGCGCCAGCGCCAGGATCTCGTCGACGATCCGGCCGTGGCCGATGCCGCCGCCCGCGTCGGTGCCCGCGTAGACCGGCACACCCGCTTCGACGGCCTTCGACACGGTCTGCCGGGACCGCGCGTACAGCTCGCGCATGTGCTTGGCGTAGCTCGGATACCGCTCCGCCGAAGCGGCGATGTCCGGGAAGTTGTCGGTGTTGATCAGCGTGGGCACCAGCGCCGTGCCGCGCCGGGCCATCTCCGCGATGGTGTCGTCGGTCAGGCCGGTGCCGTGCTCGATGCAGTCGATGCCCGCGTTGATCAGGCCGGGCAGCGCGTCCTCGCCGAACACGTGCGCGGTCACCCGCGCGCCTGCCTCGTGCGCGGCATCGATCGCACGGACCAGGACGTCGTCGGACCACAGCGGCGCGAGGTCGCCGTCGGTGCGGTCGATCCAGTCGCCGACCAGTTTGACCCAGCCGTCCGACTGCGCGGCCTGTTCGGCGACGGCGTCGGGCAGCAACTCCTGGTCGTCCAGGTCGATGCCGATCTCCCGGATGTAGCGCTTGGGCCGGGCGAGGTGCCTGCCCGCGCGCACGATCCTGGGCAGGTCGCGACGTTCCTGCAACGGCCGGGTGTCCAGCGGCGAACCGCAGTCGCGGATCAGCAGCGTGCCCGCGTCCCGGTCGGCTTCGGCCTGCCGCGCGGCCTCGTCGAGGCCGACCGCGCCGTTCTCGCCGAGCCCGACGTGGCAGTGCGCGTCGACCAGACCGGGGAGCAGGAAACCGCCGTCGAACACGGTTTCCGCGTCCGGTACCGGAACGGTCCTGATCCGGCCGTTGACCACCCACAGGTCGCGCTCCTCGCCTTCCGGCAGGAGGACGCCGCGCAGGTGCAGGCTCACTTGTTCTTGTTGTTCTTGCCGAAGTTCAGCTTCGACGGGTCGAACCCGGGCGGCAGCTGGTCGAGACCGGCGAGACCGGGCGGGAGTTCGTTGAGGCCGGACGGCAGCTGCGAGAGGTCGGGCATGCCGCCGGGGAAACCGGGGAAGCCGCCGCGCGCCTTGGGCTGGGTCGGGCCGCGCCCCTTGCCCTTCTTCCCCTTCTTGCCGCCCTTCTTGGTGGCGCGCCGGGTGTTGCCGCCGGGCATGCCGAACCGGCCCGCCATCTGCTGCATCATCTTGCGGGCTTCGAAGAACCGGTTGACCAGGTCGTTGACGTCGCGGACCTCGACACCGGAACCGCGCGAGATGCGCAGCCGCCGGGAGGCGTTGATCATCTTCGGATCGGCCCGTTCGGCCGGGGTCATGCCACGGATGATCGCCTGCATCCGGTCCAGGTTCTTCTCGTCGAAGTTGGCGAGCTGATCCTTGAACTGACCGGCGCCGGGCAGCATGCCCAGGATGTTGGCGATCGGACCCATCTTGCGCACCGCGAGCATCTGACCGAGGAAGTCCTCCAGGGTCAGTTCGCCGGTGCCGATCTTCGCGGCCGCGGTCTGCGCCTGCTCGGCGTCGAAGGCCTGCTCGGCGGCTTCGATGAGGGTGAGCACGTCGCCCATGCCGAGGATCCGGCTGGCCATCCGGTCCGGGTGGAAGACGTCGAAATCTTCGAGCTTCTCGCCGTTGGACGCGAACATGATCGGCTGACCGGTCACCTCGCGGACGCTCAGCGCGGCACCACCGCGCGCGTCACCGTCGAGCTTGGTGAGCACCACGCCGGTGAAGCCGACGCCCTCGGCGAACGCGGTCGCGGTGTTCACCGCGTCCTGGCCGACCATGGCGTCCACCACGAACAGGATTTCGTCCGGCTTGACGGCGTCGCGGATGTCGATGGCCTGCTGCATCATCTCGGCGTCCACGCCGAGGCGGCCCGCGGTGTCGACCACGAGGACGTCGTACTGAGCGCGCTTGGCTTCCGCGATGCCGCGCCGGGCCACGTCGACCGGGTCGCCGACGCCGTTGCCTGGCTCGGGCGCGAACACGGTCACGCCCGCACGCTCGCCGACCACCTGAAGCTGGGTGACCGCGTTGGGGCGCTGGAGGTCGCAGGCGACCAGCAGCGGGGTGTGGCCCTGGCCGCCGAGCCACTTGCCGAGCTTGCCCGCGAGCGTGGTCTTACCGGCGCCCTGCAGACCGGCCAGCATGATCACGGTCGGCGGGTTCTTGGCCAGGTTCACTCGCCGGGTCTCGCCACCGAGCACCCCGACGAGTTCCTCGTTGACGATCTTGACGACCTGCTGGGCCGGGTTGAGGGCCTGGGAGACCTCGGCGCCCTTGGCCCGCTCCTTGATGCCCGCGACGAAGGTCCGCACCACCGGCAGCGCGACATCGGCTTCGAGCAGCGCGATCCGGATCTCGCGGGCGGTCGCGTCGATGTCCGCCTCGGACAGCCGGCCCTTGCCACGCAGGTTGCTCAGGACCGTGGTGAGCCGATCGGAAAGGGTGTCGAACACGTCTACAACGCTCCAGCAGGTCGATTGGCGATACCCACGAGCGTAGTCGCTGTTCGCCGGGCCGGTGCGCGGATACGGAACCGGCCGGGACGCACCCCTCGCGGACAGCGTCCCGGCCAGCCCATGCCGACGGCGGAGCCGACCCGCCATCGACGCCTCGCGAACGCGCATCCACGAGGCAGCCCCCCTGCACCAGCGCCATGCGGCCAGACCCCTCGGCTGGCCACAGCTCCTGTTGCCGCGACGTGCCGTCCACCAACGTTTCCGCAGGTCCCGAATAGCACCGCGCTCGGCGCCAACCTGAGATCAGTCAGTGTTTCCGTCGCGGGCATAGCCTCTTACGCGGGCGGGTCCGCAGGGAGCGTGATCGCGCGGGAACCGGCGTACGTATTCCTACGGAACCCGTCCGGGTGTACTACCGAGCAGCCGACAGAACGTGTTCTTCGATGCGCGGACGGTCCGCGGTAGCCAGGCAGAACGAGCTGACCGCGGTCGCGCCGGGCGTGGCGACCCGGGCCCAGCGGACGTCCGCGCCGCACTCCTCCAACGCGGTCGCGACCCGGTAGAGCAGACCGATCCGGTCGGCGGCGCGCAGTTCGAGCACGATCGCGCCGGTCGCCTCGTCGTCGAACCACAACACGTGCGGTTTGGCCCGCTCGCCCGTGGTGTGTGCGTAGTCCTGCTCCTTGGCCAGCAGCTTCGCCGCGAGCGGCAGCGACCCGTCCAGGGCCCGGCCGAGCTGTTCGCGCAGCAGCGCCGGATCGGGCAGCTGGCCGAAGCGCGGCGCCACCCCGAACACGTCGACCGCGATGCCGTGATGGCTGCGCAACGTCGCGGAATGCACCTGCAACGAGTTCAGCGCGAGCACACCGGCGGCTCGCGCGAGTAGGCCGGAGCGGTCCGGTGCGACGACGGTGACGGTCGCGTCCGGCGCGTTACCGGAGATCAGCACGCCGAGTTTGCCGCTGGCCGCCGCCGATTCGGCCAGCTCCTGCTGCTGGCCGGTCAACGGTTCCGGGCCGGGCGGCGGGGAACCCGCGAGCACGGTGCGGCAGTTGGCGACGAGCTCCGCGACCAGCCCGGCCTTCCAGTCGGTCCAGACGCCGGGACCGGTGGCCAGCGAATCGGCTTCGGTCAGCGCGCCGAGCAGTTCGAGCAGCACCAGGTTGCCGTCCAGGGTGTCCACGATCCGGTGCACGGTCGCGGGATCGGACACGTCGCGGCGGGTCGCGGTGTGCGGCAGCAGCAGGTGGTGGGCGACCATGCCGGACAGGATCGCCACGTCCCGCTCCGCCAGTCCGATCCGCTCGCCGACCTGGGCGGCGATGGCCGCGCCGACCTCGGAATGGTCCGTGTCGCGCCCCTTGCCGATGTCGTGCAGGAGGGCACCGAGCAGCAGCAGGTCCGGCCGGGAGACCGTGGTGGCGAGGCGGCCTGCCTGCACGGTGGTCTGGATGAGGTGCCGGTCGACCGTCCACACGTGCACGGCGTCGCGCGGCGGCAGGTCGCGCACCGCGCCCCATTCGGGGAACAGCCGCCCCCACAGTCCGGTGCGGTCCAGCGCTTCCACCACGTCGACCAGGCCGCTGCCGGTGGTGAGCAACGAGAACAGTGCCTCACGGGCGGCTTTCGGCCAGGGCTTTCGCAGCTCCGGGGCGCGGTCGGCGAGCCGGGTCATGGTGGCGGGCGCGATCGGCAGATTGGCGCGCGCGGCAGCCGCGGCCAGGCGCAGCAGCAGGGCGGGATCGCGGGCCGGATCGACGTCGCGTGCCAGCGAGACCTCGGCGCCGTGCAGCACCACGCCTGCGTCCAACGGCCTGCGTACCGGTTGCCGCTGGAAGCCGGGCACCATGCTCCGGCGGGGGGTGGCCGCGCGCACGGTGCGGATTGCCACGTCCACGGCGTACGCGATGGACCGGCCCGCGGAGGAGAGTTTGCCTGCCAGCTCGAAGCGGTCGGCGAGACCCAGCGACGCCGCGACCTCGTCACCGTCCTGCGCGCGCAGGACGTCCCGGGCCCGGCCGACCACCCTGCGCAGTTCGGTGCGCACGTCGAGCAGGAGTTCCCTGTCGGCGAGGAGTTCACCGCCCGGCCGATCCACGAACTGGGCGACGGCAAGGGAATCCAGCAGTTGCAGATCGCGCAGCCCGCCACGGCCGTGCTTGAGATCGGGTTCGACGCGCTGGGCGACCTCGCCGCTGCGCGCCCACCGCGAGCTCGCCGAGTCGACGAGCTCGCCGAGCCTGCCGCGCGCGGTCATCCGCCACGCGTGCCGCGCCGAGGACACGAGTTGCTCCGCCATGTCGGCGTCGCCGGTGATCAGTCGCGCGTCGAGCAGGCCGAGCGCAGCGCGCAGGTCGTTGCCTGCAACGTTCAGCGACTGGCGCACGGTACGCACCGAATGGTCCAGCTCGATGCCCGCGTTCCACAGTGGATACCAGAGCTGCTCGGCCAGCGCGGCGATGCCGTCCCGGCCGTCGTGCACCAGCACGAGGTCCAGGTCGGAATAGGGCACGAACTCCTTGCGCCCCAACGCACCCACCGCGAGCAGCGCGATCCCGCCGCCGCTCACCCCCGCTGTGATGGCGTGCCCGGCGAGCCAGAAGTCGTGCAGATCGACAAGAGCCGCCCGCAGGTCGGCGCCGACAAGGCGACGCCGACCCGAGGGCGGACTGATCAGCAGATCACGAGCCCAGAGCAGATCCGCCGCGGTCGAACCAAGCGGCGGCACTGCCGAATCCGTTGTGCTCATCTGGTGCGTGCTCCCCCGACTGAGTATTGCGTCCGCGTGGCGATTACAAGGCGTCCACTCCTCGTTCGCCAGTCCGCACCCGCACCACCGCCTCCACCGGGGTCAACCAGACCTTGCCGTCCCCGATGCGACCGGTGCGCGCCGCATCGACCAGCGCGTCCACCGCCCGCTCCGCGGTGTCGTCCTCGACCAGCACCTCGACCTTGAGCTTGTTCACAAAGTCCACCGTGTACTCCGCACCCCGGTAGACCTCGGTGTGGCCCTTCTGCCGCCCGTAGCCGCGAACCTCGCTGACCGTCATGCCGAGCAGGCCAAGTTGTTCCAGGGCCTCCTTGACGTCGTCCAGGGTGAACGGCTTGATGATCGCGGTGATCAGCTTCATGACGTTGCGCCTTTCGCGGCGGACGCGGATGCGACGGCGGGGACCGGTGCGGACGGCCGGGAGTGACCGCTGCCGCTGGCCGTATCGGCGAACTCGTACGCGCCTTCCGCGTGTTCGGCTTCGTCGATGCCCATCGCTTCGGAATCGTCGTCGATCCGGAACCCGATGGTCTTCTTGATGACCCAGCCAATCGCGTAGGTGAGCACGAAGGAGTAGATCATCACCGCGCCCGCTGCCACCACTTGTCGCCACAGCTGGTTGAGCCCGCCGCCGTAGAACAGACCGTTGCCACCCGCCGAGTTCACGCTGATGGTGGCGAAGAAGCCGATCAGCACGGTGCCGATGATGCCGCCGACCAGGTGCACGCCGACCACGTCGAGCGAATCGTCGAAGCCGAGCTTGAACTTCAGGCCGACCGCGAGCGCACACACCGCACCCGCGACGATGCCGATGACCAGCGCACCGAGCGGGTTGACGAAACCACACGCAGGCGTGATCGCGACGAGTCCGGCGACCGCGCCGGAGGCCGCACCGAGCGTGGTCGGTTTGCCGTCCCGGATCTGCTCCACCACCAGCCAGGCCAGCACGGCAGACGCGGTGGCGACGGTGGTCGTGGTGAATGCGACCGAGGCCAGGTCACCCGCGGTCAGCGCGGAACCGGCGTTGAAGCCGTACCAGCCGAACCACAGCAGGCTGGCGCCGAGCAGGACGAACGGCACGTTGTGCGGGCGGTGCTGTTCCTTGGGCCACCGCTTGCGTTTGCCGAGTAGCAGCGCCAGTGCGAGACCGGCCGAACCCGCGTTGATATGGACCGCGGTACCACCGGCGAAGTCGAATGCCTTGAGTTTGTTGGCGATCCAGCCACCGAGGTTGCCCGCGCCGGTGAAGCCGTCGAAGGAGAACACCCAGTGCGCGACCGGGAAGTACACGACGGTCACCCAGAGCGCCACGAACAGCGTCCAGGACCAGAACTTGGCGCGGTCGGCGATCGCGCCCGAGATGAGCGCGGGCGTGATGACCGCGAACATGAGTTGGAACATGACAAAGGACAGCGTGGTGATCTGGTCGGGTTTGGCGCCCGCCAGAGTGCCGATCGTGTTGTTCAGCAACGCGTTGTGCAGACCGCCGACGAGCCTGCCGAACGCGTCGTTGCCGAAAGCCTCGCTGTAGCCGAAAAGCATCCACAGGACGCCCACGACACCGAGCGTGATGAAGTTCATCATCAGCATGTTGAGCACGCTCTTGCGTCGAACCATGCCGCCGTAGAAGAACGCGAGCCCCGGTGTCATCAGCATGACCAGGGCGGCGCTGGCCAGCACCCAGGCGGTATCTCCGCTGTTCACATCGTCCTCCCGCACCGAAAAGTGTTAGGGGGAAGGATCGAGAGGCGCTGTTTCACCCGAACGCGTGCAAAGTTTCAACGAGGTGAACTGTCCGCACCGCCGTGTTACGACCAGGTTTCCGCTCCGCAACGGAGCGGTGGCGCACCGTAGCGCCGGGTCGGAACGCTAGCGTTGACCGGTGATCGCCGACGTACTCGCCTGCCTACGCTGCCCGATCTGCGCCGAGGATCTCACGCAGGTCGGCAACACCGTGCGCTGCGCCACCGGCCACAGCTACGACCTGGCCAAACAGGGCTATCTCAACCTGCTCGGCGCGCCGGCCCAGAATGCGGACACCGCCGAGATGGTGACCTCCCGAGCGGAGTTCCTCGGTGCCGGTCACTACGCCCCGCTGGTGCAGCGGCTCGCTTCACTGGCCGCCGAGGTCGCGCCGAGCGCGGGCATCGTGCTGGACGCGGGCGCCAACATCGGCCACTACCTGGCAACGGTGCTCGACACCCGGCCCGGGCTCGCGCTGGACCTGTCCGCGATCGCGCTACGCCGCGCCGCTCGTGCGCGGGACCGGATCGGCGCGGTGGTCTGGGACATCTGGCGGCCGTGGCCGGTCCGGGACGGCTGCGCGGGTCTGCTGCTCAACGTGTTCGCGCCGCGCAACGGTGCCGAATTCCGCCGCGTGCTGCGCTCCGACGGGGCCCTGCTGGTGGTCACGCCCGGCGCCGGGCACCTCGCCGAACTCGGACCCGAATTCGGCATGCTCACCGTCGACCCCGACAAGGACGCGCGGCTCGCCGCCAGCCTGGACGACCACTTCGACCTGGCCGCACGGGAAAACCTCGGCGTGCCGCTGACGCTGGCCGCGCGAGATGTCGCGCACCTGGTCGGCATGGGGCCCAGCGCGCACCACCTGACCGACAAGCAACGCGCCGCGACGGCCGCCATCAGCGCACCGCTGACCGCGACCGCCGCCTTCACGATCTCGACATACCGCCCGCGCTAAGCCTTCTTCTTCTTCGCTTTCCGGGGCTCCGCGACGACCAGCAGCAGCCCGCCGAGCAGACCGAGGTTCTTCAGGAAGTGGACCTGCTGACCCGCCTTGGCCTGCGGGTCCTCGTGTTCCCAGAACGCGTGCGCGGCCAGACTCGTCGGCACCAGCCCCACAGCGAGCGCGAGCGCGGCCAGCCGGGGGAACTTGCCGAACGCCAGCGCCAAGCCGGCGCCGACCTTCACCGCCGCGTCCAGCCTGACCAGCGCCGCCGGGTCGGTCGGCACCTGCTCCGGCAGCGAGTCGGACACCGGCCCGACCGCCTTGCGCAGGAACGGCTCGACCTGCGCCACCTTCGCTTCGGGATGGCGCAGTGTGTCGATGCCGCCGACGATGAAGATCGCCGCGATCATCGGCCTGGCCAGGCGACGAATGATCATGAGCACATCACTGCTCCTTAGTGTCACGCAGCCCGTTGGTGTTGAGCAGCGCGTCGACGAACGCGCCAGGCTCGAACGGCGCCAGGTCGTCCTGGCCCTCGCCGAGACCGACCAGCTTCACCGGCACGCCGAGTTCGCGCTGCACCTGGAACACGATGCCGCCCTTGGCGGTGCCGTCCAGCTTGGTCAACACGATCCCGGTGACGTCGACGACCTCGCGGAACACCCGCGCCTGGGTCAGCCCGTTCTGGCCGGTGGTGGCGTCGAGCACCAGCAGCACCTCGTCCACCTTGGCCTGCTTCTCCACCACCCGCTTCACCTTGCCCAACTCGTCCATGAGCCCGGCCTTGGTGTGCAGCCTGCCTGCCGTGTCCAGCACGACCGTGTCGACCTTGGTCTCGATGCCGCGCTTGACCGCGTCGAACGCGACCGCGGCCGGATCGGCCCCTTCCTTGCCGCGCACCACCTCGGCGCCCACCCGCTGCGCCCAGGTCTGCAACTGGTCTGCGGCGGCGGCGCGGAACGTGTCGGCGGCACCGAGCAGGACTCGTCGTCCATCCGCCACGAGTACCCGGGCCAGCTTGCCGGTAGTCGTCGTCTTGCCGGTGCCGTTCACACCCGCGATCAGCACCACGGCCGGACCGTCCGCGTGCGGCAGGGCGTGCACCGCGCGGTCCATGTCCAGGTGCAACGCGCTGACCAGCACGTCCCGCAGCATCGTCTGGGCCTGCGCAGGCGTGCGCACGCCACGCGTGACGATCTCGGCACGCAGCTTGTCCACGATCTCGGTGGTGGTCGCCGCGCCGAGGTCCGCCATCAGCAGGGTGTCCTCGATGTCGGTCCAGGAGTCCTCGTCCAGGTCACCCGCGCCGAGCAGGCCGAGCAGGCTCTGGCCGAACGCGGAACGCGACGCGGAGAGCCGGCCGCGCAGCCGCTCCAACCGGCCCGAGGTCGGCTCGATCGGTTCGAGCTCCTGCTCGGTCTGGGTGCGCTCGGCGAGGATGTCGCCGATGGCCAGCGAGTCGGTCTGCGGTTCCTTGGGGACCGGGACCGGCGCGGTTGGCGGGTCGTCGGCCTCGGGCAGGGCGATGTCCACCAGGCCGCGTTTGGGCGCGTCGCGAGGCACGGACGCGTCGTCGCCGACACCGGGCTGACCGTCGACCTCAGTGCGCTGACCGGCCGGATGTTCAGGTGGGCCGGTCGGTTGCTCCGGTTTGCCGCCCGGCGCGAGCGCGATACCGCCACCCGCCCGGTAGCTGCCGCCGCTGGGTCGCTCCTGCACCGCGGGCTTGCCGTCGCCGATGTTGATCCGGCGCCGCCGCGCGAGCAGCAGACCGGCGACGAGCACCACCAACAGCACCACGACAACGGCTACGACGATCACGATCACGGTCGTTGTTGACACCGGGCCATCCTTCCACGGGCCGACCTCGCCCGTGGCAGGAGCGGTTCAGCTGGCGATCGCGATGATCAGCCCGATCAGCGCGATCGCGATCGGAACGAGCGAGATCGCCAGCGTCACGGCAAGGCCGTTGGTCGGCTGCTGCGGGTTCGGACCAGCCGAACCGGGCGCGCTGGCCAGTGCCGGGGCGCGGTAGTAGAGCATGCTCTGCTGACCGGGCATCACCTGCGCGACGGTCTGCGCCTGGCCGATCATCCGGCCCCGGTAGTCGCCCTGGATCGCGATCTGGTGCTGGCCCGCAGGCACGTCGATGAACGTCTGGCCCCACTGCATCTGCTGCGGCACGCCGTCGACGAACACCGTCATCGGCACCTTGCCCAGTCGCCAGGCCAGGAAGAAGTACGAGGACTGCAACAGGATCCGGCCGAAGCCGCCCTGCGGGGCCTGCTGCTGCGGATAACCGGGCTGGGCACCCGGGTAGCCGGGCTGGGCCGGGTAGCCGCCGGTCTGCGGCATCCCCGGCTGGGCTCCGGTCTGCGGCATACCTGGCTGTGGCATCCCGGGCTGGGCTCCGGTCTGCGGCATGCCCGGCTGGGCGTACCCCGGCTGCTGCTGCGGATAGCCTGGCTGGGCCTGCGGGTACCCGGGCTGCGGGGCGCCATAGGGAGCGGGCGGGGCACCGTAGGGCTGCTGGCCGTACTGGCCACCCGGGAACTGCCCGCCGTATGGCTGGTTCATCTCACCCTCACCAAGGTTGTTCAGGCCGAATCTCGCGTCACTGTAGCGAGTCAACCGACCGACTCTGCGTCACTCGCCCGAATCGGTCGATTCGGCGCCGACCGCGACCGGTTCCGGCACGGGCTCCGGCTCCGGTGCAGGCTGGGGAGCAGGCCGCGACCTGCGCTCCTCCCGGCCGCGCAGGCGCTGCGAGATCACCTGGCTGATGCCGTCGCCACGCATGCTGACGCCGTAGAGCGCGTCCGCGATCTCCATCGTCGGCTTCTGGTGGGTGATGATGATCAGCTGCGACGCCTCGCGCAGCTGGTCGAGCAGGCCGATCAGGCGACCCATGTTGGTCTCGTCCAGCGCGGCCTCGACCTCGTCCATCACATAGAAGGGTGAGGGGCGGGCGCGGAAGATCGCCACCAGCATGGCCACCGCGACCAGCGACTTCTCGCCACCGGAGAGCAGCGAGAGCCGCTTGACCTTCTTGCCGGGCGGCCGGGCCTCGACATCGACGCCGGTGGTCAGCATGTCGTCCGGTTCGGTGAGGATCATCCGGCCCTCACCGCCGGGGAACAGCACCCCGAACACGATCTCGAATTCGCGCGCCACGTCCGTGTAGGCGGATGTGAAGACTTCGAGGATCTTCTCGTCGACGTCCTTGACCACGGTGAGCAGGTCGCGGCGGGTCGCCTTGAGGTCTTCCAGTTGCGTGGACAGGAACTTGTAGCGCTCTTCCAGCGCCGCGAACTCCTCCAGCGCCAGCGGGTTGACCTTGCCCAACGTGGCCAGGTCGCGTTCGGCGCGCTTGGCCCGGCGGGTCTGGGTGGCGCGGTCGTAGGGCATCGGCTGCGGCGCGATGACCTCCTCGCCGCGCTCCTTGGCCGCCTCGTACTCGGCCACCTCGGCCGGGCTCGGCGGCACCGGGATCCCCGGGCCGTACTCGTTGACGAGGTCGTCCAGGCCGATGCCGAAGTCTTCGGCGATCTTGGCTTCGAGCTGTTCCAGGCGCATCCGCTGTTCCGCGCGCAGCACCTCGTCGCGGTGCACCGCATCGGTCAGCTTTTCCAGCTCGGTGGACATCTCGCGGACCCGGTTGCGCACCTGGGCCAGCATGGTCTCGCCCTCGGCGCGGCGCTGCTGGGCGATGTCGCGATCCTGGGCTGCTCTGCGCAGCGACACCGCGATCCGCTCCAGTGCCAGCTCACCGGCCTGCACGACCGCTGTCGCGACGGCGGCACCGCGGGCCCGCGCGGCCAGCGCGCGCTCGGCCCGTTCCCGGGATTCGCGTTCGGCCCGAGCGGCACGCCGCAACGATTCGGCCTTGCCCTGCAACGCGCGCGCGCGTTCCTCTGCGGTGCGCAGGCCCAGCCGGGACTCGACCTCGCGCTGGCGCGCGCTGTTGAGCTGCACGCCGATCTCGTCGCGCACGGCCGTGTCCGGCTCTTCCTCGAAGGACTCGGACTGCACGACCGCGAGTCGTTCTTCCAGGTCGGCGAGTGTGCCGATGGCTTCCTCGCGTGCGGCTTCGACCTTGCCGCGCTGGCTGCGCATCCGCTCCGACTCGGCTTCGGCGGATCGCGCGGCCTGACGCAGCCGGGTCAGTCGCTCCGAGGAGCGGGCCTGGCGGACCTTGGCCTCGTTGAGCCCTTCCTTGGCCTGCGCGACGTCGTCGCGGCGGGCTTCCTGCTCGGCCTTGGCGCCGGTCAGCGCGGCACCGGCGTGCTGGGCGGCCTGTTCGGCCTTGATGAGCTTGTCGTTGGCCTCGTCGACGGCGGCCTGCACCTCGATGACGCTCTGGCTGCGCCCGGATCCGCCGACCGCCCAGTCCGTGCCCAGCAGGTCACCGTCGGAGGTGGCGGCGCGCACGCCAGGGTGCTGCCGGACGAACTCGCGGGCGAGTTCCAGGTTGTCCACGATCGCGAGCCGGTCCAGCGCCCGGTGCACCGCGCCGCGCAACCCCTGTGGCACCTCGACCAGGTCGACCGCCCAGGAAGCGCCGAACGGCAACCCGGGCCAACCCGATTTGTCCACAATGGACTCCGCGCCACCGACGAGCAGCCCGGCGCGACCGGAATCGTTGTCCCGCAACAGTTTCAGCGCGGACACCGCGTCGTCGCCACCGGACACCGCGACCGCGTCGGCGATCGCGCCCAGTGCGGCGGCCAGCGCGACCTCGGCACCGGGCCGCACAGTCAGCAACGCGGCGACCGAACCGAGCACGCCCGGCAGCTTTTCGCCCGCCGCGAGCAGCGCGCCCGCGCCGTCCTTGCGGGTCAGGCCGAGCGAGAGCGCGTCGACCCTGGCCTTCCAGGACGCGATCTCCTTCTCCGCGGTGCGCTCCGCGCGCACGAGTTCGTCGACCCGCGACTGCGCCGTGTCCCGCGCCTGGATCGCCAGCTGGTGGCGTTCGGCCAGGTCGACATCGTCGGATTCCTCGCCGCCGACCTCGGCCTGCGCCTCGGCCAGTTCGATCCCGGCGACCTCGGCGCGTTCCTCGGCCTCGGCGAGTGAGGTGGACAGGCGCTCGATCTCGTCGGCGGTCGCATTGTTCTTGCTGCGCAACGCCTCGACCTGACCGGTCAACCGGGCCAGGCCCTCGCGCCGGTCGGCGACCGCACGCATCGCGGCCATATGCGCCCGCTCGGCGGCCGCGACCTCGGCCTCCAACCGGCCGCGTTCCTCGGCGGACTCGGCGAGAATGGTGCGGGCTTCGTCCACGGCGGCGAGCAGTTCGGCCTCGCGGTAGGCGGTCTCCTCGGCCTCCGCGTCCAGCTCGTCCGGGTCACGTCCGCCGCGCTGCGTCTCGACCTGCGCGGTTAGGTGCCGCTCGCGCTCGGCGGCCAGCCGGACCGTGCCGCGCAGGCGTTCCTCCAGCGCGGAGAGCCGGTACCAGGTGTCCTGGGCGGCAGCCAGCCGTGGCACGTCCGCGGCGACGCGTTGCTCCAGCTCGTTCTGCTCGGCCTGGCCCATTTGCACGGCCTGCTCGACCTCGGCCCGGCGGGAACGGGCCGCGTTCTCGTCGGCCTCCTCGCGGGCGATGTCACCGCGCTGGTTGACCAGGTCGTCGGCATAGAGGCGCAGTCGCGCGTCCCGCAGGTCGGCCTGCACGGCCTGGGCGCGGCGGGCGATCTCCGCCTGCTTGCCCAGCGGCTTGAGCTGGCGGCGCAGTTCCGCGGTGAGGTCGGTCAACCGGGTCAGGTTGGCCTGCATCGCGTCCAGCTTGCGCAGCGCCTTTTCCTTGCGCTTGCGGTGCTTCAGGACACCGGCGGCCTCTTCGATGAACGCGCGGCGGCCTTCGGGCTTGGACTCCAGGATCGCGCCGAGCTGCCCCTGACCGACGATGACGTGCATCTCGCGGCCGATACCCGAGTCGGACAGCAGTTCCTGCACGTCCATCAGGCGGCACGAACTGCCGTTGATCTCGTACTCGCTGGCGCCGTCGCGGAACATCCGCCGCGTGATGGACACCTCGGTGTAGTCGATCGGCAGCGCGCCATCGGTGTTGTCGATGGTCAGCGTCACCTCGGCGCGGCCGAGCGGAGCCCGGCCCGAGGTACCGGCGAAGATGACGTCTTCCATCTTGCCGCCGCGCAGCGCTTTCGCGCCCTGTTCCCCCATGACCCAGGAGAGCGCGTCGAGGACGTTGGACTTACCCGAGCCGTTCGGCCCGACAACGCAGGTGATGCCGGGTTCGAAGCGCAGCGTGGTAGCCGAGGCAAAGGACTTGAAGCCCTTCAACGTCAGGCTTTTCAGGTGCATGCGGCTTGGGCCTCCCGGGACTGTTCGGAAGAGGGTACCTGGGCCTGCTGGTCAACAGTGGGAGGTCGGTGCCTGCCGGGCACTCGGCTCGCGCCTCCCCTTGCCCAGTATCACTCACGTGAGTGAGCGGGCTCGGGTCACCGCTCCCGAAAACCGCGCAAACCGCCCTTGGTGTCCGACCAGCGCTCAACCACCAAACTCACCCGACCAGGCGGCTGGTCGCTCCTGAGCAGCGCGAGCAGTCGCGCACAGTCATCTCGCGCACCCTCCGCGATCACCTCGACCCGGCCGTCCGCGAGATTGCTCGCGCTGCCGGCGAGACCGAGTTCGAGCGCGCGTGCCCGAGTCCACCAGCGAAAGCCGACGCCCTGCACCTCGCCGTGCACCCAGGCGGTCAGCCGGGATGGTGCGCTCGGGTCCTGCTCGGTCACCGGCCCATCGTGCCCAACCGTCGGCTTGATCGGAACGGGATCCCCCATCACTCGATCAATGGTCACCCAGTAGTGGTACGGTCCCCGTCCGTGAACGGGTCGCCCCGCCGTAACTCCACTGTCCGGGCGATGCTGGTCGCGGTCGCCATCGGCGCCGTCGTCGCCGGTAGCGCCACCCTCGCCACCCAGTTGAACGCGAGCACCGATCCGGTCTCGCTGGCGAGCGGCTCAACCCAGATCGCGAACGCTGAGGAACTTCCCGCGCCCGGCCACGCCGCCAGCGGCACCTCGACCGCGCCGAGCACCTCCGGTGCGCCGACGACCACGGCGACCCCGGCCCCGACCACGAGCCCCACCACGACCACGTCGGCGCCACCGGTCAGCACGACGACCCAGGCACCGCCGCCCAGCAACCCACCGCCCGCGCCGCCGAGCTCGCACCCGACGACCAGCCCGTCGCAGGCAGCCCAGGTGTTTCAGCTGGTCAACCAGGTCCGTGCGGACTACGGCTGCGGCACGCTGCGCGAAGACTCCCGATTGGACAACTCCGCCAACGGACACAGCGCGGACATGTCCAACAACCACTACTTCTCCCACAACGGCCCGGGTAGCACGTCGTTCGACAAGCGGATCGAGTCCTATGGCTACGGCAGCCCGGGTGGCGAGAACATCGCCGAGGGCCAGACGTCCGCGAAGCAGGTGTTCAACGCGTGGATGAGTGACTCAGGTCACCGCGACAACATCCTGAACTGCGACTTTGTCGCGATGGGTGTCGGAGTGGACACCCAGGGTTGGTATTGGACCCAGGATTTCGGGTATTAACCCCATATGACCGCTGGCCCGGCGGTACGGGCAAGTAACGAATAGGGCACACTGCGCTGCGTCCGCCATGAGCCCCGCGAGGAGAACCAATGGATGAGGACAACCCACGCGAGCAGACCGCTCCGCCGCCCGACAAACGCGCGAGCGCCCGAGTTCCGATCATGCTCGCGGTGTCCGGCGTTGTGCTCGCGACCGCGATCGGCACCATCGCGACGGTCTCCGCAGCGCCCAGGACCTCCAGCGGCCAGTCGCCGAACACCCGCGTCCAGGTGAACCCCTACACCGGACAGACGGTCGGCACCTCGCAGACGACCACCACGAACGACCCGACTTCGGACAGCACCACCCCGACATCCACGTCCACGACCACGACCTCGCCGACCACGACTCGCCGGTTGATCGTGACGACGACCAGTGGCCCGCACGGCATCACCACCGTGACCATCCCGGTGGACCCGATCACCACCACCAAGACGGCCCCGCCGACGACGACCACGACCAACCCACCGACCACGACGACGACCACCACCACGACCTCGCCATCGCCAACCACGACGAGCCCTACGAAGCCGTAAGGCGCGGTAGCTCGTGAACGGCCCTGTTCCTCAAGAACGGGGCCGTTTTTCGTATGTCCACTGCGGACTGTGCGGATAATTGTCGGCGGGATGGGCTAAACCGGTCCCATGTCCACTTCAGCCGACCGAAAGCCACGGGTGATCACGCCCGCGCTGGTGGCCATGTGCCTCGCCTATTTCATGGTCATCTTGGACAACACCATCGTGAACGTGGCGCTGCCGGCGTTGCACCACGATCTGGGCGCGAGCGTGACCGGTCTGCAGTGGGTCGTCGACGGGTACCTGGTGATGCTCGCGGCCGGACTGCTCACCGGCGGCGCGCTGGCCGATCGCTTCGGCGCGCGGTTGGTGTTCCAGGCGGGGCTCGGCGTGTTCGTGGTGGCGTCGCTGGGTTGTGGGCTGGCGCCGAACACGACGATCCTGGTGATCGCGCGGCTCCTGCAGGGTGTCGGCGCCGCGTTGAGCGTGCCTGCTTCGCTGGCGCTGTTGCGGGTCGCGTTCCCGGATCCGTCGGCGCGGGCGCGGGCGATCGGGATCTGGGGTGGGATCGCCGGGTTGGCCGCCGCGACCGGGCCGATCCTGGGCGGGGTGCTGGTCAGCGAGGTGTCGTGGCGGCTGGTGTTCTTCGTCAACGTGCCGATCGGCGTTGCCGCCATGTGGCTGACGGCGGTGCGGGTGCCGGTCGCCGAGGGCAGGCCGGGGCGGCTGGATCCGGCTGCGCAGGTGATCGGCGTGCTCGCGTTGGCCGGGTTGGCGTTCGCGTTGATCGAGGGTGGACACAACGGGTTGACCGGGCCGGTGATCGGCGCGGCCGCGCTGTTCGTCGTGGCGGCAGCCGCGTTCGTCCTCGTGGAGCAGCGGGTTGCCGAGCCGATGGTGCCGTTGCGGCTGTTCCGGCATGCCGGGTTCAGCGGCGGCAGTGTGGTCGGTTTGCTGATCAATCTCGGGTTCTATGGCGAACTGTTCGTGCTGAACCTGTATTTCCAACAGGTTCTGCATTTTTCGGCGCTGCTCGCCGGGGTCGCGCTGCTGCCTCAGATGGCGGTGGTCGCGGCCGGTTCGGCGTTGTCCGGGCGGTTCACCGCACGCACCGGTGGTCCCCGGGCGACGATGTTGATCGGGCTCGTGGTCGGCGGCATCGGCCTGCTCGGTCTGGTCCTGGCTCAGCCGAGCGGCGGTTATCCGTTGCTGCTGCTGCCGCTGATCGCCGCCGGCTTCGGTATGTCCTTCACCATGCCCGCGGCCACGACAGCGGTCGTGGAGTCCGCGCCTGATGGCCGCGCCGGGCTGGCGTCGGGCGTGGTGAACGCGGCGCGCCAGGTCGGTGGCGTGGTCGGTATCGCGTTGCTGGGGGCGTTGGTGTCCGGCACGGGTGCGGCGTTCGTGTCGGGTCTGCGGGTGGCGATGGTGCTCGCGGGCGCCGCGTTCCTGCTCGGTGCGGTCATCACCGCGTTCACGATCCGAAAGAGTCAATCCTTGACATGATCCAGGTGGCTCGTAGACGATGTCGCCGCCTGGGGAATCAACTGAAAACTGGGGATACGCGAAGCCGATTTTCGCGAGGGCACATCAACAATTAACTGGGGAGTTATTGATGTCCGGCTTAAAAGTCACGTCTTTGTCGCGCGCCGTTCCACTGCTGTTAGGGGCCGCGTGCGCCGTGCTTGCCTTATCCACCACCGCGACCGCGGCTCCTGCCGTGCCAGGACCGGCGGGTGCGCCGGTCGCCGGTCCGCTGGCACCGGCGCTGGCGTCGAAGGACTGTGTGAAGGGTGGCCCGACCGCGACCGACAAGGCGGTCGCGAAAGCGTTGGCGGGCAAGATTTCTTCGCCGCGCCTGGACAGCCCGAACGCGGGTCAGGTGTCCTGCGCGCGGATCATCACGCAAACCGTCAAGAACGACAAACTCGTCGAGCGCGCCGCAATCATCGCGGTGACCACCGCCATCACCGAGAGCAGCCTGCACGACTACACCCAGGCCGACAACGGCACCAGTCTCGGCCTCTACCAGCAGCAGACCTCGGAGGGCTGGGGCACGCCCGCGCAGGTCGAGGATCCGGCCCATTCGACCAACAGCTTCCTCAACGTGATGAAGCAGTTCTACCCGGACAACAAGTGGAAATCCGGGGACATCGGCGCTATCTGCCAGGCTGTGCAGCGTTCCGCCGATCCTGGTGCGTACGACCCTGAGGTGAAGGCGGCGACCACGATCGTCGGCAAACTCTGGTAATCGGACAATTCTCACCGGTTTAAAACCGGTTGCGCGCACCGATATTTTGCAGACATGCGTCTATAACTTCGTCATCGCTGGGGCAGAAGCCCGCCGTCGACGCGCACGCAGTGGCCGTGCGCGTCGATGCGCCGCTGTGGGAAGAAACAGACCATGTGGGGAAATCGATGCGCGCGAAACTCTTCACCGCGTACAGCCAGGTGCCGAAGGCGGAACGAGCGAGCGGCAGGCAGGCGCTGGCGTTGTTGTGGTCGGCGAGCCGGGTGCTCACCGTGGTGACCGGGGCCTGGGTGCTGCTGAGCACGGTGCTGCCGACGCTGGTGGTGATCGCGCTGGGTCTGGTGGTCGCCGCCGTGCCCGGCGCGGTCGCGCACGGCCTCGGTTCGGCCGACGGGCACCGGTTGATCATGACGTTGGTGCTGGCGGCGGTGGTGTACGCGGTGTCGCTGGTGCTCAACCCGGTCGGTAGCGCGATCGGCATCGCGGCCAAGGCCAGGATCACCTCGGACATGCAGGCGCGGCTGATGGGCGCGGTGTCCGGTCCGGTCGGGGTCGGACATCTGGAGAACACCGAGGTACTGGACCGGCTGGCGCGGGCCGAAGGCAGCCTGACCGGGTATTTCCCTGGCGACGCGCCGGTCACCTTGGCGGGCATCCTGGCCTCGCGCGCCTCCGGCGTCCTGGGCTGCGTCACGATCGCGGTGTTCCAGTGGTGGCTGGGGATCGGGCTGCTGGTGATGTGGCTCGCGGTGCGTCGT
>DASXOJ010000268.1:0-36797 GCA_036494465.1 Pseudonocardiaceae bacterium
CGACCCCGTTGCAGTGGCTGCTCAACGCCCGTCTCGGCCGGGCACGGGAACTGCTGGAAACCACCGACCACTCGGTGGATCGGGTGGCCCGCGACTGCGGCCTTGGCACGGCCACGAACCTGCGGCTGCACTTCCGGCGCACCCTGCGCACCACCCCCACCGCCTACCGGCGCACCTTCACCCGTGGTTGCCCTCCAAGGTGATGCCGCGCCGCAACCCCGGCAGCACCGCCAGTCGCGATCCGGGAATGGCCGCCGCGATCCGCTCGCCAACCTAGGGCAGCGCGAGCGGGTCGTCCTCGCCGTAGACCAGCAGGGCAGGCACGGTCACGGCGAGACGTCTCAGCTCGCGGGGGTGACCGGCCAGACCGCGACCGCGGTGCGGTCGTCGTCGAACGTCCTCCGGGTGAACGAGATCTGCGCGGCGAACGCGAGCTCGGGCGGCGGTTCGCGCCACGCTCGCGCCAGGAACTCACCGACCACTCCGGACCCGTCGCCGAGCGGATCACCCACGCCGTCGGTCATCACCACCAGCACCTCGCCCGGACCGAGCACGGCCGTCACCGGAGGTGCGGGCGGCTGCGTCAACGCGGGCAGCGCGGAGACCGCCGACGAGTAGATGTCCGCGCCCGCGTTCTTCACCGGTTGGAGCGGGAACCAGTAACCGTCCTGGCCGATGATCCAACCGGAGGTGTCGCCGATCGTCATCAGGTGAACCGTGTTTCCGGCGCCGGTCGGGGCCAGATCGACCACCGCGAAGCTGAGCGCGGCAGACATCTTCCGCGCCACCGCGACCGGATCCGCGTCCAGTTCGGCGATGGTCTTGCCGGCCCAGTCGACGATCACGGTGGCGACGTAGCCGATGAACTCGGTCCACCCGAGATCGGCTGGCGGCGTGGTCGCGAGCAGTCGAACCAACTGCTTCGTGCCCTCCTGCGCGGCCCAGCAGGCGGCGAGGTGGGAGAGCGGGGCAGCAGAGACACCGTCGGCCACGCACAGCACCAGGTACCGGCCGTCGGGCGTGACGCGCAGCGCGTAGTCGTCCTGCCGGACCGTGGCATAGGCCCGGTGCGACAGTCCACGTACGCTCGCCGCCCGCACCGTTGCCGCCGGAGCGCCTGCCGACCCGTTGACCACGATGCCGTCGACGATGGTGTCCGGCCGGTCCGGGTGATCGGGCACGAATGCGGGCCGGACCAGCCCCGCTGCCCGCCCCGCGCTGCCCACCACGTACGGCTCGAACCCACCGGTGACCACTTCGGCCGGTGTTGCCATCAGACGAAGTCCTCATGGTCGGCGGTGAAGCTGGAGACGCCTGCGGGCAGGTCCTTCTCGTCCGGCAGAATCAGCCCGGACTCGCCTTTCGCCAGACTCTCGCCAGAGGCCAGCACGCTGGAGATCAGCACCTCGGCGATGGTGCTGATGGCCTTGGCAGCGTCCTCGCCGTGGTCCATCAGGTACATCCGCATCTGCTTGCTGCCCTCCGCCGGATGGATGAGCGCCTGCAACGTCTTCGGATCCGCGTCGCCGACGCCACACGGCACGACGTTCGGAAACATCGCGAAGCCCTGCCCGGTCTTCGGGTCGTAGCTGGTCAGTTCACGGAACGCGGCCTGCCACTCGGCCGTGGTGTCGGTCGGCGCGCCGTCGGAGAGGAAGAACACGGCGGGCCGGTGTACCGCGTAGCCGTCCGCCTTGAGCTGCCGCACGTTCTGCTCGATCTCCGTGCGCAACAGCCGGAACGCCGCCGCGTAGGAAGTGATGGTGCGGGTGGTCAGCTCGGGCATGGTGGTGTGCTCGTCGAGCAGATCCGACAGCGGCAGCCGCACCTGCGCGTCCTTGGAGAAATCGATCAGCGCGAAGCGGACCTTGTCCGACAGGATCGGCGCCTGCGCGAGCGCGTCGAGCACGGCGGGCATCATCTCGTTGACCGCCTCGATTTTGTTGCCCTGCATCGAGAACGAGACATCGATGACGAGGTAGAAGGGCAGCAGTTTGCCCAGCGGTGCGTTCACGGGTACTCCTCGGGTGAATCAGTTCCAATGGTGCTCAACGGTGTCGGTGCCGGCAGCTGGAGGTCGCGGCGCGGCAGCTCAACGGTCTGCTCGTCGCTGTCCAGATAGGACGGTCTGGCGCGCGGCCACTGCCCGGCGGGTGAAAAGGCCGCCCCTCCGTTCGGGCGAGGCAGGTATCGGTTCGCGACCGGCTGGGTCGTGTGCGGGTCGGGCGGCAGCGTGGGCGGCGAGTTGGCCACGATCCACCGGTCCAACTCGGTGTCGACCCGGCTCTTCGCCAGGTCGGCCCAGACCTCGATGCTCTTGCTCGCGATCTTGGCCTGCACTTCCACCAGCTGTTCGGTGGCCTGTTTGGCGCTCTCCACCTGCGCGGCGAGTTGGTGCTCGACGACTTCCTGCTGGGCCTGTGCCTGCGCCTCGATCCGCCTGCGCTCGTCGTCCAGCTCACGTCGCTTCGCCTGCTTGACATGTGCTTCCTGCTGGGCGATCAGGTCGTCGTACGCCGATGGCGGGCCGAGCGTGCTCAACAGCTTGACCAGCACCGGCAGCAATTCGATGAGCAGGAACAGCAGGAACAGCATCACGTGCGCGACGAGCGCGATCGGGTGGTTGGCGGTGATCGTGTCCAACGCCTGGAGTTGGGAGAGCAGCCCGCTGTTGGCGTTGTCCGCGGCGACCGCCGCCTGATCCGCTGCTTGTTTCTCGGCTTGTTCGACGGCCAGCTTCCCCTGCACCGCAGGCAGTTGCTGGCGCGCGTCGGCTACCTGCCGTGCGGTCGTCGCCGCGAGGTTGCCGTTTGCCTTGGCCTGTGCGGCCTGCAACGCGCGGTATACCCCGTCCGCTTTCTGCTTGTCGGCGTCGGCGGTCGCCTGCTGTAGCCGGTAGGCCTGACCGTCCCCGGCGTGGTCGGATCCGCAGGTGCCGTTCAACTCGCACTGCGCCAGCTTCTGTGCGCTCTGATAGTCCTGCTCGGCGGAGTCGTACGCGGCCTGCGCCGATTTCACGTCCGGATCGTCGCTGATCGCCGGTCGCTGTTTTCCGGAGATGATCGCCTGGAGGCTCGCTACCTGGGTCTGCAGGTTCGGAATGTCGGCGTAGGTCGAGTTCAGCGTGCTGGTGGTGGTGCCGATCTGTTGCGCGTGCATGATCTGCAACTGCGCGTCGATCTCCGGAGCGAAGATGCGCAGTGTCAACGGAGTGGACACCACCGCGCCGATCACAACCGCCAGCACCAGCCGGGGCACCGCAGCGGCCAGCTTGAGCTTCAGGCCGCGCATCCCGTTCATGCTGACGATCAGCATGCGGTCCAGGTTCAGGATGACCAGCGCCCACATCAGCGACGCGCCAAGGGCCGCCGGCCACGCCAGCCGGAGCGTGTCGCTCAGCGCGAAGAACGCGGACACCCCGGCAACCAGCGCGGTGCTGCACAACACGCCGCCCATGGCGGCCTGCTTGGTCAGATCGCCGGACTGCTCGGCCAGTTCCGGCCGTGCGCCTGCGATCAGGGCCAGCATCGTTCGCGCGGTCATGACGGGTTCTCCTCATCGGCCGGATCGGCGGCAAAAATGTCCACACTGGACTGATCGAGGTCGGGCAGGGTGATGCCAGGCAGCTCGTGGCCGAAGTCGAGCCGGGGACCGTTCATGATCATCGCCGCTGGGTCGAATGGTGGCATCGGCGGCGCGACCGGCGGCAGGAACGGGCCCGGATCCTCACCGGCCGCGCCGATCAGATCCAGCGGCCCGATCACCGGAGCGGGCAGGCCGATCCTCGGCATCGGGGGCGGGGTCGGCATATACGGCGGCAGCAGCGCGGTAGCGGAAGGCCATCGCAGGTAGGGCGTCGGGATCGGCAACGGCACCTGGCGCGGCACGTCGACCAGTCGGACCGGGCCGATGCGCCGGACGTCCTCGCCGATGTCGTTGCGCGCGATGACCAGCACGAACGACGAGTCGAGGAAGACCCGCGCCACGCCTTCGCCGGCGCTGCCGTCCACCCGCTCCGCCGACTGCGGGGTGCGCACCTCGATGGTGAGCGCGTCCGTCGCCTTCCAGTGCACGTCGACCGGCTGACCGCGCAACACCCACGGCCCGGCAAGACGGGCGTCGAGCAGCACCGGCGCCACGATGGGCTCGCCGATCAGCCTGCTCAGGTGGACCTGCCAGGCCCGCGCGGTCGGCCTGGCCTTCGGATCGGTGCCCAGCGCGCGTTCCAGCAACTCGAACCCGGTCTGGCCGAGCACCTCGCGCGCCGGTTCCGGATCGAGCCGGGTCGACGCGTTCGGGCCCGGGCGCAGGCAGCGCAGGATGAACAGGCCCAGTTTGTACAGGTCGGTTGGCTGGGACAGCGGTTCGTTGTTCGGCGGCACCCAGTCCGGCGCGTTGAGCTGCTCGTTGCCGGACACCTCACCCGAGCGACGCACCCCGTCGCAGTCGATGAACAGGACGGTGGGCTGCTGGTCGAGCCGGTAGAGTTCGTTGCGCGCGTTGATATCGCCGAACGCGATCGACAACTCGGTGTGGAAGAAAGTCAGTGCCGCGGCGAAATCGCGGCAGATCCGCAGTCGCTGACGGGTGTCCGGGACCGGCCTGCCGAGCCACTTGGCCAGCGCGGGGTCGATGAACAAGTTCTGGATTTCGCGCAGCTGCTTCGTGGACCGCCCAGACCCGGGCAGCACCAACGAGTCCATGAACGAATCCGGCACCTTGCGCATCAGGATCCCGCGCAGCTCACCGTCTTCCTCGACCACGCGCAACGGCCACGCGGCGATCTTGTCGAGCATGGCCCGTTTGGCTGGGTCGAGCGCGTGCCGGTTCGACACGATCCGGCGAATGTCGTTCGGCGAGCCGATTGCTTCCCGGTATTCCTTGTACACCAGCGGTTCGTGCACGTCGTCGATGGTCAGGCCGGGTAGCTCGTAGACGATCGCCTGAGCGCCCCTGCCCAGCTGTGCGCCGAGTTCACCCAATTCCGCGCGGGCGACAGTCGTCGCCGCTGGCATGGATCCGGTTCGCACGGATGGTGATCTTCACAGCAGTCCCGGGGACCGGTCCCGGGGTCGCCGCCGCAAGCCTTGCCTCCTGGTCCGCCTGCCGATCGATGCCGGTCCGGTCCGGCTCGGCCGAGCGATCACCGTTCCAGCGGAACGGCGATCGAACCGGCGTGCCGTGGTTGCTCCGCCTCGTCGAGCATGGCCGCCGCGACGGTCGCCCTGCTGACTCTGGCCGGGAACAACCGCCGGGGCGCCTGGCTCAGCCCCACGGTGCGGCGCGTGGGGCTGAGCGGCCGGGTCGAGAGCAGACCGGCGTGGAACACCGTCCCGCCCGCGTCCAGCACCGCGGCGTCGGCGGTGACCTTGTCGGCCAGTTCCGCACCGAGCATCCGCAACAGGGCCCGGGTGACCGGTCCGGCGACCGGCGCGGACCCGCCGGTGCCGAACGCGCCGAGCCAGATGATCCGGTCTGGCTTGGCGGCGATCACCGCGCGGGCACCGGCGGTCAGCGCGCCCGGCTGGTCGCCACCGGCGATGCCGAGTCCGGATAGGACGGTCGAACTGCCGCGCAGCGCGGCGGCGATGGCAGCCGGGTCGCGGACGTCGGCGGCGACCCTGGTCAGTGCGGGGGCGCCGGGGACGGTGACGCGTTGCGGGGTGCGGGCGATCGCGGTGACGGTGTGCCCGCGTGCCAGCGCCTGCCGGGTCAGTTCGAGGCCGGTGGCGCTGGAGGCGGCGAGAATGGTGAGTTCCACGGTTCCGTCCTGTTCAGACGATTTCGCGCAGCGCGGCGACCGCTGCGACGTGCACGCCGGGGGCGGCGACGAGGATGTCGGGACTGCCGGGCTGCCACGGTGACCCGTCCACCCGGCTGACGATCCCGCCTGCCTCACTGACCAGCAGCACACCGGCGGCGACGCCGGGCAGCACCGGGGCGTACTGCCAGAACACCTCGTGCTGGCCGGTCGCGACCAGCAGCATCGGGAAGGTGGACGGCACGAACGCATGCACCAGCAGCGCTTTGCGCAGCATCGCCGTGAACGACGCGCCGATCCGTTCGTAGGTCTCGTCCTGACCGGCTTCGGCCTGCCCGGTGGCCACGATTGCGGCGTCGAGGTCCACTTTGGACGAAACCAGCAACGGCCTGCCGTTGACGAACGCGCCCGCGCCGCGCAGCGCGGTGTAGGTGAGGTCGCCGACCGGCTGGCGCACCACGGTCAGTACCGGGACCGAGTCCCGGACCAGGGTGACGGTGACACACCATTCTGGCAGGCCGTGCACGTGGTTGACGTTGCCCTCGACCTCGTCCACCACCCACCATTCGCCCGGTGGCAGCGCGGTGGTCTCCTGCTCGTCCGCCACCCAGCGCGCATCGGGCCGCAGCGCGGTCAACGCGGGGCGCAGCGTGGTCGCGACCAGGTCTTCGTTGGCGCTGCCCGCGGTGAACATGTCCGCCCGGCTGCTCGGGCGGGCATCGGGGGAGAAGGCGGTCAACAGCCGGTCGGCCGTCGCGTGCACGGTTTCGCCGACGGCGACGAGCAGTTCGCGGTCCTGGGCGGTGGACATCGTTGGTGTCATGTCATCGACGCTAGGAGGACTGTCAGATGATTGCCAGTGCACTCTTGTTAATCAAAGAGTTACCCTCGTGCATGTGGATCTGAACCTGCTCATCGCCCTGGACGCCCTGCTGGAGGAGAACAGCGTCGCCGCGGCGGCAGACCGGCTGCACCTGTCCCCACCAGCGATGAGCCGGACGCTGGCCCGCATCCGGCGGGCGACCGGGGACGACATCCTCATCCGCACCGGCCGCACCATGACGCCGACGCCGCGCGCCGTCGCCCTGCGCGAGGAGACCCGGGAACTCGTTCGCAGGGCCACCGCCGTCCTCACCCCGCCGAGGACCCTGGACCTGGAATCCCTGGACCGCGCGTTCACGGTGCGCTGCCACGACGCGCTCGCCTCGGCCCTGGCCCCGTTGCTGATCGCCGACATCGGCAGGCTCGCGCCGCACGCCGCCATCCGGATGCTGCCCGAACCCGTCGACGACGTCACCGACCTCGCGCGCGGCCACACCGATCTGGAAATCGGTGCCACCCAACCGATCCGGCCGGAGATCGCCTCGGAAACCGTTGGCTCGGACCGGATGGTGGCCGTGTTCCGCGCCGATCACCCGCTCGCCGGCGAAGAACTGACGTTGCGACGCTTCGCCGAAGCCAGTCACGTCACCATCTCGCGGCGCGGCAGGCTGCGCGGCCCGATCGACGATGTCCTGGACCAGCACGGCCTGCGGCGCCACGTGCTCGCGGCCCTGCCGACCACGTCGGCCGCGCTGGATCTGGTCGCCGCCACCGACGTGGTCACCGTGGTCGCCGAACAGGTCTGCCGGTCGGCCGGGACCCGGCTCGGGCTGGACGCCCGCCCACTGCCGGTCGAACTGCCGAGGGTGCCGGTCATCCTCGCCTGGCACCACCGCTACGACTCCGATCCCGCCCATGCCTGGCTACGCGACCGGGTCCGCGACGCACTCCGCGCCACGCTCGGCCCGCGGCAGGTGCCGTGACCGGCGATGCGCCACAATCGTTCGTGGCCACCGACACTCCCCGTTCCTGTCCGTGCGGCTCGACCCGCGACTATCCGGCCTGCTGCGGCGCTCTGCACTCCGGCACGCGCACCGCGGCCACCGCGCAGGAGCTGATGCGGTCGCGCTACAGCGCCTTCGCCGTGCAGGACGAGGCATACCTGCTGCGAACCTGGCATCCCAGCACCCGGCCGCCGGAGGTCCGGTTCGACGCCGGCCTGCGGTGGACCGGGCTGACCATCCTCGGCACGACCGGCGGCAGCCTGCTGCACACCGAAGGCACCGTCGACTTCGAGGCGCGGTACGCCGAGCACGGGCGGGCCGGTGCGTTGCGCGAGCACAGCCGCTTCCTGCGCGCCGACGGGAACTGGTTGTACGTCGAGCCTCTCGAAAATTGACCCGCACGGGCGACAACCTTTCCGGCCGCCGACCGGTTTAGTGGGTGAGGCGAGCCGGAGGTGAGATGGGAGCGATGCATCGCAAGGAGTCGACCGAGGGGTTCGACTCCTTCGTGACCGAGGCAGGTCTTCCGCTGCTGCGCACGGCCTACCTGCTGGTCGACGATCTGGGCGAGGCCGAAGACCTGGTCCAGGAGGCGCTGCTGCGGGTGGCCAGGTACTGGGACCGAGTCCGGTCGGTCGAATACCCGCTCGCCTACGCCCGCCGCGTGCTGGTCAACCTGACCATCGACCAGTCCACCCGCAGGCGACGCCGTCGCCAGCTGCTCAGCCTGGACCGGTGGCCCGAATCGGGCAACCTGCCCGATCCCGCCGCGGATCGCGAATTCAGCATGGTCGAGGTGCGTGGCGACATCGGCGCGGCACTCGCCGCGCTGACCGCCCGGCAGCGGGCGGCCATCGTGCTGCGGTACTGGGACGGACTGTCGGAGGCGGAGACCGCGCAGCACCTGTCGTGCTCGATCGGCACGGTGAAGAGCACGACGTCGCGCGGGCTGGCGCGGCTGCGCGAACTGCTCGGCCAGGGCGATCCGCGGACGGGCGAGGACAACGAGGAGGACGAGGCGGTGAGCGTGCCATGAGCAGGCAGCACAACGACATCGCGCAGGCGCTGGCCGACCGCGCGAACCAGGTGCCGGAAGCAGCCGCCGAGCGAGTGCGGCAGCGGGTCCGGCAGCAGCTCGACCGCGAAGCGCGACGTTCCCGGCGGATGCCGATCGTCGGCATCGCGGCCGCGGTCGTCGTCGGGATCGGGGTCGGCGCGGGCTTTCTGCTCCCGGCCGTCACCGGCGGCAGCGTCGCCGGACCGGCAGGCACCGCGCAGCGGGACACGCCGGCAGGCACCGGACCGACGATCCAACTGGACAGCCTCCAACTGAGCCTGCCCGCCGGCTACCGGCTGTCCGGGAACGAATGTCTGCCCGCAACGACCGCTCCGGTGGTGCCGATCAGGTCGTCGACGACGTCGGCTCTGGCGCCGACGGGCGGCTGCCTGACCGCCGAACTGGTGCCGGACAACGCGATACCGCCCAGCACGCCCACCGTGAGTGTGTCCGGCCACCCGGGCTGGTTGACCACCGGCACCAATGGGAACACGACCAATCTGCTCGTCGAATTTCCCACCGCAGGGGGGAAACACGTGCTGGCGCTGATTGCCGAGGACATCCCGGCGGACGTGCTGGTGACGATCGCGCGCAACGCCCTGCCGCCGTCTCCCGCGACGACATCGCCGTGCGCTGGACCGTGTGGGTGAATGGCGAAGAGCCATTTCTTTTGGGAGTTTGACCGTTGACTTCGATCTCGGGATTGCCATAAGTTATCCGTTGCGCGCTTTCGACCCGGACTGGCCCGGTTTCTTTCTCTTCGATAGCGTAGGGGGCTTTGTGAAACGACTGAAGTGGTTGACACCGGTAATTGCCGGGGCCGCCGCGATCACCATCGGCCTGACGGTCGCACCTGCGGCGAATGCCTCGTCGCTGGGCACCTACAACGGTTCGGGTATTCGGATCCGGTCCGAAGCCGACACCACCGGGGGGAGCACCTACGGCCTGGGGTACTTCGGGCAGCAGGCATGCACCTACTTCGCCGTGACCGGCCAGAACATCAGCGGCGACCCGTACTGGGACTACAACAAGGACCTGAGCACGGGCGCGGGGCCTGGCTACAGCGCGGACTACTACATGTACCCGTTCTACTACGGCCAGAGTTGCTGATTTTCTAGTTTCATCGTCAACACGCGCGGGGGGCGCGAATATGCAGCGCGTTTTCGCGCTCCCCGTTCGTGACTTAGTGGGGGGAATTATCGATGCCGATTCCCGGTATGCGCACGCCCAAATACCCGATAATGATCTCGCTCGTCGCCGCGCTCACTGTTTCGACGGTGCTGTCGTCCTGTGGCGCCGGTCGCGGGAATTCGGGATCCGCGCCACCGTCGTTGACGCAACCGGCGATTCCGGCAGCACCGCCCGCGCCCGCATCGGACGGGTCGGACATCAGGATGCCGCTGGACGCGTTCTCGTCGACGGACGCCGCCGACGAGGAAGTGCTCAAGCAGGCCAACGACGTCCTGGTGCAACGGTGCATGGTGCAGCGCGGTTTCACCGACACGGCACCGGCGCCCAGTTCGTCGACACAACCGGCCAGCGGTCCCCGGCCAGAACCGTATGGCGTGACCGACCTGGCCACGGCGCGCGAGTTCGGCTACGGCAGCGCGGGCCGCACCGCGAACATGGCCTCCAGCGGAAGTTCCGGCGTACCCACGATCGACCAGCTGATCAACGAACACGGCACCGCCTGGGTGGTCGCGATGTTCGGCGCGGTGCCACCCGCCGCACCGGCCAAGGGTGCACCGCAGGGCTGTGTCGACGCCGGTCCAGCTGGTCTGTACGACTCGGCGTACGGCCATATCGATCGCAGCATCGTTGGCGAACTGGCCGACCAGGCCACCCAGCACACCGAGGCCGACCCACGGGTGCTGACGGTCGAGCGGGCCTGGAGTTCCTGCCTGGCCAAGCAGGGCTTCTCCTACGACACCCCGATGCTCGCGGCAGGGCAGAAGTGGACGACACCGGCGTCGGCGACGGAGATCGCGACCGCGGTCGCGGATGTCGGCTGCAAGCAGCAGACGAACCTGCCGGGCGTGTGGGTGGCGGTGGAATCGGGCTACCAGCAACAGCTGGTGAACCAGAACGCCGCCGCGCTCGACGAGTTCCACCAGGACTATCTCGGCCTGCTGGCGAAGGCCCGCGTGCTCATCACGGCTCCGTCGGCACCCCCGACGAGGTGAACCGAATTGGGTCTGACAATCGCCAGGTGGCACTCGACAGCGACCGTCCCGAGCGGACGGAAAACGCGCTGGCGTCAGCCGAGCGTGTGGTTCGCCTGCTTCGTCATCGTGGCCGCGTTGATGTCGATCGGTGGCTTGATCGCCGCGACCTGGATCAAGTCGCCCGCCCAGCTCGCCGCCGAAACCGCACCTCCGCCGGCCACCTCGCTGACCGCATCGGTGGTGTTGCAACCGATCCAGAGCACCGTCGTGTTCCGTGGCACGATCGCGAATCCGCAGCAGTACACGGCCACGCCGGGCGGCGACGCGAGCAACGGGGGCGCCTCGGCAGGCGGTTCGCCGCTGATCACGGCGGAACCGACGCCGAGCGGGTCGACCGTGCACGCGGGGCAGGTGCTGGTCGAGGTCTCCGGGCGACCGCTGGTGATCCTGCCCGGTTCGACGCCCGCCTACCGCGCCATCGCACCGTGCGACGTCGGCAGGGACGTGACCGAACTCCAGCAGGCGCTGACCGGATTGGGCTACCGGACCGGTTCGGACCCGCTCGGCACCTACGGCGCGGGCACCAGAACCGCGGTCGCGAACTGGTATCGCGCGCTGGGCTACCCGGTGTCGCAGGCGGGAGATCAGGCCGCGCTGACGGCGGCGCAGAACACGCTCACCCAGGCGCAACGGCAGCTGGTGACAGTGCAGAACGGCGCAACGCCGCCGGGGGCCGGGGCGCCCGCCGCGACGCAGCTGACCTGGGCAAAGCAGGACGTGGCCACCGCGCAGCAGGCATACAACCAACTAGTTGGTTGTTTTGGGGCGCAGGTGCCGCTCGGCGAGGTGTTGTTCGTGCCGACCCTGCCCGCGACGCTGGCCGGTATCGGCGGCGCGGTCGGTGCCTCGGTCAAGGCGCCGCTGGTGACCGTCGCCGTGGGCGCGCCAACCGTCACCGGACGGCTCGACCCGACCAGCGCGACCCTGGTGCACACCGGCCAGCAGGTCACCATCACCGACCAGCTCCGCAACATCCAGACCACCGGCACGGTCACCGCGATCGGCGCGCTCACCCAGGACACCAGCAGTCAGGGGCAGCAACAACAGCCGCCCTACATCCCGGTCACGATCGCCGCGACGCTGCCGCAGACCGCGGTCGGGGACGACACCGAACTGTCCATCGACACCGACGGCGGGCACAACCCGCCCCAGCTGACCGTGCCGGTCGCGGCGATCTTCGCGCACCCGGACGGGAAGCTGTATCTCACGGTACAGGATCCGGGGCACGGTTCGCGGCAGGTCGCGGTGCGCACCGGCGCCTCCGGTGACGGGCGGGTGGCGATCACGCCGGATGCCCCGGATCAGGTGAAGGCGGGTGACACCGTTGTTCTCGACAGCGCCGGTCACTGACCGGGTGGCCGACGGCCAGTCCGCGGTCCCCGTCCTCGAACTCGATCGGGCCGCCCGCACCTATCCTGGCCCGCCGCCGATCGACGCGCTGAAACCAACCACGCTGGTGGTCGCGGCAGGGGACTACGTGGCGATCACCGGACCGTCCGGGTCGGGCAAGTCGACCCTGCTGAACCTGATGGGCCTGCTCGACCGCCCGACCAGCGGCCGGGTGATCGTCGACGGCATCGACACCAGCGCACTGTCCGAACGCGACCGAACGGCGATGCGCGGCAGGCGGATCGGGTTCGTCTTCCAGGCATTCCACCTGATGCCGCACCGCAGCGCGGCCGAGAACGTCGCGCTCGCCGGGCTCTACCAGAAGATTCCGGCCCACGTCCGCAGGAATGCCGCGCAGGAGGCGCTCGCGCTGGTCGGGCTCGTGCACCGCGCCGACGCGCTGCCCACCCAGCTCTCCGGCGGCGAACGCCAGCGCGTGGCCATCGCGCGAGCGCTCGCCACGCGCCCGTCGCTGCTGTTGTGCGACGAGCCCACCGGCAACCTGGACACGGTCGCGACCGGGGCGCTGCTCGACGTGCTCGACGACCTCAACACGAGGCTGGGCACCACCCTGCTGGTCATCACGCACGACCTGTCGGTCGCGGCCAGGAGCCACCGGCACATCAGCATCCGGGACGGTGTCCTTGTTCCGGCGGACTAGCGGCCCGCGCGGTGTGCCCAGTTCCCGCATCGCGTTGCGCGATCTGGCCAGGGAGGCCACCGCGGGCATCCTGCAACGTCCGGCCCGCACCCTGTTGACCATGCTCGGCACCGTGCTCGGCATCGGCGCGTTCGTCGCCATCCTGGGCATCAGCGAAACCGCGGGCGGCCAAGTCGACCAGCAGTTCAACGTGCTGGACGCGACCAGTGTCACGGTCACCGACCAGGCAGCTGCCACCGCATCGCGCCCGACGTTGAGCTTTCCCCGGGACGCGGAACGACGCATCGGCGCGCTGGACGGGGTCACCTCGGCAGGCGTGTGGTGGCAAGTGTCCACTCGCGACGGAGCACTGGCGCCCGGCCCGGATACCCCGGCACAGCAACGAGTTTCCGCGACGGTCTACGCCGCGTCGCCCGGCCTGATCGCAGCGGCGCGACCCACCCTCGTCGCAGGCGCCCCGATCAACTCCTTCGACGAGAACAGCCGCCAACCCGTCGTGCTGCTCGGCCAGCCGCTGGCAACCCAGCTCGGTGTCGGCTCGCTGGACGTGCAGCCCGCCGTCTACCTGGACGGGCGTCCGTTCACGGTGATCGGCATCCTGGGCAGTTGCGACCGGCTGCCGCAACTCACCCTCGGCGCGGTCATCCCGGCGAGCGTCGCGCAGCAGTACTGGGGTCTGCCGGTGCCCGCCGCACCCGCGCAGATGCTCGTCACCACGCAACTCGGCGCCGCGCCGCTGATCGCGTCACAGGCCCCGCTCGCGTTGAACGCGGTCGCCCCGAACACGTTCACAGCAACCTCGGCGCCGAACGCGAGCAGCCTCAAGCAGAACGTCAACGCCCAGCTCAACACGCTGTTCCTGCTGCTGGCCGGGATCGCGGTGATCATCGGCGGGCTGAGCATCGCCAACACAACGCTGATCGCGGTGCTGGAACGGACCTCGGAAATCGGGCTGCGCCGCGCGCTCGGCGCGCGCCGCCGCCACATCGCCGGTCAGTTCATCGCCGAGGCCGGTGCGGTCGGGCTGATCGGCGGCCTGATCGGCGCCGCGCTCGGGGTGGCGACGACGATCGCGGTCACCCTCGTCCAGCACTGGACCGCGCTGCTCAACGCGAACGACGTGCTGTTCGCGCCGCTGGCGGGTGGCGCGATCGGCATTCTCGCCGGTCTTTATCCCGCGCTGCGCGCGGCCGGCACCGAACCGTCGGACGCGCTGCGCCGGTAAAAACGTGCGGTCACACCGAACCGGGAACGGCAACGAGCTGACCGTAGCGCTCGACCGCGAGGTACGGATTCAGGTGCGGGTGGCGGCTGCCGACCGCGATGTCACGCCAGTACCGTTGCAGCGCGTTGGTGGTGGCGAAGCCGCTCGCGCCGTGCAGGTCGAGCAGGCGCTCCACCGCGGACCGGCAGTCACGCGCGGCATCGGCGAGATCCATGTGCAGGCGTGGACCGTCCTGATCGGACACTCTGGTCGCGTCGACCTCTTTGGCCACCGCGAGCATGGTGGTCTCGGCGCGATGCACCAGGTGGGTCGCCTCCGCCAGCCACTGGCGGGCACCAGCGGACTCGCCCATCCTGGTGTAGCTGGTCATGAACGGCTTCCGGTCCGACGCGAACATCGCGCGCACGGCGTCCAACGCACCGTGGGCGGCGCCGACGACCGGGCCGAGGACCGTCATCGCGTACAACATCAGATCATCGGTGGGGAACGGCGACGCGGCCACGACCCGCTCGGCGGGCACCAGGACGTCGTCGGCGACCACCGTGTGGCTGCCGGTGCCGCGCATGCCCGCCATCTGCCAGGTCCGCTCGATGCCGAGCTCGGCCATGGGAATGACGGCGAACGAGAACGCGCCGTCCACCAGCAGACCGAGCAGCGCCCACGTCGCATCCTCGCACCCGGACACGTTCGGCCAGCGGCCGCGGATCCGCACCCCGCCGGGGCCCCGTTCACCCTGTCCCGCCGGGACACCGGAACCGCAGCACAGCGCGTCCGGGTCGGCGAAGAAATCGTGCGACTTCATTCCAGACCTGGCCACGATGTTCTTGGCGGTCACGCAAGTGCCGGCCACCCAGGCCGTGGATGGACACGCCCGGCCAAGGCCGGTCAGCTGCCGGGCGGTCGATGTCACGTCCACCCAAGTACCGCCGTACGCCCTCGGCGTCCGCAGCGCGAGCAAGCCACCGCCGCGCAGCGCCGCCAGGTTTTCCGCCGCCGGCCTGCTGGCCTGCTCGGTCTTGCCGGCGTTGGCCAGCAGGACAGCACTGATCTCGTCATCCGTCACGATTTTCACTCAATCATCCGCAGGCTACGGCGGGCCATACGCGAGCGACGCCGACTCATACGGAACTGTGCACGGTCGCGCTCGCTACATTGGTTCACATGGACCTGATAAGCGAGGTCATCCGCATGGTCCGGGTCGGCACCGTGGGCAGCCGCGTGATCAGGCACTCCGACCCGAGAGGAGTCCGGTTCCCCGGCTTCGCGGGCAGCGGATTCCATATCGTGCTGCGCGGCACCTGCTGGCTGATCACCGAGGACCAGCCGCCCGTCCAGTTGCAGCCGGGCGACATCGTGCTCACCTCGTCCGGCGCCCAGCACGGCCTCGCCCAGACCCCGCGAGCGCTGGCCGATCTGCCTGCCTGCGAGATGGGGCCGATCCCGCCCGCGTCGGGGCCGTGCGACTTCGAGTTCCTGTGTGGCGCCTACCGGCTGGAGCACGGCCGGGCACCGCAGTACCTCCGCGCGCTGCCCGACCTCATCGCGGTGTCGCCGGACTACGACCGCTACCCCGAGATGCGAGCGTTGATCGAGCTGCTCAAGGCAGAGACGGCCCGCACGCGGCTGGGCAGCGGCGCGACGGTGCGGTCGCTGCTGGACCTGATCCTGGTCCAGGTGCTGCGGCAATGGCACGAACAACACGGCATCCAGCCAGACACCGACGACCCGGCGATCGCCGCCGCGCTGCGGCAGATCCACGAACACCCGCAGCGCCAGTGGACCGTGGACCAGCTCAGCGTGGTCGCCGGACTGCCGCGCACCGCGTTCACCCGGCGCTTCGCCACCCTCGTCGGCCAGCCGCCGATGAGCTACCTGATCAGCTGGCGGCTCGGGCGCGGCGCCCGACTGCTCCGAGAGGTCGACGCGCCGTTGGCGACGATCGCCCGCCAGGTCGGCTACTCGACCGAATTCGCCTTCTCCAGTGCGTTCCGCCGCGAGTACGGCGTGTCCCCGAGCCAGTTCCGCCGGACCGCGTCGACGGCGGTCTGAACCATCCGAACCAGTGGACACGTGAAACAAGCGATCGCGCAGTCACTCTTCAGTGAGGAATGTGATGAAATCGCTTGCCGCCGTCCTGGCACCGTTGGCACTGCTCGCCCCGGCCGTGGCGCCGCCGTCTGTCAGTAGTCCGCCGACCAGCAGTCCGTCGGTCAGCGTGGTCGCCACCGGATTGGCGGCACCGAAGTACATCTCCATCGGACCGGATGGGTTGTACGTCGCCGATTCCGGAACCGGCGGACCGGACTGCGTGGTCGGCGTCGCCAACACCACGGTCACCCACGTGTGTGCCGGTGCGACCGGATCGATCGTGCGGATCAACGGGCACCAGGTGACCACTGTGGAGGGTGGCGTGGCGTCGGCCTCGGTCGCCTCGACGCACGGCGTGAGCGGAGTGACCGCCGTCGGGTTCACCGGCGGACGGATGGCCGTGCTGATGGACGACGGCGGCGTCGGGCCGACCGGCGTCTCGGCCATCGCCAACCCTTACGGGGAATGCTTCGGCAAACTCGACCTGGCCGCCAGCGACAACGGCGGACCCCTGACACCCGTCGCGGACATCGCAGCCTTCCATGCGACGCACCCGCAACCGCCGCTGGCGCTGGGCGGCCTGCCCGGCGAGACCCTCTACGACTCCGATCCGCACGACATGGTGGCCTACCAAGGCGGTTTCGCGGTCGCCGACGCGGCGGCGAACGATGTCGTGCTGGTGCGGACCTCGGGCCAGGTGTCGGTGTTGGCACGCATTCCCACCCGTCTGGAGACCGCGCCCTCGGGGACCCTCGGGCCGGGCACACCCGCGATGCCGGTCCACGCTCAGGCGGTGCCCTCGTCGGTGGCCGTGGGCCCGGACGGGGCGCTGTACGTCGGTCTGCTGCGTGGCGTCCCGTCGCTACCGGGCACGGCCGAGGTCGACCGCATCGTGCCGGGCAAGGCGCCCGAGCCGGTGGTCACCGGACTGACCCGGGTCAGCGACATCGCCTTCGATGCCAAAGGGCGCCTGGACATCCTCGAATCGACCACCAGCGGTGCCCTGCTGCGGGCGACGCTGAACGGTGCCCAACCCACGACGGCGACGAACCTCGATGTTCCCGGTCTGAACTCTCCGGTCGGCCTCGCCATTGCCAAGTCCGGCACGGTCTACGTCACCAACGACACCACCAACCCCGGCAACGGCGAACTCGTCGCGGTCAACGGGCTCAGCTGAGCCGTGAACGATCGTGGCTCCGGAAACGTGTCATGCGGGCCAGGTCCACCGAGATCACCTTGTCGCAGGGAGACCGAACCATGTCCGAACCGGTGCGCGAGCACAATTCCCCTGAGCGCCTGGTGTTCTTCACCGATGCCGTGGTCGCGATCGCACTGACCCTGCTGGTGCTCCCGCTCGCGGACATCGTGCCGGATCTGGTGGCGCACCACGAGAGTTCGATCCAGGCGATCACCGACCACCAGTGGCAGATCCGCAGCTTCCTGCTGAGTTTCCTGGTGATCGGCCGACAATGGCTGAGCCACCACCATCTCTTCGCACGGGTGACCGCCTTCTCCGCGCGCCTGTTCCTGGTGAACATGGCCTGGCTGCTGACCGTCGTGGCCATGCCGTTCTCCACCCAGTTGGTCGGCGGATTCGGCGCGGACGAGTTCGTGTGCCTGTTCTACATCGGCACGATGGTCGCCAACAGCCTGTGTCTGACCGGGTTGGTCGGCCTGGTGCGTCGCGACCCTCAGCTGACCGGCGGCCGCAACGCGGTGTCGGCGCGCTGGTGGGTCGACTCGGTCGGCACCACGATCTCGCTCGTCGCGGCATTCGCGGTCGCCGCGCTCGTGCCGAGCATCAACTACTTCGCGATCCTGCTCGTACTCGTCCCGTCGATCGTGATCAAGGTGACCCGCCTGGACCACGTGAAGTATGCGGCCGGCTGATTGCGCTCACTGCAAGGTGCGAGTACCAGATAGCACCGGACAACCGCGCCGCCCGTCGATTGACGGGCGGCGCACACGGGTCGACGAACTGATTCAGCAGCGTCCCCATGAAACCGCGATCACTGATCAGTGTGTAGCGCTGCCAAGGAGTTCCGGCTTACCCAAAGCTGTGGATCACCTGGAAGATTCCTTCGTAGTTCCAGTATTGGGGGACCATGGCTGCAACGGCCAGCGCGCAGAGGCCAAAAACAACGCGATGTTTGAGCACGGACTGACTTGCCTTTCCTGAAATGCACCGCTTGGTGGGGTCCCCGTCCTGGCCCCCTATCGAACGTGTGACCCTCGGCCGAGTGGAGGTGTTCCGCTCTGTAGATCAGCCTATCGTGCCCGCGTGTCAGCGAATTTCAGGGTCCGAAAGCGAGGATCTCCAATGATCAAGCAGCTCTCAGGTGGCGGGCGCTGCCGAATTTAGTTCGGAAGATCATTGGCCGAATGAGACGAGACGGGAGAGTTCCACAAAGGACCACGATCGGGTGATGGTTCGTTTGGTGAAAGATCTACCGTTTTTCCTCGGCCCGAAAAGGACCTGAAGAGTTCAGGTCGCTGGCGTGTCCGATGCTCGTGGTGTTGGTTGCCGTCTCACTGCCGACCACGGGGGTATGTGACCGCGCCTGCGGAACAACGCGTGGGTGCGCGGCCAATTCGGCGAGTCTCGCCTCGATGCTGTCCGCGCGGGCGCTGTCGCCGAGGTCGCGGTAGATGTTCCTGGCCTGTAGCCAGCCTTCTTCGGCCGCGTCGTGGAATGACGTGGCGTACAGCGCGGCAGCGAGGGTGTCGAGCGCTTTGGCTTCGACCGGCACGGTTCGGGCAGACCTGGCCAGGCGGACAGCAGTACGGGCGTACCGCACCGTCGCTTCGTAGTCCTTGCGGTGCAGGTGGATGGACGCCATGACGCCGAATGCTCTGGGAGCGACTTCGATGTCGTGGATGGCTTCCACCAGATTGAGCGCGCGTTGACAGTATGCCTCGGCGGTGTCGAATTGTCCGAGTTCGCAGTGGGCTGCGGCGAGTTCGGTCGAGGTTTGGGCCTGGCCGTGGCGGTTGCCGGTGATCTCGCGGAGCAGAAACGCTTGCTGGTATTCGACGATGGCCTGGCCGTACCGGGCCTGGTGACGGAAGATTTCTCCCATTTGGTGGATGATCGCCGACTGGAGCGATTGATCGTGAGTCTCGATGGCCAGGTGCAGCGCTCGGTTTCCGGCGCGGACCGCGTTCTCGTACTGGCCTATGGCAACGAACAGGGTGGCCAGGTTCTTCTGCGAGACCGCGCAACCGATCTCACTACCGGTGCGCTGCGCGATGGCCGCGGCCAGCTGGAGTTGTTCGTTGGCTCTGGTGTGGTCGCCGATCGCCAGGCACAGCAGGCCGAGGTCGGTCCGGGTGCCGCCTTCGGATTCGGCGTCACCACAGGTCATGACAGCATCGATGGCCGCTTCGTAGGCCGCGATGAGTTCGTCGTAGTAGCCGTATCGACGGAAGACGCCGTACCAGGTGTGCGGGAGCCGCCACACGTACTCGTGCCTGCCGTCGGTGACGGCGCGTTGGGCGAGCGCGACCAGGTTGTCGCGTTCGCGCAGCATCCACTCCGTCGCGACGTCGTCGGTGCCGAACTCCGCTGGGACCACGTCTGCTTCGAGGGCGAACATTGGCACGGGCGGGCGGTAGGGGAACACGCACCGGTCGCTGTTGTAGGCGCTGTGCAGGTAGAACGACAGCATTCTGGTCTGGGCCTGGAATCTGCCCGGTCCGGCCTCGCCCGCCGCCAGCTCGGCGGCGAAGACCCGCAACAGATCGTGCATCCGGTAGCGGCTTGGCCCATCCACCTGCTGGATGAGGTGCCCGCCACGGAGGCGTTCGAGACTGTGCTGGATATCGGTCAAGCGTTGTCCGGTCAGCGCGGCGGCGGCCTGGGCCGAGAACTCCGGTCCGGGGTGCAGGCCCAACGCCCGGAAGAGGCGCTGTTCCTCGGGAGGCAACGTCACGTACGACTGCGAGAAGGCGATCCGGAGGTTTGCCTGCGGGTCGTCGCCGTCGTCGCCGAGTTCGAGCAACCGGCTGCGGTCCGCCAGTTCGGTGATCGTCTGCCGCAGCGGCACGCCGGGACGGTCGTTGATGTAGTGCGCGACCAGTTGGACGGCCAGCGGCGAACCGGCGCAGATCATCGCCAGCTCGGCGACGGACTGCGACGAGAGATCCGCGCGTTCGTCGATGAGCCGGGTGAACAGCTCGATGGCGTCGTGATGGTGCAGCGGCTGCACGGTGATGTGGCGGACTCCGTGCGCCGCGGTGAGCCCGGTCAGGCGCTGCCTGCTGATCACGACGACGATGCTTCGGGAGAGCGCGGCGAGCAACGGCCGGACGTGGGCCGAGTTGACGACGTTGTCCAGAACGATCATGGTGTGTTCGGCCGTGAGCAGTTCGCTCAGCTTGGTGTGTCGCCGAGTGGCGGTCAGCGGTCGATCCGTCGGGTAGTCGAGGGCGCTCAGCAGACGACTGGCTGCTTCGTCCGCGTCGATTCGGCGTTCCCCTGAGAAGCCGTAGAGATCCAGGTAGATGGCGTTCCGGACGAGGTGCCCCAGCTCCTGGTGCGCCCAGTGGGTCGCGAGGGTTGTCTTCCCGACGGCTGGTGGACCGTCCAGGACGATGCAGGTGGGCCGGGCGTGCCCGGTGTCGTCGGTCGCGACGCCGTGCAGCTTGGCGAGCAGAATGCCTCGGCCGACGAAGTCGCCGACATCCACGGGCAGGCGCGCGTGGCCGATGCCGGTCGGCGCCGCCGGTTCGGGACTGAGCGCTCCTGTGGTGCGCCCCGCGCCTGCCGGTTGCCCGGCGAGTTGGTCGTGGAAGGCGCGGATGTCGTCGGCTGCTTCTTGTTCGGCTGCCTGCGACAGTGTCTTGCGCGCGGTAAAGTAATAGGCCGTTCGTTCGCCGGTACGGCCCAGCAAATGCAGGACGCGCAGCTTGTGTTTCATAAAGGTCAGCTCGCTGCCGGCAGCGTCCTCGATGCCGGAGAGCCGGGCAAGCGCTTCGTCGTGCTGGCCGAGCTGTGCCAAATAGTGGATTAGGGTGTAGTTGGCGGGGAGCCACTCGTTATCCGTCACTCGTTGACGCCAGTTGCGGGCGCGTTCGGTGTCGATGCCGAATAGTGGTCCTTCGGGCTGCCACAGCGCGAGTGAGTCCTCGGCCGTGTCGCGAGCTCGCTGGTAGTCGTGGTTTTCCGCGGCCAGCTGCGCTTGGTGCATCAGTGTGCGCGACCGGTGATAGTCGATGAGCCCTTTGTCCACGTGCAGAGTGAGCGCGCCACCGCGATTGTCCAGCGATACCGGAACGTCCATAATAGACAGTGCTTCGCGAACTCTGCGAGCGTAGGTTTGGAAGGTGCTCTCGACGCGCTGGGGGTAGGGCCGGCCTTCTGGCCAGGCCCAGCCGAGCAGGCTCTGGTAGCTGACTGGTCGTTCGGGCTGGGTCAACAGGGCCGCCATGATGCCGTGCAGGCGGGGCTGTGCCCACCGCGCGCGCAGTTGGCCGCCCACCCGAATCTGGACGCGCCCGAGTATGGAAAAAGCTACCTCGATCGACATCAGCGAACACCCCTCGCTGCATTGTCAGCCCGTCGCCAGTGTGACCGGAACCGGTTAGCCCGAGAGCGCTTTCCTGTTGAACGGTAGCTGTTTCGTGACCACCCGTGCGCCATACGGGTGACGCTGACCTGTTATTGACAGGTTTTTGACTTTTTGCCGAATGCTGGCCGTTCGATTTCTCGAATCGCGGTCGTGAGTCATCGTTCTCGGCTGCGCGGAAAGATCGTCGCAGCCCGCGGTGAGCTGCATTGTCAGGTAATTGTCTAATTCTCTGACCGGAGATGGTATTGCCTGCGCGCCAGGCTGAACGCGGCCGGACAGGGTTCGTCACGGGAGGTTGACATGCAGAGTTGGGTGTTGGGGCCGATCGGCGTGAATGCCGAACACCGGGTTACTCGGGCCGGGTGCCGAACCGTGTTGGTGATGGTGCCCACGACGGCGGCCGGGCACCGCCTGCTGGACGTCACGCAGCTCCTCGAAGCCGATCACCGGATCCAGGTCGTGTTCACCGTGCCCGAGGGCACCGAGCACTGGCAGGGACCGGAGGATTTCGTGCGGGCCCGGCACGGGCTGCTGGTGCCGTGGCCGCAGGCGGTGCAGAACCGGTTCGACGTGATCCTTTCCGCGAGCCACCGGGAGATCGACCGGGTGCACGGGAATCTCGTCGTGCTGCCGCACGGCGTCGGTGCCGGAAAAGCCTTGTTCCACAGCCGCAAGGCCGCCGGTGCGACCATCGCCACCACCGGCTTCGACCGGGAACTGCTGACCTACCGGGGCCGGGTGCTACCGGAGGCCGTGGTGCTGCACCACGACGACGAACTCGCGACACTGCGCGACCGGTGCGCCGAGGCGCTGCCGAAAGCGGTCGTGGCAGGCGACATCTGCCTGGACCGGATGATCGCGAGCCGTCAGCTGCGCGAGGAATACCGGCGCGCGCTGGGAGTCCGGACCGGGCAGCGCCTCATCACGGTCAGCTCGACCTGGTCGTCGTCGGCCACGTTCGGCCGGTGTTTCGGCCTGTACCGGGCCTTGCTGGACGAGGCACGCCCTGCTGACTGCCGGGTCGCGGCCGTGCTGCATCCGAAGGCGTGGGAGGTGCACGGACGGTGGCAGATCCAGGCGTGGCTCGCGGACTGCGTCCGGGACGGGTTGCTGCTCATCCCGCCGGAGGAGGGGTGGCGGGCGACGATGATCGCCTCCGACTGGGTGATCGGGGATCACGGTTCGACCACCGTCTACCCGGCCGCGCTGGGCATCCCGGTCAGCCTGGCGACCTTTCCCGACCACGCGGTGCGGGCGGACAGCGCCGCCGCGCACCTGGCCGACTGGGCGCCGCGCCTGCACTTCGATGCGCCGTTGCTGCCGCAGTACGCGGCGGCGAAAGCCCGGCAACCGGGCAGCGGACGACGGTTGGCCGCGCACGTCACGTCGCGGCCCGGTCAGGCCGCCGCGGTGCTGCGCAGCGTGCTGTACCGGCTGCTCGATCTGGCGGAACCGGATACCCGGGCACGCGTCGTTCCCGTCCCGCGCCCACGGCCGCTGCCATTTCACCAGTGATGCGAAGGAGTGGACACCATGATCGACGTTCGGCTGCATGCCGTCGCATCGGGCGTGTACCAGTGCAACTGGCAGCTGGTCTCGCCCGAGGGCGTACCTCGGCGCTGCGACGCCGTGCTGGTCGAGGTGGGGAATGCTCCGCCATCCTGGCGGCCGCTGGCGGACATCCTATTCGCGTCCGCTCGCGGCCACGTCACCACCGCGATCTCGGCGGCCCGCGCCCTCGCCGGGCAATGTCCGGGATGTGCCGTCGTGGCCGTGCCGGTCGGCGGTCGTGCCGTCGCGATCTGTTCGGCTGGGCGGATCGCGATCACCCGGCTCAGTGCCGGTGGTGTGTTCGAAACGGCCGTGCGTCAATACGGTCAGCTGCTCAGCGGTCGGCAGCCAGCAGTTCCAGCCGAAGCTGCATGCGGTCCGCCTGGGGATCGCCGACCTGCCGGTAGTTCCGGAGTGCTTGACCGAAATACTCCCGCGCGGCATCGCGGTCACCGGCCCGCTCGCTGACATCGCCCAGCGCGGCGAGGATTTCCGCCTGGTAGTAGGGCGAATCCAGCTCTCGCATCGCGGCAAGGGCTTCCTGGAGCAGTGCGATCGCCGTGTCGCGCCGCGCGGTCCTGGCGTGCGCCAGCCCCAGGTACATCAGGCTTCGGGCGTGCTGGATCCGGTCTCCCAGGGCCGCCATGGTCGATTTCGACGCGTCCAGTTCGCGGACCGCGTCGTCGTAGCGGTGCAACTCGATCAGGATCTGCCCGATCCTGCGCTGTGCCAACGCGACACCCCGGCGCCGCCCCAGTGACTCGTGCAGGTCACGCGCTGCGGTGAAATAGTCCAGCGCCTGTTGGAACTCGCATGTGCCTCGGGCTGCCCGGCCGAGTTGCGACAGGGCCGTCGCGCGGGCCTGGTCATCGTGCATCGCCTCGGCGAGCGCCAGCGCAGCGATGTTCTCGGCGATCGCCTCGTCGTAGCGGCCGAGCTTGGCGTAGGCGAACCCCAGCTGTGACCGCAGCCGTGCTTGCGCGGGTTGATTGCCAAGGCGCTGGGTGGCTTGGATGCCCAGCTCGTGTGCTTCGATCCAGTCGTCGTAACGCCGGATGTGCAGGAACGAGCCCCACAACGCCTCGCAGAACTGCCAGACTACGTCATCGCAGTCGTGGCCGGCCGCGTGTTTCAGCGCCGCGTGCAGATTCGTTCGTTCGTGTTGCAGCCACCGCAGCGCTTCTCGATCGTCGCTGAACAACTCGCTCGTCGGTGGCGATGTGTAGCGCGGGCCCAGCCGTTCCCGCAGCGGGTGCACGAGCAGGTCGGCGGCCACCGCGGTATCGAGGTACCACTCGATCATGCGGCGGATCGCGTGGTCGCGCGTTGCGAGGTCGTCCTCGGCGATCGATAGCCGTTGACTGTGCAACTTCAACAGATCGTGCAACCGGAGCCGCTCCTCGTCGATCTCGTCGGCCAGGTGCGCGTCGACCAACGTCGCCAACCAGCCCGCCGCGTCCCGCACCGGGCACTCCGCGGCCGCCGCGATGACCGGTGGCGCGAATTCCGGCCCCGGATGCAGGCCGCACAGGCGGTACGCGCGCCGCACCTCCGGCGACAGGCGGTGGTAGGACAGGTCGAACACGGCGGCGACGGAGACGTCTCCTGCCACCGACAGCGCGCCCAACCGCGCGGTCGCGCCGTGCAACTCCCGCAGTTCCCGCGCCAAACTCCGCCGGGGGTGCGTCGCCAGTCGAGCTCCGACCAGCAGCAGCGCCAGCGGCAGACCACCACACGCCTGCGCGAGTTCTCGGGCCTGCGCGAGTTCTCGATCGAGGCGTTGCGGGCCGAGCATCCGGCTCAACACGTCGATCGATTCGTCGTCGGCGAGCGGCTCCACCTCGGTGAACCGGGCTCCGTCCAGCGCCAGTCCGCTGAGCTGCTCGCGACCGGTGACCACCACGGCGCAGCCGGGGCCACTCGGCAACAAGGGACGCACCTGGGCGGCCGACGCCGCGTTGTCCAGCAACAGCCCGATCTTCCGGTCGACGGTCATCGAGCGAAACAGGGCTACCCGCTGCGACAGGGAGACCGGCATCCGGTCTTTCGGCAATCCCAGCGCGGTGAGAAATCCTTCCAGCACCTGCTCGGGAGCAGCCGGTTCGACGGCCGCGAAACCGCCGAGATCGGCGAACAGCTGTCCGTCGGGGAATTCACCGCGCAGATCGTGCAGCCAGCGCAGGGCCAGTGCCGTCTTGCCCACCCCGCCTGGCCCGGTGATCACCACCAGCGACGGTTGCCCGGCCTGGGCAACGCGGTGCTGTGCGAGATCGGCGAAATGCTCGGTCCGACCGGTGAAATAGGGTGGCGGTGCGGGCAATTGCGACGGAACGACGGCGTCGTCGCGAGGCCCGGCGTGGAAATGTACCGCGGTGGTGACTGGTCCGGTGACATTCCCGGCTATCTGATTGGCGATCCCTCCGCTGTCGGCTCGTTGCGTCACCGAAATTCGAGCCCACTCGGTGCGGAGCCGCCGGGAAAAATCCGGATCTTCGCGTTCTGCCACTTCCAGAGCTTCAGCCAGGTGGGTTATTTCCGCGGTTCCGGCACCTTGTCGCGCAGCGGCATCGATCGTTGTGCTGTCGGTCTTGCCACGCTTGGCGAGTTTGTCCTTGACCAAATCGAACAAGCCACCCGCTGCTTTCGTGGCGAGTGCGGTGGCGATCGACATCAAGATCGGCTCAGGCATGATCCCTCCCGCAGTCATGCCTAATTAACGTTAGCACGCGGAACAACTGGCTTAACTCGTTTGGTGGTCATCACTTGCTACAGCCGGTGGTCGCGGATCTTGGTGGAACCGCCACCGCCAGTGAACGACTCCCTACTTTTGGCCGGGGTCGTGGTTAAGCCATTCGGCCGCTTTCGCGAAGTCGCGCGATGTGTATCGGACCAGGAGTTTCGGCCGGTCGGCGCAATGCGGAACAACCACATAGCAGCGTTGGCCGCACAACAGAACTGCGATACGTATCACACCCACGACCTGGGCGACCCTACTTTAGTTGGTGTTCGCGGTCGCAACGCGAATTCATCATTGCTGCCGTTACGTGCTCCCCCGAACTACGCCACGTAGGCGGTGACCGAAACCGAGAACCATCCCGGCCGGCGTTCTGGGTCATTTCCCTGATTTCCCAGTCCGCTGGACGGTGCGTGCTGCCCTTTTGCTGCGAGGGGCGAACCGGCGGCGCGCGAGCACACACAACATCAGAGAGGAACCCTGCACGATGGACTTCACCCGTAAACAGCGCGCCTGGTGGCGTGCGGCCCAGACCGGGGTGGTGGTGGCCGCGGTGGCCGCCGGATCCCTTGTCTCGGCTGGATTAGCGCAGGCCGCGGCGGAGCCGCTGATCGCCGTTCCCGGCTCCGCTTCGCCTGGTGCGACCGCGCACCGGGACAGCGCCGTCGCCGCGGACCAGCAGGTCACGGTCGGTGTGAGCCTGAAGCTCCGGGATGCCGCCGGGCTGGCCGCGTTCGACGCCGCGGTGTCCACTCCGGGCAACGCCGAGTACGGCCACTACCTGACCGCGGCCCAGTTCGCCGCGCAGTACTCGCCGACGCAGGCCACGGTCGATCAGGTCAAGCAGTACCTGGCCGCGCAGGGCCTGAAGGTCACCGGCGTCAGCGGCAACCGCCAGGTGGTGGACGCCAGCGGTACCGCGAGCCAGGTCGGCTCGGCCTTCCACACCACGCTGTCCAACTACAGCAGCGGCAGCAAGCACTACCGCACCAACGACTCCGCGGTGGCGCTGCCGTCGTCGGTGTCCGGGCTCGTCGAGGGTGTCAGCGGCCTGGACACTCGCGCCGTCGCCCACCCGCAGCTGGCGCAGTCGAAGGTCGCCACTCCGGCCGCGACCCCGAGCGGCTTCGGCCCGACGCAGTACGACGGTGCCTACCGCTTCAACAACGTCGGCGAGGACGGCACCGGCATCACGGTCGCCCTGTGGGAGTTCGACGGTTACACCGCGAGCGACCTGACCACGTACAACTCGCAGTACGGCCTCTCCGGCCCGGCCGCGACCACGGTCTCGGTGGACGGCGCGAACTACAACTCCAGCCCGGGTGACGGCCAAGGCGAGGTCGAGCTGGACAGTGACATCGTCCGCGGTGTCGCGCCGAAGGCGTCGCAGCTGGTCTACGAAGCCCCGAACAGCAACCAGGGCCAGATCGACATGGCCAACCTGATCGTGTCGCAGGACAAGGCCCAGGTCATCTCGATCTCCTGGGGCGGTTGCGAGGCCGAGCAGGGCACGTCCGAGATGACCTCGACCGACAACGCGCTGAGCCAGGCGGTGTCCGAGGGCATCACGGTCTACAGCGCCTCCGGTGACAACGGTTCGGCCGACTGCCAGAGCGGCGCCACCGGCGTCGACTACCCGGCATCCAGCCCGTACGTCTCCGGCGCCGGTGGCACCACGCTGGGCGTCTCCGGCACCACCTGGTCCTCGGAGAAGGCGTGGAGCGGCTCCGGCGGTGGCGTGTCCACCGTCTACGCCAAGCCGTCCTGGCAGACCAGCTCCGGCAGCAAGCGCACCGTGCCGGACATCTCCGGCAACGCCGACTACCCGGGCAGCCCGTACGCCATCTACATCGCCGGTTCCTGGACACCGGTCGGCGGCACCAGCTGCGTCGCGCCGCTGTGGTCCGGCTTCACCGCGCTGGTCGACCAGAAGGCGAAAGCCGCGGGCAAGGCCACCATGGGCCTGATCAACCCGGCGCTGTACGCGGCGGCCACCGCCAACTACTCGGCCAACTTCCACGACATCACCTCCGGCTCCAACGGCGGATTCAGCGCGGGCACCGGCGTCGACGACGTGACCGGCATCGGCTCGCCGATCGGTGACACCCTGGCCAACACCCTGGTCGGCGGCACCAGCACCGGCGGCAACACGGTCACGGTGACCAGCCCGGGCAGCCAGAACACCACGACCGGCTCCTCGGTCAACCTGACCGTGAGCGGCAGCGACTCGGCAGGCGCCGCGCTGACCTGGTCGGCGACCGGTCTGCCGACCGGCCTGTCGATCAACGCCTCCACCGGTGTCATCTCCGGCACCGCGAACACCGCAGGCACCTACTCGGTGACGGTCACCGCGAAGGACAGCACCGGCGCCACCGGTTCCGCATCGTTCACCTGGACGGTCGGCACCTCCGGCGGCGGCTGCACCGCGGGCCAGAAGCTGGGCAACCCCGGCTTCGAGTCCGGCAACACGGTGTGGTCGGCCAGCTCCGGCGTTGTCGGCCAGAACAACTCGCAGGGCGAGGCCGCACACGCCGGTACGTGGGACGCGTGGCTGGACGGCTACGGCCAGACCCACACCGACACCGTCTCGCAGTCGGTGACCATCCCGTCCGGCTGCTCCGCCACCCTGTCGTTCTACCTGCACATCGACACGGCGGAGACGACCAAGACCACGCAGTACGACAAGCTGACGGTGAAGCTGGGCAGCACCACGCTGGCGACCTTCTCCAACCTCAACGCCGCCAGCGGCTACACGCAGCACAGCTACAACGTCTCCTCGCTGGCCGGCCAGACGGTGACCCTCACCTTCACCGGCTCCGAGGACTCGGCGGAGCAGACCTCGTTCGTCCTGGACGACGCCGCGGTCAACGTGAGCTGAACGCGCTCGGCAGCGTGACGGGGCGGGCTTCCCTTTGGGGAGCCCCGCCCTTCGCGTCAGTTGATGCCTAGCTGGTACACCGTTTCCTGCTGGTAGGTCTGGCCGGGCCGGAGCACCGTCGACGGGAAGTTGGCATGGTTCGGGGAATCCGGGAAGTGCTGTGTCTCCAAGGCGAATCCGTCACTCTGCCGGTAGGCGTGATCGCTGGTGCCGAGCAGGGTGCCGGTGAGGAAGTTGCCGGAATAGAACTGGATGCCGGGCTGGGTGGTGGACACGGTGAGCGTCCGGCCGCTGGCCGGGTCGGTCGCGACGGCCGCGAGCGAGAGCGCGCTGTCGTTCGGCCGGTTGAGCACCCAGTTCAGGTCGTAGCCCTGCCCGGTGAGCAACTGCTGGTTGTCGGCGTTGATCCGCGTTCCGATCGCGGTCGGCCGGGTGAAGTCCATCGGGGTGCCTGTCACCGGCGCGATCTGCCCGGTCGGGATCTGGGTGGCGTCGGTCGGCGTGTAGCGGCTCGCGTTGATCATCATTCGCTGGTCGTAGACGTCACCGGACGCCTCGCCAGCGAGGTTCCAGTAGCTGTGGTTGGTCAGGTTGACGATCGTGGGTGCGTCGGTGGTGGCCTGGTAGCTGACGCTCAGCCGGTTCTGTTCGTCCACTGTGTACGTCACCGTGCTGGTGAGCGTACCTGGATAGCCCATCTCGCCGTTCGGGCTGACGTAGCGCAACTGGAGGCCGACCGTGCCGTTGCCGTGTTCCTCGGTCGCGGTCCAGATCTTCTTGTCGAAACCGATCGTGCCGCCGTGCAGGCTGTTGCCGTTGTTGTTGATCGGTACGTGGTACGTGGTGCCGTCGAGGGTGAACGTGCCCTTGGCGATGCGGTTGGCGTAGCGCCCGATCAACGCGCCGAAGTACACGCCGCCGCCCGCTTCCGGGCTGTTCTCGGTGACATAGTCGGCGAGCGTGGGAAAGCCGAGCACGATGTCCTGTTCGTGGCCGGCGCGATCCGGTGCGTCCAGCGACTGGATGATCCCGCCGTAGTCGAGGATGCGCACCTGTAGGCCGTGGTCGTTGGTCAGGGTGTAGCGGTAGACCGGCATGCCACCGGTTTCACCGAAGTACTGCCTGTCGATGGTCGGCCCGTGCGTGGACGCGGCGGGCTGGCTTGCCCAGCTCACGCCACCGACGAGACCGGTTGTGGCGAGCGCGGCTGCCGTGAGCAGGGATAACCGGCCGATCGTTCGTGCCTTTCGCTGACGTTGCCACATGTTTCCTCCTGCTGGAGAATGGTGGTCAATCATCAGATGATTCGTTCATTCAGTCAAGCGTGCACCCGGATCAGCACGGTGCCGTGCGCGGGGACGCTCGCCTTGATCGAACCGCTGGTCGTGGTCACCTTCTTCGACCACAGATCGGTCAACTGGTAGCTGCTCGCCGAGGCGATCCCGACCGCCGAGGCGTTCGTGCTGATGGTCGCGGTCGAGGAGCTCTCGTTGAACAGCGCGACCGCCACGTCGCCACCGGCCAGCGGCTTGGCCAGCACGCGCAGCCCGCTCTTGGCGCTGATCTGCTTGCCCTGCCTGCCGAGGCTGTCCTGGTCGACGGCGATCACGTCCGAGTTGCCAAGGATGGTCAGGGTCGCGCTGCTCGCGCTGGCCAGCTTGGTGCCGATGAGCAGCGGAGCCGCCATTTCCGCCCACATGCTGAACTGGGTGCGCGCTTCGGTGTCGGTCAGGCCGCTGTTGCCGATCTCCAGCATGTCCGGGTCGTTCCACGCGCCCGGTCCGGCATAGGCGGCGAGCGGGATGTTCTTGTCGATGATCGAGTCCAGGTGGCTCCAGTCCGGGTGGACGTCGCTGGTGGTGCGCCACAGGTTGCCCACCGACGGCGACCAGTCCTCGGTGTTGATCCCGTTGTCACCCTTCTGGCAGATGCTGAACACGATCGCCTGGCCGGTGGCTTTCCGCGCGGCGGCCAGGCCGTCCCGCATCGCGGTGTACCGCTTGATCGTGGCCGCTCTGGTGTCCTGGCCGGACGCCTGCTTGCAGTTGTCGTCCTTCAGGTAGTCCACTCCCCATTTGGCGAACTGCAGGGCATCCTGCGCTTCGTGGCCGAAGGAGCCGGGGAATCCGTGACTGCTGCACGTCATGGTGCCCGAGTCGTTGTACAGGCCCAGCTTCAGGCCGAGGCTGTGCACGTAGGCGGCGGTACCGGCGATGCCGTCCGGGAACTTGCTGGGGTTGGGCACGAGGTTGCCCGCCGAGTCCCGGCTCGGCTGGGCCCAGCAGTCGTCGATGTTGACGTACTCGTAGCCGTCCTGTTGCAGGGTCCGGCCGTTGACCTGGTGGGTGTGCAGGAGGTCGGCGGTCTGTTTGACGAACGACTCGGTGACGCCGCAGCCGACCGCGTTCCAGTCGTTGAACCCCATCGGCGGGGTCAGAGCCAGGCCGTTGCCCAGCCCGGGCGCGGCGACCACGGCGGTCGTCCCGGTCAGCGTGAGCGCGACGGTGACCAGCGCGGCTGTGACGATCCGTGAGCGAAACATGATGGCTCCTCGATAGCACGATTCATCGGATCAATGTGCGTTTCTGTCGCCCAACGTGTTCGCGATCTACGAACGTGGGCAAGAAAAATCGCCGCGCCGTGCTCAAGGTAGGCCGAACAAACATGGGATGTCAATGCGTGAAGGCCGCGTACTTGACCCGTTGGAAACCCGCTCCTAGCCTGGGGGCTCGACCGGATGTAAACGTTTTCATAGAGGCGGGACTTCACCATGCGCTACCGATCACGTCGTTCGCATCATTCGCGCTGGCGGCTCGCGGTGCCGCTGGCCCTGTTCCTCGCGGCGGTCGCCACCCCGGCGGCAACCGCATCCACCGCCGCGACAACGAACCCGTACGGCGATCCCAACCTGGTGTCGATGTTCGACGGTACCGACCTCAACGGCTGGACCCCGTCGGCCGCCGGTGGCTGGAACGTCGCCGACGGCGCCATTCACGGCACCGGCACCGCGGGTCGTGGCTGGATCTACTACAACACCAGGCAGGCCGGCACGTTCCGCTGGATCTTCAACGTCCGCCAGATTACCGGCAACCATGCGCCGACCGTGCTGATCTGGGGCACGGTGGCACCGATCCGGGACGCGCTGTCGGCCATCCAGTTCCAGCCGCCCAACGGCGGTCACTGGGACTACCGGCCGGGTCACAACAACAGCGGTGGCAAGGAATTCAGGACCTTCAGCCATCCGAAGTGGAACGTCAAACAGTGGGCGCAGTGCGAGATCGTGGCCACGCAGTCCACCGGCAAGGCCAGGATGGCGTGCTGCCCGCTCCCGACCGGCGCGGCGACCTGCAAGGCAACGGAGGTGCTCGACTTCACCGACTCGAAGGCAGGCCAGGTCGGCCCGCTGGCCATCCAGGTGCACAACGGCGGGATCCAGGACGAGTACCGGAGCCTGTACCTGGAATCGCCGGTGGTCACGAAGCCGGGAGCGTTCATCACCACCTAGCGGCCCACGTCGGCGAGCGTAGGGAGCACGGTTGTCCTTGCTACTGCACGGTTTCCCGAGTAGTCCTACTCCTGGCGCTCGCCGACGCCGGTTTTCGCGCCGGGCAGCGTGAACCGGCGCTAAGATCGTCGCTGACCGGCAACCGCCCAAGGGAAACGGATCGCGATGAGCATCGTCATAGTGGCCACAATCGTTCCGATTCCCGAGCACCGGGCCGAGGTGATCGCCGCTTTTGAGAGCGCGATCGCCGAGGTGCACGATGAGCCGGGCGCCGAGCTCTACGCGCTGCACGAAGGCGCCGACCGGCTCGTGATGATCGAGAAGTACGAGTCGGACGAGGCTGTCGCCCAGCACGGCAAGGGCGCCGCGCTCGCCAAGCTGGGCGCCGCGCTGGACGGGAAGGTCATCGGAAAGATCGATGTCCAGATCCTCACGCCGCATCCGGCAGGTACGCAGGAAAAAGGTCTCCTGCACTGACCCGTGCGCGCGGCGGGAACTAGGCCGAGCGGAGCATGACATTCACTGCTGACCCTGTTTGGGCGGCTTGAACCTTGACACGTTGAGGGTCCTGCCTTACATCTTCCTGAGAGCGCTCTCACCCACGGTTCAACTCAATCGATCAAGGGAATGCGACGATGCCTCTCCCACGTCCGCCCGCGCCCGCGCGCGGCAGATCGCGATCGTTACGCCGCCGACCTACCTTCCGCGCCCTGCTCGCGGTCGCTGCCTTGTCCGCGCTGTCCCTGGCCGCCACGCCCACGTCGGCCTTTGCCGCGGGCAGCGCCCCCTTCGGCGGTACCCCGGCCGCCGTCCCCGGCACCATCCAGGCCGCGAACTACGACACCGGCGGCCAGGGCGTCGCCTTCAACGCGGCCGCCAACGGCAGCGCGAACGCCTACCGCTCCGATGGAATCGATCTCGAAAACACCGCCGACACGCAGGGCACCACGCCGGCCGGTGGCGCCTACGACATCGGCTGGATCACGCCGGGCCAGTGGTTCAAGTACACCGTCAACGTTGCCACTGCGGGAAACTACAGCGTCGCGTTCCGGGTGTCCTCCCCGTACGGGCTCGCCGATGCGCTGCACATCGCCAATGCCGCAGGCACGAACCTGACCGGCTCGGTGGCCATCCCGAACACCGGCGGCTACCAGACCTGGACCACGGTCACCGCGAGCATCACGCTGCCTGCCGGTCAGCAGACGTTGACCGTCGACCAGGACGCCAACGGCTGGAACTTCCACGCCTTCGCCTTCACCCTCGGCTCCAGCACCGGCTCGGGCAAGACCCAGCCGTTCGGCGGCACGCCCGCCGCGGTGCCCGGCACGGTGCAGGCCGCCAACTATGACACCGGTGGTCAGGGCGTCGCGTTCAACGCGGCCGCGAACGGCACCGCGAACGGTTACCGCTCCGATGGCATCGATCTGGAGAACACCGCCGACACGCAGGGCACCGGCGCGGCCGGTGGCGCCTATGACGTCGGCTGGACCACGCCGGGTCAATGGTTCGACTACACCGTCCAGGTGGCCACGGCCGGGGTGTACACGGTCAGCTTCCGCGTCGCATCGCCCTACGCCATCGCCGATGCCCTGCACATCGCCAGTGCGTCCGGCGCGAACCTGACCGGCGCGGTCGCCGTGCCGAGCACCGGCGGCTACCAGACCTGGACCACGGTTACCGCGAGCATCACGCTGCCTGCCGGTCAGCAGACGTTGACCGTCGACCAGGACGCCAACGGCTGGAACTTCCACAATTTCGCGTTCTCCCAGGGCGGCGGTGGCGGTACCGGACCGAACCAGTACTGCGGCACCCAGGATCTCGCCCTGGACGAGCCGACCACGGCCTCCTCGACCCAGGACGCCACCGACTACCCGGCGCGCGACGCCACCGACGGTGACCCGGGTACCCGCTGGTCCAGCGCGGCGACCGATCCGCAGTGGATACAGATCGATCTCGGTGCGCAGCAACAGATCTGTAGCATCGGCCTGCTCTGGGAGGCCGCGTACGCGACCGCCTTCAACATCCAGGTCTCGACCGACGGCAACGCCTGGAACACGGTCTACTCCACGACGACCGGCACCGGCGGCGCGCAGACGCTGCCCATCTCAACCACCGCCCGCTACGTCAAACTGAACGGCACGGCGCGCGGCACCCAGTTCGGTTATTCGATCTTCGAGTTCGACGTCTACGGGCTGACCACCACTGCCCCGGTGACCGGCGGCAATGGCAACGGCGGCAACGGGGTCTGCGCGTGGGTCGGTTCCACCGCGCCGGTCGCGCAACGGGTGCAGCAAGTGCTCAACACCATGGACCAGTCCGAAGAGCTGACCCTGGTCGCGGGTGACGGCGCGTCCTCCTACATCGGCCATGTGGCCGGGATTCCGAACCTGTGCATCCCGCAGACGAACCTGGAGGACGGTCCGTCCGGGGTCGGTGACGGGGCAGGCGCGGTGACGGCCTTCCCGGACGGCGAGAACGCCGCGTCCACCTGGGACCCGGCACTGGTCCAGCAGGAAGGCATCGCCAAGGGCGCCGAGTTCGCCGGTAAGGGCGTGAACATCTCGCTCGGCCCGACAACGAACCTGGTGCGCGATCCGCGCTGGGGCCGGACCTACGAGACCTACGGCGAGGACCCGTACCTGGCCGGTCGGATCACTTCGGCCGAGGTCGACGGGTTGCAGGGCCAGGGCGTGATGGCCGATGTCAAACACGTTGCCGCCTACGACCAGGAGCAGTACCCGAACGGCAGCAACAACGAGACGGTCGGCCAGCAGGCGCTGGAGGAGCTGTACCTCTCGCCGTTCCAGACCGCGATCGCGCAGTCCGCGCCCGCCTCGATGATGTGTTCCTACGCGGTGGTCAACAACTTCTCGTCCTGCCAGAACGCCGACATGCTCAACAACGGCCTTGACCAGCAGGCCAACTACGGCGGTTTCATCGTCTCCGACTGGGGCGCGGCCGGTCCGGCCGTCGCCGACGCCGAGGGCGGGCTGGACATCGCGATGCCGTTCAACTCCTACGCCACCGATCTCGGCAACGCGTTGGCGGCGGGCACGTTCAACCAGTCGACGCTCAACTCGATCGTGGCCAGGATCCTGACCCAGATGTTCGCGTTCGGCATGCTCGACAACCCGCCGAGCGGCTCACTTTCGGCGAGTGTCAGCACTGCGGCACACCAGCAGACCGCGCTGCAGATGGGTGAGGAGGGCACGGTCATGTTGAAGAACAACGGACTGTTGCCGCTCAACCCGCAGGGCAACGAGTCGATCGCGGTGATCGGCACCGACGGCGGCGCCGGGGTCGAGATCGCGGGTGGTGGCAGCGGTACGGTCACCAGTGCCAACACGATCTGGCCGATCACCGGGGTCCAGAACGCGGTGGGGCCCAACGTGAAGGTCACCTACACCCAGGGCAACGACAACGGCACCGCGAACATCCCGCTGGCAGTCGCGGCAGCAAAAGCGGCGACCGACGCGATCATCTACGTCAGTGCGCCGGAGGGTGAAGAGAGTGATCTCACCACCCTCGACCTGACCAGCACCGACGAAACCATGATCAGCCAGGTGGCTGCGGCCAACCCGAACACCATCGTGGTGCTCAACAGCGGTTCGCCGGTGGCGATGCCATGGTTGAACAACGTGGCAGGGGTGTTCGAGAACTGGTACGGCGGAGGGGAGACCGGCGCGGCGGTGGCCGCGTTGATCTTCGGCGCGGCGAACCCGTCCGGCAAGCTGCCGGTCACGTTCCCGGCCAGCCTGAGCCAGGTCCCCGCGCAGACCACCGCGCAGTGGCCGGGCACGCCGACCGGCGTGACCTACAGCGAGGGCGTGAACATCGGGTACCGCTGGTACCAGTCGCAGAACATCACGCCCGCGTTCCCGTTCGGCTTCGGCCTTTCCTACACGAAGTTCTCCTTCTCCAACCTCAGCGTCGGGGCGTTCAGCGCCAACGGCACCGCCACCGCGACGGCGACGATCACCAACAGCGGGTCGGTCGCGGGCGCGGACGTGGCGCAGCTGTACGTCGGCGACCCGGCCGCCAGCCAGGACCCGCCAGGACAGCTAGCGGGCTTCCAGCGCGTCACGCTCAACCCCGGGCAGAGCGCGACGGTCACCTTCCCGCTGACCATCCACGACCTGGCCTCCTGGTCGGCGGCCGGCAACCAGTGGGAGGCCCAGGCGGGCATGTACTCGATCAAGGTCGGGGACGCGTCCAACAGCCTGCCGCTGAGCGGCTCGACCAGCCTGGCCCACACGCTGACCGGGCAGGTCGCCGCGGGCGCGTCGGCCGCGGGCGTCTCGCTGGCCAACACGGCGATCAGCGCAGG
>DASXOJ010000269.1:0-25876 GCA_036494465.1 Pseudonocardiaceae bacterium
GGTCGCGGCGGGCAAACCGGTCACCGTGCACTACGACCTGACCGGTGTCCGCGCCGTCGCCAAGCCGGAGCTCGTGGTGTCCACGGTCGGTCACCCGAACCCGGCGACCGGGCCGATCTTCACCGCCGCCTACACGGTCGCACTCACCGGCACCACCGGCTCGATAACCATTCCGGCCAGCGCGTTCGACGACGGCGGTGGCCTGTACGGCATCGGCATCGTCCAGGACTCCACCGGTACGCCCCCGTTCGGCCGTCCCGTCTACGGCGAGTTCGCCACCATCCGGGTCAACGGCGGCACCGCGGCCCAGCGCCCCGAAGCACCCACCTTCACCGCCGGTCACGAAGCAGAGGTCAGCCGCAGCGCCCCTGGCTTCGCCCTGGACTACGACACCCGCAACGTCCCCGGTGCGACCGGCGCGGCAGTCGAGTTCTCCGCGCCATCGCCGACCCTCTACAACTCCCTCAACACCTTCAGCAACGCCAACGGAACGGCCCGGGATCACGACGGCGTCGACAGTGGTTCCGTTGCCTACCAGCAGCTCGGCACGGCGTCCGGCACGGCGCAACTGGACGCGGTCAAACTGGGCCTGACCGGTTCGCTCGCCTACAACGTCCGCGTGTTCGCCACCGACCACAGTGGACACATCATCGGGCAGGCTTCGCCGACCTCGCAGCTGATCTTCGATGACGGCGTCACCCCGAACGACGGCACGGTCGCCAGCTTCGGCGCCGCGTCCACCGGGCCGTCGGTCGTCGCGGTCCGCGACCCGTCCGGCGCCGAATCCGTCCGCGAGTACCAGCCCAAGACCGGCACCTACGGCACCACGCTCGCCACGGACACCTCGGGCAGCGGCGGCTACGACGTCCTCGGCGTCGACGCCACCGCGCAACGCGCGCTGCTGCTGCACTGGAGCACCGGTGGCTCCTTCTCGCTCGCCACCTACAACACCGCGACCGGGCAACTCGTCGCCGACGTGCCCGGCGCGTCCGGCGAGCAAGCCACCGGTGGCCGGGTCGACACCACCCGGCATCGCGGCGCGGTGCTCCTCCGCCGCACCAGCGACAAGGCCGATCTGGTGCTCCCGGTCGACCTGACCACCGGCGCGGTCGGCACCGCGATCCCGGCCGACCCGGCGGGCACGCCGGCAGGCGAGTACAGCCTGATCGACATCGACCAGTCCACCGGGGCCGTGCTGCTCTCGCACGTCGGCGGCGGGCTGATCTGCTTCATCGGTGGCGCCAGCAATGTCGCCAGCATCGACCTCGACGCGGGCACCGCAACGGCGGCGAAGTCGGCGGACGGTTGCTCGGACGCGATCGCGGACGACTCCGGCACCGGCACGCTCTACCAGATGTCCTACCGCTCGTTCAGCGTGAACATCGCGGGCACCACCAACCTGATCCCGGTGTCCGGCAACCCGCTCACGGCGGGCATCGGGATCGCGGTCCGGCAGCAACCGGCGCTCACCCTGGCCGTCGATTCGGTGCACCACCTGGCTTTGGTCGCGTTCCAGACCCCGCCCAGCACGCCGCAGTTCGGCAACGTGCTCGGCGCGATCTCGGACAACAACGCCACCAGCCAGCTGGCGGTCGTCGACCTGACCACCGGCAAGACAGTGTCCACAGTGGCCGGTTTCGTGTTCGGTGGCGGGGTGTTCGGCGGCGAGTACAACCCGTCGACCGAACGCGCCATCCAGCTCGACCCGACCACCCGAACCGGCTGGACGTACGCGCCAGGCGGGGACGAGGTCCAGCAGTTCAGCTACTGACCAGTGCTGCCCGCGCACCGCTCCTCATCGGGGGCGGCGCGCGGGCAGTGCCGTGAGTTTCGGCCAACGCGCGAGCAACACGTCCCGCATCTCTCGGCACAGCTGCCGAAAATGGTCCATCTCGCTCTGCTCCGCGACAACGCCCAGCCGGTGCACCAGTCGTTGCCGCGCGGTCGCCGTGCCCCAGGTCCAGTCCTCGGTGGGAATCCGCGCCAGGTGATCACGGCCCCGGAACTGCCGCTCCACCAGCGCGTCACCGCGCAACAACCAGCCCGCGCACGCATCGGCCAGATCGCCGCCCGGCTCGGTTCCCGTGCTCGCCCGCCAAGTCGCGGTGTACGCGGCCTCGGCCTCGTCGAGCAGTGCGTCGTCCGGCCGGGTCGAGCACCAGCAGGTGGGGAAGCCGATGCGCAGGTAGGCGAGTTCGGTCAGGCCGTTGCCGATCGACGCCTGCTCGAAGTCGATGAATCGCACCCCGGCCACGGTGTGCAGATCGTTGCCAGGACAGGGATCCCCGTGCAGCAGTGCCTGACCCGGCGCCGCTTCCAGCCGATCGAGCAATCCGTCGAGTTCGGTCCGAACACCGTCGACCGGCCTATCGAAGGCCCGCGCCAGAGTGAGAAACGCGTCGGCATCCCGCTCGGTCGGCCCCGACCACCTCGGTACCGGCCCGATGTCCTCCGGCCGACCGGTGGCGTGCAATCGAGCCAACGCCCGCGCATAGTCGACGACCCAGTCCCGCGCGGGACGCCGATGATCGATCCGTTCCAGCACCAGTACACGTTCGGCCGGATCGACGCCGAGCACGGCAGGCACGATCGCGGGCGTCGCCCGCTGCGCCACCCACAACGCGGCCAATTCGCGGGCGTAGCGTTCGGCCGCGTCCGGCGCCTCGACGATCTGCTTGACGATCGCGGGCCCGTTCGCGAGCTCCACCTGCCACACCCGCGAACGCGGACTGCTGCCCAGCTTCCGTGCTCGCCGCGGCGAACCCAGTTCGTCCCGCAACGCGTCACCGAACGGCAGCGATACCGACATTGTTCGCATGCTGCCAGATGGGGCGAGCGCATAGTCTGCACGCATGCGCACCACCGGCGAACAAGCCGACCCCTGGACGTCGCCCGACCCCGCGCTCGCGGTGGCCCTGCGCGAGTTGGCCTGGTACGAGCGAAACGCGAACCGGGCGCGGCTCGCGAACCGGATCAGCGAAATCCTGCTGCTCGTGCTGTCCGCCGCCACCACGGTCGCGGCCGCACTCAGCGCGCCCGCCTGGCTGACCGCGTCGCTCGCCGCGGCGGCGCTGGTGATCACCGGGGTGCGCAAGACCGCCGACTGGCACGAGAACTGGGTGTCGTTCCGGGCCCGGTGGAGCGAACTCCGCACGTTCGTCAACCAGTACCGGTTGCTGCCCGACGCCCAACACGACGACGACGCGAAGCGGCAACTGCTGGCGCGTGTCGACGAGATCGTCAGTTCGGACATGGGCGACTGGGCGGCGCGCCGCCGCACGATCGAAACGCAAACGCGGAAGAACGCGTAGCCCTCGCGGTTGTAGTCGCGACAACAATCAGCGCAACGCGTCGTCGATGCGCGCGATGGTCTGCTCGTTGTCGCGGTGCAGGATCGCGATCATGCCGAGTTCGGTCGCGGCCTCGATGTTGTCCGCACGGTCGTCGACGAAGATCGTCTCGTGCGGCTCCACGTCCAACCGCGCACAGCTCAGCCGGTAGATCGCCGGATCGGGCTTGCTCATCCCGACCTCGTGCGAATACACGATGTCGTCCACGAGCTCGGCGAACCCGTACGCCGCCTGCTCGCGTTCGCGCGCGCCGACGAAACTGTTGCTCAGGATCCCGGTCCGGTAGCGGGGTCGCAGCGCCCGGCAGTAGTCGATCAGCTCGGTGTTGGCGCGCCCCAGATACCCGGCCCACATGCCGGCCATCAGCTCGTCGGTCACCGCAGCACTGATGCCGAGGAGTTCGCTGATCCCGGCCAGGATTTCCGCTTCGGTGCTCGTCCCGATTGCGCCACCGGCCCAGAGCGGACCGAGCCGGGCGGCCAACTCCTCGATCGGGAGACCGGTGCTGTCGGCCCAGTCCGGAATCAGCAACGGCTCAGTGTCGATCTCCAGAACGTCCCCGATATCGAACACAACGGCACGAATCCCCATATCCTCATGATCACACGCCGCCGACGAACCGAGGATCCGCTGTGCCCGACAACGACGAACTTCCCGAGGGCCTCGTCCGGCTCCAGAACGCGCTCGCCGCACGCAACGCCCTGAAGGCGTGGTCCGAGGGCGCTGAGCTGATCCAGCTCGTCCGCGCCGCGCACGACGCCGGGTGGCTCACCGACCTCCGGGACAAGATCACCGCCGACGCGCTGGCCGCCGAGCGCGGCATCCCGGTCGGCCAGGTCGCGAACGTGCTGGACGTGCTGACCGCCGCGGGCGTCACCGAGCGCGTCGACGACACGTTCCGCCTGACCACCTCCTTCGACGCACTAGTCGGTGGCACGACCGGCGCGGACCTGGGCGAGTCGCTGGACGCGGTGGACCTGCTCCGCGACGAGATCCCGCTCGTGGTGACCAAGACCGACGGCGCGCTGACCGCCGCGCAGGCGCTGGTCGTCGCTCGCGACTGGGGCATCGGCCCGACCGAGGACGCGCTGCACCTCTACTCCGCCCTCTACGCCGCGCTGCCCGAATACCGCGCGCGACTCGAACAGGGTGGCCGGCTGCTCGACGTCGGTTGCGGCATCGGCGCGGCCGTGCTGTCCACGGCGTCGCTGTTCGACTCGGTGCACGCGGTCGCGATCGAGGTCGTGCCGGAGGTCGCCGAGGTGACCCGGGCCCGCGCGGTCGCCGCGGGCGTCGCGGACCGCGTCGAGATCCGCGACGCCGACGCGCGCGGCCTGACCGAGGATTCAGCGTTCGACGTGTCGTTCTGGGCGCAGCCGTTCTTCGACCCGGGCGCCCGCGCGGACACCCTCGCGGTGATCTTCCGCGCCCTGCGCCCTGGCGGGTTGTTGCTGGTGCAGGAGCTGTTCCCGCCAGTGTCCGAAGAGGACGAGACCAATGTGCGGGTCCGCCTGGACCGCTTGTTCCTGGAACAGCACCACGGCACCTTCGGTCGCACCGCCGAAGCACTCGCCGCTGAGGCGGAGGCAGCTGGCTTCCGCGATTCGGAGATCGTGACGACCCCGCTGGGTCGCCTCGTCCTCACCCACAAGCCCTAAAGCAGATGCCGCGCGGTGCGGAGCAGGCCGTGCGCACTCAGGCGTCCGTCGCCGAGACCGAGGTCGACGAACGCGTCGAACACACGCTGATCCCGTGCGGACGCGGCAACGGCGGCGTCGATCATCTTCGGGGTCCGGGTCAGCGCCGCGGCGACGTCGGTGTGCCGCAGGTGCCTGCCGAGTCGCGCGCGGAGGGTGCGGGTGTAGGTCGGTGCCGGATCGGGGCTGACGGCTGCCGCACCGGCGAGCGCGCCGGACGCGACCGCGTAGAAGATGCCTTCGCCGGTGAGCGGGTTGATCAGCGCGGCCGCGTCACCGGCCAGCAGCACGCGGCCGGGTGCGACCGGCAGGCGGCCGGTCGACAGCGGCAGGCGGTGCGCGCGCAGCGCGGTCGGCCGGGCGTCGGGGAGCAGGGTGCGCAGTCGCTGTTCGAGGTGGGCTCGGGTGAGCGGGGTGTCGCGCATGATCTCGCCGTAGCCGACGTTGGCGCGACCGTCGCCGATCGGGAAGACCCAGGCGTAGGCGGGCCAGTTGGTCGCGGTCATCCGCAGCAGTTGTTCACCGGCCGGCCACGGATCGGCGGGCGCGTACCCGCGAATCGCCAAGGCGACGGTGCCGGAGTGCGGTATGGGCCGAAGATCTGCCGAAGCGGCGCGGCGCACCACCGACTCGGCGCCGTCCGCGCCGATCACCACGTTCGCCGTGCTGCCGTCGTCCAACTCGACCTCGTCGGCACCGACGCGTAGCCGGCGCACGGTGTGGCGGCGCTGCACCGCTCCGGCGGCGACCGCCGCCTGCACCAGGCGCTCGTCGAAGATCGCCCTCGGCACGACGTACCCGGTTCGCGCCATCGGCCGCGCCGCGACGGACCCGCCCGGTGCACACAACCGCAGCCGGGTGATCGGCGCGCAGCCCGCGACCAGCTCGTCCTGGTCGACACCGAGTCCGGCGAGCACGTCCAGCGCGTGCGGCGCGATCCCGTCGCCGCACACCTTGTCGCGAGGGAACGCGGCGGCGTCGAGGAGCAGCACCCGCGCGTCCGGCCGGGCTCGCAACGCGCCGAGCGCGGCCGCGCTGCCCGCCGGTCCCGCCCCGACGATCGCGACGTCCCACCGTTCGCTCACCTGGGTGTCGCCGCCATGATCCCACCCTACTGAGCGGCGTTTCGTGGTGAGCGGGATCATCTTTTGGCTGGTCCCGACAAGTTCGGGTAAGCGGCACTGTCGCTGCCAGCATTTCAAAACGGTCCGGAACACGAGAGTGTGTCCGGGGGCGGGCGTAATCCGCCCGACCCCATGTCCAGTGCGTGCAGGAGGGCTCGGTCGGTGTTCAGTCGCGTCGCTATCGTCAACCGTGGAGAGGCCGCGATGCGGTTGATCCACGCCGTCCGGGAGCTGTCCGCGGAGACCGGCACACATATCGAGACTGTCGCGTTCTACACCGACGCCGACCGCACGGCGACCTTCGTCCGTGAGGCCGACCTCAGCTACGACCTCGGCCTCGCCGCCAACCGCCCCTACCTTGACCTCGCGGTCCTCGAACGCGCGCTGCGCGAGAGCGGCGCCGACGCGGCCTGGGTCGGCTGGGGCTTCGTCGCCGAGGACCCGGCCTTCGCCGAACTGTGCGAGCGGATCGGCGTCACCTTCGTCGGCCCAACCCCGGAAGCCATGCGCAAGCTCGGCGACAAGATCGGCTCCAAGCTGATCGCCGAGCAGGTCGAGGTCCCGGTGGCGCCGTGGAGCAGGGGCGCCGTGGACGACCTGGAGACCGCCAAGCGCGTCGCCGCCGAGGTCGGCTACCCGTTGATGCTCAAGGCGACCGCCGGTGGTGGCGGGCGCGGCATCCGCATGATCGACTCGGAAGAAACCCTGGTGGACGCCTACGACCGCACGCGAATGGAGGCCGAGCGCGCGTTCGGCAGCGGCGTGGTCTTCCTGGAGCGCCTGGTCACCGGCGCCCGGCACGTCGAGGTGCAGGTCATCGCCGACGGCCAGGGCACCGCGTGGGCGCTGGGCGTGCGGGACTGCTCGGTGCAGCGCCGCAACCAGAAAATCATCGAGGAATCCTCCTCGCCGGTACTGGCCAAGGCCCAGTCCGACGAGCTGAAATCCGCCGCCGAGCGGCTCGCGCTCGCCGTCGGCTACCGGGGCGCCGGCACCGTCGAGTTCCTCTACCACCCCGGTGAGCAGCGCTTCGCGTTCCTCGAAGTCAACACGCGCCTCCAGGTCGAGCACCCGATCACCGAAGCCACCGTCGGCATGGACCTGGTCAAGGCGCAGCTGCACATCGCCGCCGGCGGCAAGCTGGAGGGTCACGCGCCCGCCGAACTCGGTCACGCCATCGAAGCCCGGCTCAACGCCGAAGACCCGGATCGCGACTTCGCGCCGTCCCCGGGCCGCATCGTCCGCCTCGACCTGCCCAGCGGCCCCGGCATCCGGGTCGACACCGGCGTCAGCGAGGGCGACACCATCCCCGGCGACTTCGACTCGATGATCGCCAAGATCATCGCCTACGGTCACGACCGCGACGAGGCACTGAGCCGGTTGCGCCGCGCCATGACCGAGACCACCGTGATCATCGCCGGTGGCGCCACCAACAAGAGCTTCGTGCTCGACCTGCTCGACCAGCCCGAAGTCATCGACGGCAGCGCCGACACCGGCTGGATCGACCGGGTCCGCGGCGAAGGCAGGCTGGTCGCGCACCGCGGCTCGTCCGTCGCCCTCGCCGTCGCCGCGATCGAGGCGTACGAGGACGCCGAAGAGGTCGCCCGCCAGCAGCTGCTGGTCACCGCGCACGGCGGCCGCCCGCAGGTCCAGCTCGACACCGACCGGGCCATCGAGCTGAAACTGCGCGGCGTCGGCTACCGCGTGCACGTCGGCCGGGTCGCGCCGCAGCGCTTCCGGATCGCGGTCGCGGCAGCCAACGGCGCGCCGCACGCCGCCGACGTCGAACTCGAACGGTTCGACCGGCAGACCGGCCGGGTCGTCGTCAACGGCACCCGGTTCCGCGTGGTCACCGACACGCACGGCCCGACCCACCTGGTCGAGGTCGACGGCATCGCGCACCGGATCAGCCACGACGAAGGCGGCGTGGTCCGCGCGCCCGCGCCCGCCCTGGTCGTCGCCACCCCGCTCGCGGTCGGCGCCGAGGTCGAAGCCGACGCGCCCGTGCTGGTGCTCGAATCGATGAAGATGGAAACCGTGCTGCGCGCCCCGTTCCGGGCCCGGCTGAAGGAATGCTCCGTCGCGGTCGGCAGCCTGGTCGAGACCGGCGCGCCGCTACTGCGCCTGGAACCCCTCGGTGATGACGACGACGGCGAGGGCGCCAGCCAGGACACCGCCGCCGACGTCGAGATCGACCTGCCCGCCGAGCAGACGAACCGCCCCGCCGCCGAGCGGGTCGCGACCGGCCTGCGCGACCTGCGCGGGCTGCTGCTCGGATTCGACACCGACCCGCTCGACGGGCGCCGCGTGCTCACCAACTACGTGGCGGCGCGCGCCCAGGTCGGCAGCAACCGGCCGATCTCCGGCGAGATCGAGCTGCTCGAAGTGTTCGCCGACCTGTCCGAACTGACCCGCAACCGCCCCGCAGGCGGCGAGGTCAAGGCGGGCGGCCAGGTGCACAGCCCGCGCGAATACCTGCACACCTACCTGCAGAGCCTCGACGTCGACCGGGCCGGACTGCCCGAATCGTTCCAGGAACGACTCACCAAGGCGTTGAACCACTTCGGCGTCACCGACCTGGAACGCACGCCCGAGCTCGAGAACGCGGTCTTCCGGATCTTCCTCGCGCAGCGCCGCGCGTCCAGCGACGCCGCGCTGGTCACCGCGCTGCTGCGGCAGTGGCTCACCGAAGCCCCGCCCGGCGAACCGCTGCTGGAAACCGCGGGCCTCACCCTGGAACACCTGATCGCCGCCACCCAGCTGCGCTTCCCCGCCGTCGCCGACCTGGCCCGGTCCGTGGTGTTCCGCTGGTTCGCCCAGCGCATGCTGCGCCGCAACCGCGCGCACGTCTACACCAGCGTCCGCAAGCAGCTCAGCTATCTCGACGCCAACCCGGACACGGCCGACCGTGCCGAGCGGATCGCGACCATGGTCAGCAGCGCCGAACCGCTGGTGCGCCTGCTCGGTCAGCGCATCGGCCGCAAGGACGCGGGCCTCGCGTCGCTGCTCGAAGTGCTGACCCGCCGCTACTACGGCAACAAGTCCCTGCACGACCTGCGGGTCAGCGAGGTCGCGGGCTGCACGTTCGTAGTCGCCGAACACGACGACGAGACCGGCCGCTCGGCCGTGCTCACCACCGGCGTCGACTTCGCCGCGCTGCCCGAAGCGGTGCACGCCATCAACGAACTCGCCACCACCGACGACGTCGCCGCCGACATCTACCTCACCTGGGACCACCAGCCCGACGACCCGGACCTGATGGCCGCCGAACTGCGCGAGGCGCTCGCCACCCGCACGCTGCCCACCCAGCTCCGCCGGATCACCACCACGGTCGCCGGCCGCAGCGGCGCGGTCATGCACCACCACTTCACCTTCCGGCCCTCCTCGACCGGCATCACCGAGGAACGCCTGATCCGCGGCCTGCACCCGTTGATCGCGCACCGGATGCAGCTGGAACGCCTGCGCCGCTTCGACCTCACCCGGCTGCCCTCCTTCGACGAGGAGGTCTACCTGTTCCGGTGCGTCGCGCCGAAGAACCCGTCCGACGAACGCTTCGTCGCCATGGCGCAGGTCCGCGACCTGACCCCGTTGCGGGACAGCGACGGGAGGCTCGTCGCCCTGCCCGCCGCCGAAGACACGCTCGCCGCCTGCCTCAACGCGATCCGCAACGTCCAATCCGGACGCCCGGCCAACAAACGCTTCGACACCAACCGGATCCTCGTCTACGTCTGGCCGACCACCGACCTCTCCGGCGACGAACTCAACATGCTCGCCGAACGCGTCCTGCCCACCACCCAGGGCGCGGGCCTTGAAGAGGTCATGTTCCTGGCCCGCAGGCGCGACCCCAAGACCGGCGAGCTGAGCGACATCGCCGTGCGCATCGGCTACGACGTCGACGCGGGCGTCAAGGTCGAGGTCGGACCACGACCCACCGGCCTGATCGAACCCCTCGACGACTACCGGCAGAAGGTCCTGCGCGCCGCGCGCCGAGGCTCCGTCTACCCGTACGAACTCACCGCCATGCTCGCCGGTCCCACCGGCGGCTTCACCGAACACGACCTCGACGACAACGGCGCGCTCGTCCCGGTCAACCGCCCGCGCGGCAACAACACCGCCGCGATCGTGGCAGGCGTCGTCAACACCCCGACCGACCTGCACCCCGACGGCGTCGCCCGGGTCGTGCTGCTCGGCGACCCGACCAAATCGCTCGGCGCACTGTCCGAACCGGAATGTTCCCGCGTCATCGCCGCGCTCGACCTCGCCGAGCAACGCCAACTGCCGCTGGAATGGTTCACGCTCTCCTCCGGCGCGCGGATCTCGATGGACTCCGGCGTCGAGAACATGGACTGGGTCGCCGCCGCGCTCAAGCGCATCGTCGAGTTCACCCAGGCAGGCGGCGAGATCAACATCGTCGTGGCGGGCATCAACGTCGGCGCCCAGCCCTACTGGAACGCCGAAGCCACCATGCTCATGCACACCAAGGGCATCCTGGTCATGACCCCCGACTCCGCCATGGTGCTCACCGGCAAGGACGCCCTGGACTTCTCCGGCAGCGTCTCCGCCGAGGACAACTTCGGCATCGGCGGCTACGACCGGGTCATGGGCCCCAACGGCCAAGCCCAGTACTGGGCGCCCAACCTCGGCGCCGCCCGCGACGTGCTCATGGCGCACTACGCGCACACCTACGTCGCTCCCGGCGAATCGGGCCCGCGCAACGCAGGCACCGCCGACCCGCTCGACCGCGACATCTCCAGCTACCCGCATGTGCTGGCGGGCAGCGACTTCGGCACCGTCGGCGAGATCTTCTCCGCGACCGCCAACCCGGACCGCAAGAAGGCATTCGACATCCGCACCGTCATGCGCGCGGTGTCCGACCAGGACCACGACGTACTGGAACGTTGGGCAGGCATGGCCGACGCGGACACCGCGGTCGTGCAGGACGTGCACCTCGGCGGCCAGCCGGTCTGCCTGCTCGGCATCGAATCACAGTCCGTGTCGCGGCGCGGCTTCCCGCCCACCGACGGCCCGGACACCTACACCGCGGGCACGCTGTTCCCGCGCTCGTCCAAGAAAGCGGCCAGGGCGATCAACGCGGCCAGCGGCAACCGGCCACTGGTGGTGCTCGCCAACCTGTCCGGTTTCGACGGATCCCCGGAATCGATGCGCAAACTCCAACTGGAGTACGGCGCCGAAATCGGCCGCGCGATCGTCAACTTCCAGGGCCCCATCGTGTTCTGCGTGATCTCCCGCTATCACGGCGGCGCGTTCGTGGTGTTCTCCAAGGCGCTCAACCCGAACATGACCGTGCTCGCCGTTGAAGGCTCGTTCGCCTCGGTGATCGGCGGCGCGCCAGCGGCGGCAGTGGTGTTCACCGCCGAAGTCAACCGGCGCACCGCCACCGACAGCCGGGTCGCCGACCTGGAAACGCGGCTCGCTGCCGCCTCCGGCGCCGAACGCGCCGAGCTGACCACCCAGCTCGCCGAGGTGCGCGCATCGGTGCGCACCGAGAAACTGTCCGATGTGGCCACCGAATTCGACCGGGTGCACAGCGTGCACCGCGCCGTCGAGGTCGGTTCGGTCGACGCGGTGGTGAGCGCGGCACAACTCCGCCCGCGCATCATCGACGCGATCATCACGAAGTAACGTGGCCAGCGGCGGCCGGTTCCGATCCGGCCGCCGCCGGCACCGTCGGAGGGACGCGTTATGCAGGTCAAACTGGAAGTCCTCACCCTGTCCGTCGCCGACGTCGACCGGGCGCTCGCCTTCTACACCGGCCAGGTCGGCTTCGCCCTCGACATCGACTACCACCCCAGCCCCCGGTACCGCGTCGTCCAGCTGACCCCGCCCGGCTCGGCCTGCTCCATCCAGTTCGGGGTTGGCCTGACCGACGCGGCGCCCGGCTCCGCCCGCGCCACCTACCTGGTCGTCAGCGACCTCGAAGCCACCCACCGCGAACTCACCGAACGCGGCGTGCCCTTCGGGCCGATCCAGCACAAGGCCGGATCGGACGACTGGCAGGGCGACTGGGCTCCCGGCATCGAACCCGGCCACCGCAGCTACGCGAGCGTCGCCGAATTCGCCGACCCCGACGGCAACACCTGGCTCGTCCAGGAGACCGGATACGTGCCCGCCTCCGCATGACCGAACTGGACAGCCGCGCGATCCAGGCCATCGCCGCGGGCGCATCCGTCCACCTGACCGAAGCCGACCTCGCCGACGTCACCCGAAATCGGGCCGACGTCGACGCCGCACTGCGCGCCGCCGAAGGACCCGTCTACGGCGTGCACACCGGCATGGGCCGCATGGTCGGCGTCCCGCTCGACGACGAACAACAAGCAGGCCAACAAGCCAACCTGCTGATCGGCCGCGCCGTCGGCGGCCCACCCTGGCTCCCCGAACCGGACGTGCGGGCGCTGCTCGCCGTGCGCCTGCGCGGTTTTCTCGACCCCGCCACCGGCGCCTCCGCCGACCTCGTCCGGTTCCTCGCCGACCGCGTCAACGACAACTTCATCCCGGCGATCCCGCGCGACGGACTCGGCAGCGCGGGCGAGATCATCCCGCTCGCGCACGCCTTCCAGACCTTCCTCGGCATCGGCACCGTGCTCGTCGACGGCGTCGAAACACCCGCCGCGACCGAACTCGCCCGGCGCGGCGTGCCGCCGATCACGTTGCGCCCCAAGGAAGGCGTCAGCCTGATCCAAGGTTCGCCGCTGGCGTTGACCCACGCGATCATGCGCGGCGCCGAAGCCCGTCAGATCGTCGACGCGCACGGTCTGGCGACCGCGCTCACCGTCGACGCGCTCGGCGCCCCGCGCGCCATCTACGACCCTCGCCTGGCAGGTCCCGACCACGTCCTCGCCGACATCCTCACCGAACTCCAGACCCGCACCGTCGGTGCGCCGGCCCGGTCCGGCGTCGTCCAGGCCCCGGTATCCGTTCGCGTCGGCCCGCACGCCATCGCGCACGCCGTGCACACCCTCGACAACCTCGCCCACGCCGCCGAACTCCTGCTCGCGACGCCGACCGACTCGCCCGCGTTCCTGGACGGAGCGTTCGTGTCCACCGCCGGTTACCACGCGGCCGGGCTCGGCCTGCGCATGGACGCGGTCAGCGCGGCCCTGGTACATCTCGGGGAGATCAGCGTGCAGCGCCTGCACCGCATGCTGGACCCGCAGTTCAGCGGCGTGAACGCGCAACTCGCCGTCGAACCGGGACCGCAGGCGGGTCTCTCGCCCATGCACAAACGCGCCGTCGGCGAACTGCACCAGCTCCGCCTGCTCGCCACCCCGGCGACGCTCGGTTCGATCGACACCTCGGCAGGCCAGGAGGACGTGCAGGCGTTCGCATGGGCGGCGGGGGAGCAGCTGCGCGCGGCGATCGCCAGGCTGCGGACCATCACCGCCTGCGAGCTGATCGGCGCCGCCCAAGCCCACCACCTGCGCGGCGAGCCCAGCGCCCCCGCTTTGGCCGGCACCTATGCCCGCCTTGCCGAGCTCGTCCCGCCCGTCCTGGTCGACCGCCCCATGGGACCGGACATCCAACGCCTGGCGAACTCGCTCCAGGAAGGTATCTTTGACAGCACTGTCAAAGATGGAGGCTGGCGATGACGTACGCGAACTCCGCCGAGATCGTCGACGCGTTCTGGGACGCGGTCTGGCAGTCCCGCAATCCCGAGGCGGTCGACGACTTCGTGGTCGAGGACTTCGTGCTGACCAACGCGGGCGAACCGATCGTGGGGCGGGCCGACTTCAAGGAATGGGTGCGGGCGTTCCTGGCGCGCGTGGACGACTTCGAGTTTCAGGTGATCGAAACGTTCCAGAATGCGGACGGGAGCCGCGTCGCCTCGCGCTGGCAGATCACCGGTCGCAACAACGGCGTGCTCGGCACCGAACCCGACGGCCAACCGATCTCGTTCACCGGCACGGCGGTGTGGGCGGTACGCGCGGACGGCAAGCTGCTGCACAACTGGGTCGAGCGCGCGTCCTGGGAGCTCTACCAGCGACTCACCCAGCCAACGGCCTGAGCCCGCGATGGCCGGCGTGCGGCAGTTCGACGAGGAGCAGGCGCTCGGCAAGGCGCTGGACGTGTTCACGGTTCGCGGTTTCCGCGACACGTCCATGCTGGACCTGGCCGCAGGCACCGGTGTGCAACGCGGTTCGCTCTACCACGCGTACGGCGGCAAGGAAGAGATCTTCCTCAAAGCGTTCGCCGGGCACGCCGCGAGATTCCTGACCGGCGCGGCTCGCGCGCTCGATCAGCCCGACAAGCGACGCGCACTGCTCGCGTTCTTCGACTTCTGCGTCGAGTCGATCACGGCGGGGGAGCCGTCGCGGGGTTGCCTGTCCACGCGCACCGCGATCGACGCGAGCCTGGATTCGCCGCGCGTGTCGGCTGCCGTGCGCGTGCTGCTCGACGAACTCGAAACCGTGATCCACGACGCGCTGATCCGCATCGACGACGACATTCCGCTGCGCGTCGATGCGCGTGCTGCCGCTCGCCTTGTCGTCGCGACGACGCGCGGTGTCGCGGTGCTGGAACGCGTCGCGTTCTCGTCGAACGAGTTGCGCGGGATCGCGGCGACGTTGGCGACGTCGCTGTTAGGGCACTAATCCGGGTTAGTGCCCTAACGCCGCTGTTTCAGGAGTAGCTCGATGCCGTCGAGGATGCGGTCGAGGCCGAAGTCGAAGGCTTGGTCGCGGCCGTCGTCGGTTCCGGAGTCGAGCGCGGCGGTAAGCGCGGGGAACTGTGCGGCGTGGTCGCGCAGCACCATGGCGAAGATGGTGTGGAGCCCCTGTTCGGGACTGATGCCGACGCTTGCGCTGGCTTGCTGGGCGATGGCGCGGGCATGTCCGGCGAGGGTGGCGGCGACGTCGAGTTTTTCGCTGCCGGTGAGGCCGGTCCCGTCGAGTGCCGCGAGGGCCTGTTCGAGCCAGCCGATTTCGTTGGGGCCGATGGCGCGGGTACCGGTGGTGGTTTCCTGGGTCCAGGGGTGTTGGCCGAACCGGCCGATCATGGCGTGTGCCCAGGCGCTGAGCGCGGTGCGCCAGTCGGCGTTGGTGTCGAGGGTGACGGGTTCGCCGAGTGCGACGTCGGTCATCAGGGCGACGAGTTCGGTTTTGCCGCGGACGTAGCGGTACAGAGCCATTTTGGTGACGCCGAGGGCCCCGGCGACGCGCTGCATGGTGACCGCGCCGAGGTTGTCGGTGTCGGCGATGGTGATGCCCGCGGTGGCGATGTCGGGCAGGTCGAGGCCGCGTTTGGGGCCGCGTCGCGGGGTGGGCGCTGGTGACCAGAGCAGGTCGATGACGGCGTTGAGGTCGCTGGTGGCGTCGTCGGTCGTCATGTCGCTCCCTGCCGGGGTGTTGCCTTCCGAGAAAAACTGTGGCTAGCATACACGGTATCCAACGGACACAGTTTTGAAAGGCGATCACCATGACCGACAACTCCTCGCTGCGTGGCCTCCGCGTCCTGATCTCCGGTGCCGGCGTCGCCGGTCCCGCGCTCGCCTACTGGCTGACCCGCTACGGCGCCACCGCGACCGTCGTCGAGATCTCGCCCGTCCTGCGCACCAGCGGCTTCGCCGTCGACTTCCGCGGCCCGACCCACCTGCGCGTGCTGGAGAAGATGGGCGTGCTCGACGACCTGCGCGCCGTGCAGACCCACGCGGGCGCGATGAGCTGCGTGGACAAGGACGGCCGCGAGATCTACCGGCTGCCGGTCGAGTTCGCGGGCGGCGAACTGGAGGTAACGCGCCGCGACCTGTCCAAAGTCCTCTACGACCACAGCGCCGAGCACGCCGAATACCTCTTCGGCGACACCGTCACCAACCTCACCGAAACCGCCGACGGCATCGAGGTCGACTTCGCGCACGCCGCGTCCCGCACCGTCGATCTGGTGGTCGGCGCCGACGGCCTGCACTCCGGGGTGCGCCGCATTGCCTTCGGCCCGGAATCCCGCTATGTCAAACACCTCGGCTACTACCTGGCCGGTTGGGACCTGCCCAACGACCTCGCCGCGGACGAGACCCCGCGCCAGTACAACGAGCCGGGCCGGATGGCGAGCGTGTCCGCCGACCTGCGCGATCCGACCCGCGCTGGCGCGTTCTTCGTGTTCGCCTCACCTCAGCTCGACTACGACTGGCACGACCTCGACCAGCAGAAGAAGCTCATCGCCGACGCGTTCGCCGGCCAACCCTGGCACGTCCCGCACCTGCTCGACACTCTGCGCGACGCGAGCGAGCTGTATTTCGACTCGATCAGCCGAGTCAGCGTGCCGAGTTGGTGGTCCGGCCGGGTCGCGCTACTCGGCGACGCGGGCTACGGCGTCACACTCGGCGGCATGGGGGTCGGCACCAGCGTGGTCGGCGCCTACGTGCTGGCCGGCGAGCTCGCCGCGGCCGCCGGTGATCACCGGATCGCGTTCCCGGCCTACGAGCAGCGGCTGCGCGGCTATGCCTCCGGCTGGCAGCAGCGGCACGCGAGCCCAGGCGGATTCCTGGCGCCGTCGACGGCGACCCGGCTCGCGCTGCGCAATGCCATGTTCCGGCGGAAATTCGTGCAGCGGCTGATGGTGGGCAGCAGCCACACGCTGGCCACCGATCTGGACCTGCCGGATTACTGATTTCTCGGTGGAGCAATGTTTTTGACGTATCGCGAATACTGTCAACAGTTGAAGCCAATTGAACCAGGGCATGATCACCGTTGGCCACAACGGGTTTCAACAGAATTCATTCATATTTGACAAATGTTTGGCTGTTCGGCCGTCGGGGAAGGTCACTATGGTTTGCTCGTCTGTCCCTCCCTGCAAGGAGACATTGTGTTGACGAAAAACCCATCGCGCCTCACCTGGTTGAAGCGCTTGGCTCTGACGGCGACCGTCGTCGGGTCCGCTGCCGGTTTCGCGGTCGTCGCCGCTCCGGCCGCGAATGCCGCCGTGCACAGCACGTGCACGATTTCCGGATGCTCGACTGCTCGATCGGCCAACTCGACCTGGGAGTCCCTGGGGTACCCGTCGAAGCGTGGCTGGGTCGACTGGCCGAACGGCCAGTGCAACTACGCGGGTGGCACCTACTACAACGACGACGGCCAACTGCCCTCGGGTGACTCGTTCCAGGAGTTCGACGTCAACCCGCGCGCGTGCGGCGCCAGTCGCGATGCCGTGCGTATCGTCGTCGATATGGACAGTGGCGAGGTGTGGTACTCGCCCGACCACTACTCGGACTTCTACGAACTCTGATCGTCAGAGCGCGAACCCGTGTCATCGCAGCGTGCGGTGGCACGGGTTTCGTTTTCTGTCAGGACAGTGGTTGTTCGAGTTGGCTGGCGCAGGCGCGCAGCCAGTTCGTGATGACTTCGATGTGTTCCGGTTCGGCGTTGGCGGCCAGCAGGTTTTCGAAATTGCGCACGTGCGGCGCGGCCTGGGCGAGGCGTTTGCGGCCGAGGTTGGTGAGCGTGGTGCCGCGCACGCGGTGCTCGGGCGCCGGGTCGGCGCGGGTGATCATGCCCGCTTCGGTCAGGCCGTCCAGGATGCGCAGCATGGTGGGCGCGGTGACGAACGAGCGGCGCGCCAGTTCGGCGTTGGACATGCCCTGGTCGTCGGCGAGCAGCGCGAGGACCGCGTACTGCGGCGTGGTGAGCGTGTAGGTGGCGAGCGTGGCGTCCATGCGCGTGCGCAGGATCTGCTGCAATCGCTTGAGTGCGAACCCGATCGACTCGTCCGGATGCACGTGGGTGGTCATGCGCGTGAGCGTAGCGGAGGTGTTAGCCTGCTAACCCGGATTAGGGGGCTAACACGCCATGAGCGCGCGACGTTTCAGCATCGAACCTGTCGGACCGTTCGACCTGTCGCGGTCGATCGGGTTCCTGGAGTCGTGGCCCGCGACGCGTCGACCAGCGGAGGGCGACGACGTGCTGCGCTTCACCTACTGCGCCGAGCACGACTGGCAACCGGTCGGGGTGCGCGTCGCGCAGGCCGGGGACCAGGTCGAGGTGGCGGTCATGGGGCCGGGCTGCGACGAGGAGAGCGTGCCAGCGCAGGTGGCGCGGATTCTCTCGCTCGACGTCGACAGCACCGGCATCGACGACATCGCCGCGCGTGACCCGATCGTGGCGCGGCTGGTCGCGGATTCGCCCGGGTTGCGGCCGGTCTGTTTCTGGTCGCCGTGGGAGGCGGCATGCTGGGCGGTGTTGACGCAGCGTTCGTCGATGCGCACGGCCTCGATGCAGAAGCAGCGCATCGCCGACGCCTACGGCGCGGTGGTCACTGTGGACGGTCGGGAACTGCGCGCTTTTCCCGGTCCCCGTGAGGTGCTCGCGGCGCCGAGCCTGCCGAGCGTGGACCCGGTCCGCACCACGCGCATCCGCGATCTGGCGACGGCCGCGCTCGACGACACGCTGACCGCGGCGACGTTGCGGGCGATGCCGACCGAGGAAGCCCTTGCCGCGCTGCAGGAACTGCCCGGTATCGGTGCGTTTTCGGCTGGGTTGGTGCTGATTCGGGGCGCGGGCGCACCGGATGTGTTCACTACCAGCGAACCTCGCCTGCTCACCGCCGTCCGTACCGCCTACGGCCTCTCCGAGGGCGCGGCCCTGGACAGCTATCGCGACCTCGCGCAGCGGTGGCGGCCGTTGCGGTCGTGGGTGTCGTTCTGGCTGCGCGCCGCGACCGGCTACGCCACCCCGGTCAGTCGGTCGCCACGCCGCGCCGACCCTCCACGAACTCGACGGTGAACCGTCCGAGCGGGCCTCAGGACCAAAGCCCAGCATCCGTAGCACGCGATCGACCGCTTTCTTACCGCGACTCCAGCAGGATGCGCTCAGCGCGGGTTTCGGCGAGCTGGTGGCCGGACCGGTGGTGGATGCGCACCGCCTCCGCCGCGTGCGCGTGCGCCTGCTCGACCTCCCCCGCGGCGAGTTCGATGGCGGCGAGTTCGGTCAGCGCCTGGCCTTCCCGCCACACGCGGCCTGCCGCGCGTTCCAGGCGCAGTGCCTGTTCGGCGAGGTCGCGGGCCTGGTCGAGGTCGCCGCCGTCGCGGTGGCAGCGGGCCAGGCCGAGCAGGGCGGCGCCCTGGTGTCGTTTGAGCCCGGACGATGCGGCCAGTTCGAGCGCTTCCTGGTGTGCCGCTTCGGCTTCGGTGTCGCGACCGAGGCCGAGGAGGGCGTCGCCGAGGTTGTTCAACAGCGACGCGCGGACGACCCGGTCGGCGTTGCGTTCGGCGACCGGCAGCGCGGTGCGGCAGGCGTCGATCGCGTCGCCGTAGTGGCCTGCTTCGCAGTGCACGGCGGCGAGGGTGTTGAAGATCCGCGGCCAGCCGAGGATTTCGCCTTCGCCCCGGACGAGTTCGGACGCGGTGGCGAGGTGGCCGATGGCGTCGTCGAGGCGGCCAGCTTCGAGGCAGAGTTGCGCGAGGCTGATCGTGCTGATGTTCTCGCCGCCGTGGTCGTGGCTGCCCCGGTGGATGGTCTGCGCTCGGGTGAAACAGTATTCGGCCTCGACCAGGTGGCCTTGCCAGAGCGCGCCGATGCCGAGGTCGTTGAGTTGCCGGGCGGCCAGGTTGGCGAGGCCGTGCGTCTTGCTGATCATGATCGCTCGGGTGCCGGTGTCGAGCGCGACTTTGATCTGGCCGCGTTGGCCTTGGATGACGCCGACCACGGACAGCGCGCTGGATTCGCCCAACGGCCAGTCGATGCGTTTGGCCAGTTCGGCGGCTGCCTCACCGTGCCGGACCGCCTCGTCGAAGATGCTGACACCCTGTTCGCCACGGGCCAGTCCGAGCAGCGCTTCCGCGCGTTGCCGGTCGCTGGCCCTGGATGCCGGGGTGAGGACGACGGCGGCGACTGCGCAGGCGATGCGGTGCGCGTCGACCGTGTGTGCGCGTTGGTGCAGCTGATCGGTGACTGCGGTGGCCAGTCGCCAGGCGCTGGAGTGCGCCGCGCAGGCGGTGACGGTGGCGACGATGTTGCCGCGTTCGGCTTCCAGCCAACCGGGTTCGGCGTCCCGCGCGGTGTCGGCATACCAGGTGATCAGCCGGTCCAGTGCTGGGGGCGCGTCGGCTGGCCGGGGCAGCGCTCGGGCGTACTGGCTGATCAGGTCATGGCAGCCGAACCGGTCGGTGCCCCGCGGTTCGATCAGGTGCGCCGCGACGAGTTCGGCGAGCGCGCGCCGCGCGGGCCCGCCTGCGAGCGCGGTGATCGCGTCGGTGCTGATGTCGGTGCCGGGGACGAGCCCGAAGAGGCGGAACAGGCGCTGGGCCGGTTCGGTGAGTGCGGTGAACGACAGGTCGAACGCGACCCGCAGGGTGGCTTCCGGGTCGCCCGCGATTTCCAGTGCCTGCAACAGTTCGCCGTGGCGCACCTGGGCGACGTGCGCGGCGATGGACACCCCCGGCTGACTGTCCACATTGGCCGCTGCGATGCGCAGGGCGAGCGGCAGCCTGCCGCACAGCGCGGCAAGTTCGGCGGTGGCTTCGGGTTCGCGATGCGCGCGGTCGCCGAGCATGGCGGCGAGCAGCCTGCCCGCTTCGGGTGCTTCGAGCACGTCCAGGCGCAACCGGAACACGCCGTCGCGGGCGAGCAGGCCGCTGAGCTGGTCGCGGCTGGTGATGATCGCGCCGCACGGTGCCGCGCCCGGCAGCAGCGGCCGGACCTGCGCGGTGGAGCGCGCGTTGTCCAGCACGATCAGCAGCCGCCGACCGGCGACTCTGGCCCGGAACACGGCGGCTGCCTCGTGTTCGTCGGCCGGGATCTGTTCACCGGGCAGGCCGAGCGACCGGAGCAACTGGCCGAGTGCGTCCAGTGTGGACAGTGGTGGCGCGCCGGGGGAGTGGCCGCGCAGGTTGAGGTAGAGCTGACCGTCCGGGAACTCCTCGCGTACCTGGTGGGCCCAGCGCACCGTCAACGCGGTCTTGCCCACTCCCGCCATGCCGACCACCGCGGCCACCGGCGGGGTCTTCGCGGCGCGCGCGGCGGCGAGGAGTTTGTCCAGTTGCCGCACGGCGTCCTCGCGTCCGGTGAATCCTGCCGGATCGGCGGGCAACTGGAAGGCGCGCGCGGGCGCCGGATCGATCAACCGCACTTCCTGGTGCAGGATGCCAAGGTAGACGCGTTGCAGCTGACCGGACGGGTCCACACCGAGCTCGTCGGCGAGCCGGGCGCGCAGCCGCTCGTAGGTGTTGAGCGCCTCGGCCTGCTCACCCGCGCGACCCAGCGCGTCGATCAGCACGCCGTGCAGCAGTTCGTCGAGCGGGAGTTCGGCGGCGACCGGGCGGAGCAGGCGCGCGGCCTGTTCGGGTTGGCCGTCGGCGAGCAGGGCGCGGCCGAGGTCGACCCAGGCGGTGCGGCGCTGCCGTTCGAGTTCGGCGACCACGTGCGGATCGATCGCGTCGTCGGGCAGGTCGGCGAGGGGGCGCCCGCGCCACAGGTTCAGCGCCGTGCGGAGCAGTTCGACCCGGTTGTCCGCGTCGTTGACGAGCCGGGTGAAGCGTGCCGCGTCGATGTCGCCGCGCGCGAGGTCGAGGCGGTAGCCCGTGCCGGTCCTGGTGACCTGGACCGCGTCACCGGCGGTGTCGGCGAGCCAGCGGCGCAACCGGTGCACCGTCACCGGCAGCGCGCTGCGACTCGCCCCGTCCGCCCACAGCCGGTCCTCGACCTGGTCGGCGGTGCATTCGCGACCGGGCGCGACGGCGAGCAACCCGAGCAGCGTGCGCACCACCGGGGAGCTGGGCGGAACCAGGTCCGTATCGATCAGCAGCCCGACCGGTCCGAGCACACCGACATCCACAGCGTGGTCCGCGCTGTCCGTCGTAGACGGCACGGCACCAGCCCTCGCCCCGGTCATGCCTCGATTGACTCATGACCCGATGTCTCGGTTCGGTGTCCCGGCAGCCTTTCAAGCGAGGTTGAAAGGCTTATCACTGGCGCGGTCCAGCAGATCACGGCCGAGCCCGGTCAGCTCGTGCGACACCTCGATGCCGGTCCGCGTCGTCCGCACCAGGCCCGCGTCCCGGAGCAGCCCGACGTGGTGGCTGGCCGATGCGATGGACATGTCGATGCGGCCGGCGAGCTCGGTCGTCGAACCGGGCCTGTCCAACACCACCAGGATGTGCGCGCGGGTCCGGCCGAGCACCTTCACCAGCGCGGGCACGTCCGCGATGCCGCGTTCCCCGGTGTAGTCGCGCGGTGGCGTCGCCTGGTAGACGAGTACCGGCGGCAGTTCCGGGTCGATGAACGAGACCGGCACCCGATCGCAGAAGAACGACGGGATCAGCACCAGGCCGCGCCCGGACAGGTCGACCGACTGCTCGCACGGATAGTCGGCTTCCAGCACCGGCCACCGCCAGCGGATGCTCGGCGAGATCCCGCCCAGCAGCGTCTCGACCCCGCCTGCCGCGACACCGGCGCGGATCGTCCGGTCGGCCAGCACCTGGCGGCGGATCAGCGGCCAATGCGGCTCGACGACCCCCTTGAAGTATTCGCGCAGCGCCAGTTCGAGCAGGGTGCGCGCGTCCGGGTCGGCGTCGGCGAGGGAACGAACCCACCCTGGCACCGTGCGCCGGTCGGACATCGCGGTGGCCAGGTCGGCGCGCAGCGCGGTGCGGGGCAGCGCGCGCATGGCGGCGAGGCCCGCGTCGAACCCGTCGCTGGCCGCGCGCGGCGTCAGGAAGTCCGGGAAGTTGCCTTTGCCGGGCACCAGCGCGCCGAGCAGGTCGAGGGCCCGCGCGGGCAGTCCGCCGCTGGTAGCCTGCCGCGCGCTGCGCTGCCAGGCACGTTGCGCGGTCCCGGCCAGGTCGGCGCGGCTGAGCTGGGCGACGCTGAGCACGAGCTCCCACAGCGGATCCGGTTCGCTGACCAGCCGGACCCGGCCCAGGTCCTGCGGCGTGAACCGGATGCGCAACACGGATCGACCCTAACGGACGGATGCGTTCGCGGTGCCCGTTCGACAACACCCCCTCGAGCCGTCGAACGGACGGCGCGATCAGCCTTCCGGAGCGTGATTACCGCCCGCTTACCAAGATCGTGTAAGCGACGTGTAATCACCCGCGCCTAGGTTCTGGCCGATCCGATGAGGGAGGTCAGGCCGTGAGCGAGGAGGAAGTGGCCGGCGCGCTGCGTCGGCTGACCCAGGTGACCGAGCGATCGCGCGAGCGCCAGGCCCACCGCGAACGCATCTGGGAGGGCATGGCCGGGCTCACCACGACCGAGGCGGGCGTTGGCGGCGCGGTCCGGGTCACCATCGGCACCGGTGGTGAACTGACCGGCCTCGACCTGGCCGAATCGGTCCGTTCGCTGCCGAGCGCGATGCTGTCCGCGCAGATCATGGCCGCCGTCCGACGCGCCCAAGCCACCCTCGCCCGCCAGATCGCCGCTCTGGCAGGCGACCCGGGCGCCGAGCCGGACCCGATGGTGGCCGGGATCGTGGCCCGCTACCGCAGCCAATTTCCCGAACAGCCCGCGGACACCGGACCGCCCCCGGTTCCGCCGCCCCCGACGCTCACGCCCCCGCCGCGCGTGGCACCCCGCCAGCCACCGCCCCCACCTCCTCGACCACCGCGACCGGTGTACCAGGACGACGAAGACTTCAGCCAAGAAACGTTTCTGCGCAGGCAATGACCGGGCGCGATGGAGGGGACCATGACGATCACGCTGCCCAGCGACGTCGCGAGCATTCTCGACGAGATCGGCATCCAGTGGCCGGATGTCGACGAGGACGCGCTGCACCAGATGGCGAACGACCTCGACGACTTCGGCAAGGCCGCGCAACAGGCGTGCCAGCAGGGCAACACCGCCGCGCGGCAACTGACCTCGTCGAACAGCGGCAAGGACATCGACGCGTTCGAGAAGCTCTGGCAGAGCATCTCCAACGGTCCGCTGCATGAACTCGGCTCCGACTACCAGTCCTGCTCGCAAGCCCTGCGCGGTCTGGCCAGCGGCGTCACGGACGCGAAGAACTCGATCCTCGCCGAGGTCAAACCGCTGACCAGCGCGCTGGGTCAACTCGCCGCAGGCGCGCTGAAAGCGATCGAGGACGCGCTGCCCCAGGTCAAGAAAATCCTCGGCGAGATACTGGACGCCCTCGGCGAAGTCGGCTGGGCGATATTCGCGGTCGTCGCCGATCTCTTCGGCGCGGACTTCCCAGCCAGTTGGAGCAAATACCAGCAACAGCAGAAAGACGGCAAGAAAGATTACAGCGGCGACCAGGAAAAGAACAAAGAAATCAACGAGGGCCTGGAAAACGGCACCGAAGACGACGGGGACGAATGATGCCGGGCATCGTGCACGATCCGAGCAGCCACGACACCACCACCAGCGGCTTCACCGACGCCGCGCACCAGTTGGAAGGTGCGCTGGCCAAACTCATGGGCGGCCCCTGCGCCCAGCCGACCGCGCCGTTCCACGCCGGTCAACTGGCTGACGCCGCGCGCGACAAGATCGCGCCTGCCGTACAGAAGGGAGTCGACGCCGTGCACAAGGGAATCAGCGTGCTCGGCAACATCGCCGAACAGGTCGCGAACCAGAAACAGAACTGGCAGGACACCGAGTCCGGTGTGAAGGGCTCGATGACCTCACTGGACGGCAAACTCAGCTGAGCAACCGGTCCATCACGGCCACTGGCAAGGACGGATTCGCGGCTGCCGGGCGACCTGTCTCCGTGCCTGGTGATTGGTAATCGAATATCGCGTCAGGCTCGCAGCTGACCGAGCACCACATCGAGCGCTTCGGTGATCGCGGCACGCGATTCGTCGGTGTCGTCGAGGAAATCAAACCCGTGCCGACCGTTCGGCACGTCGATCACGCGCACCGGCACGTCCTTGGCATCGGCGGCGGCCAGGAACTCCGACACAGTTGTGGCGAAGTCCGGTTTCTCCAGCCCGGCCCTGGTCAGCGCGATCGGCACCCCGCGCCAGTCGCCGAGCGCAGACACCGGCTGGAACCGCGCGTCGAGCAGGTGGTCGGGGCGGTCGGCGAGCAGCGGGTACGTGAACGCGAGACACCGGATCCGCGCCGGCTCGACATCCAGCCACGCCGCGCCCAGCGGCCCACCGCCCGAGAAGAACCACAGCGCGACCCGATCGGCGGCGACCCGGGGATGGACGCGCACCGCGTCGAGCGCGTCGGCGAGGTCTGCGGCGGACGGGCCATAGTCGTTGTGGCTGCGCAGCCGGTGGCTGACGGTGACACCGACCGTGCCGCGTGCCGCGAGCGCCTGGCCGTAGCCGACGTAGACCGGCCAGTCCGGCGGCTTCGGCACCATCGCCTTCGGGATCGGACCACCGTGCACGAGCACCACCGCAGGATGTCGGCTCTGGCCCGGCGGCAGGTAGAACTCGACCGCTCCCTGACGTTCCCGCGCACACGGTTCGGTCGGGAGCACGAACGGTTGGAGATAGGTCGGCGTCACCACGCCAAACTACCCGAACGTGATCTTCGCGACATCGGACCATCCCGAATTGCACCCGACAGCCTGGCCTTCGTTCGGCCCGATGAACATTGGCTGGTCAACGGGACGTCCATTCAAATACGCGTCCTTTTCCGGCGGTTAGCGGTATCGAAAACAAGATCGAATATGTGCGAAGGTCAGCTGGCCAAAATCTTGACTAATTGTGAAATTCGGCTGCGCGCACGTTAGTCCGTTGGGCATAATTCCGTTGTAGGCCCACCCACTTGCCGTACCCAGCGGGGCGCAAGTTCACGGTGTGTGGACCGGGCAT
>DASXOJ010000270.1:0-8458 GCA_036494465.1 Pseudonocardiaceae bacterium
GTTCACCGTCGCGGCGAAGGTGAGATCGACGGCGGCGGACTCGGCCAGCCACGACCGGCCCGCCTTCAACCCGGCCAGCAGATCCTCCTTGCGCAGGCTGTTCGCCAGCACGACGGTGTGCGGCAGCGCGACGATCTGATCCGGGTTGTGCGCGTCCGAGTCGCCGATCGCCGGAATCCAGGTGCCGCTGCGCAGCAACCCGTCCCAGTGATCAACAGTCTGCTGGTCGTCCTGTGTCCACGGCCCGTTCCACACCTCGACCAGGTCCGCGATCTCGTAGGCGAACTCATAGGTGCAGCCGAAGCAGTTCGCGAACGGGTGCGCGGCGGTGACCAGGCCGCCGAGCCGGTGCACCTGGTCGACGAAGCGCCGGAAGTCGCGCGGGTCGGACGCGCGGTAGCGCCAGTCGATCCACTGTCCAGGCGGGATGCCGATCGCGGGCCAGTGACCGGAACGGGTGGTGACCTCTTCGCCGTTGAGGATCAGCAGGTCGTCGGTTGCCTCGTCGCCCCACTGCAACGTCGAACTGGACGTGTTGTGATCGGTGGACACCATGAAGTCCAGACCTGCCGTGCGCGCGTCCGCCACGAGCTCCTGCGGGGTGCGCTTGCCATCGGAGTAGACGGTGTGCAGGTGGCAGTCGCCTCGGTACCAGGCTTTGCCGCGCTGCTTGGCTGGCGCGCTGACCGGCGCCGGGTTCGGCTTGAACGGCGCACCCTGCGGGCCGAAGGTGAGGGTGATCTGCACCTGGTAGTTCAGGCCCTGCGGCGCGACCGTGTACGGGCCGAGGATGACGTGCCAGGTGCCCGGCGTGATCGGCCCGGGAAGGTAGCCGGGCGTGGCCTCGGAGGCGTTGATCGAGAACGAGGTGCGGAAGCCGCCCGACCAGCCGCGGAACCCGCGCTGGTTGCCGAGTTCGTAGCCTTCCGGCCCGAACATGCCGATGTCACAGGCATTTCCCTTGGTGCCGGTCGGCACGCTCGGGTGATCGTAGGAGTAGCTGATGTCGATCTGGTTGACGCCCGGCGGCACCTGCACCGGCAGGTAGTACCAGTCCGGGATGTTCGGCGGGAACGTGCCGGTCACTGTCTTGGTCTGCGTTCCGGTCCCGCTCGACGGCGCCGCGAACGCGACACCCGGTAACACGCTCATGGCCGCGCCCGCGGCCAGCACGCCACCCGCGCGTAACAGGGCGCGGCGGCTCAAGTCGGTTGAAGACACACCTGACGCTAGGCGCCACTAAATCACCCACTCAACCACGAACGGGTGAACAGTTGTCGGTCAGTCGTCGCTGGGCTTGGTGAGGTACGTCCAGTCCTCGACGACGCGGAAACCGAGCGATTCGTAGAGCGGGCGGGACATCGGGGTGTTCTGGGTGAACGCGAACCGCGCGCCCTTCCCGACCGCGTCCCGCAGCCGGGCGCTGACCAGGGCGCGGAAATAGCCCCTGCGCCGGTATTCGGGCCGCCCCGCGCCGTTGTACATGCCGACGAACTCGCCGTCGACGACGTTCTCGCCGGTGGTCACGGCGACCCCGTCGACCTCCAGCACGAACGCGTCGATCGCCGGATCGTCCAGCATCGACGGCAGCGCGAAGACGTCCGCTATCGCTTTCGGCATCCCGAAACCGGCCGCGAGCGCGTCGGCGAACACCTCGTTGTGCGCGCCGTCGACCTTGCGCACGGTCGCGTCCCCGGGCACGTCCACCAGCACGCTCGCCACGTCCGCGAGATCCCTGGCCAGCAGCGGCGTCGTGCTGCTCGCGGTCAGACCGTGGCGCGCGGCGATGTCTGCGATCTCCTGGCTGGGCGCGGTGCGGGTGACGATCGACCAGGGCGTGCCGAACGCCGCCGCCTTGTCGGCGAACGCGGCGATCTCAGCGGGGTCGGGCTCGGGACCGAGCGCGAACACGCCGGTCAGCGACGAGATCGGCACCGTGAAGTTGTACAGGTGCACGCCGCTCGCGCCGGCCTCGTCGATCGCGCCGGGCACCCGTTCGATGAAGAACGCGAAGCTGCGGATGAGGCCCTCGGCGGTGCGGTCGCCGATGGTCTTGGTCGTCTCGGACATGCGCCCAGCGTGCTCGCACCCACCGTGATCGCGCACGTCGAGTTCAGCGCACGCTGAGCGAGCGACCGGTCAGGGGCAGGACTCGGCGAGCTTGACGGTACCGAAGTCGATCTTCGTGCCGATGGTGATCGCGCCACCCACCGGGATGTTCTGCGAGCAGACCTTCCAGTCCTTGTCCAGGATCTGGTGGCGGCCCTTGCCGGACACGTCGTGCGAGGAGGTGAAGAAGATCAGGTTGCCGGTCAGCTTCTGGATGTCGTTCTGCGCCTGTTGCAGGTTTACGCCGACCTCGTTGGGCATGTCCCAGTGCGTCGTCGCGGAAATGCTCGGTGGCGCGATCGACGTGCTGCCACCGCCCGGCGTGTCCACCTTGCAACCGCTGGCCGCGAACAGCACCCCCACCGCGCAGACCGCAATCGTCAACTGCCGCAAGGCCCTGTGCACACCGCAACGGTACTAGATCGAATGATGGTGGTGCTGCAAGTGAATCGATGGGGTGTCGGCGCGGTCGAACAGGTTGTCGCTGGTGCGTTCCACGCTGAGCGTGGTCGCGGCCGTCACCGCGACCACGGCGCACAGCACGATCAGCGCGAACGGACGGCGCCTCGGTGGCGGTTCGAGCAACGCGCGCACGCGTTGCGGCACATCGCCCCCGGTCGCGGCCTGGGCAAGGCGCGGACTGGTCTTGGCGCGGTCATGTTGCAGTAGCGCGGTGCGGGCGATGGTGCGCGCCACCAGCGCGCGGTCCGCGACCCGCGCGGCCGCGTCCTCGTCGGCCCACCGTTCGATGGCGCGGCGGATCGTCGCGGTGGTCGGGCGCAGCAACGGGTTGACCGCGGCGGCGAACTCGGCGGCCAGCGTCCACCAGGTGTGCCAGTGCGCGAGATGAGACCGTTCGTGCGCGAGCACGACGCGGCGCTCGTCCGGTGACAGCGCCTGCCACAACCCGGCGGTGACCACGATCCGGCTGGAGGGCGCCGGTGTCGCGAACGCGTCGACCGCGGTGCTGTCCAGCACGACCACCGACCCGGCCGGCCTCAGATCGCGGTAGTCGCGGTGCACGGCCAGCAACGCCCGGATCCGCCGGACACTCCAGATCACCGCCCAGCAGGTGGACGCGGTCAACAAGACCAGGCCGAGCACGCCGACCGGCCTCGGCACCGGGTCGGCAGCGCCCAGCACCGTCGCCGACCAGGCGCCGACCGAGGCGATCACCGGCAGTTGACCGAGCCAGGTCGCGGCCAGCGCGGCGAGCACGAACAACGTCGAGGCCGCCGTCGCCACACTGGCAGGCACCAGCAGGCGGGTGGCCAGCGCGGGGGAGAGGTGCCTGCCCACGCGCGGCGCGGCGAGCGCGAACGCGAGGATCGCCAGCAGCGCCCCGGAGAAGGCAGCGGTCATGGGCGTGCCTCACGCTCGGCGCCCGGCGCGCGCACGGTGCTGCTCATCCGCGTGCCTCCCGCTCGGCACGTCCGGCCGTGGTCATCCTCGGCCCTCCTGCTGGGCGATCAGGGTGCGCAACATCCGCTCGTCGCCGGGCGTGAGCTCGTCGACGAAGCAGGCGATCACGGCAGGCCGACCGCGATGCGCGTGCTCGAACCTGGCCAGCAGCCTGCGCAGCCGGCCCGGTTGGGCGCGCTCGATCGTCAACGAAGCCTCCTGTAGTACTTCTACGATAATGTAAAAGTCGAACGACCGGAGCGGAAGGGCCTTCATGCAGCAGTTCATCGCCGGTCTCGGCCCATTGGCGGTGTTCCTGCTGATGGTGGCCGAGTCTGCGTGCATACCCATCCCGTCCGAGGTGATCATGCTGCTCGGCGGTGCGCTGGCCGGTGGCGCCATCGCGGGCAGCCATCCGAGCCTGGTGCTGGTGATCGTCGCGGGCGTGCTGGGCAACGTGGTCGGCAGCTATATCGCCTGGTCGGTCGGCCGCTACGCGGGTCAGGCGGCGCTGCACCGCTGGGGCCGGTACCTGCTGTTGCGTGATGGCGACATCGACAAGGCGCACCGCTGGTTCACCCGCTACGGTGCTGCATCGGTGTTCTTCGGCCGGATGCTGCCGGTGATCAGGACGTTCATCTCGCTGCCCGCCGGGTTCGCCGCCATGCCGCCGGTCCGCTTCGGCGTGTACACGCTGCTCGGCTGCATCCCGTGGACGGCGGCGCTGGGCATCGCCGGTTACGCGATCGGGGCGAACTGGCAGACCGTCGCCGACGATTTCCACGGCCCGACCTACATCGTCGCGGCAGTGGTCGCGATCGGGATCATCGCGGGGATCGTGCTGTTCGTGCGCAAGCGTCGCGCGGCGCGCGCCGAACGCTCATGACCTGGGGCGTTTACGCGGCGCCGGATCCTGCTGCCGGGTCAGTTCGCGGGCGCAGTGCGCGGCGGTCGGGCGGGAGCCGGGCCGGTTGGCGGTCATCAGCCGCAACAACGTGCCCAGCCGGGTCGGCAGCTCGGCCGGGATGCGCGGTCTTCGCTCCAGCCTGGCCAGCGCTGCCGCGAGTCGCCCGGTGCCCGGGTACTCGATCCGGCCGGTGAGGCATTCGAGCAGGACCAGCCCGAGCGCGTAGATGTCCGCCGCCGGACCGATGTCCGAGCCGCGCACCTGCTCGGGCGCCAGATAGGCGGGGGTGCCGATGATGTCCCGGCCGTCGGTGAGCCGCGACTGGTCGGCGCGCAGCGCGATGCCGAAGTCGGTGAGCCGGGGGCGGCCCGTCTGGTCGAGCAGGATGTTCGCCGGTTTGATGTCGCGGTGCACCACCGAACTGCCGTGCACGTGCGCCAGCGCGGCGGCGAGATCCGCGCCGATCCGCACCACATCGAGCACCGGCAGTGGGCCGTCCGCGATCCGCTTGGCCAGGCTCGCGCCCGCCACGAGCTCGGTGACCAGGAACAACCGGTCCTGGTGGCTGCCGGTGTCCAGCATCGCGACCACACCAGGATGCGGGGCGAGCCTGCCGAGCGTGCGGATCTCCTCTTCGGCCCGATATTGGCCGAGCGGATCGAGACGGGCGGGGAACAGCTTCACGGCGACCGGTCGGTTCAGCACTCGGTCATCGGCCTGGTAGATCTCGATCGTCGTGCCCTTGGCCACCAAACGGGGCGAATCGAATCGAACCGGCAGCGGCGAGCGTGCTGCGTTGACGTCGAGTGCGTCTCGGGCAACCAAGCCGGGGCCTCGTCTCGATAGGTGTGCTCCGTAGCCACAATGCCACGTCCCTGCCACGTCGGTAGTGTTGCGGGAGCACCTTGGTGATTTCTGGGAACTTTCTCCGGTTGGCGAACCTGAAACGTTTTCATAAAGTCGCTGGTCAACGCCCGATCGCGGCCAACCGGGAATACCCCACCGCGACCCCGTGTTGTTCAACTCAGTTGCGTCGGTTCGCGAGTCGTGCGTATCCTGACGTCATCTTCGTCCAGTAGGTGCGGGCATCGAGCCCCCTAGGACGTGAATCCACGAAGCCCTTCGAGGCTCTCGCGCGGCGTTGTTCTGCCGCATCTCCACTCACCATGTCTTTTCAGCTTGAATCGAGGAAAAAACCATGAAGAACGACATCACCGGAATTGTGGATGTTGTCGGTCAGCGCGCATTCGTACGCGTTGACGGCTATCTGACGGGGCCCAACGACCTGCACGTATCGCAGGCGGTGCTCCGCAAGTACGGGCTGCGGCGCGGTGACATCGTCACCGGCGTCGCCGCCGAGCCCGGCAACGGGCAGAAAATCGCTCCACTGAGCGAAGTCCTCACTGCCAACGGTCAACCGCCCAACGCGGACCGGCCCAAGTTCGAGGACCTCGTGCCGATCTACCCGCACGACCGGATCCTCCTGGAAACCGAACCGCACGAACTCACCGGCCGCGCCATCGACCTGGTCATGCCGGTCGGCAAAGGCCAGCGCGCACTGATCGTCGCACCACCGAAAACCGGTAAAACCTCAGTGCTGCAAGCGATCGCGCACGGCCTGACCAAGAACCACCCGGAATGCCACCTGATGGTGGTGCTGGTGGGGGAGCGACCGGAAGAGGTCACCGACTTCTCCCGATCCATCCCCGGCGAAGTGATCGCGGCAACCTTCGACCAGCCGCCACACGAACACACCGCCATCGCCGAACTCGCCATCGAACGCGCCAAGCGCCTCGTCGAGTCCGGCCGGGACGTGGTCGTGCTGCTGGATTCGCTGACCCGCCTCGGTCGCGCCTACAACCTGGCCGCCCCCGCCTCCGGTCGGATCCTGACCGGCGGCGTCGACGCCAGCGCGCTCTACCCGCCCAAGCGGTTCCTCGGCGCGGCCCGCGCGATCGAGCACGGCGGTTCGCTCACCATCTTCGCGAGTGCGTTGGTGGACACCGGATCCGCTGCCGACAACCTCATCTTCGAGGAACTGAAGGCGACCGGCAACGCCGACCTGCGGCTGGACCGCGATGTGGCCGGCCAGCGCCGATTCCCGGCGATCGACATCGAACGCTCCGGCACCCGCCGCGACGACCTCTTGCAGTCGCCTGCCGAACTCGGCGCGATCCGCTCGCTGCGCCGCGTCCTCGCCGGTCGCGCCGCGACACAAGCCGCCGACGTCGTGCTCGGCAAACTCCGCGAAACCCCGACCAACGCCGAATTCCTGGCACACCTGGTCAAACCAGCGAGCTGACCCACTCCGCGACGTCCGCGACCACCGCGCCATCCACGTGCTGCAACCGTTGGTATTCCGCGGGAGTGCTCGGTTCGTCACTGGGGAAGAACAGGTGGTTGTCCGCCGGGTACTCGCGGATCGTCACATCCGCGCGATCGGCAAGACCGGCCCGCCAACGGGCCAGATCGTCGGCGATCGTCACCTGGTAGTCCCTGCCACCGTTGACCACCAGTATCGGCACCCGCAACGCCGCCGCCGCGCGAACCGGATCGTGATCGCGCAGATCGAGCCAATACGGGGCAGGCTGTCCGAACGGCAACAACGCGGCCGGAGTGTCCGCGGTCAACGCGGGATCGTCGACCCGCCGAGCCTGCTCGGTCATGGTCGCCAGCACTGAATCAGCGCCGGCGGAGGTCGCCGGATCGAGCTCGGCGATGTACCGAATCTGGCGGATCGCCGCCCAGTACAACGGTTCCGCACCCGCCGCGAACAACACCAGCCCGGCCAGCCCGGGCGCCTGTGCCGCGATCCGCGGCGCCACCGTCCCGCCGAGACTATGGCCCAGTAGGACGATCCGATCCGGGTCGATCCCTTTCGTGACAACCAGTTCCGCGACAGCCGCCAGCGCGGCGGCACGGTACTCGTCGAGCACGGTGAAGTTCCGATCGGCCCTGACCTCGGCCGGATGCGCGTGCGTCACCTTGTCGAACCGCAGCACGGCCACGCCCCGACTGGCCAGGCCCCAGGCAAGATCCTTCAGCGGCTTGTTCGGCCCGATCGTGCTGTCCCGGTCGGTCGGACCGGAACCAGGCAGCACCACGACCGCAGGCCACGGACCATCGCCGACCGGCACGGTCAGCGTGCCCGGCACCGCGAGCGCATCCGAACCCAACGTCAGCTCGTGCTCAACGAACGCCGAGGTGTCCGCATAGGACGGTGGCTGCCAGTCCTGCGGCGGTTGCGCAGGTGCGAGCTGAAGCCCCGCCAGCTCGCCGTTGCCGGTCACCGTGACCAGCGCGACGACCATGCCATTCGTGAACGTCACCGGTACCTTCACCAGCACCATCCCGGCCCCGGCCGGTTCCTCGACCGGCTCGCCTGCCCCGACGTACGCGCCGAGCGTGACGGTCGCCGTCGTCCAACCCGCGCGGAGAACGTCCGGCGTGATCATGGTCCGGACGCTGGGCGCGAACCGGCCGACGAGTTCGTCGAAACGCCGCGCGGTGATCGCCTCGATCGCGTCAACTGCCTGTTTCGTCGCGGACATCGGTGTCCTCCTCCTGCGACGCGGATTCCGCGCCGGGCAGCAGCACGGTGTAGAGCAGTCGCCTGCGCCGATCGGGTCCGGGCGCGTTGGCCAGTCGCGGCAACGCGACCGCGGCGAGGTCGCGCACGAACTCGGCGAACTCGGCGTCGGTCAGCCAGAGCCCCGCGACGCGATAGGCGGCGCCATCCCGCGCCGGATCCGGATCGGGGCCCGCGAGGTAGCGGTCCGCGTCGCCGAGCATGCCCGCGACGAACGCCAGGAACGCCTGCGCGTGCTCGTCCGGGTTCATCGCCGCGACCTCGGCCGGGTCCATCCGCGCGGCGACGATGCGCAGTGCGTAACCGCGCTCCACGGTGCCGCGCACCCTGCGCTCCGCGACGACGTGCAGCACGCCCGCCTTGGTCAACAGGCCGACGTGCCGGTAGACGCTGCCTGGCGGCACATCGTCGAGCTCGGCGGCGAGCTGCGCGGTCGTGAGCACGCGGTCGCC
>DASXOJ010000271.1:0-76802 GCA_036494465.1 Pseudonocardiaceae bacterium
AGCTCAACCGCGCCGCGCTGCCCGACCCGTACCTGCAACTGGCGGGCAACCCGGCGGACGGGGTCGCCCCGCGCACGCCGCAGGAGGAAACGCTGGCCCGGATCTGGAGCCGGGTGCTGTCGCTGAGCCGGATCGGCGTGCGCGACAACTTCTTCACCCTCGGCGGCGACTCCATCCAGGGCATCCAGGTGGTGACCCTGGCCCGTGACGCGGGTCTGCGCATCACGCTCAAGATGATTTTTCTGCATCCCACCGTCGCGGAACTGGCCTCGGTCGCCAACTCGGTCGTCGCGGTCGAACCCGAACAGGGCAACGTGATCGGCGCGGTGCCGCTGTCCCCGATCCAGCACTGGCTGCTGGCCCAGCGCGATGTGCAGACCCGGCCAGTGGTCCAGTACGTCACCGTGCGGCTCGCCGAACACGTCGACCTCGACCTGGTGGAGCGCGCGCTCGGCGTGGTCGTCGAACACCACGACGCGTTGCGTCTGCGTCTGCAGGAGACGGATTCCGGCTGGCGGCAACATGTCGCCCCGCCGGTCGAGCGGATCCCGGTCGAACCCGTTGCCGACCTCGAATCCCTGCACCGCGGCCTCGATCCGGTGCACGGCCCGATGATCAGGGCCGGGGTCACCGGCACCGGAGAGCTCGTGCTCAGCGTGCACCACCTGTGCGTGGACGCGGTGTCCTGGTCGGTGCTGCTCGCCGACTTCGACGGCGCCTACATCCGACTGGCCGCGAAGCAGACGCCGAAGCTACCGGCCAAGACGCTCTCCGTCCGGCAATGGGGCCAACTGCTGGAAAGCATGACGCCAGGCGCCGAACGCGACTACTGGGCAGGGGTGGTCCGGCCGACCGAACAGTCGCTGCCCACCGATGGACCCGGTGGACCCGGCCGTTATCGTGACGCGCGCACCACCATCGGCAGGCTCAGCAAGCAGGACACCGCCGCACTGCTCGACGACGTGCCCGCCAGCTACCGCACCCGGATCACCGAAGTGCTGCTCTGCGCGCTGGCCAGGACCTGTGCGGAATGGGGCGGTGGCGCCGATGTGGTCGTCGACCTTGAGGGACATGGTCGCGACGTGGTCGAAGAGGCCGACGTCAGCCGCACCGTCGGCTGGTTCACCACGCTCTACCCCGTGCGCCTGTCCGGTGTCGGCGGTTTCGGCGATGCGCTGGTCGCGAGCAAGGAGACGTTGCGCAGGGTGCCGGGCAGCGGCATCGGCTACGGCCTGTTGCGCCACCTCGCCGAGGAACCCGGGATCGCGGCGTCACCGGCCGAGATCCTGTTCAACTACCTCGGTCGCGCCGAACCCGCCGAGCCTGCCGCGCCGTCGCCGCGCGTCGGCCGGTACGGCCTCGCCGGGTGGGCCGACCCCGATCGCGAGCGTTCGCACCTGCTGGAGATCGACGCCGCCATCGTCGACGACAGCTTCGAGATCAACACCACCTGGCACCCCGGCGCGCACCGCGCCGAAACCATCGACCGGTTCACCGACCTGTTCCTGCGCGTGCTCCGCGAGATCATCGTGCACTGCGCCACGGCCGGCGCGAACCACGTCAGCCCGGCGGACTTCCCGCTCGCCGGACTGTCCATGGCAGCGGTCAACGAGTACTTCGCTGACCCGGACATCGCCGACGTCTACCCGCTCACCCCGGCCCAGGACGGCATCCTGTTCCTGACCAGGGCCGCGACCGAACCCGGCATGTACATCGAACAGGCGCTCTGGACAGTGTCCGAATTGGACATCGATGCCTACCGGGCCGCCTGGCAGCAGGTCGTCGACGAGTACCCGGTGCTGCGCACCAGGATCGAGCTCGCGGCGGACGAGCAGCCGCTCCAGGTCGTGCACGAACACGCGACCCCGACGGTCGAACGCGTCACCCTGCCCACGAACACGCCGGATCTCGACGAACTGCTGGCACAGGACCGGGCGCGCGGCATGGATCTGACCACCGCGCCGCTGCTGCGGCTGACCGTGTTCGACACGCCGGATGGCCGGGTGCGGGTGCTGTTCACCTGCCACCACCTGATCCTGGACGGCTGGAGCGCGGCGCGCGTCCTGTCGGAGGTCCTGCGCCGGTACGCGGCGCTGCGCGGCGGCGAGCGGGTGCGCACCGAGCCGAGCAGGCCGTTCCGCGACTTCGTCGGCGCGCTGCTGGCCGCTGACCACGCCGAGGACGAGCGCTTCTGGCGCGACTACCTGGCGGGCGTCGAAGCGACCCCGGTGCCGTTGCCTGCACCGCAGCGGCCGGAAACCGGTTGGGGCGCGGTGGAAACCCGGCTCGGCAGGCAGTTCGGCACCGACCTGGCGGCCTTCGCGGGCCGCAACCAGGTCACCGCCAGCACCGTGCTCACCGCAGCGTGGGGTCTGCTGGTCGGCTGGTACCTCGGTCGCGACGACGTGGTCGCCGCCACCGCCGAATCCGGCCGCGACCTGCTGCCCGGCATGGAGCGGATGGTCGGCATGTTCGTCAACACCGTGCCGGTCCGGGTGCGCAGCCCGAAGTCCGCTCGGGTGGGGGAGTGGCTGCGCGGCCTGCAACGCGAACACACCCTCCGGCCGCACCACACCCCGCTGACCACGGTCCAGGGCCTGTCCGGGTTGCCGCAGGGCAGCACCCTGTTCGACACCCTGATCGCCGTCGAGAACTACCCGATGGACGATGCCGTGCGCGACACGCTCACCGGCACCGACGACGACATCAGGGTGGAGGACAGGGACGGCTATCCGCTCACCGTCGCCGCCGAGTTCGGCGCGGATCCGTTGCTACGCCTGATCTTCGACCGCTCCCGCTTCGCCGCACCAGCAGTCGACCGGTTGCTGGCCAGGCTGGTCCGGGCCCTGACCGAACTGATGGCCGACCCGGACCGTCGCCTGGACGAACTGGCACTGGTTGAGTCCACGGCGCCCGCCCCGCGCCAGAAGCATCGCGACGCACCATTCGTCCCGAACGCGATCATCGCGCAAGCGCTCGCCAACCCGAACCAGCCCGCCATCGCGCAGGGTGCGACCACCCTCAGCTACGGTGCGCTGAACAGCGCGTCCGCCCGGCTGTCGCGGAGGTTGTGTGCCCTGGGCGCCGGACCGAACACGGCCGTCGCGGTGTGCCTGCCGCCAGGCCCGGAACTCATCGTCGCGCTGCTGGCCGTGCTACGAGCAGGCGCAGGCTACCTGCCACTCGACCCGAACCAGCCAGTCGACCGCCTACGCGGACTCGTCGCGGACGCCAACGCCCGCATCGGCATCTCCGATGTCCGCCCCGACGTGGACACGAACTGGATCGGCATCGACGGACCGGACGCCCCCGAATCCACGGTGGACATCCTGCCGGAGAGCCTCGCCTACCTCCTGTTCACCTCCGGCTCCACCGGGCGTCCCAAGGGCGTCGCGGTGAGCCACGCCGCCATCGCAGGGCACCTCGCGGTGATGGTCGGCGAACTCGGCCTCGAACAGGGTGATCGGGTGCTGGCGCTGTCGCCGGCCACGTTCGACATCTCCGTCGAGCAGATGTTCGCGCCGCTGCTGGCCGGTGCCACCGTCGTGTTCGGCGACGGTCCACAGTGGAGCCCACGGGACTTCCTGGACAACGTGGCCCGCCACGGCATCGGTTTCGCCAACCTCACCGCGCCCTACTGGCACCAGGTCGTCGAAGAACTCGCGCTCGGCCTGCCCGCACCGGAACACCTGCCGCTCAAGGGACTCCTGCTCGGCGCGGACGCGGTGCAACCGACCCTGGTGAACCAGTGGCGGCAACACGTCCGCGGCGAAATCCGGCTGCTGGTCGGCTACGGCCTCACCGAGACCGTGATCACCTCCACCCTGTACGAGGTGCCTGAGGAGGTCCCGGAACCGTTGCCGGTCGGCGCGGTCATCAGCAACCGGGACCTGTACGTGGTCGACCGATTCGGCCGTCCGGCCCCGGTCGACGTACGCGGCGAGATCCACCTCGGCGGGCCCGCGCTCGCGCTCGGTTACCTCGGCGCACCCGGCCTGACCGCGGACCGCTTCGTGCCCGACTGGCTCGGCGGTGAACCCGGCGCGCGGCTCTACCGCACCGGCGACGCGGGCCTGCTCGACGCGGACGGCCGGGTGGTGGTGCTCGGCCGGATGGACGACCAGCTCAAGGTTCGTGGCCTGCGCATCGAACCGGGCGAGATCGAAGCCGTGCTGGGCACCCACCCGGCCATCGGCGCGGCGGCCGTGCTGCCCGCGCCGGGCGGCGACCGGCTCGTCGCGTTCGTCACCCCCGGCGCGACCACCCCGCCGAACTCCGACCAACTGCGCGAGTTCGCGCGGCGCACGCTGCCCGCGCAACTGGTCCCCGACCTGGTCATCGCGGTGCCGGTGCTGCCGCTGACCCCGCACGGCAAGGTCGACAAGGCCGCGCTGCGCCGACAGATCCCGGAAACGACGCGCTCGCGCGGCGGCAAACCGGTCGGCTGGCTGCCCGAACTGGTCGCCGAGTGCTGGGGCGAGGTGCTCGGCAGGCCGGAGATCCACGTCGAGGACAACTTCTTCGACCTCGGCGGGCATTCGCTGCGCGCCACCAGGGTCGCGTCCCGCCTGCGCCGCGCGCTCAACCTGGACGTGCCGCTGCGCCTGGTGATGGAACGACCCCGGTTCGACGAGTTCTGCCTGGCGCTGGAGGACCTGCTCACCGAATCCGCCGACGCCGACGAACTCGACCGCCTGCTCGCGGAGGTCGAGAACCTGTGAGCGAAGTCGTCACGCTCGCCAGCGAGCTGATCCGGATCGACACCACGAACACCGGTGATCCGGACACACTCGTCGGCGAGCGCAAAGCCGCCGAGTACGTCGCCGAAAAGTTGACCGAGGTCGGCTACGACATCACCTACGTCGAGTCGGGCGCCCCCGGCCGCGACAACGTGATCGCGCGGCTGTCCGGCGCGGATCCGAGCAGGGGAGCGCTGCTGGTGCACGGGCACCTGGACGTGGTGCCCGCCGACCCAGCCGAATGGTCGGTGCACCCGTTCTCCGGCGAAGTCCGGGACGGCTACGTCTGGGGGCGCGGCGCCGTCGACATGAAGGACATGGTCGCGATGATGCTCACGGTCGCGCGCCGGTTCCGGCGCCAGGACGTCGTCCCGCCCCGCGACATCATCTTCGCCTTCGTCGCCGACGAGGAAGCAGGCAGCCTGCTCGGCGCGCAGTGGCTCGTCGAAAATCGCCCGGAGTTGTTCGAAGGCGCCACCGAAGCCATCGGCGAGGTCGGCGGGTTCTCCGTCACCATCGGCGATGACGTGCGCGCGTACCTGATCCAGACCGCGGAGAAAGGCATCCGCTGGCTGAAACTGAAGGTGCGCGGCACGGCCGGACACGGCTCGATGGTGCACCGCGACAACGCGGTCACCAAGCTCGCCGCCGCCGTCGCCCGGCTCGGCGAGCACCGCTGGCCGATCGTGCTCACCGATCCACTGCGGGACTTCCTCGCCGGAGTGACCGACCTGACCGGGCTGGCGTTCCCCGAAGACGAGCTGGACGCGTCGATCGGCAAGCTCGGCAACCTCGCGCGGATGATCGGCGCGACCCTGCGCGACACCGCGAATCCGACCATGTTGGCGGCGGGCTACAAAGCGAACGTCATCCCCTCCGTCGCGGAGGCCACAGTGGACTGCCGCGTGCTACCCGGCCGCGAGGAGATCTTCGAACGCGAGCTGGCGGAGATCCTCGGCCCGGACGTCGAACGCGAGTGGCTGAGCTCTCCACCGGTACAGACCGCGTTCTCGGGCGCGCTCGTCGACGCCATGGCCGCGGCCATCACCGCCGAAGACCCCGGCGCGAAACTGTTGCCCTACATGCTCTCCGGCGGCACGGACGCCACATCCTTCCACACGTTGGGGATGCGCTGCTTCGGTTTCGTCCCCTTGCGGCTCCCCGCCGACCTGGATTTTTCCGCGCTGTTCCACGGCGTCGACGAGCGCGTACCGGTCGACGCGCTGGAGTTCGGAGTCCGGGTGCTGGACCGCTTCCTGCGCACCTGCTGACGTCACGCCGTACGGCTCGCCCGTGGTCCGTCGAGGCCCCACGAAATGATCCTGACCGGATTGATCCGGATGATCTCCCGGGAAAGGTAGGGCAGCGGCGGCTCCTGGTCCGTCAACGCCACCGCGTCACCCCGGATCTCGATACCTCGGGGCATCCACGGATCGACCGTCGCCAGGTCGTCCACCACGAACGCGACCGTACTGCCGCGCTGGACGTTCCGGAACTTCTTCGACGCGCCCAGCGCGTGCCCGCCGATGACGATCGTGCCGTCGTCGACGAAGAAGTTGGTCGGGTTGTTCTGCACCTGTCCGTCAGGCGAGACGGTCGCCAGCCGCCCGATGGGCTGGGCGAGCAGGTAGTCGAGTTCTGCTGGGGTGAACACCGGGCGATTGTGTTACTTCACATCGACGTCAACGCAAGGGCGCGGGTGGCGCCCCGTTCGAGAGAGCTCAGAAGATGATGCGGGAGCTCGCGCTGGCCCGGAGTTCGCGTGAGCGGCGCAGGTCGCGAGTGACGTTGAGCCTGCGCAGCCAGCGGTCGGTGCCGTCGAAGCGGGCGGTGAACGACGCACGGCCGTGCACCACCTTGTAGTTGTCCAGGAACAGCACATCGCCCTGGGACAGCGCGACGCCGCTCATCGCCGCGTCCAACGCGGCGATGATGCCGGCCAGCGCGGTGCGGGCGGGTTCGGTTTCTGGTTCGTCCATGTAGAAGGAGTTGATCAGCAGGTAGGGGTCGTCCGGGTCGCCGAACAGCACCGGCACCTGCTCTGGGCGTTCGACGACCGCTTCGTAGTGTTCGAGGGCGCGTTCCAGCAGTTCGAGGTCGATCCGGTGTTCGCGCGCGCTGGCGATCAGGGTTTTCCAGCTGTGCGATTCGTCGGGGCGGATCACGAACTGGGCGGCGCGCAGGGCTTCCTGCCATTTTTCGGGCAGGTTGACGTCCGAGGCCGCGGCGCAGGTGGTTTCCACCATGTCGGGGTTGCGCAGGCAGAGCAGACCGACGTAGTCGCCGCGCAGGGGGTGGAAACTGTCTTCGATGTGCCAGGTCAGCGCTTCCGCGCTGCTGGTGCCGAGTTGGCGGTTTTCCTCGCCGCGCACCGGGAGCACGTCCTGTAGCACCCGGCCTTGCTGGGTGGTGGCCCAGGCGAACGGTTCACCGAGGAAGGTCGCGCACAGGTAGAAGAACAGGTCGTCGGCCAGGGTCGGCGAGGGTATCGGGCGGCTGGACCAGTGCGCCGGGGTCGGGCCGATCCGCTGGTCGTCCACCTGCCAGCCGCTGACCACGCACAGGCCGGCCGGTTCGGAGAGCCGGAAGTCGACGAGGCCGGCGCGCAGCGCGCGGGGGAGTTCGTGTGCGTACACCTCGGCGAGGCGGTGGAATTCCGGGTCTTCGACGGTGCGGTGGCGTCGCCCGACCTCGTCGACGAGCGAACGTGCCGACGCGGTTTCGGCTCCGGTCAGCTGGATGCGGTGAATCTTGGCCGGCATGTCTGCTGTCCTTCCTGTGCGAGGGCGTCAGCGACCCGGCTCACCTCCGCCAGCGCGCGGCCGCAGTCGGCCATCAGCTGGTCGGTTCGATATCTGAGCCGGTCCACTTCGGACTGTTCGATGGTGTTGACCAGAATCCTGATTGCCGTCCAGTGGTGGGCGACGCGGTCGACTGCCAGCGCGACCTCCGCGAGCAGCGGATTGTTGTGCTGGCTGGCGAGGGCGCGCAGCGCGCTGGCGTGCAGGGCGGCCGATGCGACCGCGGTGCCTGCCACCACGAACGTCTCTTCGGCGATCGCCTCGCCGATGGCGAGCCGGTCGGCGGAGTCGCGCAGGAACGCTTCGATGCCGCCGAGGCCGACGTATCCGTCGACCGGTTCGGGGTCGAGGAAGTCGCGCACGTTCGTGCGGAGCATGGTGGCCAGGTCGGGTGGGGCGGGCGCGTCCGGGTCGCGGTCGATGGACAGCCACTTGTTGCCGATCGGGTTCGCGGTGAAGAACAGGTCGCGGTCGTGCACGATCGGGTTGTCCGAGTCGCGGGAGGCGTCGAGGTGCTTGCCTGCCATCGGTCCGTCGAAGGCGGGTGGCACGCCGTCGTTGATCCAGACCAGGTCGGCTTCGTCGTCGAACCCGTACACCGCGACCAGGTGGTTGCTGTGCACGTCCTGGTAGGCGGGGCGGAACGGCAGCCAGAAGTTGTCGACCGCGACCAGCGCGGGCTCTCCGGCCAGGATCCGTTCGCGCACCTGCTGCCAGCCCTGCGCGGCGTCGGCGGGCTGGTGCCACCGCGAGGAGATCGGGTGGTAGGGCATCAGGGTTTGGGCGAGCGAGACGCCTGGCGGGCACGGCCAGAAATACTCTTCCCTGCGCAGATCGCCAGGACGGTAGTAGAACTGCCACCGCGACCCGAGCACGACCAGCGCGTCGATCCCGTGCCGGGTGAGCGCGACGCCGATGCACGAGTGCAGGCAGTTGCTCAGTTCGTGGCGCCACCGCTGCACGCCGTCGAGTACCGCTTTCATCGCTGGATCCTCCGATCGGCGCTGAGCAGGGTCATGGCGAACACGTGGATGGCCGGGTTGTCCGGCAACCGCAGGGCGCGGAGTTCGGCGGCGCGGGCCACCGGAACCCGCTGGCGCCAGATGGTCGGCGGCATGCGTTCCTGGGTGTGCCGGGGGTAGTGCAGCACGGAGCACTGGTAGGCACGCAGTTCGCCGAAGTGCGCGCTCGCGTCCGGCCAGAAGTCCGAGACGCGCAGCCATTCCTGGTCGACGACGCCTGCGGCGAAGTGCAGCAGCACCGGGTCCTCGGTGCGACGTTCGGCCGCGACCAGCAGGTAGATCCAGTCGTAGTGGCCGGGCGGATCGATGTCCAGCAGCTGGCCGCAGCAGCGCACGTTGTCCGCGCCGTCGGCCCGCCAGCCGGGGAAGGCGAACGGCACGCCGCCGACGACCACCGTGCCACCGGGTTCGGGCAGTTCCGTTGCCGGGAAGGTGTTGCGCCAGATGTTGAACGCGCCCGCGTCCAGCGCGTGTGCGTCGGTGCGGCTGGTGTTGTTGAAGTAGGTGGTGAGCGAGGTAGGCTGGAACGCCTCGCTGGTCACGATTTCGGCGGTCATGTTCCCGGCTCCTGCCATGCTCGTCCGTTCGGCCAGTTCCGCCAGACCGCCAGCAGGGCGGGCGCGGTCAATCGGGGCATCCGGTAGCCGATGAGTCCGGTGGGCGGTGCGGGCCAGCGGAATCCGCCGCCGGCAAGCGCTTGCCCTCCATCGGCAGCGAGGGTTGCGAAGACCCTGGCGCGGTCGGCTTCGGTCGCGTCGGACCAGCTGTCGACGCCGACCAGCCGGGCATGGCGGTCGGCGACTACGCCATGGGGAACTACCGTCGTGCCCTCGCTCGTCGCGAACCAGCGCAGCACCAGTCGGGCACCGGGCTCGGGAGCCGCCTCTGGTTGGGCTATGCGGTCCAGGCCCGGCCTGCGGATCATGGTCGCTTCGGTGAGCGGCTTGTCGGACGCGGGCAGCCTGCGTTCGGTGTGGAAACCGAGCCGGGCGTAGCGGGCCGGGAGTTGGCGTTCGACCACCGCGGTCAACTCGATCCGGCGCACCCGCTCCGCGATGGCGTCGGCTTCGACGTGGTCGAGCAGTTCGCGGACCAGGCCGCGCGAGCGCCATTCCGGCCGGACCGCGATGCGCCGGATCTCCCACACCCACGCCGAGTGCGGCACCATTCGCAGGGTGGCGACGGTGCGCTGGCCGTCGCGGATCTCCCAGAACCGCGTACCAGCATCGGCGTCGGCGAGCACCTGCTCGGTGGTTTCCGCCGCGCCGTCGGCGACGGGCAGACCGGGATAGGGCTCGTAGGAGGCGTATGCGGCGCGCACGGCGGCGGCGATGTCGCGCGCCCGGGCCGGGCCGGGTATGCCGCCGGTGCAGGGGCGGTCGACGAGTTCGACGGTCATGCTGACACCTCGCAGGCGAATCGCGGCGCCTCGGCCGGTGTGGCGGCCAACCGGGCGCCCGCCAACCGGTACAGCGCCGCCGGCGTGCCGAGCCCCAGACCGTCCACTGTGGCGTGCCGGTAGAACCGCTGGGCCGGGCTGTCCTCGGTGAGGCCGATCGCGCCGTGCAGCTGCATCGCCTCGACACCGGCGGTGCCTGCCAGCCGCGCGGCCTTGGCCAGCACCTGCGCGGCCCGCTGGGTCAACGGCGCGCCGCCATCGGCGATCGACGCGAGCTGCCCGCACACCAGCCGCACCCCGTGCACCTGGGTGACCAGGTCGGCAAGCCGGAAGGACACGGTCTGGAAGCGGGACACCGCGCGCCCGAACTGCTTGCGCCGGTTGGTGTAGTCGATGGTCTCCTCGACCGCGCCGGTGGCCAGCCCCAGCAGGTAGGCCGCGAGCCGAATCCGGGCCCTGGCCAGCACGGCGGCCAGGTCTGCCCCGGCGGCCAGCCACATCGGCCGGGCTCCGGCCAGGGGTGCGCCGCTGAAGTCGATCCGGTACATCTCGCCACGGGCCAGGTCATCCTGGCGCCGGATGAGGACCTCCGGGTTGGGCAGCGGTACCTGCACCAGTGCTGGGCTGCCGTCGATCGCGGTGAGCACCAGCAACTGTTCGGCGTTGCCTGCCCACGGTACGAATCGGACTGTCCCGTTGAGACGGTCGCTGGTGCTGGTGAGGCTGCCGGTGTCGGAGCCGGGAGCGTGGCACAGGGCCGGGTCGACGACCAGGGACGCGGCGAGCTGACCGGCCGCGAGGGACGGGAGCAGTTCGGCGCGGTCGTTGGGGTCGGCGAGTAAGCCTGCCAGTTCCATCGCGTGCAGGGTTGGCAGTAGGGGGCCCCGGTAGTCGGCGCGGCCCGCCGCTTCACACAACGCGGCCAGTTCCTGGGCCGGCGCGTCGAGGCCGCCGAACTCGGCGGTGGCGGCGGTGCGCAGCACGCCTGCCGACGCGAGCCTGCGCCACGCTGGACTTTCCGTCCAGCGGCCGGTGGCGGACTCCGTCGGTCCACCGAGCGGGTGCTCGCCGGTTTCCAGCAGGGTCAGTTCGTCGAACAGGGCGGCATGGCGTCGCGATCGCGACTTGTCCGCGTCGTCGGGAGTGAGGTTGGGCACCTGTCACACCGCCTTCAGTCCGGTACTGGCCACTACGTAGCGCATGATTTCCGAGGTACCGGCCGAGATCGTGACGCCGGGCGCCTCGCGGGCGAGCCAGTCGGTGAAGCCACCGGACGGGCTGTCCACGCTCCACCGGGACAGTGCCGCGTCCAGGCCGTCGATGAGTACTCCGGCGGCGACCAGCCGCTTGGCGAGTTCGCTGCTGTAGAGCTTGGAGATGGACGCCGCCGTGTTGTCCAGTTCGCCGTCGGCGAGGGAGCCGATGACGCGCCACGCGAGCAACCGGCCCGCCTCCACGTCGATGTCCAGTTCGGCCAGGGTCGCGGCCACTTCTGGATCGTCGGCACGGCCGTTCTCCCTGGCGCGCTCGACCAGCAGATCCAGCCAGCGCCGGGTCTTGCTGGCCGATTCCAGCCCGGTCCGTTCCAGCGCGAGCGCGCCGGTCAGCAGCCGCCAGCCGTCGCCGGGTGCGCCGAGCACGTTCTCGTCGGGCACCAGCACCCCGTCCAGTTCGACGCGGCCGAACCGCTCGTCGGCGATGCTGTACAGCGGATGCACGACCAGTCCCGGCTCGCTCATCGGCACCAGCATCAGCGTGAGGCCGTCCTGACCGCCCGGTTCCGCGTCGTCCAGGCGCGCGATGCACAGGCCGTAGTCCGCCTCCGCGGTGCGCAGGCTGTAGAGCTTCGTGCCGTAGATCCGGTAGCCGCCGGCCACCCGCTCGGCGCGGCTGCGCACGCCGGAGAGGTCCGAACCGACGCCCGGTTCGCTGTAGAGCACGCACACGGTGTGCTCGCCCGCCGCGATCCCCGGCAGGAACCTCGCCTTCTGCTCCGGAGTACCGGCCAGCGACAGGAACAGGCCGACGATGTCCACGGACACCACGTGCATGATGTCCGGCACGCCCTGCCAGCACAGTTCCTCCGCGACGATCGCGGATTCGACCAGGCTCGCGCCCATGCCGCCGTACTCGACCGGCCAGGCGGGGGCGAGCCAGCGCCGTTTGCCGAGCGCGCGGTAGATCTCGATGGGGTTGGGTTCCTCGCGGGGCGCGTATTCGGCGATCTTCGCGAGCTCCGACTGGATCTCATCGCCTCGCAGGAACGCACGCACTTCGTCGCGGAACTCGTACTGGGACTGGCTGAGGGTGAAATCCATGATGGCTACCTCGCAAAGCTGACCGGAAGCGAGCGGAGATACCGAACGGTCGCGGACGGCCAGTGCTCCGGCTCGCCCGCCAGGATCAGGGGCTGCGGCCAGGACCGCAGCGCGCGGACCATCGAGCGCAGCACGAGCTGGGTGAACCGGGCGCCGATGCACACGTGCGGTCCCCAGCCGAAGCCGAGGTGGCGGTTGGGGGAGCGGTCCAGCACCAGCTGGTCCGGGTCGTGGAACTGGTCCGGGTCGTGGTTCGCGGCGCCGAACAACGTGGTCACCAGCTCGCCCTGCCGGAACGTCCGGCCCGCGAACTCGATCGTCTCGGTCACCGTGCGGCTGCTGCCCTGCACCGGTCCGTCGTAGCGCACCAGCTCGTCGATGCCGGTCTCCAGTAGTGCGGGATCAGCCAGCGCGGCAAGGGTTCCCGGGTGACGCAGCAACGCGAGCATGGCGTTGCTCGCGGCAGCGGCAGGCGAACCGAAGCCGGACATCAGCATGATCCGCGCGGTGTTGCGCACCAGATCCTCCGACACCGTGCCGGGTTGGGCGGCGAGCGCCCGCTTGACCGCACCGATCACCCCGGTCTCACCGATGGTGTCGAACCATCCTGCTGCCACCCGATTCAGTTCCTGCGGGATGCTCACCGTCGAGCGGGGACGGTCGGGCGGCGCGAGGCTGGTGTCCATCCGGTAGACGACCGCGTCGGACAGCGCGGTGAACTGCTCCTGGTCGGGCTCCTCGATGCCCATCAGCGCGCAGATCGTGAACAGTGCCAACGGGTTGCCGACCTCGGTGACGAAGTCGAAGACCGGTTCGCAGGCCAGGCGGGCGAACCGCGCGGCGAGCATCTTCTCGGCGCGGGCACAGATCGCGTCCATGTCCTGGCCGCGCAGGGCGCTGATGAACATCCTGCGCACCGGCACCTGCTCGGGCGGGTCGAGGAACTGGACGGTCAGTTTGGATTCCGGGACGTCCTGACCGCCCCGGCGCGGGTCGGCCGCGAACGTGTGCACGTCCTGGAGGACGGCGAGGCAGTCGCGGTAGCGGGTCAGGATCCAGCTCTCCAGCCGATCGTGCCAGAACACCGGCGCGGATGAGCGCAGCGCGTGGTAGACCGAGTACGGGTCGGCCAGCGTGGCCGGGTCCATGGGTTCGTAGAGAACGGTCGTCGTCATCGCGGTCCATCTCTCCTTTCGCGTATCCGGCGTTCGTGCCACCAAACGGCACTCGCCGGGCGCCGCGCATTGCGGTGCCCGGCGAGTAATTGCTTTTTCAGCTGTGGCCGCCTGTCGCGGCTTCGGCTCACTGGTCCCAGTCGTAACGCATTTGGGGTTCCCCCTCTCCGTTCTTGGCTGATTTGATTATTGGCTGGCCGGGAATACGTTTGGGTATACACGGCGCAGGTTTTTCTCGGCGGTCGGTTTACGCAGGTACAGCCACAGTGCGGTGCCGAGAATCGCGAACCCGGCCAATGCCATGGCGGTGCCGGGCACCACGAGTTCGGCTATCGCGCCGAACACGGACGGCCCGAGCCCTTGTGCCGTCTGCAAACCGGCAGCGAGCAGTGCGAACGCCTGACCTTGCAGATCAGCGGGAACGGCGACAAGAAACGCCTTCTGCACGCACAGGCCGTAGCCGAAGCCGCAGCCGGTGAACACCAGCAGCGCCGCGGTGCCCACAAGAGACGGTTGCCATACCAGCGGCACCAACCCGGCGCCCATGATGGACACCAACGGCACTAGCAGCCGATCTCGCGCGCGCGGCGTGAACAACCGGCCGACGAGCAGATTCCCGATGATCATCCCGACCGGTAGGCACGCCAGCAGCAAACCCGCGCTGCCACTGGGAAAACCGCGATCCGCCGCGTACGCGACGACCAGCCCCTCGGCGCTGGCCACCAGGCACGACGGCAGCCACTGCGCGAACATCAACCGCCGGATCATCCGGTCACCGAGCACCGCGACCGTGCCCGCCCAGTTGGTCAGGCGGGCGGCGGTGCGCGGCACCGGCGCCATGCTCGATAGCAGTAGCAACACCAGCAGACAGGCGAACAGGTGCGCGCAGGCGGTGACCAGCAACGCGTGCCGGGCGCCGAACGCGGCCACGGCACCGCCACCGATGGCCAGCCCGGCCAGTTGCGCGACCGAGGAGGTGACGTTCCACAGCGACCGGCCGAGCACGTACGCGTCGCCGGTCAGCGCCTTGGCCATCAACCGGCTCGCCGCGCCGGAGAACACCGGCGTGAACGCACCGACCGCCGCCACGATGACCAGGCTCGACCAGGTCGGCATTGGCAGCGTGCCGAGCAATATCGCGGCGACGCATTCCAGCGCGTAGCCTGCGGCTATCAGTTCGCGGGGCCGCACCCGGTCGGCGAGCGCGCCGAGCAGTACCCCGCCCAGAGCTTGCGGCAGGAACGCGATGCCGTAGGTCAGCGCGGCGAGCAAAGGCGAATTCGTGGTTGTGAACACCAGCACCGACAGCGCGACGGTGCGCAGTGTGTCGGCGGCGATGGCCAGCAACCGGGAGCCGATCAGTACCCGGAACCGCGGATTGGCCAGGACTTCGCGATAGCTCGCTTTCTGTTGCGATGTGGTCGCCATTTCAGGCGACGTGGTTTTGGAGTTCGCGCACGTCGTCGACCAGGATTTCCTGATGCGTGCGCCGCAGTTCCGGTCCGGGATCGACACCGAGTTCGTGGCGCAGCTGCGCGCGGGTGTTGCCGTACACGGTGATGGCCTCGCCCCGCCGGCCGGTCTGGTGCAGCGCGCGCATCAACTGCCCGGCGAACCGTTCCCGCCAGGGGTGTTCACGCACGAACTGGCGCAGCTCGGGGATGACCCGGGCGGCCATGCCGACCCGCAGGCTGGTCTCGACGTAGTCCTCGATCAGCATCAGCCTGCGCTCGATCAGCCGTTCGCGTTCGGCCGCCAGCCTCATGGCGGACGGCACGTTCTGGAACGGCTCATCCCGCCACAGCTCCAGCGCCTTCTTCATGGCGGTCAACGCACCCAGCAGGTCGTGGTCCGCGCGCAGCCGTTCGCCGTCCTCGATCAACGACTCGAACACGTCCAGATCGACCTCGTGCGGCGCGGCGTTCAGCTGGTAGCCCGCGCCCACCGCGACCAACGGTCCCGAGTCGCCGCCGCCGAGCGACTGGCGCAGCCGCCACACGTAGGTGTGCAGGTTCTTGCGGGCGGACACCGGAGGGTCGTCCTCCCACAGCGCGTCCACCATCCGTTCGATGGAGACCGGCCTGCCCCGGTTCAACAGGAGCAGGGTGAGCACCGTGCGCTGTTTCGCGCGGGCCAGCGGAATGCGCGTCCGGTTCTGGTCGAGCGCCTCGACCGTGCCGAGAACAAAGTAACGCAAGGTCACTACTCCCATCGGTGTGCATCCAGTCGCTCCCGCACCTGGTGGATCAGCTCGGTGACGAGGTCGTCGTCGAGCACGGCCGGGTCGTGGGTGAACCGCAGCCGCGCGCCATCGGTGACGAACAGCTCGACCACGAACTCTGTGCGCGTCCAAGGAATTTCGTGTTGCCGCCCGATCCGGGTGTCGCAACCGGACAGTCGAAGTGCAGGCGCCGGCGAGTCCTGCACGGCGACGATCACCTGGTAGAGCGGGTGCCGCGCGCTCCGCGCCGGTTTGCTCAGCCGGACCACCTCGGCGAAGGACACGTCGCTGTTCGCGAGCGCGTCGCGCACCGCCAGCTTTGGGTCGGCACCGACCCGGACGCAGACCGTGTCGATGAGGCAGCCGATCGGCCGCTGGAGTTCCTCGGTGCCGCGCCGGTTGACCGGCACGCCCACCCCGAAGTCCGACCGACCGGTGCAGGCCGTCACTGCCTCGGACACCGCCGCGAGCAGCACCGCGAGCCTGCTGGTTTCCTTTGCCCGCGCGGATTCGTCGATCCCGGCCAGCGCGACCGGGTGCTCGACGACGCGCGGCAGTTCGCCTGCCCGGCCGGGCGCTGGCCAGTTCATCGCGGGCAGGCCGCGCAGGGCGTTCGCCCAGTAGGAGCGTTGCGCGTCCAGGTCGGCGGCTTCGGCGAGGCCGGTCAGCATGTCGAAGGTGGCGGTAGGGCCGGGCACCGGTTGCGGGAAACCGGGTTCGGAGTTCGCGCACCGGGCCGCGTAGGCGAGGCCGAGATCGGCGGTGAGCAGGTGTTGCGACCAGCCATCGAAGGCGATGTGGTGCACCGCGATCCCGAATCGGGACGTTTCGTTCTCCTGCGCCAGCACCGCGCGCCAGACCAGCCCCTTGGCCAGGTCGAACGGTGTGTACAGTGCGGCATCGAGATCGGCCTGCCCGCCGGTGATCTCGACGAACTCGGCAGGCGTGTCCGACGCGACCAGCAGCGTCCGTTCCCCCGATGTGTACCGCGCGCTCAGGTAACCGTGCCTGCGGTGCACGTCCTGCACGGCGGCGCGCAGCGCGTCGACCTGGGGCGTGCCGTCGAGGACCCAGTTCTGCACGCAGAAGTTCGCGGTGTCGTCGCCGGAGATCAGGTGCGACAACAGGAACGAGTGCTGCGATGCGGTCAGCGGTGTACCGGACCCGCTCGTGCCGCTGGCGCGGGGCGCGCTCCGCCCGGCCAGCCACTGCGCCAGGTCACGCACGGTCGGCGCGCGCAACAGTGCGGACACCGGGATGTAGCGGTCCAGCCGGGTGCTCAGCCGCGCACACAGTCGAACCGCGTCCAGCGAGGTCGCGCCGAGCGCGAACAGCGACGCCGACGGATCGATCGACGCCTGCCCGAGCAGGCTCCCGGCCTCGGCCGCGACGATCTCGTCGACCGTTCCGCCCGCCGCCACCACGAGCGTCGCCCGCGACAACCGTGCTTCGTGCGCGCGCAGCAATGCCGATTTGTCGACTTTTCCGTTGCTGGACAACGGGAACTCGGTGACCGCGATGACGTGGTCCGGGACCGAATAGGCGGGCAGCGCGGCACGGAGCGCTGCGCGCAGCGCCTCCTCGTCCTCGCTGATGTGGAACAGCGCCAGCGCGGTGACGTTGCCGTTGTCGTCGCGCACCGGCACGACCGCCGCCCGCCGGACACCGGCGACGCCCTCGGCGACCTGTTCGACGCCTGCCGGTTCGATCCGGTGCCCGCGCACCTTCACCTGCCGGTCCATCCGGCCGTGGAAGCGCAGGATGCCGTCCGGCCCGACGCTGGCGAGGTCGCCGGTCCGGTACAGCCGGGTCGGTTGCCCGTCGACCGGAAGGACCACGAACTTCGTCGCGGTCAGCTCGTCGTCGCCGAGGTAACCGATGGCGAGACCGTCACCGGCGATGCACAACTCGCCCGTTTCGCCGTCGGCGCACTGGCGGCCGTCGAGCATGATCACGTTCCGGGTTCTCGCCACCGTGACGCCGATCGGCACATCGCCATCGACGTCGCAGGGCCGCACCCGGTGCGTCGAGGAGATCACCGTGCTCTCGACCGGACCGTAGGAGTTGACCAGCGGCAGGTCGGGCAGCGCGGCCAGGAACTCGCCTGCATGTTTGCCGGAAAGCTTCTCGCCGCCGGTGTACACCACCCGCAACCCGGCGAACGCCCGCACGTCCTCCTCGACGATCAGGTGGAACAGCGCGGTGCTGAGCAGCAACGTGTTCACCCCGTGCCGGTGCACCAACTCGCGTAGCGCGACCGGGGTCAGCGGGCGTTCGCGGAGCAGTACGCAGGTGCCGCCGTTGACCAGCGGACCCCACAGTTCCCACGCGAACGCGTCCCACGGCAACGCGGACACCTGCGCCATCACGGTCGTCTCGTCGAACCGGCCGAACGTGCACGGGTCGAACAGCCGCGTGGTACCGGAATGCGGCGAGAGCACCGGTTTGGGCGCGCCGGTACTGCCCGACGTGAAGAAGATCATCGCGCCGCGCCCGTCCTGCGGCGCGATCGCGGGTGGGGAGGCGTCGACGTCCGCGTCCAGGGCGCCGTCCTCGGCGATGGTGACCAGCCGTCCCGAGAACGCCGCGCTGGGATCATTCGCGATCGCGAGCTGGCCATCGAGCAGTTCGGCGATCTGCCGCAACCGTTCCGGTGGCCACGCCACGTCGAGCGCGGCGTACGCGGCACCGCAGCGCAGCACGGCCAGCACGGCGATCACCAGTTCGGTCGATGGCGGCAGCAGCAGCGCAACCACCCGGCCCGGGCCGACGCCCAGTGCGCGCAGTGTCTTCTCGGCGGTGGCCGAGAGCCGGTCGAGTTCGGCGTAGCTGGTCGACCGGTCACCGTCGACGAGCGCGACGGCATCCGGATTTTCCTTGACCCTGGCGAGGAAACGTTCGTGAATCAGATCGGTGTCGTGCACCGTCGGCCTCTTTTCTCGCACTAGCTCTCGGAAAGCCTGCCGACCATGCCGGTCCACATGTTGGCGCAGTCGCGGGCCACTTCGGAGATCGAGTCCTTGCAGTGCGGCGGCAGGCTGTCCGCGATCGCGATCCACTGTTCGAGAATGGGCAGGTGCGCGTCGAACAGGCGCAGCAGCGTCCGGCCGTTCTGGGTCAGCCGCAGCGACGGGTCGTTGCGCAGCTGGTGCAGGATCGTCGCGTGGTCCACCTGCGGCTCGACGGCCTTCCTGGGCCGGTGCGCCGTTTTCTGCTCCGGCACCGCGAGGACGCCGTCCTTGCGCAGTTGGTCGCGGATGTCCTGGACGGTCGTCGGCGACAGCCCGGCGACGTTCGCGACCTGGCGCAGGGAGGCGGTCGGGTTCCTGCGCAGGAACTCGCCTGCCGCGCGGCGCCGTTCCAGGATGTTGTTCGGCCGCGTCCGGCCGTCCCGGCCGACCCGCGAGCTCAGCACCGGCACGTCGTCGGCGGAGTTGGCCCTGATGCCGCCGACCGTCTTGGGCGAGAGTGCGGTGACCGACGCGATCATCCGGTCGGACCACTCCGGGTGCGAGATCATGATGCGCAGCGCGGCATTGCGCCTGTCCGGAGTGGACAGTGGGAGTCCGTGTGCCGCGTTGGCGAGCACCGCGAGCACGAACGCCTCCTCGGCGCTGCCGTCGAACAGGCAGGTCGCGATCTCACGCGCGCCGCGTTGCCGGGCCGCGCGCAGCCGGTGGTGCCCGTCGATCACGTGCCTGGTCGCGGCGCGCACGATGATCGGCGGCGCCGCCGCGCCGGACTCGGCCAGCGTCTGCACGTGGTCGCTGTTCTCCCCGCGCAGCCGGGGCGAGTCGCCGGTGACCAGGTCCTCGATCGCCACCACGACGATCGACAGCTCGCCACGCTGGTAATCGCGCCACCAGGCGGCGGGCGGGTGGTCACCTCGTGCTGGTTCCGGCGTTCGGTCGAGTACTTCGGCAGTGGACTGATTCGTCATGACTGGACCCCCTGTCCGTCGTGCTGATCAGTGGCGTGCGGTGATCGGGCTTTCGGTGTCGAGTCGGTGGATGGCACGGGCCAGCGCGACATCCGGCGCGGCGGTGTCGGAGAGGTCGACCAGCAGAACGTCGTCGGGCCGGGTGCGACCGGGATGCTCGCCCGCGAGCACCTGGCGCAGCTCCGCCTCCCGGTACTCCTCGGCGATCCCGTTGGCCAGGTCGTGAACCAGGTCGCGACCGCTCGCGTTCACCACGACCGCGCCCATCGGCGCGTGCACGCCAGGCAGTGCGGGCAGTTCGTCCATGACCACGACCAGGCTCGCCCCGAACACCGCGTCCGCCGTGCTGGGCGTGATCGACAGGTCGACGCCGGCCGCCGCGAACTCCGCCGCCAGCCCGGCGTCCGCGACCGAATAGATGGCCAACTGGCTGAGGCCGGGCAGACACCGTGCCAACGTCCCGCACAACAGGCGCGCGGCCGGGCTGGAACCCAGCACCGCCGCGGTGATCACGGTCGGCACCAGCAGCGCGCGTGCGGCGAGCACGGTCAGCACCGCGTACCGGCAGGCCCGCAGGTCCGCCGCCGCGAACGACGCGACAGCATCGCCGTCAGGATTCCTGAGCAGAGCGAGCTCGCCGGACTGGTCGACCGTCCAGTGCTGGTCCGGTTCGGCGGTCAGCAACTCGGCCGGATCCAGCTCGCGCAGGGCGCGAGCCACATCCTCGTGGCTGAGCCGGCGACAATCCCCGCCCATCGGCGTACTCCCTCGGTGCCCGTTCCATGCCCGCTCGATGCGAACTCGATCCACGCTCGATCCGGGTCTGACACCGTCATGGTCACGAATCCGGCTTCTGCTTCGCTTCCGATTGCCTTCTGATCGGGGGAAGCTGGACGAGTAGTCGATGAGAAGCACAGTCCGGTCGACTGATGTCACCAACCGGACGGCACAGCAACTCACCGGCCGCAAAACTGGGGACTGGGGAAGGACGATCATGTCGAACAGCTACGGACTGAAGACAGCGAGTCGTACCGCACTGGGGCAGGACGACACGCACTGGTGATCGACCGGGGAACAGGACGAGGGGCCGGTGCGCGCACACCGGCCCCTCGTTCGTTTCTTGTTCAGCTCAGCGTTGTCGCCAGCTCACGCAATTCACCCAGCAGCGCGCTCGACTCGTCGGTCGCCAGCGCACCCAGCAACTCGATCGCCGCGCGGATCTCCTCGGCCGCCGAGGCCGGATCGCCGGATTTCGCCTCGGCCAGTAGCTTGCGCGCCCGCGCGTGCCACACCACCGAACCGAGCATCTCGAACAACGCCCTGGCCGCTTCCAGATGCGCGGCGGCCAAGCCGGGTTCGCCCGCGGCCAAGGCGATCTCGCCGAGCGCGTAACGGGATCTGGCCTCGATCAGCCGCTCGCCGACCCGCCGGGACAGCTCGGCGGCGTGCGAGAGCGAGGTCGTCGCCGCGTCCAGCCTGCCCTCGCGGTGCCGCACCACGCCGAGCCCGTACATCGCGTACGCCTCGCCGATCTTGTCGCCGCTGTCCCGCACGATGCGCAGCACCCGGTGCAGTGCCTCGCGGGCCGCGTCGAACTCCTCGGTGACCACGTAGAGCTGGGAGAAGCGCTGCATCACCTGCGCCTCCAACCGCAGGCACTGCTCGTCGTAGCAGATCTTCAGCGCCTGCTCCAGCAGTGACCGAGCGGTCTCGATGTCGCCGTCGGCCAGCCAGAAACCCGCCTGGCTGCGCAGGATGTGCGCGGCGCCCGCCCGGTCGCCCACCTCGCGCATGGTCTCCAGCGCGCTGCTGTACTTGATCATCATCTCGGTGGTGTTGCCGCGCAGCTCGTCGATGTGCGCCGCGTTGCGCAACACCAGTGCCTGCCCGTGCACGTTGCCCTCGCTCTCGAACAGCGTCAATGCGCTGCGGAAGCACTCGTCCGCCTGGTCCAGCCGCATCTGGAAGATGTGCAGGGTGCCCAGGGAGTAGTCCATCGCCGCGAGGCCGGTCCGGTTGTCCGCGCGCAGCGCCGCGTCCCTGGCCAGCCGCGTGCTCTGTGACCAGTCGTCGAAATAACCCTTGGCCTCGAACAAGGTCACCGAGGTGAGGGCGAGGTCCCAGCACAGCTCGTCCAGCCCGAGTTCGGCTGCCTGCCGGATCGCCGCGACCAGTGCGGGCCGCTCGCCGTCCCACCGGCTCAACGGTCGCAGGTCGACCGCGGCCAGCTCGTCCTCGGTCAGGCTCCAGGTCGGGGCCTTGCCGTGCACGATGGTGTAGTCGCCGCCGTAGTCCAGCCGGTGTGCCGCGCTGACCATGCCCAGCCAGCCACCCAGCGCCCGCGCGAGCGCCGCGTCCCGCTCCGCCACCGGCTCGGTGGCCAGCGCCCGCTCGCGCGCGTAGAGCCGGACCAGATCGTGGTAGCGGTAGTGCGGCATGACCGTGTCCGGATCGTCGACCGTGTCCAGCACCCGCGCGTCGACCAGGCTGTCGATGGTCTGCTCCGCGGTCCGCAGATCCGTGTCGAGCAGCGCCGCCGCCAGCCAGGCAGGCCAGCTCGGCGCCTGGATCAACGCCAGCAACCGGAACAGGCGCTGCTCCCTTGTTGTCAGGCCCTCGTAGGTCAGGCCGATGCTGGAGCGCAGCTCCAGGCTGCGATAGGTCAGCTCGTCCAACCGCGAGCGCTCCACACCCAGCCGATGCACCAGAGCGTCCAGCCGCCAGCTCGCCCGGGACGCCAGCCGGGCACCCGCGATCCGCAGCGCCAGCGGCAGCCCGTCGCAGAGCCGGGCGAGCTCGTCCGCCGCCGTGCTCTCCTCGCGCACCCGTTCCGGGCCGATCATCTTCGCCAGCAGGTCGCGTGCCGCGGTCCGGTCGAACACGTCGACGTCGACCCAGCGCGCGCCAACCAGGCGGCTGAGCCTGCTGCGGCTGGTGGTGATCACCGCGCAGGACGCGCTGCCCGGCAACAGCGGCAGCACCTGGGCCTCGTCGACGACGCCGTCGAGCACGACCAGGATCCGCCGGTCGGCCAGCATGCTCCGATACAGCTCCGCGCGCTCGCCTGCGTCCTCCGGGATGGACCTGCTCGGCACGCTCAACGCGCGGAGAAATCGGCCAAGCAGCACAGAAGTGACGTCGTCGCCATCGGTCGCTGCGATGTCCGCGTAGAGGTGACCGTCGGGAAAGGACGTGCTCAGCTCGTGCGCGACCCGGATCGCCAGCACCGACTTGCCGACCCCGCCCTTGCCCGAGATCGCCACGATCGGCATGGCATAGCTGTGCGTTCGCTGGGAGGGATCGGTGAGATAGCTGGTGATCACGGCCAGCTGGCCCGCCCGGCCGGTGAAGTCCGCGATGCTCGCGGGCAACTGGCGGGGCGTGACGAACATGTCGAACTCCGGCCGCACCGGTGCGGTCTCGGCCGCCGGGGCAACCGGCGCGGCCGGGGCAGCGCGCGCGGGCAGATCCAGTTCGGCGGCCCGGTTCAGGATCGACCGTTCGAGCTCCGCAAGTTCCGGTCCGGGCTCGACACCGATCTCGTCGATCAGGATCGCCCTGGCCCGCCGGTACACCTCCAGCGCCTCGGCCTGCCGCCCGGACCGGTACAACGCGAGCATCAGAAAGCCGTGCAGTCGTTCGCGCAGCGGGTATTCGCTGATCAACTGCGGCAGTTCCGCGCCGACCTCCCGGTGCTGACCGAGCATCAGGCGCAGCCGGATCCGCTCCTCGATCGCGTTGAGCCGTCTGCTGTCCAACGCGGTCGCGCCGCGACGCACCAGCTCGCTGGACAGTCCGGCGAGCGCGGGTCCGCGCCACAACGTCAACGCGGTCCGTAACGTTTCCTCGGCTCCCGACACATCGCCGGCCGAGCTACGCTCGTCCGCCCGGTTGAGGAGTTCGCCGAACACCAGGCTGTCCACGTCGGCCGAACCGAGCGCGAGCTGGTACCCGGGCGGGGCGGTCCTGATCGCCGTCGGCCTGCCCGCGGTGGCGAATTGCCTGCGTAGCGCGGAAATCGACACCTGGATCTGCCCGCGCGCCGTCGGCGGCGGGGCGTCCTGCCAGATCGCGTCGGTCAGTGCCTCGACCGACGTCACCCGATTGGCGTTGAGGCCGAGCATGGCGAGCACAGTGCGCTGGCGCGGACCGCCGAGATCGAGTGCGTTGTCCTGCCAGACGAGTTCTACTGGGCCGAGTAGCCGAAGCAGCAAGGTGTGACCCCCTTTTCCCAGCTCCCCCAAAAACAGCTAGGTTACCTCTCTGCCCTGATCGGACTCGCTGGTGACAGCACCCGATCACGGCAATGATCAAGCCCGCGCCGAAACAGAGATCGGCATCGGACATCCACAAGGGAAACCCGTCCTGCCGATCCCGCCGCCGATCGGCGTCTGGACCTGATCTTCGCGCTGGCAGTGACTATTCACTGCCTTTCGGCCCCCAATGCCGAGAATTCGCCGGTTGGTAGTTCAGTTTTTGTTCGCGTCGTCGTCCATCCCCAGTCGGACGCGTACTACCCGCACCTGGCATCGCTGCAAACGAATTTTCGTCCGTTTCGTCAGCGTTCAAGAGTCTGCCAGTAAAGTCACCGCCGGTCAACGGCCCGACTCACACAATGGAACCCCCGATACTGACTCGCGGCAAGCGGTTTTCCCCGTGCGATAGCCTCGGGCCCGTGCGAGTTGATGTGCGATGAGCGAAATGACCGGGCAGGACCGCGACCGCTACGACTGGCGGGCGATCCAGGCGCGCTGGCTTCCGGTGTGGGAACAGCTCGACCAGTTCCGGGCGACGCTCACCCCTGGCCGGGAACGCCGCTACATCCTCGACATGTTCCCGTACCCGTCGGGCGACCTGCACATGGGGCACGCCGAGGCGTTCGCGATCGGCGATGTGGTGGCCCGCCACCACTTCCAGCACGGCTACGACGTCCTTCACCCGATCGGGTGGGACTCGTTCGGTCTGCCCGCCGAGAACGCGGCCATCAAGCGTGACGCCCACCCCGCCGAGTGGACCTACGCCAACATCGATGTGCAGGCCGCCTCGTTCAAGCGCTACGCGGTCTCCGTCGACTGGTCGACCCGCCTGCACACCTCCGATCCGGAGTACTACCGCTGGACCCAGTGGCTGTTCCTGCGCCTCTACGAGCACGGCCTCGCCTACCGCAAGGACAGTGCGGTCAACTGGTGCCCCAACGACCAGACGGTGCTTGCCAACGAGCAAGTGATCGCAGGCCGCTGCGAACGGTGCAAGGGCCCGGTCACCAAGCGCACGCTCAACCAGTGGTACTTCAAGATCACCGACTACGCCCAGCGGCTGCTCGACGACATGGATCAGTTGCGGGGCAAGTGGCCCGAGCGGGTGCTGCTGATGCAGCGCAACTGGATCGGCCGCTCCGAAGGCGCCGAGATCGCCTTCCCGGTCGAGGGCCGCGACGAACCGGTCACCGTGTTCACCACCCGCCCGGACACCGTCAACGGCGTCACCTTCTTCGTCGTCGCACCGGATGCCGCGCTCGCCGACGAGCTGTGCGCACCGGAGTGCAGGGCCGGCCTCGACGAGTACCTCAGCCAGACCAAGCGCCTCTCCGACATCGAGCGCCAGTCGACCGAACGCGACAAGACCGGCGTTTTCCTCGGCCGCCACGCGATCAACCCGGTCAACGGCAACCGGATCCCGATCTGGGCAGCCGACTACGTGCTGCCCGACTACGGCACCGGCGCCGTCATGGCCGTGCCCGCGCACGACCAGCGCGACCTCGACTTCGCCCGCACCTTCGACCTGCCGGTCCGCGTCGTGCTGGACACCGGCGAACCCGACCCCGCCGAAACCGGCATCGCAACCTCCGGCGACGGCGTGCTGATCAACTCCGGTGAGCTCGACGGACTGGCCAAGGCCGAGGCGATCGCCCGGATCACCGCGCTGCTCAAGGAAAAGGGCATCGGCGCGGGCTCGGTCAACTACCGGCTTCGTGACTGGTTGCTGTCCCGCCAACGGTTCTGGGGCTGTCCGATCCCGATCGTGCACTGTGCCAGTTGCGGCGAAGTGCCGGTGCCCGACGACCAGCTCCCGGTGCGACTGCCGGAGCTGCGCGGCGCCGAGCTCAAGCCGAAAGGCGTGTCCCCGTTGGCTTCCGTGGCCGACTGGGTCAATGTGGACTGTCCACGATGCGGCGGTCCTGCACAGCGCGACACCGACACCATGGACACGTTCGTCGACTCGTCCTGGTACTTCCTGCGCTACGCATCGCCGAACGACAGCGAACGGGCCTTCGACCCGGAGGCGCTGCGCACCTGGCTGCCGGTCGACCGCTACGTCGGCGGCGTCGAGCACGCCATCCTGCACCTGCTCTACAGCCGGTTCTTCATCAAGGCCCTGCACGACATCGGGCTGGTCGGGTTCACCGAGCCGTTCAAGGCCCTGCTCAACCAGGGCCAGGTGATCCTCAACGGCTCGGCCATGTCCAAGTCCACCGGCAACCTCGTCGACCTCGGCGCCGAGTTCGAGGTACACGGCGTAGACGCGGTCCGGCTCACCATGATCTTCGCCGGTCCGCCTGAGGACGACATCGACTGGGCGGACGTCTCGGCAGGCGCCGCGGGTAAGTACCTCGCCCGCGCCTGGCGGCTGTGCAGCGATGTCGGCGCGGCCGAGCACGGCTCCGGCGATGGCGACCTCGCGGTCCGCCGCACCACCGCGCACATCGTGACCGAGGTCGACCAGCTCGTCGAGAACACCCGGTTCAACGTCGCGGTCGCCCGCCTCATGGAGCTCACCTCCGCGCTGCGCAAGGCCGTCGACAGCGGCCCCGGCCCGGCCGACCCGGCCGTGCTGGCCGGTGCGGAAGCCCTGGCCGTGATGCTGAGCCTGTTCGCGCCCTACTGCGCGGAGGACTGCTGGGCCAGCCTCGGCCACGAGGTCGAGGCCGGCGACACCGTCAGCAAGGCGGGCTGGCCCGCTGTCGACGAAGAACTGCTGGTCGAGGACAAGGTGGTCTGCGTCGTGCAGATCGACGGCAAGGTCAGGGACCGCCTCGACGTGGCGACCACGGTCACCGCGGAGGACCTCCAGGCGCAGGCGCTGGCCTCGCTCACGGTGGCCAAGGCACTGGCCGGGCGCGAACCGCTCAAGGTGATCGTCCGCGCCCCGAAACTGGTCAACATCGTCCTGCCGCGCTGAGCCTGCTCAGCGCGGCACGGCCCTGATCCAGGTCCGGTCCTCGGTCAGGAAGCCGTCGATCTCCAGGCTTGCCTCGCGCAGGCACGCCGCGAGCGCAACGTCGTCCAGGTCGTGGTTGGTGATCGTGTGCGTCCAGGTCTGCGCACCGATCCGGTACTCCAGCGTCGCCACGAACCCGTCGTCCGCGACCTGCGCGGCCGGCGGCACCCGGCCCGGCACGTTGCGCTGGATCAACACGCAGCCATCCGGCCGGACGTGCGCCCGGCAGGTGGTCAGGAACCGGCGGCGCAGCTCCCGGTCCGCCGAGTTGACCAGGAACGACCCCAGCAGCACGACGTCGAACCGCCGGTCCAGCGCCAGTTCCTCGATCGACGCGCACACGGTCTCGGCGTCGACGTGCGCGAGCATCTCCGCCGACTCGTCCACCGCGACCACCGGATGCCCGAGCGCGACCAGCGCGTTGGTCACCCGCCCCGCGCCCGCCCCCAACTCCAGAATGGTCGCGTGCGCGGGCACGGCGCCGTGCACGATCTCCGGCTCACCCCGGGTGCGCAGCCGCGCGAAGTACTCGACCGGGCTGCCATCCGGTGCGATCGGCCCCGGTCCGGCGCCTGACTGGCCCATCGTCCCCATGCGCTCAGAATGACACAGCCGCGACACGCGCCGAGGGTGCCTGCCGCCGGCCCCTCGCTGAGGCAGGGTGGACTACGGAAGGGGTGATTGCCGTGACCGATGCCACCGACGGCACCGAGACCGCGGAGCGCGGCTCGACCGCGACCGACCGGCTGTTCAAGATCGCGGTCATCCTCAAGGGGATCGACGGCGGCGTGCAGTTGCTTGGCGGGCTGCTGCTGATCGTGGTCCCGCCCGCGGCCATCACCGGCCTCGCCAACGCGGTCATCACCCGCGACCTGCTCGGCGACCCCAACGGCACCCTGGCGCAGCACCTCCAGACCGCGGCGAGCAACTTCGCAGGCGGCGGAGAGGGCGGCACCCGGCTGTTCGCGATCATCTACCTGCTCGCCCACGGCGTGATCAAGCTCGGGCTGATGTGGGCGCTGCTGCGCAAGATCCTGATCGCGTTCCCGATCGGCGTCGTCGTGCTCACCGGGTTCGTGGTCTACGAGGTCTGGCGCGCGGTGCACACCCACTCCATCGCGCTGCCGATCTTCGCCGCGCTGGACGCGGTGATCATCGTGCTGGTCATCCGCGAGTACCTCAAGCTGCGGCGGGAGCGGGCGTCCTCGGGGTAGGGGGTACCGCAACGTCAAGCATTTCAGTCTATTGGCCGGACGGTTGTCCTGGAATCAATTTCGCGGTCGCTGATCAATTGTTATTCTTCGGTGGCCGTTTCGGTTACATCTGGTCATTGAACTGATCGTCTTCGTGTCGGTTTGCCGGATAGTTGATATTGCGTCCTCCTCATGAACATTTCTGCCCGTTTGTCAAGCACCGTTCGGCCCATTCACAGGTATCACGAAGCGGTCGTGATCGGTCGACTACCAGGCGTATTGGGATACTGGTCAGGTCGATGCGACAGGTCGGCCAAATCGGCCTTTTAGACGTGACGTCGATTTTCCTGGGCGATCGGGCTAGCTCATTGCGCCGGAAGTAGATACGATTCGCCGGTCTTTGGGCGCAGTGTCTTCAGGCGAGTACAGCCGAAGTCGGGGTAGTGGCGAGATCATTTCTCTCGTCGCTTTTGGTGTGCGGGCGATGAATGGCCATGCGACCGAGCTAGCCCAGTGACGGAGGTGTCGTGGTCGCGCGTCATCAAGATGGCCCGGCTGAAACGCAGCAGAAGCAACACGGTGCGGTTGCCTTACCGCCTGAGGAGGGACGTATCACCGTCCTTTCGGCGGCGCGAACGCCATTTGCCCGGTTCTTCAGCATGCTGGCCAGCGGGTTCAAGTCCATCGTCCGGCCGAGGTCGATCCGGGCGAAACTGATCCGCATCCTGGCCTTCTCCCTCGTGCTGGTCTTCGTGCTGCTCAGCTTCCTGGTCGCCAGCCAGATCAGCGCCTTCCGCACGGCCAACCAGACCAGCCGAACGGTGCTGGTCGCGCTGTCCGCGCAGGGCGTAGTGCACGAACTACAGGAGGAGCGCGCGCTCACCAACGGCGTGCTCGGCGGCGCCATGGAGTTCGGCACCCAGCTCGGCCCGCAGCGGGCCCGCACCGACACGGCCGTCGCCAAGCTCGACGCCACCATCAGCGACCCGGCCAACGCCGACGCGGGCGCGGCCCAGGTCCGCGCGGCCACCACCGACCTGTCCGGCCTGCAGGGCATCCGCACGGCCGTGGACAGCGGGTCGGCGGAATCCCAGTCGACCTTCGAGTTCTACACGGACGCGATCTCCGCGATCAACAGCCTCAACCTCGGCGTCGACGAGGCCCAGGACGGCATCCTGCGGCGCGGCCTGCAAGCCCTCTACGCGCTCGGCAACGCCAAGGAGTTCATCGGGCAGGAGGGCGGTCTGCTCGACGCCGTCTTCGCAGGCACCAAATTCACCCCGGACAACTACACCACCTTCGCGACCATCCTCGGTGAGAAGGCCGCCGCGCTCGCGGACTTCCAGTCCTTCGCCACCGAGAACGAGAACGACGCCCTCGCCGGCGCGCTGACCACGGCGGCGGCGACGGTGACCGTCGAGTACGAGGGCACCGCGGTCGCGGGCGTCGGCGGCACGCTGCCGGTCACGGTCAACCCGACCACCTGGGGCAGCGCCATCACCACGGTCATCAACGACCTGCGCTCGGTGCAGCAGTCGGTCGGCGCGGACATCACCGCGCGGGCCAACACGCTCGCCGCGGGCGCCACCCGGCTGCTGGTGGTCATGGGCGTGCTCGCGGCGTTGACGATCGCGGCCATGGTCGCCCTGGTCATCGGCGCGTCCCGGTCGGTCATCGGCCCGCTCGGCCAGCTCGCCAAGGAAGCCGACGACGTGTCCGCGCGCAGGCTCCCTGACGCGGTCGCCGCCCTGCAGACCGCATCGGACGCGGCAGGCGTGCCACCACCAGCGCCAGTCGCGGTACCGGCGGGCGCGGCGAGCGAGATCGCGTTGATGGCAGGCGCGCTGGACCGGGTACAGGGCGCCGCCCTCTCGCTGGCCAGCCAGCAGGCCCTGATCCGGCACAACACCACCGCGTCACTGGCCAACCTCGGCAGGCGCAACCAGAACCTGGTCCGCCGCCAGCTCTCCCTTATCAGCAAGTTCGAGCAGGAGGAACTGGACCCGTCCGCGCTGAGCAACATGTTCGAGCTCGACCACCTGGCCACCCGCATGCGCCGCAACGCGGAGAGCCTGCTGGTCCTGGTCGGCGAGTCCAGCCCGCGACCGTCCGCCCAGCCACTGCCGGTCGCCGACGTCATCCGCGCCGCACTATCCGAAGTGGAGGATTACCGCCGGGTCGTGCTGCGCAGGGTCGACGACGCGCTGATCAGCGGACCGGTGGTCACCGAGGTCGCGCACATGCTCGCCGAACTGGTGGAGAACGGCCTGATGTTCTCCCCGCCGGACGTCGAGGTGGAGATCTACGGCAGGCGCACCGGCGACCGGTATCTGCTGGTGGTCGTCGACTACGGCGTCGGCATGTCCCCGCCGGACCTGGCCAAGGCCCGGGCCCGGCTGCGGGACGAGGAGAACTTCCTGGTCGCGCCGACCCGCTTCCTGGGCCACTACGTGGTCGGCCGCCTCGCCAAACAGCTCAAGATCGCGGTCGAACTCGGCGACTCCCCGGTGACCGGGATCACCGCGCGCATGCTGCTCCCCGCCGAACTGATCATCGACAAGCCCGCCGGGTCCAAGCCGACCCCCAGCTCGGGCCACTCGACCCCGATACCCGCCCAGTCAGCGCAGTCGGTGCCCGCCCAGAGCAGAGCTCCCCGCCCGGCCTCGGGACCGCTCAGGGACGCGCTTCCGCCCAGAACCAATGGTGAGCGCCCCGCGTCGGCGCCCAGGACGAACGGCGAACGCCCCGCGCCACGCCAGCCGTCCCGCCCGGTGCCCAGCAGACAGCTGCCCGCCCCGGTCACCGGCCCACCCGCCCCGGCTCACCAGGCGCTGCCCGGTCACAGCGGCAACCACGCCGGACCGACCGAACGAACCCGCAACGGCCTAGTGAAACGCCAGGTCAGAGGCGAAACGGTGACCCGGCCGACGATGCCGCCCCGCGAACCACTCGGCGGCAGATCGGTCAACGGCACCGGACCGAGCGGCCCCAACGGATCCGGCGGCGGTCAGCATCGCGAACGCACCGCCAACGAGGTCGGTGGCATGCTGGCGGCGTTCAGCCGAGGTCACCAGCGCGGTGAAACGCAGGGGCCTGGGCAGGGAAATGAGCAGGGACACGGTCCCGGGCAACCGAACCCGGGGCAGACTGGACGCACGAACGGCAGGCCATCGCCATTGGTGCAGGAGGAGGATTCCAGGTGAGTGCTGAGTTGAACTCGGATCCGCAGAGTTTCAACTGGCTGATCAACAACTTCGTGCGGGAGACCGACGGCGTGCTGGACGCGGTCGCGGTGTCATCGGACGGGTTGCTCATCGCCAAATCGGGCGGGCTGGACCGCACCGCTGCCGACCGACTCGCCGCCCTGGTCTCCGGCTTAGCCAGCCTCGCGCGCAGCGCGTCGCGGTACTACGAGTTCGGCGGCATGAAGCTCATCATGATCGAGATGCGCAAGGGCTTCCTGCTCTGCTCGACCATCTCGGACGGCAGCTGCGTCGCCGTCCTCGCCGACGACCAGTGCGACGTCGGCCTGATCGGCTACGAGATCGCGTTGCTGGTGGAACGTGCGGGCGCACTGCTCACGCCCGCGTTGATCGGCCAGTTGAGAGAGACGCTGTTGCGATGAACGACGACGGCACCCGGTTACCTGATCCTCGGATGATCCCGGTCACCCGGACCCAGTCCTGGTTCGAGACATCCACCGAGTTCGACACCGCGGGCGGTCGGCACGAGCTAGCCGACGAACGCACCGGGGTCGAGAACATCGGCGAGGAAAAGGATGACGAGGACGTCTTCGTCCGACCGTTCATCGTCACCGGGGGCCGGACCCGGCCGCTGCACGACGGGCTGCGCATCGAGACGCTGGTGATCGCCAGGACCACCGCGTTGAACACGCAGCTCCACTTCGAACAGCGGCAAATCGTGCAGTGGTGCCGGACGCCGATCTCGCTCGCGGAAATCGCGGCGCTCATCGGGGTGCCGCTCGGGGTGGCCAGAGTGCTGGTCGCGGATCTCTACACCGACAATCTTGTTGAGCTCAGGGAACCGAAACAGGTGCCCGAGCACGTGCTGGAAAGGATCAGAGACCTTGTCAGGGCACTCTGATTACCCGGACAGGTACAACTCCGGTTACCCGTCCGCGATCAAGATCGTGATCAGCGGCGGCTTCGGCGTGGGGAAGACCACGTTCATCGGCTCGATCTCCGAGATCGAACCGCTCACCACCGAAGCGGCCATGACCGAACGATCCATCGGCGTCGACGACGCCTCCCTGCTCGAATCGAAGCACACGACCACGGTCGCGCTCGACTTCGGCCGGATCACCCTGGACCCCACGCTGATCCTGTACCTGTTCGGCACGCCCGGCCAGGACCGGTTCGACTTCCTCTGGGACGACCTGACCGACGGCGCGCTCGGCGCCGTGATCATCGCGGACACCCGGCGCATCGAGGACTGCTATCCGGTCCTGGACTACTTCGAGGCGCACGGCACCCCGTTCCTGGTCGCGGTCAACGGATTCGACGGCGCGGACATCTTCGACCTCGAAGAAGTCCGCGAAGCGCTCGGTGTCCACCAGGGCGTGCCAGTGCTCTACTGCGACGCGCGGCAACGAGAGTCGGTGAAGGAGATCCTCGCCGCGCTGATCGAACAGGTGCTGCTGCAACGGCAAGCCGGCTCGCTGGCCTGAGCCCGGTCAGCAGCGCCGGGCTCGGCTGAGCCCGACTCGGCAGTGCTGGGCCTGACTCAGCTGGGCCTGACTCAGCTGGGCCCGACTCGGCAGTGCTGGGCCTGACTCAGCTGGGCCTGACTCAGCTGGGCCCGACACAGCAGTGTCCAACTCAGCTGAGTCAGCGTCGCCGGGTCGGCGAGTAACGCGCAGGCGACACCGGGCCGCTGGTCCATGCCGAGGGAGAAGCCACCGATGCGTTTGCCCGCGACATCGCGCAGCCCGACCAGGTCGATGACCTCGTCGACCCGTTTGCGCGAGATGCCGTGCGTGGACGCGAGTGCTGACAGGTGGTGGTAGGCGGACCGTCCGGTGTGGACGGCTTTGGCTTCGAGTAACGCGCCGACTTCGTGCAGTGGCGCGGCATGTTCGGCATAGCGCTTGCCGGTGACGGTGCCGGGCCGCACGGTGAACGTGAGGTTGATGGACGGTTGTTTGCTGGACAAGGCAAAGGTATGGCGAGGTGGGCGGGCTGACGACGGTCGTGGGACCGATCTTGGTCGGCGAATTCGTACGACTTGAGGGGTACGGCGTACGACTTCAGGAGGAGGGGCCTGGGCTAGGTTGGAGTCTGGCGATTCGGGCAAAAGGGGGGACGCGTGGCGGAGATCGACGGGTTCGTGGCGGCCGGGTTCGAGCGGGTGCGGGACGTCTTCGCGGCCAATTTTGAGCACAACGGCGAGGTCGGGGCCGGGGTGTGCGCCTATCTGGACGGTCGGCCGGTGGTCGATCTCTGGGGCGGCGTCGCGGATCAGGAGTCGGGCCGGGCGTGGACCGGCGACACCCTTCAGTTGGTCTACTCGGTGACCAAGGCGATGGCGTCCACCTGCGCGCATCTGCTGGCGGAGCGGGGCGAGCTGGACCTGGACGCACCGGTGCGCAGGTACTGGCCGGAGTTCGCGGCGGCGGGCAAGGAACGGGTGCCGGTCCGGATGCTGCTCTCGCACCGGGTCGGCCTGCCCGCGTTGGACCAGCCGGTGTCGGTCGCGGACCTGCTGGCCTGGGATCCGGTGGTGGCGGCGCTCGCCAGGCAGCGGCCGTTCTGGGAGCCGGGCACCCGGCACGGGTATCACGCGGAGACCTTCGGGTTCCTGGTCGGCGAGGTGGTGCGGCGGGTGTCGGGGCGCTCGATCGGGCGGTTCTTTGCCGAGGAGATCGCGGAGCCGAACGGGATCGAGTTCTGGATCGGGTTGCCGCCGGAGTTGGAAGCGAAGGTCAGCACGTTGACCGAGGCTCCGATACCGGAGGTGGATCTGAGCACGTTGCCGCCGAGGGCCCGGGAGGCGGTGGCCGCGTTCACGGACCCGAATTCGTTGACCATGCGGGCTTTCGGCGTGTCCAAGCCCGGCTACGACACGAACGCGCCGGAGGTGCACGCGGCGGAACTGCCTGCCAGCAACGGGATCGGCACGGCGCGCGGCATCGCCCGGTTCTACGCGGGCCTGATCGGTGAGGTGGACGGGAAGCGGATCCTGTCCGAGGACACCGTGCGTGGCGCGCTGGTGGAGCAGGCGAGCGGGATGGACGAGATCCTGAAGCGGCCGTCCCGGTTCGGCACCGGGTTCATGATGTCCATCGACGGGGGCTTCGCGCTGGGTGGACCGTCGTCGTTCGGGCATCCGGGCAAGGGTGGCGCGCTCGGGTTCGCGGATCCGGAACGTGGGCTCGCGTTCGGGTACGCGCCGAACTGCATGCTGGTCGGGGTGGGCGGCGATGCCCGCTCGGCGGATCTGCTCGACGCGGTGCACGCGGCACTACCTCGCAGGTAATGGTCTCGGTGCGCTCGGCTCCGTAACCTCGGACGGGTGACCGCGACCCAGATGACCAGCAGGCCGGTTGGCGAACTGCTCCGCGAATGGCGTGAGCAGCGCCGGCTGAGCCAGCTGGAGCTCTCCAGCCGGGCCGAGATCTCCACCCGGCATCTGAGTTTCGTGGAGACCGGGCGGTCCGCGCCGAGCCGGGCGATGGTGTTGCATCTGACCGAGGAGTTGGATGTGCCGCTGCGTGAGCGCAATCGCTTGCTACTCGCTGCCGGTTACGCACCGGTGTACGGCGAGACCAGTCTGGACGCGCCCAGGATGGCCGCGATCCGGGCGGCCGTCGGGCAGGTGCTGGCCGGGCACGAGCCGTATCCGGCGGTGGTGGTGGACCGGGCCTGGCAGCTGGTGGACAGCAACGCGAGCGCCCGGTTGCTGCTCGACTCGGTCGCGCCGGAGCTGCTCGAACCGCCGGTGAACGTGCTGCGGGTGAGCCTGCACCCGGACGGCATGGCGCGGCGCATCACCAACCTGGGGGAGTGGCGGGCGCACCTGCTTGGCCAGCTGCGGCGGCAGGTCGTGGTGACCGCCGACCCTCAGCTGACCGAGCTATACGCGGAGCTGTCCGGATATCCGGGCGGAGACGAGCCGGGCCCGGCCGACGCGAGCGGCGTGATCGTGCCGCTGCGGCTGCGGCACGAGTCCGGTGAGCTGGCGTTCTTCAGCACGGTCGCCACGTTCGGCACGCCGCTGGACGTGACCGTCGCCGAACTGGCGATCGAATCGTTCTTTCCCGCCGACGCGCACACCGCGGCGGTGTTGCGCGGTTAGATCGCCATCGCCGCCACGGGCGCCAGGTCGGCGAGCGCACTCGGGATGGCGTCGGCCAGCTCCTCGATGTCGGGCAGGGCGTCCGCGTTCGCGTACAGTCCGATGTGGACATGATCTTGGTAGGTGCACAGCGCCACGCCGAGTGCGTGGCCGTGCGCGATCGGCAGCATCGGGTAGATCTCGGTCAGCCGCGCGCCCGCGAAGTACAGCGGCACGTTCGGCAGGGCCACGTTGGTGATGACCGTGTCGAACAGCAGGTTCGCACCCCGCGCGACCAGCGGGGTGGCCAGCCGGTGGACGAGGGTCGGCACCTGGTTGGCGACCACCGGGAGCGCGCCCGCGCCGCGGAAGGGACCAGACGCCTTGTTGGTGTCCATGGCGGCCCGGACGGTGGCCAGGCGGCGGGCCGGGTCGTCGTCGTGGACGGGCAGGTCGCACAGGTAGCCGGAGAGCTGGTTTCCGCTGCTCGTGGCGGCGTCGCGGCGCCGCTGGTTGACCGGGATCAACGCGCGCGGGGTCAGCCGGTCGACCAGGTGACCTCGACCGGCCAGGAACTTGCGCAGGGCACCGCTGAGCACGGCGAGCAGCACGTCGTTGGCGGTGCCGCCGTGTTCGGCCCGGACCCGCTTGATCTCCGCGACCGGCAGCCGCACGGTGGCCAGCGCGCGATCGCGGGACGGGGCCGCGCGCAGCGGCGAGTCCGGGTCGATCGGGCGGGCGTTGCGCAGCACTGACGCGGTGATGTCCGCGGTCTGCTTGGCCTGCTTGACCTGGTCGGGCAGGCTGGTCAGCCGCTCGACGAGGGTGGGGCCAGCGGGCTCGGGCGCGGGCTCGCCGGGCGTGAAACCGTCGAGCAGGCCGAGGCTGAGCATGATCGCGGCGGCGCCGTCGGCGAGCGCGTGGTGCAGCTTGGCCAGGATGGCGAACCGGCCACCGGGCAGGCCGGTGACGAGGTGCAGTTCCCAGAGCGGCTTTTTGAGGTTGAGCCTGCGCGCCATGATCGTGGCGGCGAGCTCGTTGAGGTCACCGGTGTCGAGCCGGTGGGTGTGGATGTGTTGTGCCGCTTGAAAATCCGGGTCCTCGGCCCAGCGGACACCGCCGAGGGGCAACCAGTTCGTCTCGATCTTCTTCTGCAGGCGGGGAATCGCCTGCGCACGGTCCCGGAGCAGCTGGACCAGGCGGGTCGGATGATTCGCTTCGGTGGGCTCGAAAATGACGACCGCACCGATGCTCATCGGCGCCGAGGGGCCGTCGAGGCACAGAAAGGCAGTGTCCAAACCGGTCAGTTGAGTCGTGCGCACGCAGCCTCCTTCTCGTCGCGCGCGGCGCTGCGCAATGGGACGGGGATGGTCACCAGCAAACCCGGCCCTCATAGCCGGTAGGTGCTATCCAGGTTAAAAGCGTGCGTCGGCGTAACACGAATGGGCGATAGGTAAATGTGAGCTGGCGCTCAGAGGAAGCGGGCGACGACGGACAGCGGCAGTACCTTCATCAGGGTTCCGCCGATCGCCCACGGCCACGGCGGCACCATCGCGGAACGCGCTTCCCGTTCCATCGCGCCAATCATGGCCCGCACCGCGGGAACTGTTTTCGACAGCATCCAATTCGGCTCCGGATTCATCTCGGACTGGATGAAACCGGGAAACAGGGTGGTGACCTTGATGCCGCGCAATGCCTTGGTAGTCAAGGTTTCCGCGCGCACGCCCTCAGCGAGCGAGGCGACGCCCGCCTTGGTCGCGGCATACGCGGTCACCGAGCGCGGCATGCCCCGGAACGCCGCCAGCGACGACACGACCACCAGATGACCGGTGCCGTTGGCGCGAAAGATCTCCATGGCCGCCTCGCACTGCGCCAATGCGCCCACGAAGTTCGTGCGGACCGTGGTCAGGTTGGCGTCGAACCGGCCGGTACCGAGCGGCTGCCCCTTGCCGATGCCCGCGTTCACCACGACCCGGTCGAGCGTGCCGAGCTCAGCCGACAGCGCGCGGATGCCCGTGAAGACCTGCTCTGGATCGGTCACGTCGATGGTGCGGGTCGCGACGGTGATGTCCGGGTGAGCGGTCGTGAGTTCGTTTCGCAGTGCGTCGAGGCGGTCGGTTCGCCGCGCGCAGAGCGCGAGATTGCGTCCGCGCGCGGCGAACTCCCTGGCCATCTGGGCACCGAGCCCGGAGCTGGCACCGCTGATCAGGATGTTCCGCCGGATCGGAGTCGATCTCATCCGGCCATCCCATCACACGCGGCTATTCGCCGTCCTCGCCGCCGCCACCGCCGGAGCCGACGTTCTCGTCGCCGCCCTCGTCACCCGAGTTCACGCCGACGTCGCTGCCGCCGCCATCGCCCGGTTCGAAGCCGCCGCCGGTGTTGCTGTCGTTGTCGCTGTTCGAGTTGGCCTGCTGGCCTTCCTCGGGCACGCCGCCGCGCCTGACGTCCTCGTCCTTGTCGGGCCCTTCGGCGATGTTGTCCTCGGCCTGCTGGCCGACGGCCGGGATGTCGCCGTTCGAGTCGTAGTAGACCCAGCCGAAGTCGTTCGTCGCCTGGGCGCAGTCCTTGTCGGGCACCCGCTGGTGTGACCTGGTGTCCCGGCAGACGCCGACGTAGCTGTGCGGCGCCAGGTAGCCGATGGCGACGATCCCACCGATCCCGCAGATCGCAACCGCGACGAAGATCAGGAAACCCCGCATCGGTACCACCCCCACTGGTTACGACAATGGGACGTGCCGACTGCTTACCCGGTTCCGGTTACTGACGCAGGTATCGAACCTGATTCGCTTTTTCCGCATCGGGTTCTTCGCGCGGCGCGCCGACCTCCCACCAGGCTCCTGACTCGGTCCAGGAGGACGGGTGGGTGCGGACCACGACAACGGCAGGCCGGTCGGCCGCCGCCTTGCGCGCGGACCGGTACGCCTCGCTGAACTCGGCAAGGCCGCCCTCGACGGGGAAGACCGCCGCGCCCAGCGAGGCCGCATGCGCGGCGAAGTCGGTGCGGGCCTGGCCGCCGGAACCGCTGCGGCAATCGGCGTACATGTTGTTGAACGGTTGACCGCCCTGGCCCTCCTGCAAACGAGCGATGACCGCGTAGCCGTCGTTGTCGCAGACGACCGCGACGAACCCGTGACCGGCGAAGGCGGCGGAGAAGATCTCCGAGTTGAGCATCAGGTAGGAGCCGTCGCCGAGCAGCGTTGTGACCACGCCGTCCGGGCGGGCCATGGCCGCGCCCCAGGCTCCCGCGAGCTCGTAACCCATGCAGGAGAAGCCGTATTCGACGTCCATTGTGGACGAACCGGTGCCGCGCCAGCCGCCGATCAGCTCGCCGGGCATGCCGCCGGATGCGGTCATCACGTAGTCGGTTGGCCCGGACTGCTCGTTGACCGCGCCGACGACCTGGGCATAGGTGAGCGGGCCCTCGGTTTCGGCGCGGAGGGTGTCGATGTGCGCGTCCCACCGCGCGCGTTCGATGCCTGCCTGGGCGCTCCAGTCCTGCGGCGCGCGCCAGTCGGCGAGCGACTCGCCGAGCTCGCGCAGGCCCTCGTCGGCGTCCGCGACCAGAGCGACCGCGCCGTGCTTGACCGCGTCGAACCGGGCCGCGTTCAACGCGACCAGCCGCGCCTGCTGGCTGAACACCGTCCACGAGGCGGTGGTGAAGTCCTGGAGGCGGGTGCCGGCCGCGAGCACCACGTCTGCCTGCGCGGCGAGGGCGTTGGCCGAGGCCGAGCCGGTGATGCCGAGCGGGCCGCCGTGCAGGGGGTGGTCGTGCGGGACGAGGGTGCGACCGGCGGTCGTTTCGACCATCGGGATGCCGTGCTTCTCGGCGAACTCGATCGCGGTCTGACCGGCGCCGGAGTAGCGGACGCCGCCACCGAGGACCAGCAGCGGCTTGGCCGAGCCGCGCAGGATCTCGGCTGCGGATCGCAAGGCCACCCGGTCCGGACGGGGGCGGGGAACGCGGCGCAGGACCGGCTCGAACAGGGCAGTGGGGAACTCGAAGCGTTCGACCTGGATGTCCTGGGGGAGCGCGAGCACGACCGGGCCGACGTCGGCCGGGTCGGTGAGCACGCGGGCCACCTGGGGGAGGGTGGCGAGCAGTTGCTCGGGACGGACGATCCGGTCGAAGAAGCGGCTGACCGCGCGGAACGCGTCGTTGACGGTGGCACCCGGATCACTGAACGACTCGACCTGCTGGAGGACCGGATCAGGAGCACGGGAGGCGAACGTGTCGCCGGGGAGCAGCAGCAGCGGCAGGCGGTTCGCGTGCGCGACGCCCGCTGCCGTGACCAGGTTCAACGCGCCGGGTCCGATCGAGGTCGTCGCCACGCCGACCTGGCGGCGCTGGCTCGCCTTGGCGTAGCCGACGGCGGCGAGCGCCATGCCCTGCTCGTTGTGGCCGCGCCACACCGGCAGCTCGTCGCGGTGCTCGGCCAGCGCGCTGCCGATACCGAGTACGTTGCCGTGCCCGAAGATCGCGTACACGGCCGGGAACAGCGGCGCCTCGGTGCCGTCGAGCAGCTCGGTGCGCTGCGCGATCAGCCAGCGGACGATGGCCTGCGCGGTGGTCAGCCGGATCGTGCTCATTGGCCCTTCCCGAACGGGAGTCGCGGATCGATGGCCTCGTTCGCCCAGCCCTCGCGGACCCAGGCGTGCGCAGGGTCGTCGTTGAACTTCCAGACGCGCTCGGCGTCCGGTCCGGCCATCACGTTCAGGTAGTACATGTGGTAGTCCGGCGCGACCATCGACGGCCCGTGATACCCCCACGGGATCAGCACCACGTCGCCGGTGCGCACCTCGGCGAGCACGTCGATCTGCCGGTCCTCGCCGGAGGAGTAGACGCGCTGGTAGCCCATGCCCTGGCCGGAGATCTCGAAGTAGTAGATCTCTTCGAGCTGCTGTTCGTCCTCGGTGTGCACGTCGTGCTTGTGCGGCGGGTAGGACGACCAGTTGCCGCCCGGGGTGATCACCTCTACCGCGATCAGCTTGTCCGCGTCGAAGGTCTCCGGGGTGCAGAAGTTGTGCACCTGGCGGCTGGCCCGTCCGGCGCCGCGCAGCTCCACCGGAACGTTGTCGACTGGTCCGTAGCGCGCCGGGAACGCCCGGGTCGCGCGAGCGGAGGGGAGCGCGAATCGGCCGCCGAGCGCGGATTCGACGCGCAGTGTGGCGTTGATCGGTACGTACGCGAAATCGGACGGGCCAGCGAACACGTTGGGCCTGCCGTTGAGCGTGAACGTCTCACCGCCGGTCGACACCGTGCACGAGCCCGACAGCGGGATCACCATGGTCTCGTGCTCGCCGGTGCTCAACTCGACCGCCTCACCGGCGTCGAGGTGCAGCACGCGCAGGCCGGAGAACTCCCAGCCCGCGTTCTCCGGCGTGATGGCCACGGCTTCCGGCCGCAGCCCGGTCGGCCGACGGTGATAGTTCACGCGTTCTCCTGAGCCTCGGCGATCGGGTTGTCGAGCAGTGGGCGTTCGAGCTCGTGGCTGAGCGCTTCGAGTTCGGCGCCGCCCGCCATCAACCGGACCAGGTCCTCCCGGCTGATCTCCTTCTTGCTGAAGTTGCCGAGGCTCTGACCACGGTTGAGCACCACGAACCGGTCGCCGACCGGGTAGGCGTGATGCGGGTTGTGCGTGATGAAGATGACGCCCAGCCCCATCTCGCGCGCCTGCACGATTCGCCGCAGCACCACGCCCGCCTGCTTCACGCCGAGCGCGGAGGTGGGCTCGTCCAGGATCAGCAGGCGCGCGCCGAAGTGAATGGCGCGGGCGATCGCGACCGACTGGCGTTCACCGCCGGAGAGCGTGCCGACCGCCTGATCGGGATCGCGCACATCGATGCCCATGGCGCGCAGTTCCTTGCTGGTCAACGCTTTCGCCTTGGCCACGTCGAACCGCTTGAACGGCCCCCACCCCTTCGTCGGTTCCGAACCGAGGAAGAAGTTCCGCCAGATCGACATCAACGGCACCATTGCGAGGTCCTGGTACACGGTGGAGATGCCCGCCGCGCGGGCGTCGCGCGGACTGCCGAACTTCACCTCCGCACCGTCCACAAGGAACTGTCCGGTGTCCGGCGCGAAGACACCGGAGAGGATCTTGATCAGCGTGGACTTGCCGGCACCGTTGTCGCCGAGCACGCAGGTGACCTCGCCAGCGTTCACCGACAGCGAGATGCTCTGCAACGCGTTCACGCTGCCGAAGTACTTGCTGATCTCACGCACTTCCAGCAATGGGGAGCTCACAGTCAGCGCCTCGCCTTCATCGCTCGCCGGTAGATGACGGTGTTCACGCCGACCGCGAGGAACAGGATGATGCCCAGGAAGGTGAAGTCCCAGGACGAGTCCCAACCCGAGTAGATGACGCCCTGGAAGGCCATGCCGATGATGCACGCGCCGAGCGCGGCGCCGACCACCGAACCGTAGCCACCGGTCAGCAGACAGCCACCGACCACGGCCGCGATGATGTAGTAGAACTCGTAGCCGACGCCCTGCTCCGACACCGCGTTCGAGCTCTGCGTGAACGAGATGATGCCGACCAGCGACGCCGCCATCGACGTCGCCATGAACAGCGAGATCTTGGTCCGGGTCACCGGCACGCCGACGTTGCGCGCGGCATCCAGATCGCCGCCGACCGCGAACACCCAGTTGCCGAAGGTGGTCCGGCCGAGCACCCACACGGCGATGATGGTGACCGCGATGAACCACAGGATCGCGGTCTGGAAACCGCTGGGCAGGCTGGGGCTCTTGAAGAACGAGCTGCCGAAGATCGCTTTGGCGCTTTCCATGCCGGAGTGCGTGCCGGTGCCGACGCCGATCTCGGTACTGCCGTGGTTGACCAGCAGCACGCCACCGATGCTCAACCCGCGCAACGCGAAATACGTGGCCAGCGTGACGATGAAGCTGGGCAGTTTCGATCGGGTCACCACGTACCCGTTGATGAACCCGATCAGCGCGCCGAACAGGACCGTGACCACGATCGCCGCCCACGCGTTCCAGCCCAGCTGACCGACCAGCAACGCGGTGATGATGGCAGTAAAACCGGTCATGCCGCCGGTGGAGAGGTCGAACTCGCCGCCGATCATCAGCATGCCGACCGGCACCGCCATGATGCCGAAGAACGCGGCCTGCTGGGTCCACGCGGCCACACCGGTCGAACTGAGCCAGAGGTGCTTGCTGGTCGAGTCGGTGATCGCGAACAGCACGAACACCACGATCGCGCCGACCAGTGAACCGAGCGCGGGCCTGCGCAACGTTCTGGTCAGCCAACCGGTGCTGCTCAGCCGCTCATCCTTCAGCGGTGGGGCGGACAACGTACTCATGGATGATCTCCTCGCCTCTTTGCGGGGAAAGGGCCCGGCCGCCGGGACGGCCGGGCCCGGTGAACGTCAGTCGTCGCCCGCGCCGATCGCGGCAGCCACGGTCTTGATGTTGGTCTGGTCGACCAGGAGCGGTCCACTGGGGACGGTCGAGCCGCCACCGGCCGAGTTGCCCTCGTGCTTCTTGTACAGGTACAGGAAGGTGATCGGCAGGTAGCCCTGGAGGTACTGCTGCTGATCGACCGCGAAGTCCATGGTCGGCGGGTTGGCCTCAAGGTCGTTCTGCACGTCCGAGTCGAGGTCGAAGGTGGCGATCTTCACGTTGCCCGGTTTCGCCGCCACCAGCGCCTGGCCGATCGCGTTGTTCAACGTCATCACCGCGTTGACCCCGGTGTGCGCCTGGAGGTACGAGCTGACCTGGCCGATCGCCTGCTGCGGGTTGGACGCCGCGTTCGGCGTCGACAGGATCAGTTCGGTGCACGCCGGACCGGTCGCGGGCGCGTTGCCGGTCGAGCACTTGCCGCCCGGAATGCCAAGGCCCTGCGCGAGACCGTTGCAGCGGTCGAGCAGGTTCTGACCGGACTGGTGGATGACGCACAGCACGTTGCTGGCCTTCTCGGACGCGAAGCGCTGACCCGCCTTCTGGCCCGCCAGGCTCTCCGGCTGACCGACGCAGGTGATCGCCTTCGACGCCGCGATGTCCTGATCGTCACAGCCCGCGTTCAACAACACGACCGGAATACCGGCGGCGGCAGCGGAAGCGAGCGTCGAGTTCATCACCGACGGGTCGTGATCGGAGACCGCGATGCCGTCGACCTTCTGGTTGACCGCGTCCTGGATCTGCGCGTTCTCCGCGTTGTCATCCGGTTCGGCCTGTCCCTGCTGCTGCGAACCGTAGGTCTCGGACAGCTTGCAGCCGTAGTCCTTGGCAGCGTCCTTGGCGCCCTTGTAGACGACGCTCCAGAAGTTGCCGTTGTCGCCGTGCGTGATCACCGCGAAGGTGTAGGCACACGCCGCGCCTCCGCCACCCCCCGAATCCGAATTCGAACTGCTGCCTGAGCACGCCGCCACGAGCAGCAGCGGAGCCATCAACAGCCCCGCAATGAGTCGTTTTCTCGGTCCCATCTCGTCCTCCGGTTCGGGCCAAGCTGTTCAGAACAGGCTGACGGCGGTATCGACCGCGCCGGCCACATCGTCGTCGGGCGGGTAGAGCAGCGCCCTGCCGACAACCAGACCCTGCACGGTGGGGAGCGCCAGCGCACTGCGCCACGCCTCGAACGCCGCATCGGGGTCGCCGCTGACTTCGCCACCGAGGATCACCGCCGGGAGGGTAGTCGCGGCCATCACCTGCGCCATGTCCGGTACCACCGGAACCTTGAGCCAGGTGTATGCCGAAGTGTTGCCGACCCCCGCGGCCACGGTCACCGCGCGCGTCATCGCCGCCGCGGTCAGTTCGTTGGTCACCTTGCCGCCGCCACGCCGCGACCAGAACGGCTCGATCATCGCGTGCAGGCCCGCGTCCGCGAGCGAGCTCACCGCGCGGCCACACGATTCCACAGTGGACACCGTGGCGGGATCGCACGGATCGATGCGCAGCAGCATCTTGCCGCCCTGCGCTCCCATGGCTTTCAGCGCGGACGCGTCGTAGGCGGTGAACCGGTCGTCCAGTTCGAACACCGAACCGGCGATGCCGCCCCGGTTCATCGAACCGAACACCACCAGGCCGTCCAGTGCACCGAGCAGCAGCAGGTCCTCGATGATGTCCGGAGTGCCGAGCACCCCGTTCACACCCGGACGGGACAGCGCAAGGCACAACCGCTCCAGCAGGTCCGCGCGATCCGCCATCGCGAACGGCCGATCGCCGACGCTCAACGCCCCGCGCGCCGGATGGTCGGCCGCGATCATCATCAACCGGCCGTGCTCGCCAAGCAGCGACGTGGGCCGCACTCGTTGCACGGCCGCCTCGGCGATCGCCCCGGGGTTGGTCGCCCGGGTTCGGATGAGCCGATCGAGATCTTTCATTGGCCGGTCACCGCGAGCAGTTCCAGCACTTCGGCCGTGTCCGGCATGGCATCGGCGCAGGCCAGCCGGGACGCCACGATCGCGCCCGCCGCGTTGCAGAACCTGGCCATCCGCTCCAGGTTCCACCGCGCCAACAGCCCGTGGCACAACGCGCCACCGAACGCGTCGCCAGCGCCCAGCCCGTTGACCACGTCGACCGGCACCGGCGGCACCTCCACCCGTTCGCCGTTCGACCGGCTCGCCAGCACGCCCCTCGGGCCCTGCTTCACGATCGCCAGTTGCACGCCCTGCGCGTGCAATGCGTCCGCTGCCGCGTGCGGATCGGTCTCGCCGATCGCGGTCGCGCACTCCTCGATGTTGCCGACCGCGACGCTGACCAGCGGCAACGCCTCGCGCATCCAGCGACCGGCCTCTTCAGGCGATGACCAGAACATCGGCCGGTAGTCCAGATCGAGCACGGTGCTGCCGGCCTTCCCGCGCTCGCGCAACGCCGCCAGCGTCGCGCCGCGGCTCGGTTCCTGGCACAAGCCGGTTCCGGTCACCCAGAACACGCCCGCGTCCTTGATCGCGGCCAGGTCCAGCTCGTCGGTGTTGATCTCCAGGTCGGGCGCTTTCGGCTGGCGGTAGAAGTAGATGGGGAAGTTGTCCGGCGGGAAGATCTCGCAGAACGTCACCGGCGTCGGCAGGCTCGGTACCGAGGTCACGTAGCGGTCGTCCACGTCGAAACCGCGCAACGCGTCGTGCAGGAACTCGCCGAACGGATCCTGTCCGGTCCGCGTGATGACCGCGCTGCGCCTGCCGTGCCGCGCCGCCGCGACCGCCACGTTCGTCGCGCTGCCGCCGAGGTACTTGCCGAACGTGGTCACCTCGCGCAGCGAGACGCCGATCTGCAACGGATAGACGTCGACGCCAATCCGGCCCATCGTGAGTACGTCGAACGTGGTCACGCGGCCAACCCTGCCACGAAGTCGAGACTCGCCCGGACATCCTCGATCGGGCCGCCGTTCTCGGCTGGTTCCGCGCCGAGCACCGTGTCCTGCTCCATCACGTACCAGCCGCCGTAGCCCGCGCCTTCCAGCGACGACACGATCCCGGCGATGTCCACGTCGCCCGCGCCGAGCGGACGGTAGATCCCGGCCTTGACGGCAGCCGTGTACGACATCTGTCCGGATTGGACACTGCGGGCCAGGTCGGCGTTGACGTCCTTGAGGTGTGTGTGCGCGATCCGCTCCGGCACCTGGCGGGCCAGCGCGGCCGGATCGGTGCCGCCGATCAGCAGGTGACCGGTGTCCAGGCAGAGCGGAATCCGCGACGACTCCAGCACTCGCGCGACCTCCGGCTCCTTCTCGATGATCGTGCCGACGTGCGGGTGCAGCGTGGCGGTGATGCCGTGTTCGCGGGCGGCGTCCGCGATCAGGTCGAGGTTCGCCAGCAGCGTCTTCCACTGGGCTTCGTCCAGTTCGATGCGGTCGTCATAGCCGGTCAAACCCGTGTCCGCGGCCAGTACCAGCGTGTTCGCGCCGGCGGTCACGAAGCTCGCGAGGATCGCGTCCATGCCCAGCAGGACGTCCCGCGCCGGGTCGTGCAGCACCATCGGCACGAAACCGCCGACCGCGCGCAGGCCGTACCCGGCCAGCAGATCGACCTTCTCCTGCGGTGCGTCCGGCAGGAACCCGTCCGGGCCGAACTCGGTCGCCACCAGCCCGGCCTCGCGCATCTCGCCGAGGACGCGATCCGGCGTCATCTGGTACCCCCAGCCGGGAACCTCGCATACCCCCCACGAAATCGGTGCACCGGCAAGACGACCATCGAACGACATCGCGACAGAACCTCCTGTGACCTGGGTAACGCCCGCGTCAGTTATACGAACCGGTGAATCCGATGTCAACAGTTTGTCCTGACATACTGTCATTCGCTTGTTCTGTTGACCTTGACGCTGCGGTACGGTGCGCACCATGACGTTTTCGCCCACGTCGATCCCGATCGACCGGAACAGCCCCGTTCCGCTCTACTACCAGGTGGCGCAGGTTCTGGAAAAAGCGATCGAATCGGGCGAGCTCGCCGCCGGCGTGCGCCTGGACAACGAGATCGCGCTCGCCGAAGGACTCGGCCTGTCCCGGCCGACCATGCGCCGAGCGATCCAGTACCTCGTCGACAAGGGACTGCTGGTGCGCAAACGCGGCGTCGGCACCCAGGTCGTGCACCGCGCGGTCCGGCGCGGCATCCAGCTCACCAGCCTCTACGAGGACCTCGCCAGCGAGGGCCGCGAACCAAGAACCGAGATCCTGCAACTGGAAACCGAGCGCGCCACCGACACCGTCGCCCGCCAGCTCGGCATCGCAGAAGGCGAACCGGTCATCCGCCTCGAACGCCTCCGCTACGCCGACGGCGAACCCCTCGCGCTGCTGCGCAACTACCTGCCCACCGGTCTGGTCACCGTGACCACCGAACTCCTCCAGGAAGCCGGGCTCTACCAGTTGATGCGCGCGGCGGGCATCCGGCTGCACCTGGCATCGCAGGTGATCGGCGCGCGTAGCGCCACCGCGGGCGAAGCCAGGATGCTCCAGGAGTCGCGCGGCGCGTCGCTGCTCACCATGTCGCGCACCGCCTACGACGAAACCGGTCGCGCCGTCGAATACGGCGACCACATCTACCGCGCCTCGGTCTACTCCTTCGAATTCGTGCTCGGCACCAACTGACCTCACCGGAAGGAAGCGCAATGCGGATTGGACTGGCCGGCACCGGACGGATCGGGGCCTTCCATGCCGACACCCTGAACCGGCTGGACGCCGTCGACTCCGTGGTGATCGCGGACATCGACACGGCCCGCGCCGAAGCGACAGCGGGCAAGCTCGGCGTCGAATTCGTGCCCGGCATCGACGCCCTGTTCACGTCCGGCCTCGACGGCGTCGTCATCGCCGCCGCCACCGGGGCGCACCAGGAACTCATCGGACGCGGTGTGGCGTCAGGACTTCCGGTGTTCTGCGAAAAGCCGGTCGCGCCCGACATCCCGGGCACCGTCGCCGTCCTCGACACGATCGGCGAGTCGTCGGTCCAGATCGGCTTCCAGCGCCGCTTCGACGCCGGTTACGCTTCGGCGCGCTCGGATCTGGCGTCCGGCAAACTCGGCTGGCTGCACACCATCCGCGCCAACACCTTCGACCCCGCGCCGCCGCCGGCCGAGTACATCAAGACCTCCGGCGGGTTCTTCCGCGACTGCAGCGTGCACGACTTCGACATCCTGCGCTGGGTCACCGGCCGCGAGGTCGCCGAGGTGTACGCGATCGGCAGCAACCGGGGCGCCGAGTTCTTCCGCGAAGCCGACGACGTCGACACGATGGGCGCGGTGCTCACCCTCGACGACGACAGCATCGCGCTGGTGTCCGGAACCCGGTACAACGCGGCAGGCTACGACGTGCGGATGGAACTGCTCGGGTCGGCCGACAGCGTCTCGGTCGGGTTGGACCAGCAGTTGCCGCTGCGCTCCGCCGAAGCCGGGATCGGCTGGCCGACCGGTCCCGCGCACCCGACCTTCATCGAACGCTTCCGGGCCGCCTACGAAACCGAACTGCGCGCGTTCACCCAGCTCGTAGCGGGAGAGATCGCCAGCCCGTGCACGGTCCGCGACGCGCTCGAAGCCTTCTACGTAGCGGAGGCCTGCGAACTGTCCCGCCGCGAACACCGCCCGGTCCGCGTCGCCGAGGTACGCCGCTAACCCGCCAGTTCGCCCGCCAGTTTCGCGGCGGCGTCCCGCAACAGCGGCACGACCGTGTCCAACGAGATCAGCGACATCCGCGTCTGCGGGCCACTGATCGAGATCGCGGCGGACGATTTCGGCACCGCGACCGCGATGCAGTGCACGCCGAGTTCCTGCTCGCCGTCGTCGACCGCGTAACCCTGGTCCCGGACCGTGGTCAGTTCGGCGCGGAACGTGGCCAGGTCGGTGATGGTGCGCTCGGTCTTCGCGGGCATGCCGGCCCTGGACAGCAACTGGTCCACCTGCTCGACCGGCCACTCCGCGAGCATCGCCTTGCCGACCGCGGTGCAGTGCACGTCGACCTGGCGGCCGACCTCGGTGAACATCCGCATCGCGTGCGGCGAGGGCACCTGCGAAACGTAGACGACCTTGGCACCGTCCAAAATGGCCATATTGGACGTCTCGCCGACCGCCTCGGTGATCGAGGCGAGATAGGGTCGGGCCCACGCGCCCAGCGACCGTCCTGCGGTCTCGCCGAGCCGGATCAGTTTCGGGCCGAGGCTGTAGCGGCGCGACGGCTGCTGCCGCACGTAGCCGCCCGTGAGCAAGGTGCGCATGATCCGGTGGATCGTCGGCAGCGGCAAGCCCGATGACTCCGCGAGCTGCGACAACGCCACTTCGCCCCCGGCGTCCGCGAGCAGCTCCAGCAGTTCGAAGGTGCGCTCGACGGACTGCACGCCACCGCCGGAGCGCCCCGCTGGGGTTGCCGGTGGCTGATTTTGGAAGTTAACCTCCACGATAAGGAAAAGTACCGGATAACGGGGTGGATGCCACATGTCCCAGGTCACCGTGCACGGCAACCAGGTGGAACGCGGCGAGGAAATCCTCACGCCCGCCGCCGTGGAGTTCCTCGGCGACCTGCACCGCCGCTTCGCCGCTCGACGCAACGAGCTGCTCGCCGCGCGCGTGACGCGCCGCCAGCGCATCGCCGAGACCGGCAGGCTTGACTTCCTGCCGGAGACCCGCGAGGTCCGCGAAGCCGACTGGCAGGTCGCGCAAGCACCCGCCGACCTGCGTGATCGTCGCGTCGAGATCACCGGGCCGACCGAGCGCAAGATGGCGATCAACGCGCTCAACTCCGGCGCCAACGTCTGGCTCGCCGACCTGGAGGACGCCAACACGCCGCACTGGCACAACGTCGTCTCCGGCCAGGTCAACCTGTTCGACGCGGTGCGCGGCCAGCTCTCCTTCACCTCGCCGGAAGGCAAGCACTACGCGGTCCGCGCGGACGCGAAGCCCGCGGTGCTGCTGCCGCGTCCGCGCGGCTGGCACCTCAACGAACGGCACCTCCAGGTCGACGGCGAACCGATGGTCGGCGCCCTGGTCGACGTCGGGCTCTACGCGTTCCACAACGCAGGCGAACTGCTCGCGCGCGGCAGCGGCCCCTACTTCTACCTGCCCAAAATGGAGAGCCATCTGGAAGCGCGGCTCTGGAACGACGTCTTCACCGTCACGCAGCAGGCTCTGGACATACCAGTAGGCACAATTCGTGCCACTGTTCTGATCGAGACGATTCCGGCCGCGTTCGAGATGCAGGAGATCCTCTACGAACTCCGCGAGCACATCTCCGGCCTGAACGCCGGCCGCTGGGACTACCTGTTCAGCGTGATCAAGAAGTTCCGTGACGCGGGCGAGAAATTCATCCTGCCGGACCGCAACACGGTCGGCATGACCGCGCCGTTCATGCGCGCCTACACCGAACTGCTGGTCAGCACCTGTCACCAGCGCGGCGCGTTCGCCATGGGCGGCATGGCCGCGTTCATCCCGAACCGGCGCGACCCCGAGGTCACCGAGCAGGCGCTGGCCAAGGTGCGCGCGGACAAGCAGCGCGAAGCGGGCGACGGCTTCGACGGATCCTGGGTCGCCCACCCGGACCTGGTCCCGGTCTGCCGCGAGGTCTTCGACAACGTCCTCGGCGAGGACCCCAACCAGCTGGCCAAACTCCGCACCGACGTGCACGTCACCGCCGACCAGCTGCTGGACATCGCCAGCACGCCCGGCGACGCGACCGAAGCGGGCGTACGGAGCGCCGTCGATGTCGGCGTCCGCTACCTGGTGTCCTGGCTGAACGGCAACGGCGCGGCTGCCATCCACAACCTGATGGAGGACGCCGCGACCGCGGAGATCAGCCGCTCGCAGCTGTGGCAGTGGGTGCACAACGGCGTCACCCTCACCAACGGCGACCAGGTCACCGCCGACCTGGTCCGCGCCACCCTCGCCGACATCAGGGCGACGCTGGCAGCGGAGCACGCGAACCGGCTCGACGAAGCCTGCGAGCTGTTCGAATCGGTCGCGCTGGGCGAGGACTTCGTCGATTTCCTCACCCTGCCCGCCTACGAACTGATCGACTGACGTGCTCACTCCCGGCGAGATCGATGGCTTCGTCACCCGACTGTCCGCAGTGGACGAAGAACGAGCGCGTCGTTATCCGGGCGATCGGCTGACCAACCAGCCCGTGCACACCTGCTACGTGCCCGCGCACCAGGTCCGCCAGGACGTCGTCGAGCACTGGGGCGCCACCGCACTGGCGACGTTGCGCGCCAACCCGCTCGACATCGGTGGCGCGATCCAGGAGCGGGTGGAACGCAAGCTCGCCACCCAGCCCGTCGAAGACCTGCGTATCGATTTCGAGGACGGCTACGGCACCCGCGACGACGACACCGAGGACGCCGACGCGATCCGCGCCGCCCGCGCCCTCCCCGACACGCCGTACGTCGGCCTGCGCGTCAAATCGTTCGACACGGCAGCCCTGCGCCGCCGCTGCATCCGTACCCTCGACCTGTTCCTGAACACGCTCGGCCGCATCCCGCCCGGCCTGCTGATCACCTTCCCCAAGGTCACCGACGTGCGCCAGGTCGAGGTCTTCGTCAGCCTCCTCGAACGCCTCGAGGATCGACCCGGCACGCTGGCCTTCGAGATCCAGGTGGAAACCCCGCAGACCATTGTGGACAGCAACGGCCTGCTCGCCTTGCCCGGTTTCATCGCGGCGGGTCAGGGGCGGGTGCGCGGCCTGCACTTCGGCACGTACGACTACACGGCCGGGCTCGGTCTGCCCAGCGCCAGCCAGCACCTCGCGCACGACGCCTGCGACTTCGCCCGGCACATCATGCAGGTCAGCGCGGCCGGTACCGGGGTGTGGTGCTCGGACGGCTCGACCAACGTCCTCCCGGTCGGCGACGCCATCCGGCACGGCTGGCAGACGCACGCGACGCTGGTCCGCCGCTCCCTCGACCACGGCTTCTACCAGGGCTGGGACCTGCATCCCAACCAGCTCGTCACCCGCTACGCGACCGTCTACGACTTCTACCGCACCGGCCTGCCCGCCGTGAGCGCCCGCCTGACCGACTACCTGGGGCACCGCTCCGGCAGCGTCGCCGACGAACCCGCGACCGCGCGGATGCTCGCCGCGTTCCTGCTCCGCGCGCTGCGCTGCGGCGCGGTCGACGCGGACGAACTACCGGTCGGCCAGGACCGGCTCGGGGCGCTGCTCTGAGGGCGTCGAACCCAGCGACACGCGGCGCAGCAAACCCAGGTACACCAACGCGGTCAGGCCGCTGAGCCCGGAGGCCACCGACTGCGCGACCAGGTACGCCATCCAGTCGTAGTCGCTGGTGCCCACCTGGTTCTGCGGCAGACCGGCGAACCCCAGGAACAGACCGAGCACCAACGTGCCGACCGCCGCGATCGCGACCGGCAGCACGACGAAGATCAACCGGGGGCTGAACCGCCGTCGCGGCACCCGCGTCACCCCGGACCGGTGCGCGATGAACGCCATGGCCAGGCAGCCGACCAGCAACGCGACCATGTCGCCGCCGATGGTGTCGCTGAGGCGGTGCCACTGCGCGGTCACCGTCTCCTCGCCGATGCCGACCGCGTAGAACACGCTGACGAACAACGCGAACCCGCGCCACCGGTAGGGCACCACGATCAACAGTCCGAAAAGGACGGACATGGCGATCGTGGTGTGCCCACTGGGAAAACTGTTGTGCGCGATGCGCGGATCGTGCGCGATCAGCTCGGGCCGGGGGAGCAGGTAGCGCTTGAGCACCTCGGTGACGCCCAGCGCGACCGCGACCACGCCCACCCCGGCGATCGCCAGGTCGATCCGGCGCCGCAGCAGCCCGATGACGAACACGATCGCCACGGCGACGGCCAATGAGTAGACACTGATCCGGGCCAGACTGGCCAGCGCGTCGGCGCGGTCGGCGGGGTCGGCCTGCTCGGCCCCGGCCAGCGCCGCGTTCTCGAATCTCTGGCCGCCCGGGGTAAGCACGAAGCCCACGTAGGCGGCGACCAGCGTGAGCACGGCGACGATCGCGGTGATCAGCATTCGCCGGGTCAGGATGCCTTGGGCGAGAACGCGGGTGTCCTGGTCAAGCACGCGGCGATGCTAACCGAGGTCGGGCTTGTCCGCCGGTCGGCGCCCTCCGGTGTGGTTGAACAACAGGTTGAGCCCGAACGCGACGATCACCGCACTGGTGATCGCGCTGCCCGCGATGATCTGCACCCAGGTCGGCAGGTGCTGGTAGATGCTCGGCGCGACCACCGGCAGCATGCCGATGCCGACCGAGATCGCCACGATCAGCAGGTTGTTGTTGCCGCTGAACTCGACCTTGCGCAACGTGTTGATGCCGATCGTGGTCACCATCGCGAACATCACCAGCCCGGCCGCGCCGATCACCGGTGACGGCAGCGACGCCACCACCGCGCCCAGTTTCGGGATCAGGCCGAGCACCACCAGCACGCCGCCGGTCACCGCGGTCACGTACCTGCTGCGCACCCGGGTCATCTGCACCAGGCCGACGTTCTGACCGAACAGCGTGTCCATGAAGCTGTTCATCAGGCCACCGAGCACGCTGGACACACCCTCGGTCGCGAGGCCGCGCGCAAAGTCCATTGTGGACAGCTGCTTGCCGGTCATCTCGGACACCGCGATCATGCTCGCGGTCGACTCGGTGAACGTCACCAGCATCACCACACACATCGAAATGACCGCCGCGATCGGGAACTGCGGTGCGCCGAAGTGCAGGGGAGCGGTGATGCCGAAGACGTGCGCGCCGCCGACCGAGGAGAAGTCGGTGAGCCCCATCGGAATCGCGACCAGGGTCCCCACGATCAGTCCGAGCAGGACCGCGATCTGGGCGAGAAAGCCCCGGTTGAACCGGTTGACCACCACGATGAGCGCGACGATGCCCAGCGCCAGCGCGAGATGACTGGGCGTCGCGTAGTCCTTCGCGCCCGGATCCTGCCCCGCGATCAACCCGGCCGCGACGCCGATCAGCGACAACCCGATGACCACGATGACAACGCCGCTGACCAGCGGTGGAAAGAACCGGATCGCCCGCGCGAACGGGACCGCCACCAGCAGGCCGAACACGCCCGCCGCGATCATCGACCCGTAGACGGCGGGCAGCCCGTACTGCTTGGCGATCAGGATCATCGGCGTCAGCGCGGTGAACGTCGCCCCGGCCACCACCGGCAGCCGGACACCGAGCAGTTTGCCGATACCGAGCGACTGGATCAGCGTGATCACACCGGCGACCAGCAGATCCGCGTCGATCAGCAGACCGACGGTCGACGTGCTCAGCCCCGCCGCCGCGCCGAACACCAGCGGCACGGTCACGCACCCGGTGTACATGGCCAGCACGTGCTGCACGCCGAGCAGCAGCAGTCGCCCCGGCGGCACCCGCTCGTCGACCGAACCCGTGCCGGCCGCGCCCCCACTGGCGGGCGCTGTCGTCCTGGTCATCGGCTACTCCCCGGCTTCGTCCGTCCCGACCGGAACGGTACGACATGGTGATTGCCGCGATGTTTCCATCGCGGCCGTCACCGCGCCGTCACCTCCACTCAGAACGCGGACAGGGTGTGCCAGGCCAGGCCCTCCTCCGGCGCGTCGTCGCGGAGCACGGTGCCCTCGATCAGACCGTACGGCCGGTCCGCCGCGAAGAAGACCTCGTTCTCGTTCGCCAGTTCGAACGCCGAGAGGTCGACGGTGAAGTGGTGCTTGTTCGGCAGCGACAGCCGCACCTCGGCGATGTCCGGATGCGTTTCCAGCACCGCCTCGCCCATCGCGTAGAGGGTCTGTTGCAGGGCAAGACTGTGCTTGTTCGCGAACGCCGCGAGCAGCGTGGCGCGCACCGAATCGAAGCTCTTGGCCCAGTCCACGTCCAGGTGCGCGAAGCGCCAGCGCGCGGTCACCGCGGTCGCCAGAACGCGGTCGGTCGTTTCCGGCAGCGTCGTGTAGCGATCCTTCGGGTAGCCGTGGAACTCCGAACCGGTCGACTTGAGCACGATCAGATCGCGCAGCCCGGACACCACCCACGCCTGGTCGTCCTGCACAGTCACCGCGGTCGTGCGCTTCTCGTCCGAGGTACGGAAGAACGAGTGCGGGTGCGGCTGGCCGTCGACCGGGATCCGGGTCCACCCGTAGGAGTCGACGAGCACGCGCGCCCCGGTGATGTAGTCGAACGAGCCGACGAAGTGCCTGCCCAGCCGCAGCGCGAAGTCCTCGATCTCGCCGACCGGCGCCTGTTTGGCGAAGGCGAACACCGTGTTCTTCTGGGTATCGGTCGGGACGACGTGGCTGTTGTCGCCGACCAGGTGCGACGCGGCGAGGTCGCCGCGCAGCGCGATGCTCACGTTGAGGTCGGTCAGGTGGTGGGTGTCGCCGTCCCTGCGGACGGTGACGAGTCGGGTTTCCGCCTTGCCGTACTGGTTGGCGCCGAGCGTGATGGCCATCGGAGATCAGCTTCCTCGATAGGTCGACACGGAGAAGGGGGACAACAGAATCGGGACGTGGTAATGACTTTCCGGTTCGGTGACCGAAAAAGTGATGGTGACTTCGGGAAAGAAGGTCGCTCGCCCGTCAGTGGCGAAATAGCCGCCGGTGTCGAAGGTGAACCGGTAGGTGCCCGACGGGACGTGCGCCGGTCCGATCTCGCGGATCCGGCCATCGGCGTCGGTGCTGCCCTCGCCCAGCACCGTCCAGCCGTCGGAGCCGGCCTGTTCGAGCCGGACGGAGACCCCGGCTGCCGGCCGGCCGAGCGCGGTGTCCAGGACGTGGGTGGTGATCGCGCTGGTCACATTTCCTCCCAGACCGCTGGTTGTTGTCGCGACTACATTATTCGTTCGCGACGACGCGCCGCAGCCGCAGCGCCGCGATCTTGCCGAGTTCGACGCGAACCACGCCGAGTTCGGTGACCGGATCGTTGGCCAGTCGCGCGGTGAGATCGGCGAACATGTCCGCACTGCCGCGGCCGGTCGCGCACACCAGGTAGATGTGCCCGAACCGCTGTTCGTAGGCCACGTTCCCGGCCCGCAACCGTTCGGCGTCGCGATCATCCACACCGGACTGCTCAGACCGGGACCAGGCGGAGTTCGTCCGCTGGCCGATCTTGGGGTGGTCGGCGAGCGCCAGCTGCACCTCGTCGTCGGTCAGGCCGGTGGTCAGTTCGCTGGCCGCGTCGAGCAGTTCGGCGAACTCGGCATACGGTCGGCGCTCGACCAGGGCGTTCGCCCAGCGCGGCACGGCGACGCAGCGCAGCAGCAGCGGTCGCAGTTCGTCGGCCGGTAGTCCGTTGAACCGCCGCATGTCCAGCGAGTTCGTTGCCGCGGAGTCGTCGAGCACCGGCATACGCACCTGACCTTTTCTACATCGCGGAAGTTTCCTTCCGCTGGCCGACCGTACGAGCGGCTCAGTCACCGTGTCAACACCGGATTTCGGCGCATTGACCCTCTCGATCGCACCAGCTACTCTATCGACATACGGAAAAATACTTCCACGATACGAAATTTGATCGAGATCAGGACGAGGAGCGATCGTGCGTGGCCACAACCTCCGCTACGCGGTGAACCTGTCCATCCTGTTCACCGAGCTGGACCTGCTCGACCGCCCGGCCGCCGCCAAAGCGGCAGGCTTCGACGCGGTCGAGTTCTGGTGGCCGTTCAGCACGGCAACGCCCCGCGCCACCGAGGTGAACGCCTTCGTCGCCGCGATCACCGACGCCGACGTGCGACTCGTGGGGCTCAACTTCTTCGCCGGTGACCTCGCGGCGGGGGAGCGCGGCGTCGTGTCGCTGCCGCGCCGGGTCGACGAGTTCAAGGCAGGCGTCGACCTCGCCGTCGAGATCGGGCGAGTGCTGCACTGCCCCGCGTTCAACGCCCTGTACGGCAACCGCATCGACGCGGCATCCGCCTCCGAACAGGACGCCGTCGCGCTCGGCGCACTGCGCTACGCCGCCAAGGCCGTCGCGGACATCGGCGCGACCGTCCTGCTCGAACCGGTCAGCGGCATCCCCAGCTATCCGCTGCGCACCGCGGCCGACGTCATCACCGTGCTGGACAACGTCGGCGCGCCCAACATCGGCCTGCTCGCCGACCTCTACCACCTCGCCGTCAACGGGGACGACGTCGCCGAGGCCATCACCAAGCACACCGACCGGATCGCGCACGTGCAGATCGCGGACGCGCCCGGTCGCGGTGAACCCGGCAGCGGCGACCTACCCCTCGACGACTGGCTCGAGGCACTCGCCGCCAACGGTTACGACGGCTACGTCGCCGCCGAGTACAAGCCGACGGTGCGCAGCACGGACAGCTTCGGATGGGTTGGTTCGACGCGGATGTCAGCCAACACGGTGGAGGAGTAGGACATGACAACCATCGGATTCATCGGACTCGGCATCATGGGCGGCCCCATGGCCGAACACCTGATCGCAGCGGGCAACCAGGTCGCCGGGTTCTCGCTGGGCAGCGAATGGGGCCCCCGGCTCAGCGCGGCGGGCGGGCGCGTCGCGGTCGACATCGCCGACGCGGTGGCCGACGTCGACGTCGTGATCACCATGCTGCCCAACCACCCCGAGGTCGAACACGTGGTGCTCGGCGACAAGGGCGTGCTCGCCTCGGCCCGCCCCGGCACGTTGCTGATCGACATGAGCACCATCCGCCCGGAAAGCTCCACCGCGATCGCGACGGCCGCCGCCGAACGCGACATCCGCGTGCTGGACGCCCCGGTATCCGGCGGGGAAGCGGGCGCCAAACAAGGCACACTGTCCATCATGGTCGGTGGCAGCGCCGAGGATTTCGCTGCCGCGCAACCGATCCTCGACGCGGTCGGCAAGACCATCGTGCACGTCGGCCCGCACGGCGCTGGCCAGACCGTCAAAGCGGCCAACCAACTCGTCGTCGCAGGCACCTTCGCACTGGTCAGCGAGGCGATCGTGCTGCTCGAAGCGTCCGGAGTGGACGCCAAAGCCGGTCTCGACGTGCTCGCCGGCGGCCTCGCCGCCAGCCGCATCCTCGACCTCAAACGCGAATCGATGCTCGCTCGCCAGTTCACCCCCGGCTTCCGCATCGACCTGCACCACAAGGACATGGGCATCGCGACCGCAGCCGCACGGTCAGCCGATGTCGCGCTGCCGGTCACCGGGCTGATCGCCCAGCTGATGGCGGCCGCGCGGTCGATGGGCTTCGGCTCGCTCGACCACTCCGCACTGCTCAAAGTCATCGAAGCGCTCTCCGGTCGATAGCGCTCGTCTGTAAGGAAGGCGTCTGCCATGCCTCGAATCCCCGTCATGCGGGCCGTCGTCGACATCCTGTTGTCCGAAGGCGTCGACGTCACGTTCGGCTGTCCCGGCGCGGCGATCCTGCCGCTCTATGCGGCAATGCAGGACAGCGAGATGCGGCACCTGATCGTCCGGCACGAGGAAGGCGCGACGCACATGGCCGACGGCTGGTCGCGCACCACCGGCAACGTCGGGGTCGCGATCGGCACGTCCGGCCCGGCCGGCACGAACATGATCACCGGTCTCTACACCGCGCAGGCGGACTCCGTGCCGATCCTGTGCATCACCGGCCAGGCAGTGTCGACGAAACTGCACGAGGAAGCGTTCCAGGCCGTCGACATCGTGGAAATCGCCAAGCCGGTCACGAAATGGGCCGTCCAGGTGCACAAGGCCGAGCAGGCACCGTGGATCTTCCGCGAAGCCTTCCGCATCGCCCGGTCCGGCCGCCCCGGACCCGTGCTCATCGACCTCCCGCTGGACGTGCAGAAGCAGGAAATCGAATGGGACAGCGAGATCGACGCACGGCTGCCCGTGCCTGCCGTCACCCCGCACCTGCCACGCGTGCAGCGCGCACTGGACATGCTGCTCACCGCCGAGCGTCCGTTGATCCTCGCGGGCGGTGGCGTCGTGCTCGGTGAAGCGAGCGAGAAGCTGCGGCTGCTCGCCGAACACCTGGACATTCCGGTCCAGGTCACGTTGATGGGCAAGGGCTCGTTCCGCGAAGACCACGAACTGTTCGCCGGTATCACCGGCATCCAGACCCAGCAACGGTGGGCGAACGCGACCTTCCTGGAGTCGGACGTCGTGCTCGCGCTCGGCGCGCGCTTCGGCGACCGGCACACCGGCGACCTGTCGGTGTATCGCGGCGACCGCAAGTTCATCCACGTCGACATCGAACCGACCCAGCTCGGCAAGGTCTTCGGACCCGACCTCGGCATCGTCTCCGACACCGGCGAGTTCCTGGACGCCCTGCTGGAGCTCGCCAAGTCGCACCGCGTCTCGGCCCGGCCCCAGTGGACCGCGCGCGTCGGCGAACTCAAAGGCACGCTCGGCAGGCGCGAGGACTTCGACACCGTGCCGATCAAGGCGCCCAGGGTGTTCAAGGAACTCAACGAGGTGTTCTCCGAACAGACGTACTTCGTCACCGCGATCGGGCTCTACCAGATCTGGTCCGGCCAGTTCCAGCGCGCGTTCCTGCCAAGGCACTACCAGGTCTGCGGTCAGGCGGGCCCGCTCGGCTGGGAGATCCCGGCCGCGATCGGCGTGAAATCCGCGCGCCCGGAAGCGGAGGTCGTCGCGGTCGTCGGCGACTACTCGTTCCAGTTCCTGGTCGAGGAGCTGGCTGTCGCCGCCCAGTACAACACGCCATTCGTGATCGTCATGATCAACAACGAGTACCTCGGGCTGATCCGGCAGGCCGAGACCGGGTATGGCATGAACTACCAGGTCGACATCCACTACGACGACAACGGCACCGACAACGTCAAGGTGATGGAGGCGTACGGGTGCGCGGGGCGGCGCGTGACGCAGCCGGGCGAGATCGCGCCGACGATCGAATGGGCCAGGAAGGAAGCGGAGCGGATCGGCCGCCCGGTGCTCGTGGAGATCATGGTCGACCGCGAAGCCAACGCGTCCATGGGCGCGTCGATCGACGCGATCAACGAATTCGAGCCCCTGCCCGAAGCCGACCTGACCCCAGCAGGCTGACCGAGCCGACGGCATCCACCCAGCTCAGGCCCATTTCCCAAGTTCGCGAATTTCCTTCACCCCCCAATCCATCCCCCACCACTCCCTGGGGGGCGACCCCCGCTCAGCCTAACCGCGCGCGCCGCCGAAGCAAGGCGCGGCGGCGGCGCTGTGGATAACTCGCCGGGCGGCTGGGGGCTGTGGATGAGCGATTTGCGGATCGGCGGGTGCGTGTTAGGCGCACCCGCCGATCGGGCGTTGTTGAATGGGGGCGTTGTTGAATGAGAGCAGCCGACGCGAACCCGCGGCGCCCGACCAAGGAGGACGACCATCGCTGAAGCGCACGTGCTCGTCGCACCGGACAAGTTCAAGGGCTCGCAGACCGCCGAGCAGGTCGCGACCGCGATCGCCGATGGCATCCACGACGTACTGCCGAAGCAGGTGGTGCGCGCGGTGCCGGTCGCCGATGGCGGCGACGGCACCGTGGACGCGGCGCTGGCGGCGGGCTTCACCCGGCTCGACGTGTCCGCGCACGGCCCGACCGGCGCGCCCCTCGACGCGGTAATCGCGGTGCGGGACGGCGTCGCCGTGGTGGAGACGGCGGCCGCGTGCGGGTTGGTGCGGTTGCCGGGCGGGCGGCTCGCGCCGATGACCGCGACCAGTTTCGGCGCGGGCGAGCTGGTTCGCGCCGCGCTGGCGGCGGGTTGCCGCACGATCGTGCTGGGGGTCGGCGGCAGCGCGAGCACCGACGGCGGCGCCGGGATGTTGCAGGCGCTCGGCGCAGGCGTGTTCGACGCGGCCGGGGTCGCGCTGCCGCATGGCGGCGGAGCACTGGCCGACGTCGCGACCATCGATACGTCCACTATGGATGGTCGACTGGTCGGCGCGGACATCGTGCTCGCCTGCGACGTCGACAATCCGCTGCTCGGCAAGGACGGCGCCGCCACGACGTTCGGACCGCAGAAGGGCGCGGATCCGACGCAGGTCGGGCAACTACAGAGCGGGCTGGCGCGCTGGGCGAAGGTCCTCGGCACTGCGACCGGCCGAGACATGGCCGATACGCCAGGCGCAGGCGCAGCGGGCGGCATCGGCTATGCGGCACTGGCGGGGCTTGGCGCACAGCGGCGACCGGGGATCGAATTGTTGCTGGAACTGGTCGGCTTCGACGAACAACTTGCCGGTGCGCGGCTGGTGATCACCGGCGAGGGCTCACTGGACGAACAGACCCTGCATGGCAAGGCGCCAGCGGGAGTGGCCGCCCGCGCGGCGGGGATACCGGTGGTCGCGGTGGCCGGACGCTGTCTGCTGTCGGCCGAGCGACTCGGCGAAGCGGACATCGCCGCCGCGTACCCGCTCAGCGACCTCGAACCCGACCCGACGCGCAGCATGGCGAACGCCAGGCAACTCGTGCGGCAGGTCGGCGCGCGCATCGCGCGGGACTGGCTGGGGGCGTGATGCTCGACCTCCTGATCCGCGCGCATCGCGCGGTCACCACGACCGGCATGCGCCCGGCGACGATCGGCGTCCGCGACGGCCGCATCGTGTCCATCGGCGAAACTGGACCCGCGGCACAGCAGATCGACCTCGCCGAGGACGAGGTGCTGCTGCCCGGCCTTGTCGACAGCCACGTGCACATCAACGAGCCCGGCCGCACCGAATGGGAAGGCTTCGAGAGCGCGACGCGCGCGGCAGCGGCAGGCGGCGTGACCACCGTGATCGACATGCCGCTGAACAGCATCCCACCGACCATCGACAGTTCCGCGCTCGCGGCAAAGCAAGCAGCCGCGCGCGGGCGGGTGCACGTCGATGTCGGGTTCTGGGGCGGAGCGGTAGGCGGCAACCTCAGCGAACTGGCGGCGCTGGCCGAAAAAGGCGTGTTCGGGTTCAAAGGGTTCCTGCTGCACTCGGGTGTCGACGAGTTCGGCCACCTGGACCATGCCGCGCTCACCGAGACCATGGCGGAGATCGCGCGCCTGGACGCGATGCTGATCGTGCACGCCGAGGACGCGAAGACGATCGCCGCCGCGCCACCCGCGCACGGTCGGCGCTACGCGGATTTTCTCGCGTCGCGACCGGCAGCGGCGGAGAACGTCGCGATCGCGGAGATCATCGAGCTGGCCGAGCGGTTCGGGGCGCGGGCGCACATCCTGCACCTGTCCAGTGCCGAGGCGCTCGACATGATCGCGGACGCGCGCAGCCGAGGGGTCGCGCTGACCGTGGAGACGTGCCCGCATTACCTCACGTTCTGCGCCGAGGAGATCCCGGACAGCGCGACCGAGTTCAAGTGCTGCCCGCCTATCCGCGAAGCCGCCAACCGGGAACTGCTCTGGGCGGCTCTCCGAGAAGGCGTCATCGACTGCATCGTCAGCGATCACTCGCCGTGCACGCCGGATCTGAAGCGCTTCGACGTGGGGGACTTCGGGTTGGCCTGGGGTGGCATCGCCGGTTTGCAACTGGGCCTGTCCGCGATCTGGACGCAGGCCAGGCAACGTGGCTTCGAACTGTCCGATGTGGTCGGATGGCTGGCGAAGGGGCCCGCGGATCTGGTCGGGCTGACGAACAAAGGGCGGATCGAGGTCGGCGCGGACGCGGACTTCTGCGTCTTCGCACCGGACGATGCCTTCGTGGTGGACGTCCGGAAGCTCGCGCATCGCAACCCGGTCAGCGCCTATCACGACCGGCCGCTCGCCGGAGTTGTGCGCCAGACCTGGTTGCGGGGCAGGCGAATCACCGGTGACGAGCCGATCGGCGAACTGTTGTCGCGGAAGGGAACCTGATGACCGAGGACGAGCTCCTGGCCCAACTGCCCGATCTGGCCTCGCGCCGGGTCGGCGGCAGCGTGCTGGCGGCCAACGACGAGTTCTTCGCCGAGCGGGAGAACCTGATCAAGCCCGAGGAGCCGGTCTTCCGCCCGTTGACGTTCACTAACAAGGGCCAGGAGTACGACGGCTGGGAGACGCGGCGCAGGCGGCGCGAATCCGGTGATCACGACTGGGTCATCAGCCGGCTCGGAATTCCCGGAATTCCCAAGGTGATTGTCGTCGACACCGCCTTTTTCAAAGGCAACTTCCCGCCGTTCGCCACGGTCGAAGGGTGCGGGGTCGACGGATACCCGGACGTCGCCGAACTGGTCGACGCGGACTGGGAAACGATCGTCGATCACGCCGAACTGCGCGGCGACAGCAAGAACGTGTTCACCGTCGACGGTTCGACGCGGTACACGCACATCCGGTTGAAGATCTTCCCGGATGGCGGCGTGGCGCGCCTGCGCGTGCACGGCGAGGCGGTGCCGGACCCGCGCTGGCTGACCGATGTGCCGCTCGACCTGGCCGCGTTGAGCAACGGTGGCACGGTGATCGAGTGCAGCGACTGGTTCTTCTCGCCGCCGAACAACATGTTGCAGCCCGGCGAATCGCGTTTCATGGCCGACGGCTGGGAAAGCGCGCGGCGCCGCGACGACGGGCACGACTGGGCGATCATCCGGTTGGCGGCGAAAGCGGTTCCGCGTGTGGTGGAAATCGACACAACGCACTACAAGGGAAACGCGCCGGATCGGGTGTCGCTGAGCGGTTTGGCCGACGGGGAATGGGTACCGATCCTGGCCGAGCAGCGCTTGCAACCGGATACCTCGCACCGATTCCGGGTCGACGTCGAGCAGGCGATCGAGCAGATACGGCTGGACATCTTCCCGGACGGCGGCATCGGCCGGGTCCGGGTGTACGGGCGGCTCACCGAGGAAGCAGCGAGCGAACTGGCGCAACGGTGGCGTCGCGCTTTGCCGAGGTCACAGAGTTACCTGTGAGGTAATCGCTTTCGTGTCGGTGGTGCGTCAGGGTTGATCTCGTCGCAATGAGCGAGGACATCAACCAGGAGGACACCGTGAGTGACCTGACCAGCACCATCGACACCTATTTCGCCGCGTGGAACGAGACCGGCGCGCCGCGGCGCGCGGAGCTCATCGAGCAGGTCTGGGCGCCGGCGGGGCGCCTGATCGACCCGCCGCTGACCGGCGAGGGCCACCAGGGCATCAGCGACATGATCGCAGCGGCGCACGGCCAGTTCCCCGGCTGCAAGTTCCGGCGGGTCAGCGCGGTCGACACCCACCACGACCAGCTGCGCGTCGCGTGGGAGCTGGTGACGCCGGACGGCACCGTCGCGGTCGCCGGGACCGACGTTGGCGAGATCGACGACCAGGGCCGACTCGTGCGCATGGTCGGTTTCTTCGGCCCGATTCCGGCTTGAGGGGACGAGACCATGCCAGCTGTCACTGGGGTAGGCGGAAATTCGCTGTTCACGTCCGCATGGGGCGAGGGGCGGCCGGTGGTCATGCTGGCCGGCGCCGGGATGAGTTCGACGATGTGGGACTACCAGCGGGTTTTCCTCGCGGACAACGGGTTCCGCACGATCGGCTACGACAGACGCGGTCACGGTCGCTCGGATGATCCGGGCACCGGCTACGACTACGACACGTTGGCAGGTGACCTTGCCGCGGTGCTGGAGTTCCACGATGTGCGGGACGCCGTGCTGGTCGCGCATTCCATGGCGGGCGGAGAGGTTGTTCGCTGTCTGAGCCGGTATGGCTCGGCGCGGGTGGCGAAGATCGTGCTGGTGGCGACCACCTTGCCGTTCCCGGCCAAGACCGAGGACAACCCGAACGGGGCCACCCCCGAACAAGCAGCGGCGCTGCGGGAGCGGTGGAAGCAGGACTTCGCGCAGTGGTTGGTGGAGCTGGCGCCGCCTTTCACCGGCGCCGGGCTGCCGGGCTGCGAGGTGTCGGACGCACTGGTGCGGCAAGGGATCGCGGACATGTTGCGGACCACGCTCCACGCGCATCTCGAATGCAACAAGACCATTGTCGGTACCGACCTCCGCGCGGAGCTGACCAAGATCACGGTGCCGACCTTGATCGTGCACGGCGACTCGGATGTGTCGACGCCGATCGAGATGTCCGGGCGTCGGCAGGCAGAGCTCATTCCGGGCAGCGAGTTGATCGTGTACGAGAACGCACCGCACGGTCTGATGTGGACGCATCGGGACCGGTTGAACGCGGACCTGCTGGCCTTCGTTCAACCGGCAGAGCGTCACAGCGTAGCGAGGTAGGCGGGCCAGTCGCCGATCGGCGAGATGTCGATGAGGCTGGCGGAGTCGAGGTGCTCCTGGCGGAGCAGAGTAGCCAGGCAGGCGGTGCCGTCGGCGAGTTCGATGGTGCCGAGCTCCAGCTCCTCCGGCTCGGCAGGCAACAGGTGGTTGTGCAGGGTTTCCAGGGGGATGTCGTAGACCTCGCCGTGTACCCGGTGTCCGTTGTGCGGCGCCGGGTGCATGGCGGGGAACCGGTTGGCTACCGAGAAGAACTGGTATTTGGCGGCGGTACGGGCTCGACGAACCAGCGGCGCGCCGCGGAGTTGGTCATGCAGGGGACCACCCTGCATGGCTGAGCCGTTCAGGAAGATGAAAGGCACGGCGACCTCCTAGAAGAGGGGTTTGATGGCATTGATGGCGAAGTAGACGACGAACAGCAGGGCGATGATCGTCACCAGCCAGCCGGCTTCCCGCCAACGGCCCCGGCAGGTTTTCACCGCGACGAATGCGATCAGACCGGCGCCGATGCCGTTGGTGATGGAGTAGGTGAACGGGATGAGGATGATGGTGAGGAAGATCGGGATCAGGTAATCCGTGTCGTTCCAGGGGATCGACCGGCATTGCGCCATCATCATGCCGCCGACCACGACCAGTGCGGGCGCGGCGGCTTGCGCGGGAACGATGGCGGCGAGCGGAGTCAACAGGAGGGTGATCGCGAACAGGCCGCCGGTGACGATGCTGGCCAGGCCGGTTCGCGCGCCTTCGCCGACGCCTGCGGCGGATTCGAGGAACACCGTGTTCGGGGCCGAACCGGTGAGTCCACCCGCGATGGCGCCGGTGCCGTCCACCAGCAGGATGCGGCCCATCCCTTTGACTTTCCCGTTCTTGTCGGTGAGACCGGCCTCCGCCGACACACCGGTGATGGTGCCCATCGCATCGAAGAAGCCGGACAGCACCAGCGTGAACAGGAACACCACGGCCTGGATCGGACCGGCTGACGCGAAGCCGCCGAAGAGGTTGACGTGCCCGAACAACGCGAAATCGGGGGCGGCGATGATGTGCGCGGGCAGCGCAGGGGTGATCAGGCCCCAGTCTTTCGGGTGGAACGCGGAGTTCAGCACGACCGCCAGCACGGTCGCGGTGAGGATGCTGATCAGGATCGCGCCGGGGACCTTGCGGGCGACCAGGACGATCATCAGCAGCAGACCGACGCAGAACACCGCGATCGGCAGCCCGGCGAGGTGCCCGTCGACGCCCATCCGGACCGGCACATCGGTGCCAGCGGCATCCGGGGTCCTGGTCACGAAACCGGCGCTGACCAGGCCGACGAGCGCGATGTAGAGGCCGATGCCCACGGTGATCGCGATTTTGATCGGCGCGGGGATGGCGTTCATGATGCGTTCGCGGACGCCGCTGACCGCCATCACGACGATGCAGAGGCCTTCCAGGATCACCAGGCCGAAGGCTTCCGGCCAGGTCATCGCGGGGGCGAGTTGGTAGGCGACGATGCCGTTGACGCCGAGACCGGCGGCGAGCGCGAGCGGCGCGTTGCCGATGAGTCCCATCAGGACGGTCATGACCGCGGCGGCGAGCGCGGTTGCCGTGGTGAGCGAGGTGGTGCTGAGTTTGGCGCCGGTGATGTCGGCGCTGCCACCGAGGATCAGCGGGTTCAGCAGCACGATGTAGGACATGGCCACGAAGGTGGTGAGACCACCGCGCAGTTCGCGGCCGACGGTGCTGCCCCGGGAGCGGAGGCGGAACATTCGTTCGAGCGGAGATGCCGTGGTTGTGGTGGTCGAGGTGGGTTCGAGCAGACGGGTCACGAGCGTCCTCCCATGCCGGTGGGCGTGCTCGACCAGAGCCCGGCACCTCGATGGTGCGGGCCCTGGTCGGGACGGTGTTGGCTTTTGCGGTGCTCCGGTCAGCACCGGGTGGTCAACGCGACGAGTCAGTACTCGACGCGGTTGGGTTGCGCGAGCCAGCGGTCGAACGGGGTCGTTCCGTCTACCTGGGACAGCTGGGCCACGGTCATGGACCAGCTTTCCCTTGGCTTGTCGAACAGTTCGTAGAAGTCGCGGTCGTTGAAGCCGGCGCGGGCGGCGTCGTCGCGGTCGGCCGCGTAGAGCACGCGGTCCAGGTGCGCCCACATCGCGGTCGCCATGCACATCGGGCACGGTTCGCACGAGGACAGCAGCAGGCAGCCGGTGAGCTTGAAGTCGCCGAGCCTGCGACATGCCGTGCGGATCGCGACCACTTCGGCGTGTGCGGTGGGGTCGAGGTCGCTGGTCACCTGGTTCACCCCGGTCGCGACGACCTCACCGGCCCGGACGACGACCGCGCCGAACGGGCCACCGCCGAGCGCCACGTTCTCCGAGGCGAGGTCGACGGCCATGCGCAGCCAGTCCTGCTCTGTTGACACGGGAATGCCTCCTACGTTCCGGTGATGTGTTCGGGGCGAACGGGGGTTCTGGTGAGCGCGAGGCCGGTCGCGGCGCGGATCGCGGCGACGATGGCCGGGGTCGAGGAGATGGTCGGGGGTTCGCCGACACCGCGCAGACCGTAGGGCGCGTGGGGATCGGGGTTTTCCAGGACGTCGATGTCCATCGGCGGCATGTCCAGGATGGTGGGGATCAGGTAGTCGGTGAAGGACGGGTTGCGGATCTTCCCGTCGACGATCTGGATCTCCTCCATGACCGCGAGTCCGAGCCCCTGCGCCGAACCGCCCTGGATCTGGCCGAGGACCGCTTGCGGGTTCATGGCTTTGCCGACGTCCTGCGCGCAGTCGAGCTGAACCACCCGGACCAGGCCGAGTTCGGTGTCCACGTCGACGATGGCGCGGTGCGCGGCGAAGCCGTACTGCACGTGCGCGTTGCCCTGGCCGGTGACCGGGTCGATCGGCTCGGTGCTGCGGTGTCGCCATTCGACGGTTTCCTCGACGACTTCGGTGCTGAGCACGTCGACCAGATCCGCGAGCACGCCGGAGGTGTCCGAGACCAGCTTGCCGTCCACCAGGGTCAGGTCGCGGCGCGGCAGGTTGTAGCGCCGGGCGGCGAGGGTGAGCAGCGAGGCGCGGACGGCTTCGCAGGCGGCTTTCACCGCACCGCCGGTGACATAGGTCTGGCGGGACGCCGATGTCGATCCGCCGTTGCCGACCGAGGTGTCGGTGGGATGCACGGTGACGCGGTGGATGCCGAGCTCGGAGCGGATGATCTGCTGCTCGATGGTGATCAGGCCTTGGCCGACCTCGGCCGCTGCCGTGTGCACGGTGGCCACCGGCTCGTCCGCGATGACCTCGATGCGCAGCCGCGCGGTCGAATAGTCGTCGAAGCCTTCGGAGAAACAGACGTTCTTGATGCCGACCGCGTAACCGATGCCGCGCACCACGCCTTCGCCGTGCGTGGTGTTCGAGACGCCGCCGGGGAGCTGGCGGATGTCGGGATCGGCGGGCAACGGGGCGGGCATCGGCTTCCTGCGGACCCGGTCGAGCAGTTCGACGACCGGCGCGGGCGCGTCGACGAGCTGCCCGGTGGGCATGACGCTGCCCTCGGCCATCGCGTTGCGCGCGCGGAACTCGACCGGGTGCATGCCGAGCGTGGCCGCTATTTTGTCCATTTGGGACTCGTAAGCGAAACCCGCCTGCACCGCGCCGAAACCGCGCATCGCACCGCAGGGCGGGTTGTTGGTGTAGGTGCCCCAGCAGTCGATGTTCACGTTGGGAATGTCGTAGGGGCCCGCGCCGAGGGTGGCGGCGTTGGCGACGACCGCGCCGGTGCTGGACGCGTAGGCGCCGCCGTCGAGGTAGATCTTCGCCTTGAGGTAGACGAGTTTGCCCGCGCTGGTCACGCCGTGCTCGTAGTAGAGCTTGGCCGGGTGCCGGTGCACGTGGCCGAAGAACGACTCCTCGCGGTTGTAGACCATCTTCACCGGTTTGCCCACATGCAGCGCGAGCAGACAGGAGTGCACCTGCATGGAGAGGTCTTCCCGGCCGCCGAACGCGCCGCCGACGCCCGCGAGCGTGAGCCGGACCTTCGATATCGGGAGGCCGAGCGCTGCTGCCACTTGGCGCTGGTCGACGTGCAGCCACTGGGTGGCGACGTAGAGGTCGATGCTGCCGTCCTCGGCGGGCACCGCGAGACCGGATTCGGGACCGAGGAACGCCTGGTCCTGCATGCCGACTTCGTACTCGCCACTGACCACGATGTCAGCGGTCGCGTTCGGATCGCCCTTGCGGATCGGGACGTGCCGGACCACGTTGCCGCCGGGGTGCAGGATCGGTCCTTCGCCGGAGACGGCGGTTTCGGCGTCGGTGAGGGGTTCGCGGACGTCGTACTCGACCTTGATCAGTTTTATCGCTCTGCGCGCGGTTTCCGGGTGGTCGGCACCCACCAGCGCGACTGGTTCGCCCTGGTAGCGCACGGTGTCCACGGCGAGCACCGGCTGGTCGGAGTGTTCGAGGCCGTAGAGGTTGGTGCCGGGGACGTCGCGGTGGGTAAGAACCGCGTAGACGCCGGGCAGCTTCAACGCCTCGGTGAGGTCGATGCCGGTGATGTGCGCGTACGGGTGCGGGCTGCGCAGGGTCGCGCCCCAGATCATGTCCTCGTGCCAGAGGTCCGACGAGTACGCGAACTGGCCTTTTGCCTTCAGCGGTCCGTCCGGGCGGCGGGCGTTCGTGCCGATCCCGTCGGCAACGCCGCTGGTGACGGCGGTTTCCTGAGTCATGCCGCTCCCTCCGCGAGCCGGGTGCTGGCTTTGCGCAACGCCTCGGCCAGTTCGGCGTCGTCGGCGGTGCGCAGTTCGTTGTTGGTGACGACGGGTTTTCCGTCGACCAGCAGCAGTTCGAGGGGTGCTGGCGGGCCGAAGACGAGCGCGGCTGTCGGATCCGCGATGCCCGCGTGCGCGAAGCCGTCCAGGCGCCAGACCGCGAGATCGGCGAGCGCCCCGGGGCGCAGCATGCCGAGATCCGCCGACCTGCCAAGGCAGCGCGCGCCGCCGACCGTCGCCATCCACAGGGTTTGCCTGGCGGACAGGGAAGTCGGACCGCCGCGCAGGCGGGCGATCATCAGGGCCTGGTGCATTTCCTCTGCCAGGCCACCGGATTCGTTGGACGCGGCACCGTCCGCGCCGAGCCCGACCGCGACCCCGGCGTCGAGCAGTTCGCGCACGGGCGCCATGCCGGCGCCGATGCGCGCGTTGGACGTGGGGCAGTGCGCGACGCCGGTCTGGCTGTTCGCGATCGCCTTGATGGCCTCTGCGTTGAGGTGGATGCCGTGGCCTAGCCAGACATCCGGGCCGAGCCAGCCGAGATCGGCGGCGTACTCGACCGGGCTGCGGCCGAATTCGCGTTGGCACTGTTCTTCTTCGTCGACGGTTTCGGCGAGGTGGGTGTGCAGGCGGGTGCTGGTGCGGCGAGCGAGTTCGGCGGCGCCGGTCATCAGTTCCCGGGTGACCGAGAACGGGGAGCACGGGCCGACGGCGACCTGGATACGTGCGTCGGGGGACGGGTCGTGGTGGGTGTTGATCGCGGTTTCCGTCGCGATCAGGGCGGCTTCGGTGTCCTCGACGATCCGGTCCGGCGGGAGACCGCCCTTGCTGACACCCCGGTCCATCGAACCGCGCACCAGGTGCAGCCGTGGACCGATCCGGTTGGCCGCCTCGACCAGCGCGGACACCTGGTCGCCGCCGTCGCTGGGGAAGACGTAGTGGTGGTCGGCGATGGTGGTGCAGCCGGTCAGCGCGAGGCGGGCCATGCCCGCTGCCGCTGCCGCGTTGGTGATGTCGGCGTCGAGCCTGCCCCACACCGGGTACAGCGCGACCAGCCATTGGAACAGGGTGGCGTCCTGCGCGTGGCCGCGCGTCGCCCACTGGTAGAGGTGGTGGTGGGTGTTGACGAAACCAGGCGTGACCAGGCAGCCGCGCGCGTCGATATGCGTCGCGGCCGGGTCGGCGGGGGCCTGACCTTCACCTACCGCAAGGATTCGGTTGTCCTCGACGACGATGTGACCGGACGCGTATTCGGTCAGTGCATCGTCCATTGTGGATATCGCGGCGTTCTCGATGACGATGCGGCTCATGCGTTGATCCGCCTTCCTGCCAGCCGGACCGCGTCCAGGATCTTCTCGTAACCGGTGCAGCGGCACAGGTTCCCGGCCAGCGCCTCGCGGATCTCCGGATCGGACGGGTTCGGCACCCGGTGCAGCAGGTCGTGCGCGGCCACGATCAGACCGGGGCTGCAGAAGCCGCACTGCACCGCGCCGGCCTCGACGAACGCCTCCTGGACCGGGTCGAGGGCCTCGCCCTGCGCCAGTCCCTCGACCGTCCGCACGTCGCGGTGCTGCGCCTGACCGGCGGCGACCAGGCAGGAACACACCGGGCTGTCGTCGAGGTAGACCGTGCACGAGCCACATTCGCCCTGTTCACAGGCGTTCTTGGAACCGGGAAGGCCGAGCCGTTCGCGCAGCAGGTACAACAGGCTCTCGCCCTCCCACACGTCGTCGGCGGTGCGGTCCTCGCCGTTCACCGTCACGCGTACCCGCATGTCGTCAGCCCCTCCGGTATTCGGTCCAGGCCCAGCGCAACGTGCGCCGGGCGAGTACGGCGAGCGCGTGCCGTCGGTAGGCCGCGCTGCCGCGCACGTCGTCGATGGGTGAAGCCGCTGATGACGCGAGGTCGCCGAAGTAGTCGACGACGTTGTCCGCCAACGGTTTCGGTCGATCCCACAAATCCGTGAGTTCGCCGGTGATGAAGTCCTCGGCCTCGGTCGCGTGCCGTGGCGTCGGGGCCGACGAGCCCACCGCGGCGCCGACCTTGCGGGTCGCGGGGGAGAGGCTCAGGCCGAACGAGCAGACCGCGATGACCATGGCGTTGCGGGTGCCGACCTTGGCGAACTGCTGCGGACCATCGGCGGGCGCGAGGTGCACCGCGGCGATCAGCTCGTCGGGATCGAGTGCGTTGCGCTTGACGCCCAGGTAGAAGTCGGCGACGGGGATCATCCGGGTGCCGCGCGTCGACGCGACCTCGACGGTGGCGTCGGTGGCGAGTAGCACCGGGTGGGTGTCACCGGCTGGGGACGCCGAGCCGAGGTTGCCGCCGACCGTGCCGCGATTGCGGATCTGCGGCGATCCGACCGTGCGGCTCGCCATCGCCAGGCCGGGGAGTTTCCGGCCGAGTTCGTCGATGATGCGCGCATAGGGGACGGCCGCGCCGAGACGGATGCGGCCGTCGGCTTCGGACCAGTCGGTCAGCTCGGTGACGGGGTTGAGGTCGATCAGGGCAGCCGGGCGGCGGTGGTCGAAGTTCAACTCCACCATCACGTCCGTGCCACCGGAGATCGGCACCGCGTCCGGTCGTTGCGCCTTCAACTCCAGCGCCTCTGACCAGCTCCCCGGTCGGAGAAAATCCACCGGCTGCCTCCTGTCTCGTCCTGGAGAACGTGTGTGTCGTAGTACACAGAATGCAGTGGTGGGCGGGCTACGGCGAGAACACACGAATCCGCGTGACATGCACAACCGCTATTTTGTAGATTTCTCCAAATCGGCCGCTGGCCAGGGCTCAGGAGGTCGCCATGGTGTCCGTACGCACCGTTGCAGACATGCCCGAACTGCGCTTGACCGTGCGTGCGGGCGTCGAGCAGCTCGATCGGGTGATTTCGCGGATCTACGGCACCGAACTGCCCGATCCGAGCCGTTTCCTGTCCGGCGGTGAGCTGGTCATCAGCGGTCTGCTGTGGCTGCGCGGACCCGGGGACGTCGCGGTTTTCGTTGCCGCGCTGTCCGATGCGGGCGTGGCCGCGCTGGTCTGCTGCGACGCGGACACCGGGATCGTGCCGCCCGAACTGGTCACCGAGTGTCGCCGTCGCGGGGTGCCACTGCTCGAAGTGGACGTCGAGCTGCCGTTCTCGCTGATCATCGACCGGGTCGGCCTCGCGTTGGCGACCGAGCGGGTCGGCGGTGGCGCGTCGCGGCGCGGGCTGGTGTCCGCGATGGCCCGTGGCGCCGGGGTCGGTGAGCTGCTGCGGTTGGGCGTCGCCGAAGTGGGCGCGTCGTGCTGGGTGGTCAGCACGTTGGGGCGGTTGGTCGCGGGTGACGAACCGCTGCCGGACGCGCGGCGGGCGCGGCTGGTCAGCGACTTCCTGCAAGGCAGCCGGAGGGTGCGCTCGGACGGCGTCGAACTGGCGCTGTTCCCGGTCGACGACCCGAGCGGACCGGAACTGACCAGGTGGTTCCTGGTCGTGGACGGCTCGGTGCCGAGCGCCGATCAGACCGTGGCCGAGCTGGCGAGCGTGCTGGGCGTGCAGCGGGCGCGGGAACGGGAGAGCAGGCACGTCGCCGCGCGGGCCGTGGACACGTTGCTGGAACTGGTGCTGGCCGGGTCGGCCGAGATCGTGTCGACGGCGAGTGCTGCCGGGTTGGCCGCGAGCGCTGAGCTGCGGGTGCTGGCTGCGTCCGCGCCCGGATTCACCGTGGTGCAGGCGCGGGCGGTGCTGGAAGAGGTCGCGGCGCTGCTGTGTCCGGACGGGCTGGTCGGGTCGGTGGGGGAGGACGCGTACGCGTTGTTGCCGTGGCCCGCGTCGGGCGGTGGCGAGCTGGCCGAGCGGATCGCGGTCGCGTTGCGGACCGTCGAGCCGGGGTTGGCGGATCGGCGGATCGTGGTCGGGATCAGTTCGGCGACCGCGCTGCGCGAACTGCCGGGCGCGATCCAGGAGGCCGGGCACGCGCGGCAGATGGCGGCGCGGCGCGGTGGGCGAACCCGGGTGGTCGCGGGCGAGGAGATCGCCGCGCACCAGCTGTTGCTCGCTGTGCTGCCCGGCGAGTTGCGTGGCGCGTTGCGGCGCAGAGTGCTGGGACCGGTGCTGGACTACGACGCCGAGCACGGCGGCAGCCTGCTCACCACGCTCGCGGTCTTCCTGGACTGCGCGGGTTCGTGGGCGAAAGCGGCCGCGAAGCTGCATGTGCACGTGAACACGTTGCGTTACCGAATTGGGCGAATCGAGGAACTGGCCGACGTCGACCTCAACGATTTCGGGCAGCGTGTCGACGTGTATCTCGCCCTCCACGCCGAGCCATAGCGCTGATCAGCACATTCGGCACCGTCCGGTACCGGAGTCGCGGTAGGTGACGATCTGTCGATAACCTTGGTCGGTGGCAGCGAACGCGTCTCCCTGGGACGAGCCGGTCGGAGTGGACACCACCAAGCCGAACGCGGCCCGGATGTATGACTGGTATCTCGGCGGCGGTCACAACTTCGAGGTGGACCGCGAATTCGGGCGCCGGGTCGAGGCGATCTGGCCGAACATCAAGCCGGTCGCCAAGCACAACCGCGCGTTCATGCAGCGCGTGGTCAAGGACAGCATCGAAGCGGGCATCCGCCAGTTCATCGACATCGGTTCGGGTGTGCCGACCGTGGGCAACGTGCACGAGATCACCTCGGACGCCGACCCGATCGCCCGCGTCGTCTACGTCGACTACGAACCCGTCGCGTTCGCGGCCGGCCAGGTGTTGCTTGAGGAGCAGCAAGCCGGCCACCGCGCGACAGTGATTCAGGAAGACCTGCGCGAGCCGGACGCGATCCTCAACCACCCGGAAACCCAGCGGCTGATCAACTTCGACGAACCGGTCTGCCTGCTCACCGTCGCGCTGTTCCACTTCGTCAGCGAGGCCGACAAGCCCGGGGAAATCCTGGCCAGCTACCGCGAAGCGCTCGCGCCCGGCTCCCGGCTCGGACTCACCCACATCGCCTGCGACGAGGCAGATCCCGAAGAACGCGATCGGGTGCTGAACTTCTGCGAGGCATACAAGGACACCTCGAACCCGCTCTACAGCCGCGACAAGGCCGAGGTCACCGCGTTCTTCGATGGCTGGGACGTGCTCGAACCTGGCGTCGTGTTCCTGCCCGACTGGCGCCCCTACTCGCCGCCCGACCTCACCGACACCGCGCGCAAGCTCGCCTGGTGCGGCGTGGGCGAATTGCGCAAGTAGGACAGGTTCATCGGACCGACCCCGGTCTCACACCCTCTTCGGTACGGTGCTTTATCTCGACCATCGGGGGCGCGTCGTCTGGCTTGCGCGCGGTGTCGGATCAACACTGGTCGTGCGCAACCCAGGAGGAGCTCTCTATGCGGACTCAGGCCAACCCGGATGCCGTCATCGAGGTCGATCAGGTCCCGGTGACACCGGGCTGGGCCGAGCGCCTGCTCCCGGTGGGATTGCACGGGCCGGCACGGTGGGTCAACCGCCTGCTCGCGCCGTTCGCGCTGCTCGCCACCCTGGTAGCGCTGACCATGGTCGTCGGGCTGCACCTGCTGCCCGGCTGGGGCGGCGTGAACCCGCTGACCGGCATGCTCAGCGACTACGGGGTTCGCCCGGACGGGTGGGTTTTCGACACCTCACTGGACGTGCTGAGCGTCGCGTCGCTCGCGGTGCTGGTGAAGATGGCCGTGCACGGCGTGGTCCGCTCCCGTGCCTCGGTGCTGCTGATGCTCGCCTGGTGCCTGTGCCTGGTCGGCATCGCCACCTTCACCAAGGACCCGAACCTCGGCAACCAGACCTTCGAAGGCAGCCTGCACCTGTGGGTGACGGCGGCGGCATGCGCGAGCCTGCCGCTGGCGGGCATCGTGATCGGCTGGCGACACCGCAAAGACCCGGAATGGCGCCGCTTCGCCATCGCCACCCAGGTGCTCGCGGTCCTGTCGATCCCGTGCTTCCTGCCGTTCATCATCTCGTTCTTCGTGATCCGCTTCGAGCACACCGGCGGCCCGCCGGAACTACCAACCGGGCTGGTCGAACGGCTGATGGGCCTGGTCGACGTGGCCATCGTGGTGGTCATGGCGTTGTGGTCGCAGCGCGCCGCCCGCGCGCGCCGGGTGACCGTAAGCTGAATCCGTGGCCGATGACGAGCAGGCACTGATCGAACTGGCGACCAAGATCTTCGGCTTCGCACGCGCGGGCCAGACCACCGAACTGGTGGCCTACCTGGACGCGGGCACGCCGGTGAACCTGGCCAACGACCGCGGCGACACGCTGATCATGCTCGCCGCCTATCACGGCAACGCGGACACCGTGCGCGCCCTGCTCGACCGCGGCGCCGATCCCAACCAGGCCAACGACGTGGGTCAGACCCCGCTGGCCGGCGCCGTGTTCAAGGGCGAGAACGAGGTCGTCGCGGCGCTCGTCGAGGGCGGCGCCGACCCGAACGCGGGTGCGCCGTCGGCCATCGAGGCCGCGCGGATGTTCGGCAAGGACGACCTGCTCAGCTTGTTCGGTAACTGAGCAGGTCGCGGCGCGTCAGGCGCCGGAGCCGGTCGTGGTGGTGTTGGTGTCGGTCGGGCTGACCGGGGCATTGCCCGAGCTCGGCGCACCCGAGGTGTTCGTGCCGGTCACGTTCGTGCCGGTGACGTTCGTGGAGGTCGGCGCGACCGTGGTGGTGGTGACCGCGGGCCCGTAGGACGTCGTGGTCGTGTCGTTCGGGTTGGCGGGGCTCTGCAACGAGGTGCTGCAACCGGCCATGGTCAGAGCGGCAGCGCTGAGCAGCACGGCAGCAGCCGTAGTGCGGATCACGGTGGTACGCACGGTCGCGTTTCCCCTTCTCAAAGACACGAGCTCGACACGATCAGGCCCCAAGAGTAGGACCGGGCCGGTTGGGCGCTCCGCCGCGGTCGTCGATCATCGGTGACGGGCGTCACTCTCGAGCCTGGCCTGGTCAGAGGTTGTCCGGTTTGGTTCTCGCGCATCCGGCCCTGCGCGGTGTGCAACATCTTCGCGGTCTACGATCCGATGCGAGCGTGTGCCGCGATTTGTTGGCACGCCCACGCAACAGGTCAACAAGGTCAGTGCAGGAGGCATCGTGACGGCCGTAGTGCCCAAACCGATCGTTACCCGCCCCTATCCGGCGCACGAGACGGTCAAGGGGTCCTACCTGCTGAAGATGTTCCGCACCACGGACCCGAAGATGCTCGGCATCATGTACCTCACGACGTCGTTCGGGTTCTTCCTGGTCGGCGGCGTGATGGCACTGCTGATGCGTACCGAGCTGGCGCGGCCGGGGCTGCAGTTCCTCTCCCAGGA
>DASXOJ010000272.1:0-30411 GCA_036494465.1 Pseudonocardiaceae bacterium
GATCCTGCGCCGCGCCTACGAACTCCTGCACGAACGCATCGACGACCTGGCCCTGCTGATGACCCTCGAAATGGGCAAGCCGGTCGCCGAGTCCAAGGGCGAGATCACCTACGCCGCCGAGTTCTTCCGCTGGTTCGCCGAAGAGGCCGTGCGCATCGATGGCGGATACTCCGTGGCCCCCAACGGAAAAGGCCGTTTCCTGCTCGTCCGCCAGCCGGTCGGGCCGTGCCTGCTGATCACCCCGTGGAACTTCCCGATGGCCATGGGCACCCGCAAGATCGGCCCCGCCATCGCGGCAGGCTGCACCATGGTCATCAAGCCAGCGGAGCAGACGCCACTGTCCATGTTGGCCCTCGCCGACATCCTCACCGACGCTGGTCTCCCGGCAGGCGTGCTCAACGTCATCCCGACCACGACCGCCGGTGCGGTGATGGAACCGCTGATCCGCGACGGTCGCGCCCGCAAACTCTCCTTCACCGGCTCCACCCCGGTCGGCCGCAAGCTGATCGAGCAGAGCGCCGAGAAGGTGCTGCGGGTGTCGATGGAACTCGGTGGCAACGCGCCGTTCCTGGTCTTCGCCGACGCCGATCTGGACGCCGCCGTCGAAGGCGCCATGCAGGCGAAACTGCGCAACGGTGGCGAGGCGTGCACGGCAGCCAACCGGTTCTACGTGCAGCGCGACGTCGCCGAGGCGTTCAGCGCGAAACTCGTCGAGCGCATGTCCGGCCTGAAGGTCGGACGCGGCACCGAAGACGGCGTGAACATCGGACCGCTGATCGACGACAAGGCCATCGCCAAGGTCGCCGGCCTCGTCGCGGACGCCGGCAAGCGCGGTGCGCGCGTGCTGCTCGGCGGCTCGGCGGTCGAGGGCGCGGGCCACTTCTTCCAGCCGACCGTGCTCACCGACGTGCCCTCGGACGCGGAGATCCGCGTCGAGGAGATCTTCGGCCCGGTCGCGCCGATCGCCGTCTTCGACACCGAGGACGAAGCCGTCGCCATGGCCAACAACACCGAATTCGGCCTGGCCAGCTATGTCTTCACCCGCGACCTCAACCGGGCGCTGCGAGTCAGCGAGCGGTTGGAGTCCGGCATGGTCGGCCTCAACCAGGGCGTCGTGTCCAACCCGGCAGCGCCGTTCGGCGGCGTCAAGCAGTCCGGCATCGGGCGCGAAGGCGGGCGGGTCGGCATCGAGGAGTACCTGGACGTCAAGTACATCTCGATCGCCACCGACTAAGCACTGGCGGTGCTGCTGATCGTCGCGGATACCTGACCGAGCAACGGGTGCGCGGCGAGCACGCTGATCGTCCCCGGCTGCCCCTGAATCGACCGCACCCACACAGCGGCAGCGCCGCCCGCCGCCTGGAAGTCCAGCGGGTTGTCGCCGATCAGCACCCCCGGCCCGTCGACCTCGAAGGTGACCGGGTCGGTGACGTAGGGACGTGGTGCGCCGTAACGATCCTGCGCGGCCACCACCACCCGGGTGGTGTCCTGCCCGTCCGCCACGATCTCGGTGTCGTCGGCCTGGAAGTACAGGGCGTCGAAGTCCGGCTCGGCGCTGAACTGGCGGCTGGTCACCACGTTCTTGCCCAGATACCCGTCGATGCGCAGATCCGGCCGGCTACCGCCGGACACGGTCAGGTCCACGATGAACGGCGGATAAGCCAGGTGCGGGAACATCTTCCGCTCCGGCGTCGCGGTCGCGACCTTCCTGCCGTCCAGGTAACAGACGAGTTTGTCGCAATTGGACCAGACGACCGCGCCACGCCCCGGGCCCGGGGCGTCCCAGTAGAACGCGGGCTGGATCACGGTACGCACCCCCGGACCGACCTGCGACTGGTAGAACGCGGCCCCCAGCTTGGGAATGCGGAAGAAATCCACGACCCCCGGATACTTGACGCCGTTGACCGAATGCCACGAACCAGACGGGTAGTCGAACCCGCACCAGGCCAGCAAACCGCTGTACCGGTCGTCGGCCGCGGCCGCATTGTGCACCGCCGCGTGCAACCGCGCCTGCTCGCCCTGCACGTGCACACTGTCCGTACGCCGGTAGGTCGGTGCGCCGACCAGCGCGCCGACCGCCTCGGTCACCAGGTACGGCGTGTCCGGGCGCGGCGGCCTCAGGCCAAGGGGCTTGCTGTAGTCGTTGAACGCGAACGGCGAATCGATGTTGCCCGGAAACAACGCCAGTTTGTAACCGAGATTTCCGGTCACCGCGCCACTCGTAGGACGGGACGGGTCGAGCTGCTGCGCGAGCTGGTCGGTGCGGTCGTAGAGCACGACCGGGCCGAGCGTCTCGTTCACCCGCGTGCCCCAGACGATCACCGAAGGCCGGTTCCGGTCGCGCACCACCATGTCGTGCACGTCCTGCAACACCCGCTGCTGCCACGGATCGTCGCCGACATGCCCCCAGCCCGGGATCTCCTCCCAGACCATGATGCCCAGTTCGTCGCACGCATCCAGAAACGCGTCCGACTGCGGGTAGTGCGAGCAGCGCACCATGTTGCAGTTCAACTCGTTCTTGAGGATCTCCGCGTCGCGGCGCTGCACTCGTTGTGGCATAGCGCCACCCACGAACGGATACCACTGGTGCCGGTTCAACCCGAACAGTTTCAGTCGGCGACCGTTGAGAAAGAACCCGTCCACGGTGAAACTCGCATCCCGGAAACCGATCCGCACACTCCGTCGATCGACCTGCTTACCGCCGATCCGCAGAGTCACGGTCACTTCGCACAATGCGGGATCATCGACGTCCCACAGCCGCACCCCGGAAAGACCGGTCAACGTGACCGTTTCCACCTGCTCGCCACGCGACAGATTCGCGAATTCCGTTGACGCGCTGGCGATCTGCTTCGTGCCCTGGGTCAGTACGGCGACCAGGCTGACCTTGCCGGTGATCTTCGTGTTCGAATCGATGACGCACCGCACCGGGCAACTGCGATCCGCCGTGAGCACGTTCTGCGGACTCGCGAACACGTCATGCAGAAAACTCTTCGGCTCCGGATAGACGCTGACCGCGCGGTACATGCCAGCAGGCTGGTAGAAGTCGATCGCGCTCGGCTTCGCGAACGTCGGCAGATCCGGCGGCACATCCTGGCTCCACCGCCCGTCCACCACCACCGCGAGCACGTTGCCGGTGCGCGAGAGAATGCCGCTCAGCTCACACGTCAACGGCAGATAGCCGCCGCTGCGCTCGCCGATCAGCCGCCCGTTGAGGTAAACCTTCGTCGCGCTGAGCACCCCGTCCAACCGGATGAACGAGCGCGCCGCGTGCAAGGCTGACGAAGCCTCGAAATGCTGCCGGTACACCCACACCCGCTGCCATGAATCCGGATCCCACCCCTGCCACGACAACGGCGCGACACAGTGCGGCACCGTGACCGTGTCCATCTCCGCGTCATCGAAACTCGGCTCCGTGCAACCGTCCGCATAGGGCCCGAACAGCCACTCATCGGTCGGCGGCGGCGAACTGACATCGCTCTCCGACGTGAGCATCACCGACCCGAGCGACACCGCACCGACCGCACCGACCCCGGCCGCCGTGAGGAACCGGCGGCGCGAGACTCTCCGCCACCAAGGCCCCTGTCCGGCACCGCCCACAACCCACGACCTTCCCCCGCGCACCGCCACCGTTCGCGACCAGTATCGCCGCGCCGCGTAGCCCGGCGGTGAACCGAACGTTCCCAGCCGGGCGAACGTCGTTCGGTTCACCTCTCCGGGCGACATCGAACGTCGTTTCGGGCAGTTGAGCAGCAAAGACCTGTTAAACTGAATCAGTTGAAGCGATCATGATTCAGTCTGCGAGGGCGGCGCGATGACAACGGACACCAGCGAGCGGATCGAACGTGCCCGCATCGCCGCCGGACTCAGCCAACGCTCCCTGGCCGAAGCGACCGGCATCTCCCAACCCACTCTGTCGCGCATCATCTCGGGTGACCGGGCAGCCAAGATGTCCGAACTGGTTGCGATCGCGTGGGCGACCGGCCACACGATCGCCCAACTCACCGGCGCCGAAACCGTCGCCGACCGCGCGCAGTACGCAGCCCGGGCTACCAATAACTCGGGCATGGCGGAGATGCGCGAAGCACTGCTGCACTTCCTGGAACTCAACGAATACCTGGATGGCCAAGCTATCCCGCCCACGGTCTGAAACGGGAGCAGCGAAGCAGTGAACGGTGAGGCGCAGGGACGCGCAGCGGCGGTTCAGTTTCGGGCCGACCATCATCTCGGTGTACAACCGCTAGGTGATCTGGTGGCGATCATCGAACAGGCAACCGGCATCGACGTTGCCGTCATCGATGCATCCCCAGACGAGCACGGCTTGACCATCCGAGACCCGAAACTCGATGTTGTTTTCATAGGGGTCGCCCGGACGCACAAGCCAATGCGCCAACGCAGCACCCTCGCCCACGAACTCGGCCACGTGCTGTTCACATCCTGGACAGACAACGGCACAACCAACTTGAGCGAGCGAACTCCTGATGAGATTCGGGCCGATGCTTTTGCCCGGCATCTTCTGGTTCCCATAGAGGGGCTGCAGGAACTCATCGGTGAGCACGAGTCCATGACAGAAGTCGTCCTCTCCAATGTGGTCCAGCGATTCTTGGTATCGCCACAGATCGCCGGCATCGCCATGCACCAAGCTGGATACATCGATGAGGCCGCGAAGCAGAAGTGGATGACGTTGACCGCACCAACTTTGGCAAGCCGATTCGGTTGGAACGACCAGTACCGAGCGTTGCAGGCCGATGCCGATCAGCGACGGGCACCTCAACGGTTACTGGCCCGCGCGGTCAAGGGCTTCGTCGAAGGCGTGGTGTCGATGCAGACCATAGCGACACTGCGTGGTATCACGCTGGAAGCTGCCGAAACGGAGCTGCGTGAAGCTGGCATCGAACGCATCAACAGGCCCATCCCGTGGGTGGATCCTGCCGAACTGCCCGATGTGCAGGTAGATCTGGCTTTGTTCGATGAAGACCTCAACGCGGCGGAGACCGATGGAGGATGAGAGCCACCGGCCAATCATCGATGCCGGTCCTGGTCTGAATTTCTTCTCCATCAACAAAGAGCGCCTGTTGATCGGCGTCCTCGGCAGGCTCAGCGCCCCGGAAGCTGTACAGGTAGAAGTGCTCCGCAAAGCCGCGAACGATCCACGTTTCCGCTCTGCCGCAACGGTCTGGCAGAAAATGACACCGAAGTGGATTCAAATTCTCCCCAATGCTCAAACTCCCGAACTTGGAGAAGCTGTCCAACGGATCAGCGAGCAACCCATGGAGCAGCGGCTCACCCAGTCAAAAGACCTTGGGGAGATCGTGGTCATCGCGCATGCCGCCGTGGCCGCCGAGGCAGGAGCGACAGTCACCGTACTCATCGACGACGGCAAGGGTGCAGATATCGCATCCTCGGAGATCGTTCGGCTCGAACGGCTCCGGGCCAGTGGTCAGGCCGTGGGCTCAATCAAACTGGCAAGCACGTTGACTGTGCTGCGACGTGCAGCTGGCGGCCAACACATCCCAGACAAGGCAACGATGCGTGCCATCTATGCCCGCCTGCGCTGCCTCGATGATGGTCTGCCACCGATCGAATGCACCAATCTCCTGGCACCCGCCGACTGGAATCAGTAACGGAAAAGAAGTGAGCGGTTACCATGAGGCTGGTAATTTTGGCAGCTACGTCAGACGTAAAGCCTTAAGCGGAGGAGCCGCCCGCTGGACCGCTCCTCTCTTTCAATAGTGGTGGCGTCGGCTGAAAGCGAATGATTTCCGCAACCACCAGTTGCCCGACCAAGTTGGCCCCCACGCCAAGCCGGTCGGTTGGTAATCCACCCAAGCCTCGTGTACTGTCCTTCACATACCACCCGGTTCTCTCGCTTGCGAGGGGCCGGGTCCTTTTTTATGTCTGGATCTTGGCTTGTTCGTCGAGGAAGGTGCTGATCTCGGGCCAGGTGGTGGTGCGGGCGCGGCGGCCGGTGAGGACGCCGAGGTGGCCGCCGGGGAATTCGGCGTAGCGGACGTCCTGGGCGCTGTCGAGGATGTCGAGCAGGCGGTGCACCGATCGTTTGGGGGCGATGCCGTCGCCGAGCCCGGCTATCACGAGCACCGGGACGTGCACGTCGGACAGCGAGATCTGGCGGTCGTCGATGCTGACGGTGCCGTTGGAGAGGTCGTTGGCGCGGAAGAAGCGGTGATAGATCTGGCCGAAGGTGCGACCGGGGTAGGCGATCATCCGGTCCATGAACCGGTCGACGGCTTCGATCTGGGCCAGGAATTCCCGATCGTCCAAATGGGACAGTATGGCGACGGGTTTGGTGACGTACTTGTCGAAGCCGGAGAGCTGGTAGACCCATTTGACGATGGGGCTGGGCACGCCGCCGAGCAGCCAGGCGGGGCCGCTGAGGATCCAGCCGCCGGTGAGGTCGGTCAACGGGCGTAGCGGCGCGACGAGTGGGATCGCGGTGAAGTCGATGGGGGTGGCGACCGCGGTGATGGAGCCGACCGGGAGGTCCGGGGAGTCGGCCGTCGTGAGCAGGGAGAAGATGCCGCCGAGGCACCAGGCGACCAGGTTGACGTCGGCGCCGCCCGCGTCGGCGCTGACGGCGCGGACGGCCTGCGGGATGACGTATTCGATCCAGTGTTCGATGCCGAGGCCGCGGTCGGCGAAGGCGATGGTGCCGTAGTCGACGAGGTAGACCCGGCGGCCTTCGTCGACGAGGTGTTCGGCGAGGCTGCAGCCCCGGCGCAGGTCGAAGCACAGCGCGGGCGCGGCCAGTGGGGGGACGAGCAGGACGGGCGGGCCCTGGGCGTCCGGGCCGCTGAGCCGGTAGACGGAGCGGCTGGGGCCCTGGTCGATCAGGACGCGGGGCATCGGCCTCAGGTCGGCGAGGCCGTCACCGAAAACCTTCGACGCGATGTTCGACGCGGCTGCGGCCAGGTTCGCCGGGGTCGGGAGCATCTTTTCATCGTTGCTGGTGAGCTACCGGCAAGCAAGCGGACCGACCGAGGGGTCTGCCACACCCACGCGTACCGTGCTGATTAGGCATTTTGAGATTGGACCCGCGATCATGGACATGCCGGGCATGCTGCCCCCGTTGACGCTGTCTCGACTGGTCGGCACCTGGTCGGCCGCGCCGGTCACGGATGTCATCGTGGTGTTGCTGGCGGTGCTCTACCTCAGCAGGGCGCACGTGCGCAGGCCCGCTGACGCGGCGCGGTGGCCGGTTGGGCGCACGCTCGCGTTCCTCGCCTCGCTGGCGGTCGCGGTGGTGACCATCTCCAGCGGCATCGACGGGTACGGGCACGAGCTGTTCTACCTGCACATGTGCGAGCACCTGCTGCTGATCATGGTGGTGCCGGTGCTGTTCGTGCTCGGCCAGCCGCTGCGGTTGTTGCAGGAGGGTTCGGACCGGGTCGCGCGGCACAGCAGGGCTTGGCTGGACGGGCGCACGGCGTCGGTGCTGACGTTCCCGATGCTCGGGATCGCGATCTACGCCGTGGTGCTGGTCGGCACCCACCTGACCGGGTTCATGCAGTCGATGTTGCTCGACATGCGCCTGCACGATCTGGAGATCGTGCTGTACCTCGTCGGCGGCTATCTGTACCTGATGCCATTGATGGGGCACGAGCCGCTGCGCCGCGAGCTGTCGTATCCGCTGCGGTTGTTCATGTTGTTCCTGGGCATGATGGCGGACACCATCGTCGGCGTCGTGCTGATGTTGACGGCGCGGGAGCCGTTTCCGGCCTACGCCGCGCAGCACCGCACCTGGGGTCCGGCACTGCTGGACGACATCCACACCGGCGGCGGGATCATGTGGGTCGCAGGCGATGGGCTGATGTTCGTGATCATCGTGCTGGTCATCTCGCAGTGGATGGCCGACACCGAGCGGCAGAACGACACCGGCAAGTGGCTGGAGGCGGCGCGCCGTTCCGCGTTGGCCAGTCAGGGTGTTGACGCGGTCGACCCGGATGACGAGCGGAGCATCGACGACGACGATGCCACGCTCGCCGCGTACAACCGGATGTTGTCCCGGTTGCACGCGGCGAAGGCGCCGAAGGAACGCTAGCCGGCAGGCCGAGCTAGACAGCTGGAGCGCGGACGGGTTCCCAGTCGGCGCGCAGCGGCATGTGCGAGCGGATGCCGTCGAGCTTGACGCCGAGCATCTGGTGCAGCTGGATCTGGTTACGGTCGAACCCGACCCGCGACGCGGCCATGTAGAGCCGCCACACCCGCGCGGTGCCGATGCCGACCTCGGCGACGGCCGCGTCCCAGTTGTCGTCGAGGTTCTTGCACCATTCGCGCAGGGTCATCGAGTAGTGCTCGCGCAGGTTCTCATCGTGCCGCACCTCGAAACCGGTGTCGGTCATGATCGACATCAGTTCGCCGGGGCCTTCGAGTTCGCCGTCCGGGAACACGTAGCGGTTGATGAAACCGCCGGTCCGGGCTTCCTCAAGGTTGTTGGCCCTGGTGATGCAGTGGTTGAGCACGCGCGCGCCGGGCTTGAGCTTGTCGTGGACAAACTGGAAGTAGCCGGCCAGGTTCGCCTGGCCGATGTGCTCGGTGAGGCCGATGGAGCTCAACGCGTCGAAGTCGCCCTCGGCGACGTCGCGGTAGTCGGAGTGGCGTACCTCGGCGAGGTCGGAGAGGCCGCGCTCGACGATGGCTTTCTGCGCCCATTCGGCCTGCTGCTTGGACAGCGTGACGCCGAGCGCCTTGACGCCGTAGTGCTGGGCGGCGTGCATGACCATGCCGCCCCAGCCGCAGCCGATGTCCAGCAGGCGCATGCCGGGCCGCAGGCCGATCTTGCGCGCGACCAGGTCGAACTTGGCGTACTGCGCCTCTTCGAGGGTGGCGTCCTCGCTCTGGTAGACCGCGCACGTGTAGGCCATGGACGGGCCGAGCACGTACTCGTAGAAGCGGTTGGACACGTCGTAGTGGTGCGAGATGGCGGCCGAGTCGCGGCGCTTGGAGTGTCTGCGACCGCGCTGGTGGTGTTCCTGCGGCGGCGGCTTGACCGGCCACCACAACCGGGCCGCGACGGCCTTGCGGATCAGGCTGCCGCGCGCGTCGGCCGGGATGTCCTTGATGCCGTCGAGCGGCAGGTTCATCAACGTGGTCAGCGCGGTGTGCATGTCGCCGTGGACTTCCAGCGAACCGCTCACGTACGCGCGGGCGAAGCCCAGTTCACCAGGCGCGGACGCGATGTGGGACAGGCCGATCGGCGAGCGTAGCTCCAGCCGCACCGGCGCGTTGGCCGGTCCGGACCGGCTGCCGTCGTAGGCGACGAACTCGACCGGCGCGTCCGGTCCTGCCACCCTGGTGAAAACGTCGGCCAATCGCACTGCGTGCTCCTCTCAGCTGTTACGCACGCACTTGGCGTACAGGTCGGGCAGACGGCCCTGTGGGTCGTATTTCTGCTTGAGTGCCTGGTAGGCGGTGCCGTTGTAGAGGCGGTCGAACTCATCTTTGGCGTAGAACGAGTCGGAGTACAGCGACTTGTGGCCGCCCAGCTCTGTGACCTTGTCCTCGATCAGCCGGTTGTAGTGGCTGGGATCGTCGCCGGGCTTGCGCGGCACCGTCGACCAGAAGCCGACGTTGACGTAGAGCTTGCCGGGTGCGAGCGGGTAGAGCGGCCAGGCTTGGTCGGAGTGCAGTTTGAGCGGGCACAGCCAGACCGGGCTGATGCCGATCTCGCTGTGGAAGAAGTCGAGGAATTCGGCGAGCCGGTCGACCGGTATCTCGACGTCCTGAATGACCGGCTCCTGCGTCGGCGCGTCCAGCGAGCGGTACAGCCGGTCGGTGAGCTTGTAGCGCCGGTCAAGGGCGACGATCTTGCGGTAGACGTCGGAGCGCAGGTAGCGCTTGGGCCAGAACTTGCGCACCAGCGGGCGTTGCACGCCGAAGGCACGCGAGCACCAGAACCAGTCGGTGTCCCAGCGCCACAGGTAGTCGTGGATGGTCAGGTAGTCGACGTCGCGCTCGGGGATGGACTGGTAGAAAACCTTCATCCCGGTGTAGTCGCTGGTGTAGGGCGCCTCGGTCACGTAGTTACCGAGCGTGAGATACGGGCGCGGGTCCGGGTGACCCTCGGTCTGCTCGGCGGCGAACACGGTGCCGTCGATGAAGTCGACCGGCTCACCCTGGTAGCTCGCGTCCCGACAGATCTCGGCGATGGCCGCCGCGCATTCCCCCGCGTCGGTGAACCGGATGTGGCGCAACCGGACGTAGGGCCGCACCCGCTCGAGTTCGATACGCAATCGCAACGAGTAACCGAGGGTGCCGTAGGAATTCGGGAAGCCGCGGAACAGATCCGCGTGTTCACCGTCCGGAGTCGCCACCACGACCCGGCCGTCGCCGGTCAGGATTTCGGCTTCGAGCAGCGACTCGTGCGGCAGGCCGCTGCGGAACGAGGTGGCCTCGATACCCAGGCCGGCCACCGCGCCACCGAGGGTGATGGTCTTGAGCTGCGGAACCACCGTCGGCATGAGGCCGTGCGGCAGGGTCGCGGCGACCAGGTGCTCGTAGGTGGTCATCCCGCCGACGTCCGCGACGGCCGCGTCGGCGTCCACGCGCAGCACCGAGCCGAACTGGCTGACGTCCAGGCCAGGGGCCCCTGTCGGCTCCCGGAAACGGAACAAATTGGACGTCGGCTTGGCCAGCCTCACCGGAGAACCGGGCGGCAGCTCGGAGTAAGCTGCCCGGAGCGTCGTCACGGCCGCGTGATGACTGTCCAAGCTCGGTTCCATAGCGGTACTCATGAGCACTGATGCTATTGGTCAGCAGCCTTTCGGTCATCCGGATGACCATCCGGCATACGTGTGATCTCAGTGTCATCTTGTGGGAGCCCTGCCGCGCGCGGACAACTTTTCCGGGCCCCAGGCGTCTTGGATGGTTGAGGGCTTGATGGATCGTCGAACGCCATACGCCGGCCAGCGGGGCAAGGGCTGGACATGAGAGCTAATGAGGAGCACATGCAGCACGGCAACAGAGCGCAGAACAGACACCGCGGTTTCGCGCTTCGTTCGCTGACGGGCACACACGCCCGCAAAGCGGTCGTCGGGGTAGTCGGCTTCGCGGTGGCCGGTGTGATGCTCGCGGCCTGCACCTCCAGTGGCAGTCCGACCGCTTCGGGCGGTGGCTCTGGCTCGAACGCGCCGACCACCACGCAGGGCCCGCCGGTGGCCATCGCGGTCACCCCGGCGGCGACGCCCGCGATGAACCCGGCGACCCCGGTCGTGATCAAGGCCACGAACGGCACGCTGAAGAACGTGGCGATCACCAACGCCAAGACCGGCGCGGTCGTCACCGGTGACTACTCCAGCGACAAGACCAGTTGGACCTCCAACGAGGTGCTGGCCTTCGGCGCGAGCTATTCGGTGGACGCGACCGGCGCGAACCAGCAGGGCACGCCCGGTGAGCAGAAGTCGACGCTGACCACGATCAACCCGTCGAAGACCTCGAACACGAACATGTTCCCGGCGCCCGGCTCGGTGACGAGCACCGGTATCGGCGTCGGCATGCCGATCGAGTTCCAGTTCACCAACGCGGTGACGAACAGGACGGACGTGGAGAAGGCGATCAAGGTCACCGTGACGCCGAGCCAGCCGGTCGGCTTCCACTGGTTCGACAGCACGCACCTGGACATCCGGGCGAAGGACTACTGGCAGGCCGGGACCACGATCCACGTGGTCGCCAACCTCTACGGCGTAGACCTCGGCGGCGGCAACTTCGACAAGAACAACCGCGACGAGACCTACAAGGTGCACGACAAGTGGCTCGCCCAGGCTGATGGCAACTCCGAGCAGATGAACATCTACAAGAACGACCAGCTGGTCAAGACGATGAGCATCAGCATGGGCAAGGACTCCACTCCCACCGAGTACGGCACGCACGTGATCTTCGACCGCAGGCAGAGCGTGGAGATGAACTCCTGCACCTACGGTGTCTGCCCGCCGGACCCGCGTGCCTACGACGAGACCGAGTACTTCGCGGAGCGGATCACCAACGGTGGCGAGTTCGTGCACGAGAACCCGGACACGGTCGGTTCGCAGGGGCACAGCAACGTCTCGCACGGCTGCATCAACCTCAACGCGGCCGACGCGCAGTGGTTCTTCAACAACCTCGGCATCGGTGACCTGGTCATCGTGAGCAACTCGGGCGGCCCGCAGGTTTCGCCGAACGAGTACATGGGTGACTGGCAGATCCCGTGGTCGAGCTGGACCCCGGTGTCCAGCTCCTGATCTTCTCCGACGCACGTCGAGAGGCCCGACCGGTGAACCGGCCGGGCCCTCGCTTTTCCCGGCTGCCTTGCTTCCCGGGCGCGAACGGGGTAAGAGCAAGGTAAAGAGGCGGCAAGGCGGAGTTTTCGGGGTCAGCAGAAGGAGCGCCATGGCGGTCCGCTTCCGGATACTGGGCGGCGTTGAGGCGAGCATCGACGGCACGCTCGTCGACCTCGGTCCGCGCCAGCAGCAGTGCGTTCTGGTGGCGCTGCTGGTCAACGCGAACCGCCCGGTGTCCGGCGACGAGCTGATCGAGCGGGCCTGGGGTGAGAGCCCGCCGCCGAGGGCGCGCAACACCCTCTACACCTACCTGTCCCGGCTGCGGCAGGCACTGTCCGGCACGGACGAGGTGACGCTGCTGCGCAAACCGGCCGGTTATCAGCTGCTGGTCGAGGAGAAGGCCGTCGACCTGCACGTGTTCCGGTCGCTGACCGCGCAGGCGCGGGTCGGCGCCGACCACGAGACAGCGGCGCGGTTGATCCGGCAGGCGCTGGACCTGTGGCGCGGCGAGGCGCTGCCCGGTCTGGACACACCCTGGCTGCACGGCATCAGGGCGACGCTGCTCAAGGACCGGTTGGCCGCCGAACTGGAGTACACCGACCTGGCGCTGGCCGCGGGCAGGCACGCGGATCTGCTCGCGACGCTGGCCAGTCAGACCGAGCAGCGCCCGCTGGACGAGCGGCTGGCCGGTCAGTTCATGCTCGCGCTCTACCGCAGCGGGCGGCAGGCGGACGCGCTCACCCTCTACCAGCACACTCAGGCCCGGCTAGGCGATGAACTGGGAATCCGGCCGAGCGAACCGCTGCGCAGGCTCTACCAGCAGATGCTCACCGCCGACCCGGTGCTGGCCGCGCCCCGCCGTCCGGCGAAACCGGCGAGCAGGCAGGCCGAACCGGCGCGGCAGGCGCCCGCGCCGATCGCCGAGCCGCCCGCGCCGCCGCGCCAGCTGCCTGCCGCGCCGCGCTCGTTCGCCGGCCGGACCGCGGAGATCGAGTTGCTGTCCAGGGCGATCGACGCGCACCAGTCCGGCGCGGGCGGGACCGTGGTGATCGCCGCGATCGGCGGCGCCGGTGGCGTCGGCAAGACGTCGTTGGCACTGCACTGGGCGCATCACAACGCGCACCGGTTCCCGGACGGGCAGTTGTTCGTGAACCTGCGCGGGTTCGACCCGTCCGGAGAGCCGCGCACCGCCGAGTCGGCGATCCGGATCCTGCTGGCCGCGCTGGGCGTCGAGCCGAACGCGGTCCCGGTGGACCTGGACGCGCAGGGCGGGCTGTACCGGAGTCTGTTGGCGGACAAACGCATGCTGATCGTGCTGGACAACGCGTCCGACGCGGAGCAGGTGAGCCCGCTGCTGCCGGGCAGCGCGTCGTGCACGGTGCTGGTGACCAGCAGGGACCGGTTGACCAGCCTGGTGAACACGCACGGCGCGCAGCCGTTGCCGTTGGACGTGCTGACCGAGGCGGAGGCGCGCACCCTGCTCGCGGCGCGGCTCGGCGCGGCCCGGGTCGCGGCCGAACCGGCGGCGGTGACCGAGTTGCTGGCGGGCTGTGCCGGGTTGCCGCTGGCGTTGGGCATCGTCATCGGGCGCGCCCAGGAGCACCCTCAGTTTCCGCTGGCCACGCTGGCTGCGGAGCTGCGTGAGCGCACCAACCGGCTGGGCGCGCTGGACGAGGACATCGACAACGGCGTCCGCGCGGTGCTGTCCTGGTCGTTCGTGGCGCTGATGCCTGCGCAGGCAACCGTGTTCGCGCTGCTCGGGTTGTCGGTGGGGCCGGACATCAGCCTGTCGGCGGTCGCCGCGCTCACCGGGATGCGGGCCGGCCAGTTGCGTCCGGTGTTGCGCCAGTTGGAGCGGGTTTCGCTGGTGCAGCAGCCGTTGCCCGGTCGCTACCGGATGCATGACCTGATCCGGCTCTACGCGGGCGAACAGGCCGCCGAGTTGCCGAGTGAACAGCGCGACGAGGCGCTGTGCCGACTGGTGAACTTCTACGCCTACACGGCGCTGGCGGGCGATCGGTTGATCGCGCCGCACCGCGAGGAGGTGCCGATCGGCAGCCCGGTCGAGGGCAGCCAGCCGGAGACACCGGTGAACACGACGTCGGCGACCAACTGGTTCGACACCGAGTACTGGGGCCTGCGCGGGGCGCAAACCGTTGCCATGGAACAGGGTTGGTACCGGCTGGCCTGGCTGCTCGCCTGGGCGTTGACGAATTTCCACGGCAGGCGTGGACATCCGCGCGACGATCTCGCGGTGTGCCTGCTCGGTCTGGCCGCGGCCGAGCAACTCGGTGATCCGCGCACGGCAGGGCTGGCGCACCGGATCCTGGGTTACTCCTACGCGCTCAACGACCGGCACGCGGAGGCAGCGCGGCAGTTCGCGATCGCGCTGGACGTGCAGGAACGCGAACAGGATCTGCGCGGTCTGGTCCGCACGCACCACAGTTTCGCGTTGGCGCTGGAGCGGGTCGGCGAGGACGCGTGCGCGCTGGAGCACGCCAGGCAGTCGTTGCGGATCGTGCGATCGCTGGGTGATCAACTCGGCGAGGGCAGGCAGCTCAACACGGTGGCCTGGTTCGAGGCGCGGCTGGGCGAGCACGAACGCGCCCGCGACGCGTGCCAGGCGGCGTTGCGGATCAACCTGGCCACCGGCGACCCGGACGGCGAGGCGGACACGCTGGACACGCTCGGCTTCATCGCGTTCCACAGTGGACGGTTCGACGAGGCGCGCGAGTACTACGAACGGGCAATCGTGCACTTCAGGGCCATCGGCCACACCCACTACCAGGCGGACATCCACGCGCATCTCGGCGAGATCCACCGTGCGCTGGGCCACATCGACGCCGCGCGCACGTCGTTCCAGGAGTCGCGTGAGCTGTATCGGGCGAACCGGCGCGGCGCGGACGTGGACCGGATCCAGCGCCAGCTCAACGACCTGGACGACCAGCCGAGGATGCAACTGGCGACCTGACGCCACCCAGCGACACCGCGATCGCCAACGCGCCCAGCGCGACCACCCCGGCGAACCCGAACGCGACCCGGAAACCCGGCCCGGCGGCGAGGAGTCCGCTGATCGGACCGGCGGCCAGCAGGCCGAGGTCCCAGAACGAGGTCATCACGCCCACTGACGCGCCGACTCCGCTGCCGCCCGCGCGGTGCAGTGTCATCGACACGGTGGCCGGGTAGATCACGCCCAGCCCGAGCCCGGCGACGGCGGTGCCGAGCAACGCGACGGTCATCGACGAGGCACTGGCGACGACGCCCAGCCCGGCGGCCTCGATGATCAGCACCGGAGCGGCCATCCGCGCGCCGCCGTACCGGTCGACCAGCGGTGACCCGAACGCCCGCGCGAGCAGGAAGCCGACCGCGAACACGGCCAGCGCGACGGCGTCGCCGCCGAGATGGCCGGTGCGCAGGAACAGCACGAGCAGCGCGTTGATGGTGCCGTAGCCGTAGGCGGCGAGGCCGAGTCCGAGACCGGGCAGGGACGCGCCGGGCGGCACCAGTTCCCGCCAGTGCGCCGGCCGCAGCGATGTGTCCTTTCCGGACTGTTGAGCGCCGGTGCCGAGCACGAGCACTGCGGACAGCACGCAACTGCCCACCACGCCCCACCACACCGAATCCGCGCCGAACCAGCTGGTCAGCGCGACCGCGATGACCGGTCCACCTGCGAGGCCGCACCACATGGACAGCCCGAACCAGCCCGCGATCCGGCCCCGCCGGGCGGCCGGGACACCGGCCATGATCCACGGCTGCGCACCGGAGAACAGCGCCGCTTCGCCCGCCCCCATCACCAGTCGCGCGATCAGCAGCAACGCGATTCCGGCCGACCCGAGCTGTCCTGCGACGAACTGGCCGACACCGCCAAGCGCCGTGCACAACCCGCCGATCGACACGACCGGCCTGGCCCGTCCGGCGTCGGCGATCCGACCGGCGATCGGCCGGGTGAGCGCGGTGGCCAGGAACGCGATGCCGACCGCGAGCCCGACCAGCACCGGCCCACCGTGGAAGCGCGCCGGGACGAACGCGGGCAGCACCTGGAGGGTCGCGCCGAGCGCGAAGTACCCGAACAGCACCGCGCAGAACAGCCGCGCCACCGGTCGCGTCGGCGCTTTGTCGACAACAGACATGGTTGGTACAGTACGGTACTGTCTTATCAACGGCCAGGGAGATGACGATGCCGGTAGCCAAGGGCGGTTCGATCGACCCGGCCGCGACCAGGAGCAAGGTGCTCTCGGCGGCGGCACGGCTGTTCTACGAACGCGGTGTGAACGGGGTCGGCGTCAACGACATCGCGGCCGAGGCCGAGGCGTCCAAGCTGAGCATCTACCGGTATTTCCAGTCCAAGGAGAACCTGGTCGAGCGCATGCTGGCCGCGCACAGCGACCGCATCCACGACTGGCTGCGCCGGGAAACCGAGGCAGCGCCGGCGGGTCCGGAACGCGTGCTGGCCATCTTCGATCTGCTCATGCACTGGTTCGCTGAGCGGAACTATCGGGGCTGCGCCGTGCTGAACACGGTGATCGACACCCGGGGCGACCAGGAGGGCGTGCGGACGATCGCCCGCGAACACCTGCGCCGCTACCGCGACCTGCTGACCGAACGACTCCTCGAAGCGGGTGCCACCGATCCGGAACCGCTCGCGCGGCAACTGTTGCTGTTGATCGAGGGCGTCACCATGGTCACCACCGTCGACGGCGACGACGCGGCGGGCGACGACGCGCGCGCGGCAGCACGACAGCTCATCGAATCCGCTGTCGGAAAATGACGAACGGCCCGGACGCATCCGGGCCGTTCGTCAGTCAGATCTGCTTACGACAGGCCGAGGAACAGCCAGCCGTTGGTGGTGCCGAGACCGGTCACGTTGTCGTAGCCCTTGGTGGTGTGCAGGGTCGTGGTCTGGTCGGCGAAGGTGCGCACCGAGTAGACGTAGCCCTGCGAGGCGTCGAGGCTGTTGGCGTAGTCGACCCGGACCAGGCCCGGCGCGTGCACCGGAGCCACGTCAGTGACAGCCGGGGTGCGCGAGCTGAACTGGTAGATCACCGGGTTGATGAAGCCGTGGTGGAAACCGTCCAGCTGGTCCGCGTCGGCCATGGTGCCTGCCAGCAGCGGAGCCGCGAGGCTGGTGCCACCGATGCGGTACTGGTCGTAGTACGCGCCGTCCGGGAAGGTCTGGGTCAGACCGATCAGCATGCCGGTGGTCGGGTCGGCGTCCTCGGAGATGTCCGGCACGACGCGGCCCAGGTTCTTGCCGGTCTGGTACATCTTCGCCAGCGAGTTCGGCACGACGCCCTTCTGGTACGAGGGCTGAGTGAACAGCACGCTGGTGCCACCGCCGGAACCGTAGTCGTAGGTGGTCGGGCCCCACGCGCCGTTGGTCAGCGGCGCCTTGCCGGTCTCCCAACCGGCCTCGACGACCTTCTGGCCATTCTTGCCAATACCTTCACTCGTGCCACCCACCGAGGTCACCCACGGGTCGGTGCCGGAGAAGTTCGCGGCAGGCGCGCCGAGCTGCAGCGCATCGTCACCGTCGTCACCGGAGGAGAAGTACAGGCCGATGCCCTCCATGACCGCCTGCACGGCGATCTGGTTGAACGCCTGCACGTCCTCGGCAGGCAGATCCTCGCCGAGGTCCAGGTAGGAGTTGGAGATGATGTTCGCGAGGTGACCCGCGACGACGTTGTTCACGGCCGCGTCGAGCGAGTCGTCCTGGCAGTCCGCGGCACCCTCGAACAGGATGTGCGCGCCCGGCGCCATCGCGTGCACCGCTTCCACGTCCAGGCTCTGCTCGCCGTACCAACCGGCCGCGTCGCACTGGCTCGGGTCTTCCTGGCCCGGGGTGGGCGGCGCCACGTTCTGGCTGTACTGCGAGGCCAGCAGCGGGTGGCTCGGGTCGTTGCGCTTGGCGTACTGGGACGCGTCCGCGTACAGGGTCGGCGAACCGAAAGCGTCCACAATGGCCACGGTCTGACCGTGACCGTCGACACCGGCGGAGACAGCGCCCGCGATGCCGTCGGCCGAGCGCAGCTGGCTCGGGTTGTAGCCACACGGCGCGTAGGGCAGCTGCTGACCGTTGTAGGCCGGGTCGGTGGTGTCGGTCTTCTGACCGTAGTAGGCACCACACGGCTGCGCGTTGCGGAAACCGGCGGGCGGCGCGACAACCGCGGGCTTGTTCGCGGTCGCGTTCGAGATCACCTTGGTGGTGTTGCTGATCGCGTCGTTGGTCGCGTTGCCGGTGGTGTGGTTGGGCACCGCCACGGACTTGGACTGGTCCAGGCCGAGCACACCGAGCACGGACGGCGCCAGGTTGCTCGGCACCGACACGTTTCCGCTGGTGGAACGCAGCGTCGTCGAGCCGACCTGGTACTCGCCCAGCTGCGTACTGAACGCCTTGTTGATCTGCGCGGCGTTACCGGTCGCCTGCACGTACAGGTTGTTCGACGGCACGTCGCCGATGCTGAAACCGGCGGAGGTCAACCAGTTCCGGATCGAGGAGACGGTCGTGTCGCTCGGCGCGAACTGCGCCTTCACCTGGGCGGGCGTCAGGTACTGCTTGTACTGCTCACTGTTCGGGTTGGACACCGACGCCGCGTAGGCCTCAGCAGCCGATTCGTTCGGGGTGTTGAGGTACACCCGGAAACTGACCTGGGTGGTCGAGGACGTGGTGGCGACCTTGGCCTGGGGCGTCGCCCAGGCTGGTTGCGACTGCGGGATGGCGGTGCTGCCGGCGGCGGCCGCCGGGATTGCCGAGGCCAGACCTCCGGCCACGGCTAACGCTACGAATAATGCAGGGGTTTTTCGCACAGCTTCCAGTTCCTCTTCAGCTACCCGCCGACCCGGTCGTCGGCTGCACCAGAAATCTATGGTGCGTTTCAGCCGTACGGAAGGAAAATCTGCGCGAAACTTTTCCCAGCTACTCTGGGTATCAGCGATCGTGGGCGTTTCCGGAAAACAATGCGGCCGGATTCACCCGTCTGCCCGGTAACGCCGACGTGACCAGCCAACCGTTACGATTCGGTATAGCTACACCGTGTCACCCGACCAGAAGGGGCCATCATGGGGGAATTGGCCGATGTGCTGCGCCGGATTCCAGTTTTTCAACGGCTGCCGCTGCCGTTCGACACCGACGACCTGCCAGCCAATCCACAGCGGCTGTTCGCCGGCTGGCTGAGCGACGCGTTGGCGGCCAACGCACCCGAGCCGCACGCGATGGTGCTTTCGACGGTGGACGCGCACGGCCGATCGGACGCGCGCACGTTGATCCTCAAAGACGTCGACGAGCGCGGCTGGTGGTTCGCGAGCAGCGCCGACAGTCCGAAGGGGATTCAACTGGCCAAGCACGCCTCCGCCGCGCTGACCTTCTACTGGCCGACGCTGGGCAGGCAGATCCGGGTGCGCGGCCTGGTCGGCGTGGCCGATGCCGAAGTCAGCGCGCAGGACTTCCTGGCCAGGGCGCCCGGCGGCCGGGCCGAAGCGCTGGTCGGGCACCAGAGCGAACCACTGCGCGACCGCGCCGAACTGCGCGCCGCGCTCGACGACGCGAAGGCGCGCGTCGCCGCCGATCCAGGACTGGTCGCGCCCGCGTGGACCCGGTACGTGGTGCAGCCCGCCGAAGTGCAGTTCTTCCAGGGCGACGTGGAACGACAGCACGTGCGGGTGCGCTACCAGAGCGGCGAACTCGGCTGGGAACGGACGCTACTCTGGCCATGAGAGCAACCCGATGATCGCCGGGGCGTCTCTGTCAGTGCAGAGATCGTTACGGCAGTCGGGGAGTTTTCTCATGGGAACAAGGGTTTTGGGCAAGGTCGTGCTTGGTGCGGGCGCTGTGGTCGCGGCATTGACCGTGGTCGGGTGCGGAGCGGGCCAGTCGGCAGGTTCCCCGTCGCCGACGACCTCGGCCACGACTTCGGTAGCGACGAATCCGGCACCGGCCAGCGTTGCGTCGACCGAGACCGCCGGTGGCGGCACCTGCACGGCGGCCGGCCTGAGCGCCGCGCTGGGCAAGAAGACACAGCTTCCCGTTGACCCGCAAGGACAACTGGGTGCGGCAGGCACGCACTACCGCATCGATCTGGTGTGGACGAACACCTCGCAGGTGAGCTGCACGCTGCGCGGCTTCGGCGGTGTCGACCTCGACGGCCCGAACCAGGGCACGGCGGGCGGCCCGACCTACTCGTTGCCGCGCACCGCGGACACGCCCGGGACCGTGACGCTCGCGCCCGGCGCGTCCGCGCACACCGCGATCGGCTACGTCGACCCGTCCGGGTCCAATCCGGACGCGACGCAGACCTGGACTCCGACGCACCTGTCGGTGACGCCGCCCAACCAGACCACGCACCTCAGCGTCCCGTGGACAGCAGGCACCCCGGTCTACTTCGACCCGGAGGACGGCCTCGCCGCCGCGAGTATCTCCCCGGTGACCGCGGGCAGCTGACCCGCGAACGGTTGCCGAAACGCCGCCTCAATCAGCGGCACGGGCGCGGTTGCCGAAACGCCGCCTTGATCGGCGGCGCGGGCGCGGTGACCGTGGAACGGGCCGACAGAAACGCCGACGGGCCCCGGATCACCGGGGCCCGTTCGCGTGCCTGCCTCGCGTCACATGCCCAGGTCGCGGGCGATGATCATCTTCTGCACCTCGCTGGTGCCCTCGCCGATCTCCAGGATCTTCGCGTCCCGGTAGAACCGGCCGACCGCGGTCTCGTTCATGAACCCGTAGCCGCCGAAGATCTGCGTGGCGTCGCGCGAGTTGTCCATGGCCGCGTTGGACGCGACCAGCTTGGCTATCGCCGCATCGCGCTTGAACGGCTCGCCGCGCAACATCTTGGCCGCCGCCCCGTAGTAGGCCAGCCGCGCGGTGTGCGCGCGGGCCTCCATGTCCGCGATCTTGAACTGGATCGCCTGGTACTCGCCGATCGGGTGGCCGAACGCCTCGCGCTCCCTGGCGTAGCGCAGGCACTCGTCGACACACCCCTGCGCCAGGCCGACCGACACCGCCGCGATGGCAACGCGTCCTTCGTCCAGAATGGACAGGAACTGGGCGTAGCCCCGGCCTTCCGCGCCGAGCAGGTTCTCCGCTGGCACGCGCGCGTCGTCGAAGGACAGTTCGCGGGTGTCCGATGCGTTCCAGCCGACCTTCGAGTACTTCTTGGACACCTCCCAGCCTGGCGTCCCGCGCGGCACGATGATGGAGGAGATCGACTTGCCGCCGTTGTCCTTGGTGCCGGTGACCGCGGTGACCGTGACCAGGCCGGTGATGTCCGTGCCGGAGTTGGTGATGAACGCCTTGGACCCGTTGATCACCCACTGGTCGCCGTCGCGCACGGCGGTGGTGCGGGTCGCGCCCGCGTCGGAACCGCCGCCCGGCTCGGTGAGGCCGAACGCGCCCAGCATCTCGCCGGAGCACAGCTTGGGCAGCCATTCCTGCTTCTGCGCCTCGGTGCCGAACCGGTAGATCGGCATGGCGCCGAGTGAAACGCCTGCCTCCAGGGTGATCGCGACCGACGAGTCGACCCTGGCCAGTTCCTCCAACGCCAGGCACAGCGCGAAGTAGTCGCCGCCCATGCCGCCGTACTGCTCGTCGAACGGCAGGCCGAACAGGCCCATCCGGCCCATCTTGGCGACGATGTCGTACGGGAACTGCTCGCGGATGTAGAACTCGGCGATGACCGGCGCGACCTCGTCGCGGGCGAATTCCTCGACCGTCTTGCGCAGAGTCTCGTAGTCCTCGTCGAGACGGTTGTCGATCATGGTGATTCCTCCGGGGTGATGAGGGCGAGTTTCTCGTCGAGCGCGACCTGTTGGCCGACGCGGACGGGGAGTTCGGCGACGATCCCGTCGATCTGGGCGGTGATCGTGTGTTCCATCTTCATGGCCTCGACGACCAGCAGCGGCTGCCCCGCGCTGACCTTCTCGCCAGCGGCGACCCGCACGTCGAGCACGGTGCCGGGCATGGGCGAGGTGATCGGGCCGCCGGTCGCGGCGGCGGCTTCCGCGCGTGCGGCGGTGAGCCGGTCGGTCTGGGTGAGCGCCCAGCTCACGCCGTCGGCCGCGAGCCAGAGCACCGCGCCGTCGCGCGCTCGCGCATAGCGCTTGGCGGTACCGGCGTGCTCGACGATCAGCTCGTCGCCGACGATCCGCGCGGACGCGCGCACCGGTTCGGCGTCGCCGATCCGCACCGAGGCGTCGGCGGCGCGACCGGTGATGGCGACCTCGACCGGCGACTGGCTTGCGGGGGTGAGGAAGGCGCGCACCGGGGCCGGTTCGCCGATCCGCCACCCGCCCGGCACGTCCCACGGCTCGTCGCCGACCGGTTCCAGCGCGAGCACCCGGTCCAGCGCGGCGGCCAGCAGCACGTCCTCGGGCACCTCGGCGTGCGTCAACGCGTCGAGCTTGCGCCCGATCAGGCCGGTGTCCAACCGTCCAGCGCGCACGTCGTCGTCGGCCAGAAGTCGTTGCAGGAAGGCACTGTTCGTTGTCACGCCGAGCACGGTCAGCGCACGCAGCCCAGCCGTGAGCTTGCGCAGCGCGGTGTCCCGGTCGACGCCGTGCGCGATGTACTTGGCCAGCATCGGGTCGTAGTCGCTGCTCACCACCGCGCCGTCGAACAACGCGGAGTCCACCCGCACCGTCTCCGGTTCGCGCAAGGCGAGCACCCGGCCACCGGTGGGCAGGAAGCCCCGGCCCGGGTCCTCGGCATAGAGCCGGACCTCGACGGCGTGCCCGGTGAGCGCGACCTGGTCCTGGCTGATCGCCAGCGGCTCCCCCGCCGCCACCCGCAGCTGCTGCTCGACCAGGTCGATGCCGGTGACCAGTTCGGTGACCGGGTGCTCGACCTGGAGGCGGGTGTTCATCTCCATGAAGAAGAACTCGTCCGGCGCGTTGCCGGACACGATGTACTCGACCGTGCCGACGCCGACGTAGCCGACCGCCTTGGCCGCGTCCACCGCCGCCTGCCCCATCCTGGCGCGGATCGTGTCCCCGTCAGGGTGGTCGGCGAGCAGCGGCGACGGCGCCTCCTCGACGATCTTCTGGTGGCGGCGTTGCAGGCTGCATTCCCGCTCCCCCAACGAGATCACGTTGCCCATGCCGTCGGCGAGCACCTGGATCTCGATGTGCCGGGGCGCGCGGATCAACCGCTCCAGCAACAGCGTGTCGTCACCGAAGGAGGCGCCGGCCTCGCGTCGGGCGGAGGTGATCGCGTCGGCGAGCTCGTCCGGCCCGTTGACCTCGCGCATGCCCTTGCCGCCACCACCAGCGGACGGCTTGAGCAGCACCGGGTAGCCGACCTCATCGGCCGCTTCGGCAAGTTCCGCGTCGGTCATGCCGGTCTCGATCCGCCCCGGCACAACAGGAACCCCGGCCGCCGCGACCATCCGCTTGGCGCGGATCTTGTCGCCCATCGACTCGATCGCGGACGCGGGCGGCCCGATGAACACGATGCCGGCTTTCTCACACGCAGCCGAGAAGGCGGCGTTCTCGGACAGGAAGCCATAGCCAGGATGGATGGCCTGCGCGCCGGTTTTGCGGGCCGCGTCGATGATCTTCTCGATCGACAGGTAGCTCTCCGCGGCCGCCGCCGGTCCGATGTGGACAGCCACGTCCGCCTCCCGGACGTGCCTGGCGCCCGCGTCCGGGTCGGAGTAGACGGCGACCGAGCGGATGCCCATCTCGCGCAGCGTGCCGATCACCCGCACGGCGATCTCGCCGCGGTTGGCGATCAGAACGGTGTCGAACATGCGTGGACCCACCTTCGTCACATCCGGAAGACGCCATAGTTGACGTCGTCGAGCGGGGCATTCGCGGCTGAGGAAAGGGCGAGACCGAGCACGGTCCTGGTGTAGCGCGGGTCGATCACGCCGTCGTCCCAGAGCCGGGCGGTCGAGTAGTACGGGTTGCCCTGGTCCTCGTACTGCTGCCGGATCGGTGCCTTGAACTCGTCCTCGGCGTCGGCGGGCCAGTCCTCGCCGCGCGCCTCCAGCTGGTCGCGCCGCACGGTCGCGAGCACCGAGGCGGCCTGCTCGCCGCCCATCACGGAGATGCGCGCGTTGGGCCACATCCACAGGAACCGGGGCGAATACGCGCGCCCGCACATCGAGTAGTTGCCCGCGCCGAACGAACCGCCGATGATCACGGTGAACTTGGGCACCCGCGCGCACGCGACCGCGGTGACCATCTTGGCGCCGTGCTTGGCGATACCGCCCGCCTCGTACTCGCGGCCGACCATGAAGCCGGTGATGTTCTGCAGGAACACCAACGGGATCTTGCGCCGGTCGCACAGTTCGATGAAGTGCGCGCCCTTCATGGCGGATTCGGCGAACAGCACGCCGTTGTTGGCGACGATGCCGACCGGGTGACCGTACAACCGGGCGAAACCGGTGACGAGCGTCGCGCCGTACTCCTTCTTGAACTCGGCGAACCGGCTCCCGTCGACGATCCGGCCGATCACCTCGCGCACGTCGTAAGGCGTACGCGAATCGGTCGGCACCACGCCGTACAGCTCGTCCTCGGCCAGCACCGGCGCCTCGGTCGTACCGCGCTGCCACGGTCGCTGGGCACGCGGGCCCAGCGTGCTCACGATGCCGCGCACGATCTGCAACGCGTGCGAATCATCGTCGGCGAGATGATCGGTGACGCCGGAAGTGCGCGAGTGCAGGTCACCGCCGCCGAGTTCCTCGGCCGTGACGACCTCGCCGGTCGCGGCCTTCACCAGCGGCGGGCCGCCAAGGAAGATCGTGCCCTGGCCGCGCACGATGACCGCCTCGTCGCTCATCGCGGGCACGTATGCGCCGCCCGCCGTGCACGAACCCAGGACGGCGGCGATCTGCGGGATGCCGCGCGCGGACATGGTGGCCTGGTTGAAGAAGATCCGGCCGAAGTGCTCGCGGTCCGGGAACACCTCGTCCTGCTTGGGCAGGAACGCGCCACCCGAGTCGACCAGATAGACGCACGGGAGGTTGTTGTGCAGCGCGACCTCCTGCGCGCGCAGGTGCTTCTTGACCGTCATCGGGTAGTAGGTGCCGCCCTTGACGGTCGCGTCGTTGGCGACCACCACACATTCCCGGCCGGACACCCGCCCGACGCCCGCGATGACGCCTGCGGAGGGCGCATCGTCGTCGTACATGCCGGTCGCGGCGAGCGCGGACAGTTCGAGGAACGGCGAACCGGGGTCGAGCAGCGCATCGACCCGGTCGCGGGGCAGCAGCTTGCCGCGTTCGACGTGCCGCTGCCTTGCGCGCTCCGGACCGCCCCTGCGGGCGGTCGCCAGTCGCGCGTGCAGGTCGTCGACCAGCGCGGCATGCGCCTTGGCGTTACGTTGGAAGGACTCGCTCGACGGGTCCGCGCTGCTGTTCAGCACGGGTGCCGCCAGGTCGGCTACGTCGTCCACACACCCCACCAGCTCTTGTTAGCGCTCGTTAACAAGAACTATGTTAGCGACCGCTAACCGCGCCGTCCATCCCAGTACGCGAGACGGGCCGGGTATCACACCCGGCCCGTCGTCGTGCGTCGCTGGATCAGCCGGTGATGGCGTCCAGGGTCGGCAGGTCGGCGCTGGCGTAGCCGGCCGCCTTCGGGTGGTAGGACTCGGTGATGTCGGTCCAGTTGACGCTGTTGATCCACGGCGTCGACGAACAGATCTCGTTCTTGCTGAACGCGGTCCGGACGTCGGCGAAGGTGAAGCCGTACTTGCCGGCCTCACCCTTGATCGTGGTGTCGAGCAGATCGGCACCGCCGTTGATGGCGCTGCGCTCGGTGTTGTCCAGGCCGACCGAGCAGGAGCCCGGGACCTGGTAGAACTCGGGATAGCCCATGATGATCACGCGGGCGTTGGGCGCGTCCGCCTTGATCTTGGTGTAGAGCGTGTCGAGCAGGCCGGGCAGCGAGTTCTTGACGAAGGTCTCGGCGTTGTTGACCGCGGTGATGCACCCGGAGTCACCGAAGATGGTGTCCTCGATGCAGGTCGTCATGACGCTGGAGAAACCAGCGTCGTTGCCGCCGATGTTCATGGTGATCAGGTTGGTGCTCGCGGACAGCCCGCCCAGCTGGCTGCTGAGCACGTCGGTGGTCTTCGCGCCGGAGCAGGCCGCGAAGTCGAAGTTGGACACGCTGTGCGCCGCGTCCCACAAAGCCGCGTAGGACTGGTTGCTGCGGTCACAGCTACCGCTGCTGCTGATGTAGTTGCCGGTGCCAACACCGGATGAGTACGAATCCCCCAGAGCTGCGTAATTCACAGGAGTGGCAGCTGATGCCGGCAGCATCGCCGCCATCGTGATGACGGCGGCGGATGCCACCGCACCAGCGATGATTTTCGTCAGACGCATGAAGGTCCTCCATGGGCCGCAGGGTGACGACGGTCTCATGAATACCAAGCGTTGACGAGATAGAGAACTATTACGTCAAGAGTTAACCGGTTGGTCCAGCCCCAGTTCGCCCGATGGCGTCGATTGGACGTGTGACCGCCCGGAACGGACGCCCCACCAAAACAGCGCCAACGCGACAATGCCGACCACGACCGAGTCCCACGGCGCGGGCAGGTCACCGGCGCCCTTGAAACTGCCCAGCCAGGACAACAACGTCAACACCACCAGATACACCACCAACCAGGCACCCTTGCCCAGCTCCGCCCACAGCGGGTCGCGGCCCTTGTTGCCAGGCCACAACGCCAGGAACAACGGCACCCCGATCAACACCAACGGCAGCGCGATGCGCAGATCGTGCCAACCGGACCAATAGATGAACTCGCTGGCCGCGACGAAACTCAACGGCGCGATCCAGCTCATGCCCGGCACCCAGCCGGTCAGCAGACGCCGATCCGCCGCCCGGAAACTCGCGGCCGCGACCGCGGAGGCGGCGTAGATCAACAGGTACATGTCGCCCATCACCGCGACGATGTTCTGCCAGCCGCCGAAAGGCAGCAGGAACACCACCATCACCGCGAGGTTGAGCACCAGCGCCCGGCGCGGAATCCCGGAGCGGGCGCTCACCGCCATGACGAACTTGGGCAGCAACCCGTTCTTGGCCAGCGCGTAGGTGTGCCGCGCGTCGATGGCCACGCCGACATAGGCGGAGCCACCGGGCGAGAGCACGGCGTCCGCGTAGAGCAGCGTGGAGAGCCACTGCAGGTTGAGGATCAACGCGAGCTGCCCGAACGGCGAGGTGAAATCGACGCCCTGCCAACCGTGGCCGAGCAGGCTTTCCGGTACACCGAACAGGAAAGCCAGTTGCAGCCCCAGATACATCAGCACCGCGAGCCCGATGCCCGCCAACACCGACGCGGGCACGTTGCGACGCGGATTGCGCGCCTCACCGGAGAAGTCGACCGGCGCCTGGAACCCGTTGACCGAATAGACGATGCCGCCCGACGCCAACGCGGTGAGCACCGCCGTGTAGCCGTAGGGCGCGAATCCACCGTGATCGGTGAGCCTGCCGGAGTGGAAGCCGGAGATGAAGATGGCGACAACGGTGATGATCGGCACCGTGATCTTCAGCGCGCTGACCAGGTTGTTCAACCGTGCGAACAGTTTCACCGCGAACCAGTTCAACGCGGTCAGCACGATGCTGAATCCGATCGCGGCGCCGAGACCGGCGGGGGTGAGCGTGGAACCGTTGTAGAGCCAGGGCAGGTAGCGGCGCGCGTACTCCAGGATCGCGGTGATCTCGGCGGCCGTTCCGCCCACCGACAGCAGCACCGACCAGCCGATGATCGACCCGACGAAGCGCCCGTTCGCGTAGGAGGGCCAGCGCACCGTGCCGCCGCCCTCCGGCCGCGAGGCGCCCAGCTCGACCATGACCAGCGCGACCAGCCCGCACAGCAGACCCGCGGCGACCCAGGCGATCAGCGAGGCGGGGCCCGCCGTCTGCGCCGCGTACATGGCGGAGAGCAGCCAGCCCGAGCCGACGATGTTGGAGAAGCCGATCGCGGTGAGCCCCCAGAATCCGAGATCCTTGCGCAGGTTCCGTTCCTGCACGACGAAGTCGCCGACTCCATCGCCGCCGGTTGATGTCACGCTGGGCTCCGATCCCCGTCCTTGTGGATGCTCCGCCTGTTTGATCAGGCCATCCAAGTCCTCGATGTGCCGATGCGCCACCGTTCGCCGGATTTCCCGCACCGTGGGCAGACCTACTGACGGTTAACATGCGCTAACCTGGGCAGCGGAAGGAAGTGATCGTCGCGGTGTCAACCGAGCTCGATGTATCGCAGGGCGCCCAGGACTCACCCGCTCCGACCCGTCGCGAGCAGATCCTGACGGCGGCGGCGGAACTGTTCGCACGGCGCGGATTCCACGGTGTCGGCATCGACGACATCGGTGCGGCCGTCGGCATCTCCGGACCCGCGCTGTACCGGCATTTCCGCAGCAAGGACGCGATGCTCGGCGAGATGCTGCGCTCGATCAGCGAATACCTGCTCGCCGGCGGCCAACGAAAAATGGCCGAGGCGGACGGACCGGCGAACGCGCTACCCGAACTGATCGGCTTCCACGTCGACTTCGCGCTGGACAACTCCGCGCTGATCACCGTCCAGGAACGCGACCTCGCCAACCTGGCCGAACCCGACCGCCACCAGGTCCGCACGCTGCAACGCCAGTACGTCGAGGTCTGGGTACAGGCGATCCGCGCCAGCATCCCGACCAGCTCGGAACGCGCCGCCCGCGCCGCGGCGCACGCGGTCTTCGGCCTGTTGAACTCCACCCCGCACAGTGCCGCCGCCGAACTGGACCGCGACGCGATGGCCACCCTCCTGAACCGAATGGCCCTCGCCGCCATTCACTCCTGATCAGAAACCGGGCGGTGACCGGCTCAGCCGAGTGCCGTCCGGCACGTCCGCCAATTGGCGCGCGGTCTCTTCGTGGAAGGCGACGAGTTCGTTCAGCGGCACCACTTTGCGTGAGTTCGCCGCCAGGTCGGCGCGGCCCTCAAGGCTCCACAGCACCGGGTATACGGAGAATCCCTGTCCCGGACCGAGTGCGGCGACTTCGTCCTGCCAACCCGGCCAGCGCAGTTTTTCGTAGAACCCGTCGAGCCCGCCGCCCAAGGCCGACGAGATGAGTGCCGCATGCGCGCAGCCGAGTGGCCGCCACCGCAACGTGTCCGGCGCGAAGTAGCAGATTTCGTTCGATGATCCGGGCAGTGCGCCGCCGTTGATCGCGAACCAGCCGCCGAGCACGTCAAGCGCGATCACGGGAAAACCGGGCTCGCAGCACGGCGCCGGCGTGCAGTGCGAACGCGCCGAGCCAGGAGCGCGCGGTGACCTGGAGCCGGTAGAGCACGTCCGCTCCGGCCTGCGGTTCGACCGGTAGCACGGTCACCGGCACGGTCGCGCGTTCCAGCAGGTCGCGCAGGTGTGGCCAGGCGGGATCGTCGACCGCCAGCAAGTCGGAAATCGGACGTTTCGCCAGCACGTCGCCGATCATGCCATAACAAAATCTTGACTCACACCACCTAATGAGAGCTACTATCACTTTATATGAACTCTCGAAAGATGGGGGATGTCATGAATGGGACCCGGAAGTGGTGGGCGCTGGCGGCGCTCGCGCTGAGCATGCTGGCGGTCGGCCTCGATCTGACCGTGCTGAACGTGGCGCTGCCGACGCTGGCCACCGACCTGCACGCGTCCACCGGCGACCTGCAGTGGTTCGCCAACGCCTACAACCTGGCGCTGGCCGCCGCGCTGCTGCCGGCCGGCCTGCTCGGGGACCGGTTCGGTCGCAAGCGGATGCTGCTCGGCGCGCTGGTGCTGTTCGGGGTGGCGTCCGCGGCCTGCGCGTACGCGTCGTCGGTGGGGCTGCTGATCGGCGCGCGGGCGGTGCTGGGCCTGGCCGCCGCGTTCCTGATCCCGCTGTGCATGGCGCAGCTGTCGGTGCTGTTCACCGACGAGGAGCGGCCCCGGGCGATGGCGATCTGGGTCACCGCCAACTTCGTCGGCATGCCGCTCGGCCCGATCGTGGGCGGCTGGCTGCTGGAGCACGCGTGGTGGGGTTCGGTGTTCCTGCTGAACGTGCCGGTCGTGGTGGTCGCGCTGGTGGTGGTCGTGGTGCTGCTGCCCGAGTCGCGGGCCGACCGCCGGCCGGGCCTCGACCCGCTGGGCGTGGTGCTGGGCAGCGCCGGCCTGGCCGCCCTGAGCTACGGCGTGATCCGGGCCGGCGAG
>DASXOJ010000273.1:0-43217 GCA_036494465.1 Pseudonocardiaceae bacterium
CGTCCAGTCCTTTTTCGAGCACAGCGAGGTCGGCTTCGCCGGGCTGATCGGTGATCGCGAAAATCGGTTCGGTCATGGCGGCAACCTATCGACACCTACCGACACAGGTGGTCCACCCGGGAAATCCAGGTGGTAGCACGGGTTCGCGGAAACCCGCCGATCCCTAGTGTCGTGTAATGCTGTTTCCTTGCTCGGATCCGGTGATCCAGGTGGTTCCTCGCAAGGCGAAGGAGGAGCCGGTACTTCTGTTGTACCGGGGACGACGACAACGCGGCGAGGGGCCGCCTGGGCGCCGGAGACGAGTAAGACGAACAGGATTACACGACACTAGCGTTGGGTCGGGCCGGATTTCGGGGATCAGGAGGGGGTCTCGTGACCATTTGGGCCGATTACAGCGCAGGCAGGCCAGGTGGGGCCGCGCTGCGGGCGGCGGGCTTCAGCGGCGTCATCCGGTACGTCGGCACGCCGGGCCGGACCAAGAACATCACCGCTGGTGAATACCAGGACCTGGTGGGACACAGTCTGAGCGTGTTGCTGGTGCACGAGAACGGCACCGGCGACGTGTTGCGCGGCTACGCGGGCGGCGTCGCCGACGCGCACGCCGCGCTGGACAACGCGCGCGGGTGCAGCATTCCGGACTCGGTCGGCATCGCGTCGGCGAGCGACCGGCACCTGACCGCCGCGCAGGTGCGCACCGGCGTCCAGTACCAGGCCGGGTTCGCCAGCGTGCTCGGCGTCGCGCGCACCGGCGCGTACGGGTTCAGCGAGTACGTCTCTGCGGTGCGTGCCGCGGGCACCGCGTCGTGGCTGTGGCAGTGCGGCCACCGCCCGGACGCGAACGCGGGCGTGCACCTGTGGCAGCGCAACGCCGGCGTCAGCCAGACCACGGTCAACCGAATCGCCTGCGACATCAACGATCAACTGCTGCCACTACCGGAGGACGACATGACACCGGACGAAGCACAGGTCGCCACCTTGAACGCGTTGCGCGCGTTCTTCAACGGCGACCTCTACCCGAGCATGGTGCCGGACAGCACCTACCAGGCGCCGCTGTCGCGCCTCATGCAGAACTCCGACATGTTCGGCTACCAGATCCAGGGCGTTGTCGACGCGCTCACCGACGCCGTGAAGACGGTGTCGGACAAGACCGATCGGCTCTCCACCGACAACGCCGCGCTGACCAGGAAGGTGGACGCGCTGGCCGGTCTGGTCACCGCGATGGCCAGCAAGCGCAGCGAACCGGAGACGATCAAGGACGACGTGCTGAACGCGATCGAGAACGCGACCAGGAAGCTCGGCGGCATCGGCACTGCGGCGGAGCACGCCGTCGAAAACGCACTCGGTCACAAAGGCTGACAGCGACACGGGCGGGGATCGGGGTCATATGGGGAGGGGCGATTTCGTGTCGACGGCACGACTGGAATTTCTCGGCGGTTTCACGCTCACCGTCGAGGGCACCGTTGTCGAGGTGCCCAAAACGTTGCAGCGGCTGATCGCGTTTCTCGGGCTGCGGCAACAGGCGACCAGAGCGCATACGGTCGGCGCGCTGTGGCCGGAGGTCAGCGAGGACAAGGCGCTGGGCAGCCTGCGCACCGCGCTGTGGCGGTTGCAGCAGTTGGGCGCGCCGGTGATTGCCACCAGCGGCGAGAAGCTCAGTCTCGCTGGGGATGTGGTGGTGGACGTCAACGAACTGGTGCGGGCGGCGCGACTGCTCTCCTACGCCGAGGACGACCGGCGCACCGCGGCCTGCCTGCTGCTCGACGGGCCAGCCGAACTGCTGCCGGGGTGGTTCGAGGACTGGGTGCTGATCGAACGCGAACGGCTGCGGCAACTGTGCCTGCACGCGCTGGAGGAACTGGCCAACCACCGGCTGGGCACCGGCCGGTACGGCGACGCGGTCGAGGCCGCGCTGGCCGCGATGCGCGCGGAACCGTTGCGGGAGAGCCCGTACCGGTTGCTGATCGAAACGCACATCGCCGAGGGCAACTACAGCGAGGCCGTGCAGACCTACCAGTCCTACCGGACCCTGCTGGACCGCGAGCTCGGCGTGGCGCCGTCACCCGCGATCCGGGCCCTGATCCGCGACCTGTTCGGCCCGCGCCCCGCCGGGGCGCGATCGCTGGCGCTCAGCGGGTGAGTCCAGGGGTGGGGTGCCAGCGGGGAGCACCCCACCCCGGTCGTTTCAGAGTTCGATGCCGAGCAACGCGTCCACGGCGTCGCGCAGCAGCGCGGGCGCCTCGGCGTCGGTGCCGGACCGATTCAGCGCCTCGCTCGCCCACGCATCGACAGCGGCCAGCGCGGCGGGCGTGTCCAGGTCGTCGGCCAGGTGGTCGCGCAGCCTGCGCACGGTGTCCTCGGCGGACGGCGTGGCAGGCAGCGACACTGCCTCGCGCCAGCGCGCCAACCGCGCCTCGCCCTCGGTGAGCAGCTCGTCGGTCCAGGACCGGTCGGTCCGGTAGTGCCCGGACAACAGTCCCAGCCGCACCGCCATCGAGTCGACGCCCGCCGCGCGCAGCTTGGACACGAACACCAGATTGCCCTTGGACTTGGACATCTTCTCGCCGTCCAGGCCGATCATGCCCGCGTGGGTGTAGTGCCGGGCGAACGGATGCTCCCCGGTCAGCGCCTCGGCGTGCGCTGCGCTGTTCTCGTGGTGCGGAAACACCAGATCGGAGCCGCCACCCTGGACGTCGAACGCGCTGCCCAGCCGGTTGATCGCGATCGCGGCGCACTCCACGTGCCAGCCAGGCCGCCCAGCGCCCAGCTCGCTGTCCCAGGACGGTTCGCCATCGCGCGCCATCCGCCACAACAGCGCGTCCAGCGGGTGCCGCTTGCCCGGTCGCTCCGGGTCGCCACCGCGCTCGGCGAAGAACTCCAGCATGGTCGGCTCGTCGTAGTTGGACTCGTAGCCGAAGTGGCCGGTCACGGAGTGGTCGAAGTAGACATCCGGATACTGTTCGTCATCGACTCGATACGCGGCGCCACCGGCGATCAGCTTGGAGATCACCTCGACGATCTCCGGAATCGCCTCGACCGCGCCGATGTAGTCCTGCGGCGGCAGCACCCGCAACGCCTGCATGTCCTCCCGGAACAGCGCGGTCTCGCGCATACCGAGCACCACCCAGTCGTCCTGGTCCCGGATCGCCCGCTCCAGCAGTGGATCATCGACATCGGTGACGTTCTGCACGTAATGCACCCGGTGCCCGTTGTCCAGCCACTGCCGATAGACCAGGTCGAAGGCCAGATAGGTGGCCGCGTGGCCGAGGTGGGTCGCATCGTAGGGCGTGATCCCGCAGACGTACATCCGCGCGGTCGGGCCGGGTGTCGTCGGCCGCACCTCCCCCGCCGCCGAGTCGTACAGCCGCAGTGGACGCGGCGTACCGGGGACCGTGGGGACCGAATGGGACAACCATGTCTGCATACCATCGACGATAACTTGCGGTAAGTAGGAATCCATCGGTCACCGCCCGGTTCCCTTCATGTGGACTTTCCCACCCGGCAACCCGGAACTACCCCCTCGACCAGCCGGAACGCCCGGCCGCGCCGGTCGAACCGCCGCCGCGTGCCCCGAACGTGGCAGGATCGAAGTGAGCAGTTCGATCAGTGGAGGCGACCCGATGGACATCCAGACCATCGACAACACGTACGAGCAGTTGCAGCAGCAGAGCCAGCAGACCGTGCAGCTGATCACCGCGCTGGCCAACAAGCTCCAGAACGCGGCCAACAACGGTGATCCCAATGCCCGCGATCTGCTGCTGGATCTCAAGGAGATCACCATCGGCTTCCAGGCCGAGCAGAACCAGGTGACGCTGCTGTTGCAGGCCATCCACAACTACGTGGCCAACCAGTCCCAGCAGCAGGCTCAGCAGCAGCCGCAACAGCCGGTCTACCAGCAGCCGGTCTACCAGCAGCCCGTGTATCAGCAGCCCGTCTACCAGCAGGGTTACGGCGGCGGCGGGTTCGGCGGCTTCCTGCATGGCGGCTTCGGGCAGGCCATCGCCACCGGTGCCGGCTTCGCCATCGGCGAAGACATCATCAACGACATCTTCTAGCCACAACCCGCTGACCTGACACCGGGTTGGCTGGCCGCCCGGTTCCGGTGGTCAGCCCGTGCAGGTGAGCGTTGGCGTCGCCCAATCGCCGTGGTCGTTGCCGTTGCCGTCACCCGCGTCGCCGACGGTGAGGCTCAGCACCTGGGCACCGGTGACGTCCACGTCGATCGGCGTCGCGGCCTGCTTGCCCTTGATCGTCGGCGTGGTGACGAGCGTTTTCCCGTCCGCGGCCACGCTGAACGTCACCGTGCCCGCGCCGTTCGTTTCGTCGTCGACGCCCACCGAGGCGGTGAACCGGGTGCACTTGCCCGCCAGGTAGACCTGCACCTCGCTGACCGAGTTCGTGCCGAGGCCCTTGGCGAAATGCGCGCCGTCGATGGTGATCGGCTTGCCGTCACCGGCCGCCTGTTCGCCGTTGCTGGTGTCCCGCTCCACCGGGCCCCAGCCGTTGGTGGCACTCAGGAACGGCAGATCGCTCACCGCGTCGGTGCCCGCCGGTGGCGGTGGCGGGATCGCCCCGACGATCCGCTCGTCGCTCGCGGTGCCACCGCGTCCGCGCTGGCTGTAGTGGACGGTGGCGGTCAGCGCCGACGAGGGCGAGAGCGTCGCGGGCGCCGTGACCGGCCAGCGCACGGTCACCGTCCCGCCGGGACGCACCGCGCCGATCGACGCAGGCGATGGCGCGCCGACCGTCCAGCCGGCCGGAGCCGTGAGGGCGGCGGTAACGCCGGTGGCCGTGCTCGCCCACTGCGGCACCTGGACGGTGGCCGTGGCGACGAAGCTCTGTCCGCCGGACACCGAACCCGGTGCGGCCAGCGCCACCGTCGCCGAGGGCGGGGTGGGCATCGCGTAGTTGGCGGGGTTGTAGCCGGGGCTGTTCACCATGCCGACCTTCAACGACGATGCGTAACTGCCGTAGTTGGTCAGCGCGACCTTGCCCAGCCCGCCGGTGGAACCGTCCAGGTTCCACACCGCGAGCGCGATCGTGTTCTTGCCGTTCGGGTTGAGGATGCCGTTCGGGATCGGGAAGCTGTGCTGCGGCCCGAGATAGTTGACATAGTTGCCCAGCTGCCAACCGTTCACGTAGATCGTGGCCCGGTATTTGCGGCTCGGATCGTCGGTGAAGGTGAGGCCGACCGAGGTGTCCTGGCCCTTCGGCAGGTTCAGGTTCACCTCGTCGCGGTACCACGAGACACCGGGCCGGGTGTCGGTCGTGGGCAGGCTGACCGTCGACCAGTTCGCGTCCGGGTAGCCGGGCAGCGACCAGCCCGCCCGCTCGCCATAGAGCCCGCCCGTCGACAATGGACCGCGCACCGGGTCGATCTCGGACTCGCCGCCGCGCACACCCTGCAACCGCCAGGTGATCGTGTTGATCGGCGCCCCGTCGAGCGCGGCACTGGTGAGGCCGCGCGCGGTCTTGTTGCCGTTGGTCGAGCCGTAGTCCTCCTCGTGGCCCATGTTCACCGTCAGCACGGACAACACGTTGTCCCCGTTGGCTTTCAGCGCACCCGCTGGGAAGTTGAAGTCGCCGGAGCCGGTGGTCGAACTGCCCAGGAAGGTTCCGTTCAGCCAGGCGGAGAACGCTTGCGCGCCACCGCCGGAATCGGAGACGAGATGGATGCCGGTCTCCTTGCCGGTGGTGTGGAACCGTCCCCGGTACCAGGTGTTGCCGGTGTGGAAGCCGTAGTCGTCGGCGTAGAGCACCGGCGGGGTTGTCACACCGCTGACGGAGTTCGTCGTCGTCTTGTCGGCGACGGCCCAGGTCGAGTCGTCGAAGCCGGGCTGCGACTCGGGCGATTCCTCGGCGTGCTGCCAGTTCGTCAGCTGGGGCAACTGGACCGGTTGGGCCACCGCGATGCTGCCGGTCAGGGTCCCGGTCGAGGTCGTGCTCGTGCGCACCGGCAGCCCGTTCCAGGTGACGTGCTGGGCGGCGGTGAACACCTCGATGTTGTTGTCGTCGCCGTTGTCACCGGTCAGGTCGACCGTGTTGCCGTGCGCGGTGGCGGTGCGCACCAGGTGCGTGCCGCGCACCAGCACCGGTCCGGCGCTGGTGTCCTGACGCCAGAACGTCTCTGCGGTCGCCTTGTCCCCGATCAGCAGCAACAGCGGTCGTTTGCCGGCAGCGGTCACCGTGACGCGGAGCAGGCCGTTGTGTTGGTAGTTCAGGCGCAGGTCGCCGGTCGCCGGGTCCCACGTCGTGCTCGCCTGGCCGCCGCTGACCGACACGGTCGGCTTCGCGCCGTAGCGCAGCACGGTTTCCCCATCGCTGCCCTGATCGCCGTAGAGCACCGCGACGTCGCGGTTGCCGATCGTCGCGTTGGTCATGATCTCCGACGTGGAGTACTGCAACTGGGACTGGCCCAGCTGGTAGTTGGCGACGATGATGTGCGAATCGCGGCCGTCCAGCGAGATCCCGGTGCCCGGCTGCTGCGGCACCACCGGGTAGGTCGGGTTGGCGGTGGCGGCGGTCGGCACGTCGATGGCGTCGACCGAGACGAAGTTGTCGGTCGAACCGGCGGAGTGCGTGCCGTCCACCACGATCTTGAGCGTGTGCGGCCCGTCGGTCAGTCCGCTCTTGCTGAACAGAACCGCCTGGTTCTGGCTGCCTGAGTCGTCCACGGTCGCCTGTTTGGTGCCGTCGAGGTAGACGTCGGCGTAGCCGTGGTTGTTGGTCTTCGACCCGATCCAGTGCACGGCGGTACCGGAGAAGTTCACCGTCATCGAGTCGCCCGCGGTGTTGGAGAACGATTCGGTGTTCTGGTAGTCGCCGCCGGTGTAGCTCTGGTTGGCCACGTGTGACCAGTTGCCGGTGTACGCCAACGCCGGTTCGGTGTCGTCGTAGGTGTAGTGCACGCTGGTGACCGGCTGGGCGTTGAAGTCGATCGCGATGTGCGTGTTGTCCGTCGCGGTCGAGGTCGAATCGGCGTGGCGCAGCGTGTGGAACTGGGTCTTGGTGTCCGGGTTCATCCGCGCCGTGTCAAGGATCGCGGTGTTGTCCGGCGGGGTCACGTTGATCGGGTCGGTCTTGGTCAACGGCGCGACCGACTGGGTGAACTCGCCGATCAGCTTGTCCTCGTAGTACTTCGGATCGAGCTCGCGGGTCTCCCGGATCGCGGCGCCGTAGTCATAGGACGTGTAGTTCTCCGGCTCACCCAGCCAGCCCCAGTTGGTGCCGCCGTAGGTCATGTAGAAGCTCTGCGCGGTGGCGCCGACCGCGATGTTGTTCTTGTAGAAGACATCCGCGAACTGGTCGTTGATCAGCTGCGCGCACTTGTCGTAGCCGGGTCCGCCCCACGGATCGAACGCGCCACCCTGGAACTCCGGTGTGTAGAGCGGGTTGCCTGCCGGGTGGTCGTAGCTGATGTCCGGGACACCGCTCCACTGGGTCGGGTTGGAGCAGTCGAAGCCCTGCGGGTAGGAGTCGGGACCGTCGACGTTCAGCGCGCCCACACCCGAGTTGAAGGTGCCGTTGTTGTTGCCGGTGAGCGGAACCGTGATGCCGTCGGCACGGGCCTTGTCCTCCAGGTGCTGCATGTAGGCGCGTCCGGCCGCCGAGCCGTTGTAGTACTCGTTCTCCACCTGGTAGGCGATCACCGAACCGGTGCCGTTGGTCAGCTGGTGCCGGGCCAGGACGCTGTCGATCTGCGTCATCCACTGGTCGGCGTAGGACAGGAACTTCGGGTCGTCGCTGCGGTTCTGCTCGTCCTTGGTGGTGAGCCAGCCCGGCAGGCCGCCGCTGTCCACCTCGGCGTTGATGTAGGGCGCAGGCCGGGCGATCACGTAGAGACCGGCCTGCTGCGCGTAGTCCAGCAGCTTGTCGATGTCCCGGACCCCGGTGAAGTCGTAGACGCCGGGCTGCGGCGAGTGGTAGTCCCAGTCGAAGTACAGCGAGGTGGCGTTGAACCCGGCGGCCTTCATCTTCTGGAAGATGTCCAGCCACAGATCCGGGCTGGGTAAGCGGAAGTAGTGGAATTCGCCAGAGAACAGGTAGGTGCGCTGACCGTCGACCATGAAGGAGTAGCCGTCATAGGTCACGGTGTGCGCCTTGGCCGGACTGCTCGCCGGTTGGGCGGCGGCCGTGGTCGCGGGTGCGGCCAGCGCACCGAACACGAGAGAGAGCGCGACCAGGATGGCCGTCACCGCCCGACGGGTAGCGATCCGAGCTGAACCGGTGCGGTCCATGCCACCGTCACCCGCCTCTCCGCATCCAACATCATCGACCAAAGTCAGACAGCAGTGGACAGTAATCGTCCGACGACGCGGAGACAATACGAGATCTCGTTGATGGCATCCCCTTTCACCTGGGAGATGTAGCGACGAGTCGAGGATGTTCACTTTTGTTTGAATGATCAAGCGAATGTTGGTTTGCCAGGACGCTTGCTCCGCCTATTCGGGGAGGGTGCGGTAACCGCGCTGGATGGCGATGTGGTCGGCGAGGTACTTGGCGTCGTGCCACACGCCCCAGATGAAACTCGATCCGCGCCGCGACTGCCAGGGCAACCCGAGGAAGTAGACGCCCGGTTCGGTGGACACGCCGCGCTGGTGCGCGGGCTTGCCGTTGGCGTCGAAGGCGTCGACCCGCAGCCAGTCGTAGTCGGCGGTGAACCCGGTCGCCCAGACGATCGAGGTGACACCGGCAGCGGCGAGGTCGAGTTCGGTCAGCGGGTTCGTCACGCAGTCCGGGTCGGCAGCCAGGGCGCGCGCCTGCGGTTCCTCGGGGAGGTTGAGGCCGTTGCGCGTCACGTAGGCGTCGGCTTCGTCCAGCAGCGACAGGTAGTTGGCGTCGCCTGCCGCGATGTTCTCGGCGAGGTCCGGCGCGAAGCGCACGATGCCGTTGTCGTAGGAGGCGGTCAGGCCGACGAGCGTGATGCCGCCGGCGGCCAGTGCCCGGAAGTCGATGGTGTGGCCGCCGTGCGCGCCGCTGACCGCGATGGTGACGTGTTCGGCGCCCAGTGGCGGTGTGGCCATCTCCCATTTGCCCAGAACCCCGAGCCACCAGACGAAATCCCGGTCGCGATACCGCCGGGGCGGCCGGTCGTGCGGGCCGACGGAGAGATAGACCTGCCGTCCGGACCGCTGGAGTTCGTCGGCGATCTGCACACCGGACGAGCCCGCGCCGACGACCAGAACCGCGCCGTCCGGCAACTGTCGCGGGTTGCGGTAGGCGCTGGAATGCAGTTGGGGCACCGCGTTCTCGGGAATGACCGGCGGGATCACCGGCCGCTGGAACGGCCCGGTCGCGGCAACGACGTACCGTGCCGCGATGACACCTTCGGACGTCTCGACGAGGAATCCTGGCTTGCCCTCGTGCTTGCGCACCGAGGTGACCTCGACACCGCACCGGATCGGCACGCCGATCTTTTCCGCGTAGGCGACGAAATAATCCGCGACCTGTGCTTTGGTCGCGAACGCGTGCGGATCGAGGTCGACGAATTCCATACCGGGAAAGCGATCGTGCCAGGCAGGTCCGTTCGCGACCAGGGAATCCCACCGCTCCGTCCGCCACCGCTGCGCGATGCGCCCCCGCTCCAGGACGAGGTGCGGCACGCCGTGGCCGCTCAGGTGTTCGCTCATCGCCAGACCGGCCTGGCCGCCGCCGACGACGAGAGCCTCGATTTCCTGGTCGACCATGTGCGCCTCCGGGCCCGGGTAGCAAGCAAGTTCCGCTAGCAGCGTCACCCCAGGACGATTCCCTTGTCCAACAGATGTTCTCGACGATCTGATTCGATTTGGCCGATGCAGTGCGCCGAAAACGCCTGTTGGACAAGCCAAAGCCCGGAGCGTCACGCTGGTGGCGTGACCGTGCACAAGCGCATCCGCCCGTTCAACACTCGCGACACCTATCCGGAACAGAACCTGGACAACGATCTGTGCCAGGCCGTGGTCGCGGGCAACACGGTGTACGTGCGTGGTCAGATCGGGCAGGACCTGGACACCAGCGAGTCGGTCGGCATCGGCGACGCGGCGGCCCAGGCGGAACAGGCGATGGCCAACATCAAGCTGCTGCTGGAAGAAGCGGGCAGCCGGATGGAACACCTGGTCAAGCTCACGATCTACCTGATCGATCCGCGCTACCGCGAACCGGTGTACCGCGCGGTCGGCCGCTGGACCAAGGGCGTGTATCCGATCTCCACCGGTCTGGTGGTCTCGGCGCTGGCCCGGCCGGAGTGGCTGTGCGAGATCGACGCGATCGCGGTGATCCCGTGACCTTCTCGATCGTGGCCCGGGACGGCGGCTGCTTCGGCATCGCGGCCAGTTCGTCGAGCCCCGCTGTGCTCGCGCGGGTCGCGCACCTGCGGCCCGGCGTCGGCGCGGCCGCCTCGCAGAACGTCACCGATCCGCGCCTGGGCACCCAGCTCCTGGACGGGCTGGCCGCGCACGGCGATGCGCGCCGGGCACTGGCCGAGGTGGTCGAGTCGGCGCGGCACGTCGAGTACCGGCAGTTGACCGTGCTCGGCAGCACCGGCCCCGGTCACGCCTACAGCGGCGCGCGCACCCTCGGCACACAGGCCACGGCAACCGCCGACGGCGTGGTCGCGGCAGGCAACATGCTGGCCGGCGAGCACGTTCCGCAGGCGATGCTGGACGCGTTCCACGCAACCGGGGGCGAACTGGAAACCCGGCTGCTGGCGGCGTTGCGCGCGGGCGTGGCCGCCGGTGGCGAGAAAGGCCCGGTGCGCTCGGCCGGGCTCGTGGTGGTGGCCGAGGTGGAGTGGCGGGTCACCGACCTGCGGGTGGACTGGGCCGACGAGCCGATCGAGCAGTTGGCCGCGTTGCTGGACGTCTGGCTGCCGCAGCGCGACGACTATGTGCGCCGCGGCCTCGACCCCGAGCTGGCGCCGTCCTACGGCGTACCGGGCGACCGGTGAAACCGGCCGCGCGCGCCGCGATCGACCGGCACCGCGACGAGCTCGTCGCGCTCTCCGAACGACTGCACGCCGAACCCGAGATCGCCTGGCAGGAACACCGTGCGGCAGCCCGCGTGCCCGAACCGCTCGATCGCGCGGGCTTCACGGTCACGCCGAACTATCTCGGCCTGGAGACCGCCTTCCACGCCCGGTTCGGCGACGGACCGACCCGGATCGCGCTGTGCGCGGAATACGACGCGCTGCCCGGTCTCGGCCACGCCTGCGGGCACAACCTGATCGCCGCCAGCTCGGTCGGCGCCGCGCTCGGGCTCGCCGAGGTCGCCGACGACGCCGGGCTGACCGTCGAGGTCTACGGCACGCCCGCCGAGGAAGGTGGCGGCGGCAAGATCGAACTGCTGGACCGGGGCGCGTTCACCGGCGCCGACCTGGCGATGATGGTGCACCCCGGCCCGGTCGACGTGGCCGAGGCCCGGCCGTTCGCGGTCAGCCACTCGCGGATCGCCTACACCGGCCGTGCCGCGCACGCGGCGGCCTACCCGGAGGCCGGGATCAACGCGGCCGACGCGTTCACCATCGCCCAGGTCGCCATCGGTCTGCTGCGCCAGCACCTGCCCGCGTCGACCCGCGTGCACGGGATCGTCACCAAGGCGGGCGACGCCCCGAACGCCATCCCGGAGCGGACCGAGGGCCGCTGGTACGTGCGCGCCGAAACCCTGGCCGAGTTGGCCTCGGTCGAACCGAGGGTGCTGCGCGCGTTCGAGGCGGGCGCGCTGGCCACCGGCTGCGCGCTGACCGTCGAACCGGAAAGCAGGCCCTACGCCGAGTTCCGCGCCGACGAGGACGCCCTCGCGTGCTACCGGTCGAACGCGCTCGAACTGGGCAGGCGCTTCGCCGCGGAGGGCGTTGCGGCACGGATGAACCGGGCCTCCACCGACATGGGCAACGTCTCCCAGATCGTGCCCGCCATCCACCCCTACATCGGCATCGACTCGCTGCCCGCCACCAACCACCAGCGCGAGTTCGCCGCGCACTGCGTCGGTGAGACCGCCAGCCGGGCGCTGCTCGACGGCGCCATCGCCCTCGCCTGGACCGGCATCGACCGGGCGCTCACGGACTGACCGCAGCCGCACCGCGACGGCGCAGCACCTCCGCGCACATCGCGGCGACGGCGGTGGCCCTGCGAGTGGGCCGGACACCCAGCGCGGTCACCAGCACCACCTCCAGCGGTGTGCCGCCGTCCAACGGCACGGCAACCACGGCGTCGCCATCCAGCGAGGTCGACACGGTGGGGCGCAGATTCAGCAGGGTGTAGGCCAGGCCCCTGCCGACCAGCGCGCGCAGCGTTTCCACGCTGCGGCTGAGATAGCGCACCGTCGGCGCGACGCCCGCGTCGGTGAACATGGTGCGGAAGTAGTCCCGGCTCTGCGGCAGGTCGAGCAATGCCAGCGGCTCATCGGCCAGCTGGGACAGCCGCACGCGCCGTCGCCCGGCCAGCCGGTGGTTCGCGGGCAGCAGCACGTAGGGCGGCATCGTGAAGACACGGTCCACGACCAGTTTCGGATTCGACACCAGCTGGTAGCCCAGCCCGAGTTCGAACCGGCCGGACAACACGCTGTCGGCCAACTCGTCCAGGTCGACCTCGTGCGTGTCCAGGTGCAGGTCGGGGTAGCGCTCGGCGCAGGTGACCAACAAGTCGGGCAGCACGTACGGGGCGAGCACGCTGTAGCAGCCGATGGCGAACGTCCCGTCCAGACGCTGCCCGAGGCTCAACGCCTCGTCCTTGAGCTCCTCGGCGTGCGTCAGCAGCCGCCGGGTCGCGACCAGCAGCTGCTCCCCCGCCGCGGTCAGCGTGACGCCGCGGGCGTGGTGGCGCAGCAGCAGCTGCACGTCGAGGGTTCGTTCCAGGTCGGCCAGTGCCGCGGACATCGCCGACTGCGACAGGTGGACCTGCTTCGCGGCACCGGTGACGCTGCCGCATTCGGCCACGGCGACGAAGTACTCCAGCTGCCGCAGCGTGTACTCAGCCATACCGTAGATGTCTAGTCGATGAGCTGGGCTGCGCGCTCGGCGACCAGCATGACGGTGACGACCGGGTTGACGGACGGAATGGCCGGGAAGACCGACGCGTCGACCACCCGAAGTCCGGTCACCCCACGCACGCGCAACTCCGGGTCGACGACCGCGCCGATCCGGCAGGTGCCGCACACGTGGTAGACGGTCTGATGGGTGGCGCGGGCCAGCGCGGAGATGTCCGCATCGGACTGTGCGGCGGGGCCGGGAAACACCTCTCGGCGCAGCTGCCCGGCCAGCGGTTCGGCCTCGCCGATGCGCCGGGCGGCGCGGATCGCGGCGACCAGCACAGCTTCGTCGGCGCCGTCGGGGTCGGTGAAATACCGGTAGTCGATGGCCGGGGCGGCGTGCGGATCGGCGCTGGTCACCCAGACCTGACCGCGACTGTGCGGCTTGGCCACGTTGGGCGCGATCGCGACGTAGTGCGGCGGCATCGCGATCCCGTGGCCGACCACGTGATCGACCCATGCCACCACCGGAAAGTGCATGGTGACGTCAGGTCGGCGCGCGGCGGGCGTGAGCCGGAGCAGGGCGCCCGCGTCCCAGCCGGTCGCGCAGGTCTGCGCGGGCGGCTGGTCGATCTCCCAGACCACGATGCCTTCCGCGTGGTCCATCAGGTTCTCCCCGACGCTGGGCAGATCCACCCTGGTCGGGATGCCTGCTTCGGCCAGCACCGCGTCGGGCCCGATGCCGGAGAGCTGGAGCAGCCGGGGCGAGTCGATGGCGCCCGCGCACACGATCACCTCGCGCGCCGCCGAGATCACCGTGCCGTCGGCCGTTTCGACGCCGGTGGCGCGCTGCCGCGCGTCGAGCACGATCCGCACGACGCGGGTGTTCAGCAGCACGGTGAGGTTCGCGCGGTCGCGCATGACCGGGTGGAGGTAGTGGATCGACGTGGACGAGCGCAGATTCGACTCGGGCGAGTAGCCGATCTCGAAGAAACCCGCGCCCTCGACGATATCCTCGTCGTTCCAGGTCTTCCGTTCCGGAATGTCCAATGCGGACACGGCGGCGCTGACCACGTCGGCCACGAACGGATTGCGGTCCCGGGCCGGAATCGGCGTGATCGGCGTCTTGAGCCGGTCGTAGAGCGAGTCGAGAGAGCCCCAGCCGTCCGCGCCGAGATCGACCCACTCTGAGAGGTCGGCCGCGCGGGGCCGCCAGGAAATCATCGTGTTGGCGGTGGCGCAGCCGCCGAGAATCCGCAGTCTCGACTGCCGGATGCGGGAATTGCCACGTTCCTGCGGCAGTGCGCGGTAGTCGAGGTCGTACTCGCCTTCCAGCATCTCGGCCCAGCGGCGGATCGACTGGGCGCGCGGCTCGTGTTCGTCGCTCGGCCCCCACTCGACCAGCCCGACGGTGACGCTGGGATCCTCGGACAACCGCGCGGCCAGGATGCAACCGGCGGTGCCGCCGCCGACGATGACGTAGTCGAAGTCGGTCATGCCGTCGCGGACACCGCAGGCCGGGGCGCAGTGGCGCGGAACCGCTTGGCCGCGAAGTAGTAGACCGGGCTGACCACGACGAGACCGACGATCCAGGACAGGTCGATGTCGCCGAGCGCGTGGCCGACCGGTCCGGTGTAGAGGGTCGTCACCACGAACGGGAGCTGCACCAGGATGCCGAACACATAGCAGGCAACGGCCACCCAGTTGACCCGGCCGTAGCGTCCGCCGTCGGCGCGGAAGAAGTCGTCGACCGCGTAGTCGCCGTGCTGGACCAGGTAGTAGTCGACGAGGTTGACCGCGGTCCAGGGCACCAGCACGTAGAGCAGCAGGGAGATGAAGTTCTCGTAGTTGACCAGGAAGTTCTCCTGCCCGAGCAGCGCGCCGGCCAGGGCGATGGCCAGCAGCACGATGGCGATGACCGTGCGCGAGCCGGCGCGGGGCGCCCAGCGCGGCACCAGGGTCTGACCGACGGTCAACGTGGACAGCGCGCCGCAGTAGAGGTTCATCGCGTTGGTGGCGGCGATGCCGACCGAGAACACCACGACCACCAGGACGCTGATACCCCTGGTCACTGTGGTCAGACCGGTGACCACGTCGTCGCCGCCGACCGCGAGGCCGATCATCGCGCCGAGCAGCATGGGCAGGATCGAGCCGAGGCCCGATCCGCTGTAGCTGGCCCAGAAGGCCGGGCGGGCGCCGGTGTCCGAGGGCATGTACCGGGAGTAGTCCGACACGTAGGGCGCGTAGGCGATCTGCCACAGTGCCGCGGCCGACACGGTGCTGAGGAACCCGGCGACGCTGGCGTGCCCGGTGCTGAAGAAGGTCGCGGACAGGTGGTGCACGAACAGCAGCCAGGCGAAGCCGAGCAGCAGCACGGCGCCGGAGAGGTAGCTCATCACCCTGGTGTAGGCGTGGATGAGGTCGTAGCCGAAGATCGCGGCGATCGCGCTCACCACGCCGACGATGATGATGCCCGCGTTGGTGCTCACGTGCGAGCTGATCGTGTGCAACGACTGTCCACCCAGGACGAGGTTGGACGCGAAGAATCCTACGTACATCACGATCACCAGCACCACGACCAGCAGCGACCCGTAGGAGCCGAACTGGCCCCTGGTCTGCACCATCTGCGGCACGCCCAGCCGGGGCCCCTGCGCGGAGTGCAGCGCCATGAACAGGCCGCCGACCAGGTTGCCGACCACGATCCCGGCGAGCGCCGCCCAGAACGGCTGGCCGAACACCGTGGTGGCGAGCGCGCCGGTGACGATGGTCAGCATCATGATGTTGGAGCCGAACCAGATGGTGAACAGGTCGCGGGCCTTGCCGTGCCGCTTCTCCGCAGGGATCGGCTGGATGGTGTCATCCTCGATGCGCTGCGGCGCTTCGGTGCTCGGTGCGGCGCTCATGCGGCGTCCTCTCCGGAATCGGCGGCTCCCCCGGGGGTTGAACAAGGATGGGTCGCCGACCGGCTGGATGTACAGGTACGATTCCGCAGGGTTTTCCGAACAATTGCATCGGATAAACTGATGCAGCCAAGGAGCAGCTCGTGACCACATCGGACCGGTCACGCGGGGTGCTCGTGACGGGCGCTTCGCGCGGTATCGGCCGGGCGGCCGCGCTGGCCTTCGCCAAGCGTGGCGACCGGGTCGCCGTGCACTACGCGACCAACCAGGACGACGCCGAAGCGACCCTCGCGTTGCTGCCCGGATCCGGGCACGTCGCCGTCGCGGGCGACATCGGCGAGCCAGGCACGGCGACCCGGATCGTCGAACAGGCGGTCGACGGACTCGGCGGCGTCGACGTGCTGGTGAACAACGCGGGAGTGGCACCCTCCGCGCAGAACCAGCACCGCATCGACACCGCGTCCGCCGACCGGTGGCAGGCTGCCTGGCAGCGGATGTTCGAGGTGAACGTGTTTGGCGCCGCCAACGTCACCTGGGCCCTCGCGCGGCACCTCATCGACCGTGGCGCGGGCGGCGCGATCGTCAACGTCGGGTCGCGCGGCGCGTTCCGCGGCGAACCCGACCACCCCGCCTACGCCGCCAGCAAGGCCGCGCTGCACGCGTTCGCCCAGTCCGCCGCCGTGTCGCTCGCGCCGCACAACATCACCGTCACCGCGATCGCGCCCGGGTTCGTCGCGACCGAACGGCAGAGCGGCAAACTCGCAGGCGCGGACGGCGACGCCCTGCGCGCGGACAGCCCGTACGGCCGCGTCGGCACCCCGGAGGAGATCGCCGCCGCCATCGTCTTCCTGGCCTCGCCGGAAGCCGCCTGGTCCTCGGGCGCGATCCTGGACGCCAACGGCGCGTCCTACCTGAGAACCTAGGAACCGTGACCACCGCCCGCACCGCCACCGCCGTCCGCCACGTCGCCTTCGAGGATCTCGGGCTGCTGGAGCCCGTCCTGCGCGATCACGGCTACACCGTCGTCACCGTCGAAGCGGGGATCGACGACGTGGTCGAGCCCATCACCGCGAGCGATCTGGTGGTCGTCCTCGGCGGCCCGGTCGGCGCCAACGACGCCGACCGTTTTCCCTTCCTCGCCGACGAGATCGCCGCGCTGCGCACCCGCGTCGACGCCGACCGGCCCACCCTCGGCATCTGCCTCGGCGCGCAACTCCTCGCCCGCGCGCTGGGCGCCGACGTGGCTCCGTCCGGGTACACCGAAATCGGCTACGCCCCGCTCACCCTCACCCCGGCGGGCGAACAGTCGCCATTGCGCCACCTCGCCGGCACGCCGGTGCTGCACTGGCACAACGACCGTTTCGCCATCCCGGACGGCGCCGAGCGCCTGGCCGGCAGCGCGCACTGCGACAACCAGGCGTTCGCCATCGGCCGTAACCTGCTCGGATTGCAGTTCCACCTGGAGGTGCCGCCGCAGGGCATCGAACGCTGGCTGATCGGATACGCCGATTCCCTTGCCGCGGAAGGGATCTCACCCGGCGACCTCCGCAACGACGCGGCCAAGGCAGGCTCTTCGTTGACCCGCGCCGCCCGCGACGTCGTCGCCGACTGGCTCACCGCCCTGCGCTAACCCGCCGGACCCTCCTGGACAATCGTGCTCATGCAAGCGCACCTGCGCCGTTACGCGGCCGCGTGGGGATATCTGGCGATCTTCACGATCGGCGACATCACCCTCGCGCTGCTGTCCCCCGGCAGCCGCTCGGCGGTGCAGCAGTGGGCGAGCACCAACATCGCCAACCTGCACCACGACCCGCTGGGCTCGCTCGTCGTGTCCGCGCTGATCCCTGGCGACGAATTCGTCGCCTGGCCGTTCCTGATCGCGCTCGCGCTGTTCGGCGCGAACCGGGTACTGGGCAACTGGCGCACCGTGCTCGTCTGCGTCACGGGGCACCTGCTGGGCACGCTGGTCAGCGAAGGCATCGCCGCCTACCGGATCAACCAGGGCCTGCTGCCCGAATCGGCGGCGCACATCATCGACATCGGCCCGTCGTACGTGGTGGTCGCCGCGATCACGGTCGCCATCCTGTACGGACCGTGGCTGGTCCGGACCCTGGCCGCCGTCGACCTGCTCCTGCTGATCTTCGGCGGCGGGATCTTCGACGGGCTCACCAGCTTCGAGGTCGCGGCCGTCGGCCACACCACGTCGATCCTGGTGGCGGCCGCCCTGGGCAGCGTCCTGGTCTGGCGGCTGCGGCACACTCGCGCGATGCCGCCCGCACGAGCCACCGCCTCCGACGTCCACGGCAGCTGATGCCGCGTCAGCCGTTCAACACGCAGGAGGCGACGATGCCTCGCCCGGAGGTGCCGCTGCCCTGGTAACCAGCGGCCCACACCTCACGAGTACCGGGGACGAGTTGCAGATCGCCAACCTCGAACTGGCCGGTCGGCGACTGGGCGTGCGCCGTCGCGGGAGGCGGGGCCGGGTAGCCGATGACCCGCAGGGCACCATTGGCGGCGCCGTGCTGGTACCCGCCCAGCACGAACCCGCCCGCACCGTCCCCGGTCGCCGCCATCTCGGGAAACGGTTGAATGTCCACTGTGAACTTCGGTGTGCTCGACTTCCGCCACGCCAAGCCATCCCAGTGCAGCACCGTGACCGTGTCATGCGAGGTGGACTGGTCGCCGTCCGAGGTGTAGCCGTGATCGCCAAACGCCCAGGCGTTGTTCGGCGAAATGGCCACCACTCGCGTCAGTTCGGACTGTTCGTGCGGCTCCGGGGTCGGAAAGCGGTCCTCGGGCGCGGGGACCGTCTGCCACGTCCTGCCGTCGAGATGTGCGACCGCAGGCTGCGACTGGGTGCTGCCGGAGGGGTCGTCGTGCGAACCCACCACCCAGACATCGTGCGGACCACTGGCCGACAACGCCTTGGCCCAGATCGGTAGCACGTAGGGCGTCCAACTGTGGCCGTCCCAATGCCGCACGTCGTACTGGCCGTCGACGAGTCCGGCATCGAGCGCCCACACGTCGTTCGGCGCCACGACGGCGAGATCCGACACGGTGAAGTCGACGGGAATGACCAGCCACTGGTGCCCATCCCAGCGCCGCGCCGTCGGCACCTCGCTGTCGCCGGGCGTCGTCCCCGCGAACAGCCACACGTTGTCCGGGGCGGAGCCGGACAGGTGGATGTTGAACAGGCCCGCGTCCTGTGAATGAGGAATCGGCATCGGAGCCTGCTGCCAGCTGCCGCCATGCCGGTGCAGCAGCACAAACTCCGTCGACACCTGGCCGATCGCACAGCCCTCGTCCTTGGCGACCGCGGCGACATCGAACAATGTCGCGTCAGCGGTGTCGGTGGCGTAGTCGATCCGCCAGCGCTCCGGCGGCGGCGGAGGACTCATCGTGGCCTGCCCGCCGGTCATGGTGGTACAGCCCGTGACCAGCAACGACAACACCAGCCCCACCGCCGCGCGGCGCAGGTGCCGCATCCGACGCGGGCGCCGCTCCGCCGTGCCGCGATCGAGCATGCCTGCAACGCTAGCGGGCCCGGACCGGGACCGGTCCCTGATGCCCTCGGGGTCGACGGAGCGTCCATCCGCCGACCGCTGGCATCCGGCTCGACGGTCGGGTAATCCGTGATCCTGTGGATCATCCGGTTGCCGTCGTGGTTCGTGGTCGTCGGATTCGGCGCCGGCTGGCTGGTCGGCGCGCTTACCACGGTGCGCCTGTACCAATCGCTCAATCGCGTGTCGTAGCACCTGGTCACGGGCCTCGCGCGCGTTACCACAGCTGCTTCGCCCAGAACCGACTTTTCGGGATGTTCGGTGACGAACCGATCTAGTTACACCAAAATGCTCGAACCGGTTGCGGACGCGGCGGTCCGCCCTTAATGTGTTGATATGGCCGCTGGGGGGCAGCTCACATCGACATATCTTGCCTTCACAGGTCATGCCATTAATTCGTGACCGAATTCGTTGATGGCCAGAGGGGGCTGTTAGTGAGCAAAATACGAGCAATTGTCGTCGGCGTTCTTGTCGCAGCGGGGATGTTGGTGCCTGCCGTCGCCGCGCAGGCGAGCACACCGAACACCGCGAACGCCAATGTCGCCAGCGCGATGCGAGTCGTGCCGAACGCGCAGGCTACGCCGGACGGCACTATCGATGGTTGCCCAGATGGCGACGTGTGCATCTATCCGGAGGGGGCGGATTTGGCGAACTCGAATCCGACGGATGAATACCGTAGCTATGGTACGCACAAGTTGTCCAGCCAATACAACTACCACTGGGTCTACAACCACCAGACCGGCAACGCGATCGCGCAGGTGTGCAAGGGCAGCAATGGCACGCAATGCGATGGCGCGCTGAGCGCCGGGGTGGCCTACTGGGTCAACTTCACGCCGTACAACTCGATCATTCTCGCACCGTAGTTTCTCGCGATGCCCGGCACCGCGGCGACATCGCGGTGCCGGGCAGGAAGCCGTCTCACCGGGCCTGGAGTCGTCGGCGTCCTTGGGCCTGCGCCGCATGCCGGGCGTCGCGATGTTCTCTGGTGACCTCGGCGATCAGGCGCAGTTGGCGGTCGATCCGGTCCTGGTCCACCGCGCCAAGGTTAGCCACGCTCACCAGGTCACCGGCAACGCAGTTACCCCGTACATCGGCATCGTGTCCCGATAGGACAGTTCGGCCGGGTCGACGGCGAGTTTCATGGTGGGGAAACGGCGCAACAGCATGGGATGCACGACCTGGAGTTCCAACCGGGCCAGTGGCTGACCGAGGCACTGGTGCGGGCCGAAGCCGAAGGCGATGTGCCGGTTGACTCCTCGGCGCGGGTCGTAGTCGTCGGGGTGGTCGAAGGCGGCCGGGTCGCGGTTGGCCGCATGCGTGGCGATGATGACGCCCTCGCCCGCGTTGATCCGCACGTCGCCGATCCGCACATCCTCGACGGCTACTCGGCGCGCGCCTGCCTGGGTGATGGTCAGTAGCCGCAACAGTTCCTCGACGGCTGCCTTGACCGCAACCGGGTCGTCGGTACTCATGAGGTTGCCGGGGTGGCGGAGCAGGGTGAGCACGCCGAGCGCGATCTGGTTCGCGGTGGTCTCGTGGCCGGCGACCAGCAGCAGGGTGCCGACGCCCGCCACTTCGCGCGCGGCCAGCTCGCCGGTCGCGTTGAGCCTGCTGAGCAGGTCGTCGCCGGGGTTGGTCTGTTTGGTGGCGACGAGATCGTTGAGGTAGGCGATCAGTTCGCCCATCGCGCGTCGGGTCTGTTCCGCGTCTGCCTTGGTGTCCAGGATCATCGTCGACCGGCGCTGGAAGAACTCGTGATCGGCGTACGGCACGCCGAGCAGTTCGCTGATCACCAGTGACGGCAGCGGCAGCGCGAGCGCGGGCACCAGGTCGACCGGTTTCGGGCCGTCCGCCATGGTGTCGAGCAGTGCGGTCACGAGCTGTTCGACGCGCGGGCGCAGGGTCTCGATGCGGCGCACGGTGAACTCGCCGATGAGCCTGCGCCGCAACCGCGCGTGCTCGGCGCCGTCCATGGTCAGCAGCAGTCCGGGGCGCTCCTCCCCCGGGCCGACGACGTCGCCGGGGCCGACCGACGGAAAGCCGGGGTTCGCCGGGTTCGAGCTGAGCGCGGGACTGGCCAGTGCGGCACGGGCCTGCTCGTAGCCGGTGATCAGCCACGGGGTGCTGCCGTCCCAGCTGCGGACGCGGGTGATCGGCGCGGTGGCGCGCAGTTCGCCGAGCCGGGCGGGCGGATGGTCGGGACACTGTCTTGGCATCGGGTAGCTGTCCACAACCCGCCATGATGTCCGGCCGGACGTCACCGATGCGTCACCAGGCGACCGGCAACTCCTGCGGACCGTAGATGGGCAGCTTGTCGCGGAACGGGATGTGGTCGAGGTCGGCGGCGAGGCGCAGGTCCGGGAAACGCCGCAACAACGCGGGCAGGGCGAGCTGGAGTTCGAGCCGCGCCAACGGCTGGCCGAGGCACTGGTGCACGCCGAAGCCGAACGCGACGTGCCGGTTCGGCGTGCGGGCCGGGTCGAATGCTTCGGGGTCGGCGAACAGGCGCGGGTCGCGGTTGGCGATGTCCGCCGCCGCGATCACGCCCTCGCCCGCCTTGATCAGGGTGCCGTTCAGCTCGACGTCCTCGGTGGCGATCCGGCGCCTGCCGAAGTGCGTGATGGTCAGCAGGCGCAGCAGTTCCTCGACCGCGCCGTTGATCACCTCGGGCTCGGTGGCGGTGCGCAACACCTCGACCTGCTCGGGGTTGCGCAGCAGCGCGGCGACGCCGAGGGCGAGCTGGTTGGCGGTGGTTTCGTGGCCCGCGACGAGCAGCAGGATGGCCATGGACGTGATCTCGCGATCGGTGAGTTCACCGGTGCGCAGCCGCGCGTCGATCAACCTGCTGAGCAGATCGTCGCCGGGTTCGGCTTCCTTGGCTTTGATCAGTTTGTACAGATATACCGCGAGTTCCTTGCCCGCGCGCAGCGCCTCGGCCGGGTCGCCGGTGGTGTCGAGCATTTCGCTGCTCTGCCGTTGGAAGAATTCGTGATCGGCGTAGGGCACGCCGAGCAGGTGGCAGATCACCAGCGAGGGCAACGGCAACGCGAACGCGCTGACCAGGTCGACCGGGTTCGGACCGGCCGTCATCGAGTCGAGCAGTGCGTGCACGGTCGCCTCGATGCGCGGGCGCAGCGCCTCGATGCGGCGCACGGTGAACTCGCCGACCAGCATCCGCCGGTAGCGCGCGTGTTCCGGGTCGTCCATCGTGAGGAAGGAGCCCTTGCTGCGTTCGCGCCGGAACTTGCTCACCGGGCTCTGGTTGGGAAAACCCGTTTTCGCCGGGTCGCTGGAGAACCGTCGATCGGCGAGCACGGCGCGGACGTCGTCGTGCCGGGTGAGCAGCCACGGCGTGCTGCCATCCCAGATCCGCACCCGCCCGATGGGCCTGCTCGCCGCGAGATCGACCAGTTCGGCGGGCGGGTCGAACGGGCACTGGCGGGCCATCGGGAACGCGGGCAGGTCGTCGGTCATCAGCGTTCGTCCTCGTCAAAGGTAGGTTTGCTGTCGGCGAGGCGCCCCATCAGACCGGCGGCCAGCCGTAGCAGTTGGGCCTCGGTGTCGGTGAGCTCGGCGATGGCCTCGGCGAGCCAGGCGTCCCGTCGCTCGGCGTCGGCGACGAGCGCGGCGCGGCCGACATCGGTGAGGTCGAGGACGGATTCGCGGCGGTCGCGCTCGCTGGGCGTGCGCACGATCAGGTCGTCGCGCTCCAGTTCGGCGAACACCCTGGTCAGTGACTGCGGGCGCTGCCGCTCGGCAACGGTGACCTCGCCGGGTGTGCTGGGACCGTAGTGGTAGAGGTGGCTGAGCACGCTGATCTTGTTCAGGCTCAACGAGTCGGACGCGCGCTGTGCCCGCATCCGGCGACCCAGCCGCACCAGGGCACGCCTGGTCTCCGCTGCGATCTCCTGCCGCTTCTCGATGTCCACAACTAGTATCGTATCACTTACTATTAACTGGCTTTGGTGGTTCGACTACTGGCACTATTGGTACGTGACACTTAGCAAATCTGCGGTAGTCAGCGTGGCCGCGACGCTGATCGGACTGGGCGTCGGACTGGCACTGGTCCGGTTCGCGCACGTGGCGCCGGGCACCGCCGTGCTGGCGACCATGGTCGGCATGTCGCTCGGCCGGACCCAGCAGCACGCCAGCTGGCCGGATCGCGCGACCGGACTGGTCGTCGTGCCGTTGGTCGCCGCTGGCGCGAGTGCGTTGAGCGGATTGCTGGACGGACGGTTCGCGGTGCTGGGCAGCGCGGTGTTCGTGCTCGCGCTGAGCGCGACGGTGTGGCTGCGGCGGTTCGGGCCGCGCGTGACGAAGGCAGGCACGCTCGCGGTGTTGCCGGTGCTGTCCCTGTTGTTCGCGCCAGCGGGAAGTCCATTGTGGACCGGCCTGGCCACGGCGATCGTGTGCCTGCTGGTGTCGGGCTTGCAGGTATTGGCCGGGCCGGACGCGCCCGCCACGCCGCGCGGGAAGTCGAGTGCCGCGGCGAGTACGAAGATGGCGGTGCAGCTCGCTGCCGCGTTGAGCGCGGCGTTCGTCGCGGGGCGGTTGTTGTGGCCCGGCCACTGGCAGTGGGTGGTGCTGACCGCGTTCATCGTCTGCTCCGGCAATCGCGGACGCGGCGACGTGCTGCACAAGAGCGCGTTGCGAATGGCGGGCGCGGGCGTCGGCACCCTGGCGGCGACCGGGCTGTTCGCGTTGGTCACACCGAGCGGGATCGGTTGTGTCGTGGCGATTCTGCTGACCCTGGTGGCCGGCATTGTGCTGCGGCCGGTCAGCTACGCGTACTGGGCAGGGTGCATCACCGCCGCGATGGCGCTGCTGCTCGGGTTGCTCGGGCAGGACGCCACCGAACTGCTGTTCACCCGGCTCGCGGCGATCGCGGTCGGCGGTGTGCTCGGTGTCGCGGCGTCCTGGCTGATCGTGCCGATCCACAGTCGAGACGTCGCGCGGGCACGGATCGGTCAGGCGCGACGGGCCATCGAGAGCGGGGACAGCGAAGCCACGCGGCAGGCGATCGCCCAGTTGGACCTGATCGCGCCCGCGTTCAACGCACACCGGCGGCTGCACCGGTTGCTACCGGGCAGCCGCCGGGAAAAGCGCTTCGTCGCGGACGCGTTCGACGAGATCCGCGCCGAGTTCAGCCGCGTCGACCACGCAGATAGTCGCTGACCACGGCCGCGCCGAGCCCGTCCAGGTCGGGCGCGACCACCCGGCCACCGGAACGGCGCGCGACCAGATCGACGAACTCGGCCAGCCTCGGGTCCTCGCCGAGCATGAACACCGTGACCGACGCGCCCAGCTTGGCCAGCGCGTCCACCTCGTTCATGGTCACCGCCAGGGTTTCCGGCAGCGGTGGCCAGTTGAACTCGGCTTCGCCGTTGGGTTCCAGGTGCGCGGTCGGTTCGCCGTCGGTGACCACGAGCACGACCGGCATGGCGTCCGGATGCCTGCGCAGATGCTGACCGGCCAGGATCAGCGCGTGGTGCAGGTTGGTACCCTGCTCCCAGGCTCCTTCCAACGCGGTCAGTTCGCTGACGTCCATCTTCATCGCGTGCCTGCCGAACGTGATCACCTGGAGCGCGTCGTTGCGGAACCGGGTCGCGATCAGCTGGTGCAGCGCGAGCGCGGTGCGCTTCATCGGCACCCACCGGCCGTCCTGCACCATTGACCACGAGGTGTCCACGCACAGCGCGACGGCAGCCCGGGAGCGCTGCTCGGTCTCCACCACCTCGACGTCGGACACGTCCAGGGTCACCGTGCTGCTGCCCGTCGACGCCGTGCGCAGGACCGCGTTGCGTACGGTCCTGGAGACGTCCCACGGCTCGGTGTCGCCGAACTGCCAGGCGCGCGAGGCACCGGTCGGCTCCCCCGCCGCACCGGCCCGCGCGGTGTCCCGTTCGCCACGCTTGGACCGCAACTGGCCGACGACATTGCGCAGCGCGGTTTCGCCGAGCTTGCGCAATGCCTTGGGCGACAACCGGAGCGTGCCGTCCTCGGCCCGTTCGAACAGGCCCTGCCTGCGCAGTTCCCGTTCCAGTTCGGCCAATCGCCGCGCGTCGACCCGCGCCTGGTCGCCGAGTTGGCGTTGCAACGCGTCGAGGTCGATGTCCTCCAGTCGCGCGCCCGGATAGGACTGGGCGAGCTGTTCGGCGAGGCCGTCCAGTTCGGCCAAGTCCTGCATGGCCTGGGCGCCTTCGCCCATGCCGAGCGGGTCCTTGCCGCGGAAGCGCCGACCGGACGTCCAGTCCTCGCCGGGTCGCAACGAGCGCAGGTTGGCGTCCAGTGCGGAGACCTCCTGCGCGAGCCGGGGATCGCCGAACGCCTGGCCGATCAGACCTTCCAGCTCGGCGCGCTGCGCCTCGGTCATCGAGTTCATCATCCGCTGCGCGGCGGCAGCACGGCTCGCCAGCGCGTCGATGAGTTCCTCGACGTTCTCGGGATTCTCCGGGAAGAACTCAGCGTGCTTGCCCATGAAGTCGCGGAAGTCCTGCTCGGTGTCCTGCCCCTGGGCGTGCTTGCCGAGCAGCTCGTTCAGGTCCGACATCATCTGGCGGACCCGCTCGACGTCCTCGGGCGTGGTGTTCTCCAGCGCCTGCTTCATCCCGGAGAAGCGGGAATCCAGCAGTTCCCTGCCCAGCAGGTCCTTGATCTGCTGGTACGCCTCGCGCCCTTCCTCGGAGCGCCAGTCGTACTCAGCCAGTTCGGAGACCGCCGCCGCGGTGCCGGGCGGCAGCGCGTCCAGCTGTGCCTCGGCGAAGCGGGCGTCGTCGGACGGGTCCGGGAACAGCGCCCTGCGTTCCGCGTCCAGCGCCTTGTCCAGCAGTTCGCGGACCTCGCGCAGCGTCCCGTCCAGCCGGTGCGTGCGCTGGATCTCCGAGCGGCGCTGCCACAACCGCGTGGTCATCTCGTCCAGCCCGGCCGTGCGTCGCAGCCCGCGCCGGAGCATCTCCTCCAGCGCGGACCGAGGCGACGAACCCTCCATCACCTCGCGGCCGATCTCGTCCAGTGCCTCGCTGAGGTCCAGCGGCGGAGCGAGCGGGTCGGGCCCGTCGTGATAGGGCCCGTAGGAGTAGTGATCCGGGCTATTGGTCATCGGACCTCACGCGCCGTAGATGGTGATGTGGTCGTCGTCGGCATCGGTGTCCTTCGCTACCTGACGAGCCAGGTACAACGCCTCCAGCGCGAACTCGACCGCGGCGGCGATGCGCCCCGGCGGGTCGTTCGGGGTGACGTCGAGCCGGGCCGCGACTTCGTGCAGCACCGGCAGTTCGGGCAACGCGGCCAGCACGTCGCGGCCGGGCACCCGTTCGCCGGTGGTGACCAGGTGGCCGTCGGTGACCGCCTCGGCCAGCGGACGCAGGTTCAACCCGGCCAGCGTGCCGCGCGCGGTGTCCGCGAACGCCCTGCGCAACAGGTGGGTCAGGTGCTCGTTCTCGCGCCCTTCCTCGCCGGACTCGAACTCCAGCTTGCCGCGCAGCACGGCAGGCACCGACTCCAGGTCGACCGGACGCGCGATGGCCGGTTTTTCGCCGGTCAGGGCGGAGCGACGCAGCGCGGCGGCGGCGACCGTCTCGGCGGCGGCGACCGCGAACCGAGCGGACACACCGGAGCGCTGGTCGATCGCGGAGGACTCGCGCAGGTGCCGCACGAACCGGGCGATGACCTCCAGCAGGGCCGGGCTCACCTCGGCGACCAGCTCGGCCTCCTGGCGGACCAGCTCTATCTCGGCCTCGACGGTCAGCGGGTAGTGCGTGCGGATCTCCGCGCCGAACCGGTCCTTGAGCGGCGTGATGATCCGGCCGCGGTTGGTGTAGTCCTCCGGGTTCGCGGTGGCGACCAGGAAGGTGTCCAGCGGCAGCCTGATCGTGTAGCCACGAATCTGGATGTCGCGTTCCTCCATCACGTTGAGCAGCGCGACCTGGATGCGTTCGGCCAGGTCAGGCAGCTCGTTGATGGTGACGATGCCCCGGTGCGCGCGCGGCACCAGGCCGAAGTGAATCGTTTCCGGGTCGCCGAGGCTGCGGCCCTGCGCCACCTTGACCGGGTCGACGTCACCGATGAGGTCACCGACGGAGGTGTCCGGGGTGGCCAGCTTCTCGGTGTAGCGCTCGGAACGGTGCAACCAGGTCACCGGGAGATCGTCGCCAAGTTCGGCGGCGCGCCGCCGGGAGGCGGGCGAGATCGGGTCGAGCGGGTGTTCGCCCAGCTCGGCGCCTGCGATCGCCGGGGTCCACTCGTCGAGCAGGCCGGTGAGGGTGCGGGCGAGGCGGGTCTTGCCCTGGCCGCGCTCACCGAGCAGCACGAAGTCGTGACCAGCGAGGATGGCGCGTTCCAGCTGGGGCAGGACGGTACGGTCGAAGCCGACGATGCCGGGCCAGGGGTTGCCGCCCTCGGACAGGATCGCCAGCAGGTTCTCGCGGATTTCGGTCTTGATGCCGCGCGCGGTGTAGCCCGCCGCACGCAGCTCCCCGACGGTGCGGGGCAGGTTCGCAGGGATCGAGCCGGAGGGGGCGGGCCCCGATCCGGGGGTGGGCGAAGGCACAGTACTCACGCCATCGACGCTACGTCGATATCGTGATTTGGTCGATGTGGAGCTACTCCATGTCCCGGGCTTGAGCAGGTGTTACCACAGTTGTGGTGATGTTTCCGGTGGGGCCCATGCGTTTGCGGCAGGATCCGCCGCGTAATCTTGATTATCGTGTCCTGTCCGAGCGCCACACTGGTGGTCTGGACGTCAGCTTGGCTGAATGGCTCCGCCGCGGCCGACGACGTCCTCGACGCGTTGCAGTCCTGGGCCGAATCGCACGAGATCGTCGCCCACGACGACGCCACCGCCGAACTCCTCGACCTGCCCACCGCACACCAACAGCCCGCGTCACCGGCGCTGCTGCTCGCCGCCCTGCGCAAGATCGGCGTGACCACTGGCGAACTCGCCCTGCCGGTCGCCGGCGACCTGCGCGGCCTGCGCGGACACGCCCCCTTCGCGGCGGCAGCTCTGCACTCCAGCGAAGCCGCCGTGCTCAGCACGTGGGACGGCACCAGCGGCGACAACGGGGACTTCGGCCTCGTCCCGGAATGGCGCGGCCCGAAAGGCGCGCAGTCCGCGCTCGCCGACCGCGTGCTGCGCTGGACCGTGTTCCGCCTGCCCGCCGCACCCGCAGGTGAACGCATGCCGCTCGGCGAAGCCGAACACGGCCTCTCCGGCGCCATGCGCGCGTCAGCGACGGCACTCATCGAGCTCGGTGTCGCCAAGCAACGCCCCGGCGTGCGCGAGGAAATCGCCGGTGTCGTGGCGGCGACACCAGACCTGGAATGGCCGCCCGGCATGCCGCCGAGGTCATTGAAGGTGCTCGCCCGCGCGGCGGAAGTCGACGCGATCCTCAAGGTCGCCATGACCGACGCCCCCGGCGGCGCCCTCTCCGCATCCGCCACCCGAGGCCGCGCCGAGGCCCTGCGCCCGCTGGACCACGCCGTCCGGGCCGCCCGCCGGGCCGCCATCGACGAGGCCGTCCGCGCCATGTCCGACCGCTCGGATCACGCCGACACGTGCTGAACATGACGGGCTTACGCACATAGCGTGCGCTAACCTGTCGACGCAGGCGAAACGGGCGGGAGGCGACATGGTCGACAAGTTCAGCGATCCCCTGTTGACTCCGCACGATGTCGCGCGTCACCTACTCATTCCGCCCGGCACGGTTTACGCCTGGCTCAACGAGAACGTCGGCGGCGAACCGCTGGTGCACGCGGTACGGACTGCGAAACGCGGTTGGCCCTCGGTGCCGTTCATCGCGGTGATCGAGGCATACGTTCTCCGGTCGCTGCGAGACCTGGGTCTGACCAAGAAGAAGATCCGCGCCGCTGCCGCCGATGTCCGCAAAGAGTTCGAGACTCCCTATGGTCTGGCACGAAGCGGATCGCCACCGACGGCATCGACATCTTCGTGCACTACGCCGACGACGACATCGTTCGCGTCGGCGACAACCAGCGTCCGATCCGGCAAGTCATCAGCAACTACCTGGAATATATCAAGTGGGACAAAGCGGATAGCTTCCCCGCTCGACTGAGGCTGAGTCAGTACCCGGATGTCGCACCGGTCATCATCGATCCTCGATTCGGCTGGGGGGCGCCGGTACTTGAGTCGGCAAAGGTCCCGGTCGACGCGGTCGTCGACCTTTGGCTGGCCGGAGAATCGCTCGAAGACGTGGCGTACGAGTACGACATGACTCGGAAACAAGTCGAGGCGATCTGCCGGATCGCGCGTACCGCCTGAATTCTTCCTCGATCTCGGGCTCGGCCGAGGAGTTCATGAAGAACTCGCCGCGCTGGGCTGGATCGTGCACCGAGCGGCAGACCACTTCCCCAAAGGTGCCCAGGAAGTCCCCGACGAGGACTGGCTCGAATACGGCTTGCAACGCGGGTGGACTCCGTTGCGCAAGGACGGCCGGATCAAGGGACGCAGCAGCGAGCGGGCGCCACTGGAACAGCACGGCGCGGTGCTGTTCCACCTCGACAACCAACGTCTGCTGCGCGCCGAGATGGTGTGCAGGTTCCACTAGGCGCAGAGCCAGATCTACGCGGCGGTGCTGCGCGCCGGACCGGCGGCGTACGCGGTCAACACGGACGGCATTCGTCGGACGTGGCCCTGAATGTCGGTGGTGTGGGCGAGAATGCGCGGGTGACCGCTGCCTTCCCGGAACCAACCGATCCTGCCGATTCGCGTACCGAGGTGTGCTTGCGCTACCTCGCGTACTTCCGCGCGCGCCTGGTCGAGAAGATCGGCGAGCTGCCCGACGCGGAGCGGCGCGGGAGCCGGTTTGCCGTCGAAGTGGACGCCGCTGGAGTTGCTCAAACACCTGACGTTCGTCGAGCTGCGCTGGCTGGAATGGGGCTTCGCCGGGCAGCATTTCGACGAGCCGTGGGGCGAGGGCCGGGACGGCCGGTGGCAGGTCGGCGACGACGACACGTTCGAGAGCCTGGTCGCCGACCTGGCCGCACAGGCGCAGCGGAGTACCGCGATCATCACCGGGCACGATCTCGACGAGGTCGGCGCGCCGGGTGGCCGGTGGGATGGTAAGGATCCGGCGACGCTGGAACGGGTGTTGTTCCATCTGATGCAGGAGTACGCGCGGCACGTCGGCCAGCTCGACGTGGTTGCCGAGCTGGCCGGCGGGTCGATCGGCGAGTAGGTCCTAGCGGCCTGGCCTGCGGGCCGGTTCGCAGCAGCCGACCGCGCAGGGGGCGCCGTCGACCGTGCAGCCCAGCGCAGGGAAGTTCGAGCGACCCCGGGGCTCGACGCGAGCAGTGTGTTCGCGGATCAGTTCGACAGCGAGCTCGGCGAAGCGCGGGTCGGTGCCGGGCGTCGCGGCTCTGCCGAAGGCCATGCCGTGCTCGGCGGCGCGCTCGCTGGCTTCGTTGTCGAGGTCCCAGACGACTTCGAGGTGATCGGACACGAAGCCGATCGGGCTGACCACGACGGACTTGGTGCCGCCTGCGTGCAGCGCGTCGATGTGGTCGACGATGTCCGGTTCCAGCCACGGGACCTGCGGCGGCCCGGAGCGCGACTGCCACACCACGTCGTATTCGGCCACCCCGATCTGGGCGGCGACCAGGCGTGCGGCTTCGCCGATCTGGCGGGAGTAGAGGTTGCCGCCCTGCCCGGGCGGGCCTGCTGCCTTGTCGGCGGAGCTGGGTACGGAGTGCGCGGTGAAGACCAGGCGCGCATCGGCAGGCACGGTGGCCAACGCGGCGCGGACGGCGTCGGCGACCGCGTCGATGAACAACGGGTGGTCGAAAAACTGGCGGATCTTGACGAGTTCGGGCGCGTTGCCGCCGACGGCGGCGCGGGCGCGGACGATGTCCTCGTCGTACTGGCGGCAGGCCGAATAGCCGCCGTAGGCGCTGGTCGGGAAGACGAGCGCGCGCCGGACGCCGGCTTTGGTCATCTGCGCGAGGGTCTCTTCGACCATCGGATGCCAGTTGCGGTTGCCGAAGTAGACCGGCAGGTCGATCTCCTGCTTGGCGAGTTCGGCCTGGATCGCGGCGATCATGTCCCGGTTCAGACCGTTGATCGGCGAGACGCCGCCGAAGTGCAGGTAGTGCTGGGCGACCTCGTCCAACCGCTCGGGCGGCACCCCGCGTCCCCTGGTCACGTTCTCCAGGAACGGCCGCACATCGTCCGGGCCTTCCGGGCCGCCGAAAGACAACAACAGCAAGGCATCGACACTCACGTGTTCATCCTGCCCCGCAGCCACAACACCGATCACGGCGGGTGACTTGCCTTATATGCCTCTGCGCGTATATTGGCGGCCATGAACGCGTTCACCGTGCTTGCCGAGCCGGCGCGCAGGCACATCCTCGATGCGCTGATCACCGGGGAACGGCCGGTCACCGACCTGGTCGACGCGGTCGGTATCAGCCAGCCCAACGTGTCCAAGCACCTGCGGGTGCTACGCGAAGCAGGCATGGTGACGGTCCGGGTCGACGCGCAGCGGCGGCTCTACCGGGTCGAACCGGCCGCGCTGGTCGAGATCGACAGCTGGCTCGCGCCGTACCGGCGGATGTGGAGCGGCAGGTTGGACGCGCTCGAAGCCCACCTCGACACCATGGAGGACTGACCATGACCGACGGCACCATCGAACAGAGCCACGGCCGGGTGGCCTTTCGCTACCGGCGCGAACTGCGCCACCCGATCGACAAGGTCTGGCGCGCGATCACCGATCCGGACGAACTCGCGCAGTGGCTGGGCACCAAGCCCGAACTGGACCCTCGGGTCGGCGGGCTGTACGTGATGATCCACACCACCGCGGACGGCACCAAGGCGCAGCGGGTCGAGGACAAGGTGGTCCGGTTCACGCCGCCGCGCCTGTTCCAGCACACGTTCTGGCAGGAACTGAACCCGTCCGCGCTGGTCACCTGGGAGTTGACCCCGACCGAGGACGGCACTCGGCTGGACCTGACGCACGAGCTGGACCGGGCGGATATGGAGTCGGTCGCGGTTCGGGAGAGCATCGTGACGATCATCTCGCGCAACGCGGCAGGCTGGCACGGGTTGCTGGACCGGATCACCAAGCTCGTCGACGGCGCCGAGCAGCCGTGGACGCTGGCCGCTCACCAGGACCTGCAGGAGCGCTACGCGGCCCTGGTGAGCTGAACCAAGATCACATGCCGGTGGCGTGCAGACCGCCGTCGACCATGATCATCGAACCGGTGGTTGCGGGCAGCCAGTCGGAGAGCATCGCGCAGATCGACCTGGCGACCGGGGTCGCGTCGGTCAGGTCCCACCCCAGCGGCGCCCGATCCGTCCAGGCGTTCTCCAGATCGCTGAAGCCCGGGATCGACTTGGCCGCCATGGTCCGCACCGGACCGGCCGCGCACAGGTTGACCCGGATGCCGTGCGAACCGAGTTCGCGGGCGAGGTAACGGGTCACCGACTCCAGCGACGCCTTGGCAACGCCCATCCAGTTGTAGGCGGGCCAGGCGACGCGCGCGTCGAAGTCCATGCCGACGATCGAGCTGCCTTCACCGAGCAGCGGCAGCGCGGCAACGGCGAGCGACTTCAGCGAGTACGCGGAGACCTGAACCGCGGTCGCCACGTCTTCCCACGGCGCGTCCAGGAAGTTGGCGCCGAGGGTGCTGGGTGGCCCGTAGGCGATCGAGTGCAATACGCCGTCGATGCCGTCCACGTGCTCGCGGACCTTGTCCGGCAGCGCGGCCAAGTGCTCGGCGTTAGTCACGTCGAGCTCGATCACCGGCGCTTCCTGCGGCAGTCGCTTGGCGATCCGCTCGACCAGGCTCATCCGGCCGAAGCCGGTCAGCACCACGGTCGCGCCCTGTTCCTGGGCGACCCTTGCGGCGTGGAACGCGATCGAGGAATCGGTGATCACACCTGTGATGAGCAGTCGCTTGCCCTCAAGCAGTCCGGGCACCTGAAAGTCCTCCAAGTTCGTCTGGGTCGGTTTGATCGGGGTTCAGTGGCCCATGCCGACGCCGCCGTCGACCGGCAGCACGGCGCCGCTGATGTAACCGGCGGCATCGGAGGCGAGGAAGGTGGCCGCCGCGGCGATGTCCTCGGGCTGGCCGTAGCGGCCTGCGGGCGTCGCGGCCAGCATGGACGCCTTGACCTCGTCGGGCAGGCTGGCGGTCATGTCGGTCTCGATGTAGCCGGGCGTGATCAGGTTGGCGGTGATGTTGCGCGAGCCGAGTTCCCGGGTCAGCGAGCGCGCGATGCCGAGCAGCCCCGCTTTGCTCGCCGCGTAGTTGACCTGCCCCGGGCCGCCCGCGAAGGCCACCACGGACGAGATGAAGATCATCCGGCCCCACCGGGCGCGCAGCATCGACCGGCAGGCGCGCTTGGCGACGCGGTAGGCGCCGGTCAGGTTGGCGTCGACGACCCGGCTGAACTGGTCCTCGCTCATCCGCATCAGCAGCGTGTCGTCGGTCATGCCCGCGTTGGAGATCAGCACCTCGACCGGGCCGTTCACCTTCTCGACCTCGGTGAACGCCGCGTCCACCTGTGCGTTGTCGGTCACGTCGCACTGCACGCCGAACAGTCCGTCCGGGGCGCCCGAGCCACGGTGGGTGATCGCGACCTTGTCGCCCTGTTCAGCGAATGCCTTGGCGATGGCCAGGCCGATCCCTCGGTTGCCACCGGTCACCAGCACGGACCGTCCCACCACGCACTCCTCCACTCACCTGCGACGACTGACGGGGTGAGGTTATCGGTCGCGCGGCAGAGCGCCGAATCACACTGTGCGGAAGGCGTCCGCGTGTGCCGTGGCCCACTCGGTGAAGGTGCGCGGCGCGCGGCCGAGGATCTGTTGGACGGCAGGCTGGGGCTGGGAGTCGTCGAGGGTGCCATCGACGTAGAAGCTGAAGAACGCGTCGACGTACTCGACCGGCATCTGCGCGGTCATGGTGGTGCGGGCGTCCTCGTTGGACAGTGCGTCGAGCGTGAGGTCGCGGCCGAGTTCGGCGCCGAGGATGCGCAGGCGGTCGGCGGGGAGCAGGGATTCGGGTCCGCTGAGCAGGTAGATCTTGCCGTCGTGCGCGGTCGACGTCAGCGCGGCGACAGCCACGGCGGCGATGTCGAACGGGTCGATGACCGCGATCGGCACGTTCGCGAACGGTTCGCTGACGACGTCGCCCGCGCGCAGCTGGTCGAGCCAGCGCAACGTGTTGGACATGAAGCCGAACGGTCGCAGGATCGTCCAGGCCACGCCGGACTCGCGGACCGCCGTTTCGGAGCGGTTCATGTACGCGGTCACCGCGTTGCCGGTGTCGGCGCTGCCTGCGGAACTTCCCGAGAGCTGCACGATCCCGCGCACGCCAGCTGCCTTCGCCGTGGCCGCGATCCCGGCCATGTCGGCGTAGCCGGGCAACAGGAACAGCGCCTCGGCACCGGTAAGGGCGTCGGTCAGGCTCGCAGGGTCGTTGAGGTCGCCGCCCACCGCTTCGACGTCTGCGGGCAGCGCTGCCGGTCGGTCGCCTCGGGTCAGGGCGCGGACCTGGTGACCGCCTGCCAGCAACGCGTCGACCACTTCCGCGCCGACGTTTCCGGTCGCACCGGTCACTAAGATCGCCATGGGTCCAGTATGCCGGATTTATCCCAGGTTAGGGTTGGCGGGTGGCTGTTATGACGATTGGCCTGTTGCATCCGGGCCGAATGGGGTCGGCGATCGCTGCTCAGCTGATCGCGAACGGGCACCGGGTGTCGTGGTGTCCGGCCGGTCGGTCGGCGGGGACCGCGCAGCGCGCCGAGCGGGCCGGATTGACGGCGGTGGACAGCGTCGCGGAACTGCTCGCGCAGAGCGCGGTGGTGTTCTCGATCTGTCCGCCTGCTGCCGCCGAGGACGTCGCGGATCAGGTCGCCGGCTACGGCGGGATCTTCGTCGAGGCGAATGCGATCAGTCCACATCGGATGATCGCGATCGGCGACCGGCTGGGTGGCACAGTGGTGGATGGCGCGATCATCGGACCGCCGCCGACCGCGGGCGCGCGGGCGCGCTGCTACCTGTCGGGACCGATGAACGCGGTCGAGTTGGTGCACGGAGCGCTGCTGGGGAGCAACGCGGAGCCGGTGTCGCTGGGCGAGCGGATCGGGCAGTCGAGCGCGTTGAAGATGGCGTTCGGGTCGTTCCAGAAGACGTCGCGCGCGCTGGCCGCGGTCAGCCACGCGATCGCGGGCGATTACGGAGTCACAGCGGAGCTGCTCAAGGAAGCGACTGCCTTGGGCGACAACGCATTGATGGAGCCGGACTACCTGCCCAGCGCGGCGGCGCGGGCCTGGCGGTGGGCGCCGGAGATGCTGGAGGTCGCGGCGACCGCGCGGACGCTCGGCCTGCCGGACGCCCTGGCGACCGGTTCGGCCGAGGTGATGGCGCGCTGGGCGACCGACCAGGACGACTTCGACATAGATCTGCCGACCACCCTGCGCCACCTGCACGAGGACTAGCTGGGCAGCGCGGCCCTGGTGAGGGTGGTCGCGGTGTGCACGGCGCTGGCGACGGCGGCCTCGGGGGCGAGTCCGGCGAGGTCGGTGAGGCTGAACAGGGCTTCGGCGCTGACGACGATCGCGAGGTCGTTCTTGAGCTGGGCGAAGGCGGCCAGGTCCAGGGTGTCGGCGAGCGGGGCGAGCGCTTCGTCGATGAGGCCGAAGCGCAGGCCGGGGCGGGTTCGCGCGGTCGAGGGCCGGGTGATGGTGGCGGCAATCATGGCCCGTACCGCGCCCTGGTAGACGAGTACATGACGGAGCAGTCGCTCGGTCGCGACCGCGATCCGCTCGACCGGGTCTGCCGCCGCGCCCGCGCCGGTCAGCGTGACGCCGACCATCTCGCTGGACATGGCTTCGGCCAGCAGGCTCGGCAGGTCCGGGAAATGCCGGTAGGCGGTGGCTTCAGAGACCAGCGCGGCTTTGGCGATCTCCACCATGGTCACGTCGCGGCCGGTGCGGATCAGCTCGATCGCGGCCCGCAGGATCTCGGTGCGGGTGCGCAGCTTCTGGTTGACACGACCGTTCGTCATGCATAGATACTAGCATCATGACAGCCAACTCTCACGTATCAGTCGCCACGCCCGCCGACGGCGAGGTCATCGACCTCGGACCCGCGAAGATCCGGATCATGGAGGACGGCGGCACGACCGCGCACCGGATCGGCATCGCCGAGGTCACCCTGGCCCCGCACAGCGACGGCCCGATCCAGCACCGGCATGCAGAGCACGACGAGGGCTTCTACGTGGTGTCCGGCACCGCGCGGTTCACCGTCGGCACGACCGTGCACGAGGCCCCACCTGGCACGTTGGTGATGGTGCCGCCTGGTGCGCCGCACACTTTCGCGAATCCGGGCGATGAGCCGCTGGTCATGGTCAACACGTTCACGCCGGACCGGTACGTGCAGTACTTCCGCGATATGCGCGAACTGATGACCAGTGGCGAACCCGCGACGCCGGCGGCGATCGCCGAGGTGATGAGCCGCTACGCGACCACCCTCGCCGAGTGAGCTGAGTCTCTTCATGAGAGCGGACTTGCACGAACGATGTGGCCTGGCTAATCTGGCGACAGCTCGCTCTCACGAAGAGGGTTTGCATTCATCAGGAGGACACCATGACCGTGCGCACCATCGCGTTACCGGGCGACCTGACCATGACGATCGACGAGCACGGCACCCCGACCGACGGCACCGGTTCACTCGTACTGCACGGCGGCGCGGGGCCGCGCTCGGTCGCCGGACTCGCGAACGCGCTCACCGGCAACGGCTACGTCGTGGTGCCGACGCATCCCGGTTTCGACGGCACGCCGCGGCCCGGCTGGATCGACTCGGTCGCCGACCTGGCCACCGCCTACCTGGATCTGATCGACGCACTCGGCCTGACCGAGGTCAGCGTGTACGGCAGTTCGATCGGCGGCTGGATCGCGAGTGAGATGGCGGTGCGGGACAACCGGCGCGTGCTGCGCGAGCTGGTGTTGCTCGGCGCGACGGGCATCGAACCGAAGGCACCGCTGGAGATCGCCGACCCGGCCAAGCTCGGGCCGGTGCGCACCGGCGAGCTGGCTTTCCACAACCCGTCGCTGCGCCTGGATCCGAGCACGCTGACCGACCAGCAGCGCGCAGTGATGCTGGCGAACCAGCAGGTACAGGCGTTGTTGGCGCCGGGAAGCTTCGACCGGAAGCTGCGCGGCCGGTTGCACCGGGTCGGCGTGCCGGTGCTGGTGCTCGGCGGCGAGCAGGACGGCATCGTCCCGCTCGACTACGAACGCGACCTCGCGGATTCCTTTCCCAGCGCGACGTTCCGCGCCATCCCGAAGGCGGCGCACTTCCCGCACATCGAACAGCCGGAAATCGTGCTGGCGGAAATCGAGAAGTTCAGGGCAGGCGCTGGCCGATGAACAGTGAACCCGCCGCCGAGATCAACGCGAGCAGGGTGCCGAGGATCAGCCACGGCTTGCTCGCGTCGCTCTGCTCGGTGGTGTAACCGATCTGCTGCCCGAGGCTGGCATACACCTGCTTGAGCTGGTCTGCGGTCGCCGCCTTGTAGAAGCTGCCGTGCGAGAGGTTCGCTACCTCGTGCAGCAGGTCGTCGTCGACCGGGACCGGCTCCTGCACACCTTGGATGTCGACGGTGCCGGTGGACGTGCCGAAGGAGATCGTGGACACCGGGATGCCCGCCTTCTGCGCCTGCTGGGCCGCGGTGTAGGCGCCCTGCTGGCCGGAGGGGTCCTCGGTCGGCTCGGTCTGCTTGCCGTCGCTCATCAGCACGATGCGCGCCGGCGGTGCTTCGGTGGGCCCACCGAGGGCCTTGCCGAACAGGTCGATGGCCTGCAACGCGGTCAGGATCGCCTCACCGGTCGCGGTGGCGGGTGCCAGTTTGAGGTCGTCGATGCCCTGGTCGATCTGTTGGTGTTCGGTGGTCGGCGAGACGAGCACGGTGGCCGAGCCCGCGAACGAGATCAGGCCCAGGTTCAGCGCGGATGGCAGCCCGTCGGTGAACTGCTTGGCCGCCACCTGCGCGGCCTTCAACCGGCTGGGCGTGACATCGGTGGCTTCCATGGACAGCGAAACGTCGATCACCAGCATCACGGTCGCCCGGTTGCGGGGTACGCGTTCCTGCGCGGTCGGACCGGCCAGGGCGACGGTCAGCAGCAGCATGGCGACCAGCAGAATCGCGGCTGGCGCGTGTCGCCACCAGCCCTGTTTCTTGGGCGCGACCCGCTCCAGCAGGTCCAGGTTGGCGAAGCGCAGGGTGCGGCGCTTGCGCGCGCGCTGGATGACCACGTAGCCGACGGCCAGCGCGGCAACGACGAACAGCAGCAGGAACCACCAGGCCGCGGTGAATCCGGTCAGGCTCAACGCCATCAAACACCTCCTGACCAACGTCGCTTGCGGGCGACCGCGAAGCGGACGGTGTCCGCGATCCAGTCCGAGTCGGTGCGCAGCACCAGGTGTCCCCCACCGGTGCTGCGCAGCGCGGACGCGACCATCGAGCGGTGTTCGGCGGCGGCTGCGGCGAACTCGCGGCGCAGCAGGGGGGACGCGTTCACTTCGCGCTGGCGACCGGATTCCGGGTCGGCGAGCACCAGCGAGCCGACTTCGGGAAGGTCGATGTCGCGCGGATCGAGAATCTCGATGCCGACGACGTCGTGCCGCCCGGCGAGCGCGCGCAGCGGGCGTTCCCAGTCAAGCGGACCGAGGAAGTCGGAGACGACCACGAGCAGTCCGCGCCTGCGCGGCGGGCGGCGCAGGTCTTCGAGGATCTCGGCCAGGTCGCCCCGGGTGCCGACGGGCGCGCTGGGCGTGTTGGCGACGCGCCGCAGCATGCCGCGCGCGTGCGCGAGTCCGCCGCGAGCGGGCACCCGGTAGGTGTCGGCGCCGTTGGACACGACCGCGCCGATCCGGTTGCCGCCGCCGCTGGTGAGGTGGGTGACCGCGGCGATCGCGCACACCACCAGATCACGCTTTTCGGACAACGCGGTGCCGAAGTCGAGGCTGGGCGAGAGGTCGATGGCGAGCCAGGTTTCCAGTTCGCGGTCGGCGACGGTTTCCCGGATGTGCGGCTCGGTGGTGCGCGCGGTGACCGCCCAGTCCATCCGCCGGACGTCATCACCGGGCTGGTAGGGCCGGGCCTCCCCCGGTTCGCTGCCGGGTCCGGGTACCAGGCCGAGGTGGTTGCCCTGCAACAGGCCGTCCAGCCTGCGCCGCACCTCGAGTTCGAGGGTGCGCAGCCCGGCTTCCATCCGTTCGCCGCGCAGAATCGGCGGCGCCCACCCCGGTCGACCGGCCAGTTCCTCGGACTCCCTGCGCACCGCGAACCGTTCCGCGGCGGCCGGATCGAGTTCCGGCAGGATCACGCCACCGTTTGCTGCCGGATCGGTCACGGCGTCAGTTCCGCACCGGCGCACCGGCCGGCATCGGATGCTGCTGACCGGGGTTCTGCGGACGGGCGGACACCTGCGGGAGCGGGATCGCGTGCAGTACCCGGGTGATGATGTGGTCGATGGGCACGCCGTCGGCGAGCGCGTCGTAGGAGAGCACAAGGCGGTGCCGCAACGCGTCCGGCACGACGTCCACGATGTCCTGCGGCAGCACATAGTCCCGGCCGCGCACGAGAGCGAGCGCGCGGGCGGACGCGACGATGCCGAGGCTGGCGCGCGGCGAGGCGCCGTAGGACACCCAACCGGCCACATCGGCCAGTCCGTGGTCGTTCGGGGTCCTGGTGGCGAGCACCAGCCGGACCACGTAGTCGACCAGCGCGTGGTGCACGAACACCCGCGAGGCGACGCCCTGGAGGCGGACCAGTTCGGCCGGGCTGAGCACCTGCTGCGGCTCCGGCGGGGTCACACCCATCCGGTAGACGATCTCGCGCTCTTCCTCGGCCGTCGGGTAGTCGACGATGATCTTGAACAGGAACCGGTCACGCTGGGCTTCCGGCAACGGGTAGACGCCCTCGTTCTCGATCGGGTTCTGGGTGGCCAGCACCAGGAACGGCTCGGGCATCGGGAAGGTCTTGCCGCCGATGGACACGTGCCGCTCGGCCATGACCTCCAGCATCGCGGACTGCACCTTGGCGGGCGCGCGGTTGATCTCGTCGGCGAGCACGAAGTTGGCCACCACCGGGCCGAGCTCGACGTCGAAGGTCTCGCTGGCCTGCCGGTAGATCCGGGTGCCGAGGATGTCGGCGGGCACCAGGTCAGGGGTGAACTGCACGCGGGAGAACGAACCGCCGACCACCTTGGCGAAGGTCTCCACCGCGAGCGTCTTCGCGACGCCGGGCACACCTTCCAGCAGCAGATGCCCCTTGGCGAGCAGGCCGACGAGCATTCGCTCGACCAACCGGTCCTGTCCGACGATGACTCGCTTGACCTCGAAGACCGTGCGTTCGAGCAACTGCGCGTCGTGCGCGGGGGTGCTCGGACCTCCGCCGTTGGGTACCTGTTCGGTCACGCCCCCGCCTACCTCCTGAATACGTGCGATCGTCCCTAGGGAACCTGATCACCAGTATGACGGCTGTGAAGGTCAGGCCCGGCTCCGGGCCTCGTCGAGGTCCTCGGGGGTGTCGACGTCGAACGCCTCGCCCGCCCGCGCGGGCACTTCGACGGTCCGCAGGCCGCCGAGCACGTCCCGCAGCGCGGCACCGGCCGGTTCGGCGGGCAGGGCTGCGCGCAGCGCGTCGATCCGCCACACCCCGGTCAGCCACTGCCTGCGACCCTCGCCGTCGACCAGCAGCGCGCCGTCCGCGCCGGGTTGGCGGGCGAGCGCGAAGCGCAGGCCGGTGACGGTGTCCGGGCCGATGCCCGCGAGGTCGGCGGCGAGCACCACGACGTCGATGCCGTCGGGGAGGCCGGTCAGTCCGGCGGCGAGCGCGGCGACCGGTCCCCCGCCGGCGGGTTCCTCCCGGCGCCAGTGCACCGCGCGTTCGGTCTCCCGCTCGGGACCGACGGCGATGATCGGTTCGGCTGGGCCGGTCGCGAACAGCGCCCGGTCGAGCAGGGTGAACGCGCCGACGCGCAGTCCGGGTTTGTCGACGCCACCAAGGCGGCGCCCGGCGCCACCGGCCAGCACAACGGCCGCGAATCCAGTCATGGATCGATTGTCGACCATGAGCGCAAGTCGCGGCGGGAAAAACGCGGGGGGCCGACTGATACGGGCAGTCGGCCCCACCGCGGGGCTGCCTCGGCTGTCAGACTCCCGGGGTTTCCGGAATCGTGGAGGCGCCCTTCCCTGGGTTGGTCACGGTGTTCGAGGTGCCGATGACGTTCGGGCTCGCCTTGCAGGTGGTCGTCTGGTCCTTGACGTTGAACCCGTAGCCCTTGTACTTCTCACCGGCCATGTTGATGTTGTTGTTCTTGAAGGTGTTGCCGCAGCCGGCTTTCTTCCAGAGGTTCTCCACCTCGAAGCCGTCCTGCCGGGGGTTGACGAGAGTGTTGTTCGTGACGGTGTAGTTGTTGCCCTTCACCGCGACGATGTCGTTGGAGTAGTTCTGGCCGGTCTCGCCCTTGGCGTTGAACGTGTTCCCGGAAATGGTGCCGCCGACGGTCGCTTCCTTGACGTCGAGGTTGTCCGCTCGCACGTTCGGACCGACGGTGTTGTCCAGGATCTGGTTGTTGTTGCTCAGGTCGGGTTTGCCGTGGGTGTAGGTGCCCCAGTTGCCGTTGGAGGTGCCGACGTAGATGCCTTCGCCGTAGCCCGCCGTGCCCGTTCCGGTGTCGTAGACCTTGCAGTGTTCGACGATGTCGTTGGAGCTGAATTCACGCAGGTGAATTCCTTCGTCGCCGATGTGGTGCACGGTCAGGCCGTCGAGGACGTCGTTGTTGGCGCCGTCGAGCACGATGCCCTTGGCGGAGTTGTCGATCGAGAATCCGGTGACCTTCCAGTAACTGGCCTCCAGGTGGAATCCGTAACCGCTGCCGATGGCGCCGCTCTTGTCGCCATTGGTGAGAATGGCGCCACTTCCGCCGGTCATGGTGATCGGCGCGCCGGCGGTACCGCTGGTGGTGCCGATGAACGTGCCGGAATAGGTGCCGTCGGCCAGGCTGATGGTGTCGCCGGGCTGGACCGTTTTCAACGCGGCGAGCAGTTGCGCCGAGGTCGAAACGCTGATGGTGGTGCCGGATGCGCTCGGGGCGGCGGTTGCTTCAACAGCACCGCCGACGACGAGAGCTATGGCGGCAGCGCCCGCGACAGCCACGGAAAGTATGCGCGCACGACGAGACATGGGATCTCCTCATTGGGAATGACCGATATCGCAGCATTCGCTGCCCGACGCGCGCCGCACCGCACGTCGTTCCCGTCTCCGTCGAACGAGCCGGCCCGCAACAGTCGGCGTGTTCAGCGGAGTTGTGCTACCCCGTGATGGACCAACGGTAGCCCCATACTCGACCATATTCAAGAGTGCATACATCGTTCACGTACATGAACGCCTAGTTGGCTTCGTTCACCCACTGAAAGCGGTGCTCGGGACGGCCGGGAGTGCCGTACTGCGGCAGCAGGCGCACCAGGCCCTTGCTGTGCAGGTGCTCCAGATAGCGGCGCGCGCTCACCCGCGCCAGGCCGATGTGCTCTGCGACGTCGTTGGCCGAGTAGGACTCGGCGGACCCGCGCACCAGCGCGACCACCCGCTCGTAGGTCGCCTCGGACAGTCCTTTGGGGACAGTGACGGCCGGGGTCGGGCGCAGCTCGGCCAGGGTGCGGTCCACGCCGTGCTGGTCGGTCAGGCCCGATTGGGACAGCCGCTGGTGGTAGCCCGCGTAACCGGTCAGTTTGTCGGAGAACGTGGCGAAGCTGTACGGCTTGATCAGGTACAGGATCACGCCCTGCGCGAC
>DASXOJ010000274.1:0-38619 GCA_036494465.1 Pseudonocardiaceae bacterium
CGGCGACGGGCACTACGACCTGCTGATCTGCCGCACCGACGTGAACATGCTGCTGCTGTTCGCCGGCGACAGGACCGGCGGCAGCGCCTACGGCTACGGCACCACCCGGATGACCGGCTGCGCCGGCGACACCCCGGTCGGCCTCGTCGACTACAACGGCGACGGTCACCCGGACCTGATCACCAGGGACAACGCGACCGGCAACCTGATCCTGGCCACCGGCGCGGGCGCGGGCTGGTGGCAGGACAACAGCACCGCCACCGTCGCCACCAACTGGTGACCTCGACGGCCTCGCCCGGCTCCTGGGGGTCGGGCGAGGCCGTCAGCGGTCCTTGTTAAGCCAGTCCAGGTACCAGGTGGTGAAGTCTGGACCGGGCGTCAGTCCCTCGTCGGACGCGCGGCCGTCGAACCAGACCTGGCCGCGCGCCGGACCGGTCACGATCAGGCGGTAGAAGTGGCCACAACCGTAATGGTCGATGATGATCGAGCCGGTGTCCCACTTCGGGTCGAAGTACTCGTCGTCGGTCATGGTGAGCTCGGGCGAGTTGGGGTTCCAGAACTCGGTGTGCGGGAACGGCGTCGCGAAGTGTTCGGGACGTAGCCAGTCCTCACGGTTTTGTTCGACCAGCTCCGCGCCGTCCAACTGATACAGCCCATAGCAGGGTCCGGCCCCGCCGTTGCCGACCCGCCTGACGAACTCGCGATATTCGGCAGGCAAGGTGATGCCGTAGCTCTGCTCGAACGCGGCTACTTCGCTCTCGGACAGTGCGGGACCGAGTTGATAGCGGTGCCTGCTCACGCCGAACGCCGTGCACTCCGGGTCGGCGGCGGCGAGTTCGGCCAGTCGCGGGCGCACGCCATCGGTCCAGGTCACTCCGTAATCGTGCCATGCCGGAAATTCGGCTTTGCCCCAGCGCCGGTTTCGCTACCGTGCTCCCAACGTCTCTGCTGTGACCAGAGGAGGGCGGCCGTGCGTATGCACGCTGCCGCCGGCCGGGGCACGTTCACCGCCCGGCCGTCCGGTTACGCGCCGACGAAGTAAGCCCGAGACGGCCTGCTCACGTGCTGAGCAGGCCGTCCGGGTCGACGCCGAGCTTGATCAATAGCTGCCGGGCGGTGGAGGTCTCCTCGGCGAGCAGCGCGGCCAGGATCGCGGTGTCCGGGATCGGCCCGCCGCTCGCCTTGCCGACCGCGCTTTCCAGCGCGCGCAACGTGCGCGGGGAGAACCGCTTCGCGCGGGTTTCGCCGGCCAGGGACAGTTTCTCCAGTGCCGCTATGCCTGCTTCGCCCTGCGCACGCATGCGCTGTGCGAAGAGCTCGTTGTTGGCGACGCCAAGCCCGTAGAGCAGCATGCCGGTGCTGATCACGGTGTTCTGCGAGGATGCGAGCAGCGCGGCCACCCGGATCGCGGCGATCATCGCGGGGGCGAAACGTTCGGTGCGCAGCCGTCCTGCGCCGTCGAACAGCGGCAGGCCCACTTCGGGTTCGACCGGGCGGTGGCCGTTGCTGTGCGGCGAGGCCGCTGGAACGGGCGGGGCTTCGACGGCGGGGCGGGCGTCGGTGCCGAACAGTTCGGCCCACGAGATGCCGAACACCTCCAGGAGCTGCGCGGATGATCCGCCGCCGACCGCGATGAACGCGGCGATCAGGTCGGCGACGGTGATCTCGTTGCGGCTGGAGTCGTGCGCGAGTTGTTCGGCCTGGGTCAGTGCGGTCGCGACGGTGTCGGAGAACTCGATCTCGGTGTCGGCGGACACCGGGGCCGCAGGGCCGACGTCCAGCACGGAGCACAGCAGTTCGCCGACCAGGGCCAAGCGACCGGCGCTGGCTTGGTCTTCCTGCATCCTGCGCTCGACCTCGGGTGATTCGAGCAGTTCGGCGAGCAGGTCCATGGAGGTGACGATGCGGTGCGGCGCGGCGCGCTCGATCACCCTGCCCAGCAGCTCTTCCGCCGCGCGGTCGAAGCGGTGTTTGGCTTCGGCCGGTGGGGCGACCGGTGCGGCCACGTCGCCGTTGGAGATCCGGGTCGACGGGTCGCCGTAGAGCAGGAACGCGGTCCAGGACACGCCGTACGAGCGCACTGCCTCGCGCGCCTGGCGCACCGCGGCACCTGCCGAGGCACCGGCCATCAGCTCGGCGTAGAAGCGTTCGCTGAACTTGCGGGCGGCTTGTTCCTCGACCGCGTACAGCGTGCCGATCGCCAGCTTGGTACCCAGCGCGGCGAACGACGAGCACAGGTCGGAGATGCGCGACGCGGACTCGCACCCGTTGATGAACACCACCGGCGGCGCACCGGTGCGCGCCAACGGTTGCAGCGCCCTGCTGTCCATGAGTTCGTCGTCGTGCAGGCGCAGGCCGATGAGCTTGGTGCCGTGTGGCGCGGCCACGTGACCGCAGTAGTGCAGCAGGTCGTAGTCGCCGGATTCGAGTTCCTGGAAAACCCGCAGCAGGGTGGCGTCCTTGCCGAGCAGCAGCGTGCATTCCACGTCGTGGCTGCGCAGCCATTCGGCCAGTTCAGTGGCTTCGGCGCGGGCGGATTCCAGGTTGTCGTTGGGGTCGCCGACGATCAGCGCGCGACCGAGGCTGCCGATGCTGCGCCCGCCGACCACCCGGCCGGTGGACAATTTCCGCCTGCCGACCTCCTGCGCGAGGCCGAGGAATTCGGTGCCGGTGTGCAGCAGTTCCCAGGGAATGTCGGACTCGTTGGTGCGCAACAACAGCGGGCCGGCCGGCGCGCCGAGTTTGCGGGCCAGATCGGGGATGTCGCCGTCCAGGGACGGGAACAGCGCGTTGTAGAGCGAGTGGCCGTTCCTGGCGAGTTCCGCGACCGGATTCGCGGTCAACGGCGCGGAACTCAATGCGTCGCGAATGATCTCGTCGATTTTTCCGCACAGTTGTCGCACCAGTGGCGTCGACGGATCCGCCATGTACTCCTGTTCGAGTGGACCCACACCATCGGCCGAACGGAATTCGTAGTAATAACGCGATGAGAGACTGCCGGCGGTTTTGTCCAATCGGACGATGAACTCGGCCATGACGCGTTACTTTCCCTCGGCGACCCGTTGTACGAACGCTTCGACCAATCGATCCTCGGCGTCGGCGGAGAATCCATTGATCTTGATGCTGGTCTCGCCGACCTTGAGCTCGATGACCCGTTGCTGCCGGGCGCCGAGCCAGCTGCGCAAGGCGCCCACGATCCGTCCGATCAGGCCGACCGTGGGATTCAGCGTGGCCACCACATCGGCGATGGTGTCCTCGGCGCCCCGGTATCCCGGTCGCGAGTCGGCCAGCAGCGGCCGGTCCACGTCCTGCGCACCCTCATTACGCAGTATCTCGGTCAGTTCGGCCAACTCGTCGTCGTCCGCGTCCACGAGCCAAAGGTCGAGCCGGGTCGGGTTGGCCACCGAGTTCTCCTGATTTCCCGTTCGGAATGCGTGGTATGGTGCCTGTGCTGGGGTTGCTATTGAGTCGAAACGTACCACTCTCGGGGGCGCGTGAATCGATGTTGTTCGACACTGGGATTTTCTCACCCGAGGTGCTGAATGACGATCGAACCGCCAGGATACTGCTGGACGCGGCGGATTCCGCGTTGCCGGTTCATCCCGGTGACATTCTGCGCGCGGTGATCACCTCGGGTGATCCGAAGATCGTGACCGCGCTGTCCACCGGGTTGACCGAGGGCGCACAGGTCAACCACCTGCGGGAGATCATCGCGGTCTACCGGCCGGAGCTCACCTCGGCCGATTTCGACGGCACTCGTGGCTGCTTCTCTGCCGAGGCGCTGACCGCGCTCGACGAGTTCGGCGCCGCGTACCGCGTTGACCAGGACAGACACCGCCCGGTGGGCCTGGAACTGCTGATGGTCAGCGTGCTGGGCAACCTGGACGCGGACGACCGCCGGTTTCTGACCGTGCTGGACGCCGACGCGGTACTCACCGCGCTGCGCGCCGCCATCGACGTCGAGGAACCCGCGCCGTTGTTCGACGCGGCGTCGGGCCGGTTGCGGTCCGAGGAGTTCACCGAACCGGCCTGGGCCGTATTGGAACACGCTGCCGCGCAAGCCGCTGACCTGGGCTATGACCTGATTCTGCCACCGCACTGCCTGTTGGGGCTGCTCGGTGAGACCGAGGGTTTGACCGAGCGGCTGGTGCGGTTGCAGTCGACCGCGAACTTCAGCCCGGTCAAGATCGCGGGCGCCGTCGCGGACGGGTTTCGATTGGCGGGGCGCAGGCCGGGCGCGCTCAAGCTGCACCGCACCGACATCGGCGAGGCCATGGTGGACGTGCTCCGCGCGGCGCAGCGCGGCGCGCGGACCTGGGGCGCGCAACAGGTGGACCCGGCGCACCTGCTGGAAGCGATCCTGGCCGATCCGCCCGCCCGGCTGGTGTCGATTCTGCAACACGATCCGGTCAACCTGAGCCTGGCGAAACTGCGCGATCACCTGACCAACGCGTTGCGCGATCTGCGCGGCACGGTCCCGGCCGAGGTCGCGTTCCGGCTGCCTGCCGGGTTACTGCCCGCCGAGGACCTGACCTGGTTGGCGCGCACCGAGGGCATTCCCGCGTCGCCGCATCTGGACGGCTATTTCGACGCGTTGTCCAGGGCGTTGCACCGGCGCAGCGACAACCACGTGTTGATCACCGGGCAGCGCGGTGTCGGCACGACCACGCTGGTGCTGGAGTTGGCGCGGCGCGCGGCGACCGGCGAGATCCCGTTCCTGGCCAGGAAGCGGTTCATCCGGGTGGACTGTCGCGCGGTGACGCCGGAGGAGAGCGCCGGCAAGCTCAACTCGCTGATCGCGCAGCTCGCCGGGCGCACCGATGTGGTGGTCTGCGTCGACGGTCTCGGCGCGCTGCTGCGCGGCCCCGCGGAGCGCAACCACCAGCTGATCCTGCTCGGCGCACTGCGGGAACAGCGGATTCGCCTGGTGGGCGTGGTGGAGTCGGGCGATTTCGAGGATCTGCTGTCCGGGGATCACGCGCTGCTGGAGTGCGTCACCCGGGTCGAGGTGACCGAACCGGGCCGGGATGCCGCGCTGGACATGGCGAACACGATCGCGCGGCGGCTGACCGACGAGTTCGGGGTGGTCGTCGAGGATCGGGCGGTGGCGCGCGCGGTGGTGCTCGCGGGCGACTACATCCTCTACGAGCGGCTGCCCGCGAAAGCGGCGAAGATCCTGCGCCTGGCCTGCGAAGATCTCGACTACGAGCGAACGCAGCAGGGCAGCGAGCGCGGCACGGTCGGCGTGGACGACGTGATCGCGGTGGTGTCGCGGTTGACCGGGTTGCCGGTGCGGCAGCTGTCCGGCTCGGGCGATGGCGCGATCGACTACCAGGGCGCGCTGGCCGGCGAGGTCGTCGGCCAGGAGGCCGCGATCGCGGCGGTGGCCAGCGAGTTGCGGCTGATCAAGGCCGGTCTGCGGCCGGGGTCGGTGTTGTTCTTCGCCGGTCTGACCGGGGTGGGCAAGACCGAGCTGGCCAAGGCTATCTCGCGGTTCTACTCGGCGTCCAAGAAGTTGCAGACCTACCCGATGGGCAACTTCACCGAGGGGCACACGGTCTCCGGGATCACCGGTGTGGCGCCGGGTTATCAGGGCTACGAGCGTGGCGGACGTTTGATCAACGACCTGAATGCCGACCCCTACTGCGTGTTCCTGCTCGACGAGGCGGAAAAGGCGCATCCGGACATCTGGAAACCGTTCCTCACCCTGTTCGACGAGGGCTGGGTGGAGGACCAGCGTGGCGTGCGGGCGTTCGGCGACCGCGCGATCTTCATCCTGACCTCCAACGCGGGCGCGGAGGTCATCGCGGAGCAGGCGCGACGCGGCGCGTCCATGGACGACATCACCAGGGCGGTGCGCGAGCACCTGCCGACGGTGCGGCACAAGCGCACCGGTGAGGCGGTGTTCCCGCCCGAGTTCCTGGCCCGGTTGCGCAAGATCATCGTGTTCACCCCGCTCGGCCAGGCGGCGATGGCCGGTATCTGCCGCAAGATGCTGGCCCGCCGCGAGCGGTTCTGGTCGGAGAAGCGGGAGAAGCAGCTGGTCGTGCCGGACGAGCTGGTCGCGCACATCGCCACGATCAGTCACCGGGAGAACCAGTCCTCCGGTGGCCGGGAGGGTGGCCGGATCGTGGACAAGAAGATCGCCGAACTCATCGAGGAGGCGATCGCGCGCGAGGCCGAACGCCACCCCGACGCGTACGCGGCGTGCCTGCGCATCGAGTTGACCTTCGTGCCGACGCCGCCGGTCCGGGTCGACGTCGCGTTCACGTCATGATGCCCGCCGAGCAGATCGACATGCGGACCTTCGAGGGCCGCACGGTCGCGGGCACGTACCTGTTGCGCGAACACCTGGGCTCGGGCGGGTTCGGCGGCGTGTTCCGCAGCGACCAGTACGTGCTGGGCCAACCGCTGCGCCGGGTGGCGCTCAAGCTCTCGCGGCGGACCGGGATGACCGAGGACCACACCAGGGACGCGCTGGCCGACGCGTTCCTGCTGGCCGAGGCGATGGACGCGATCCCGGACCAGCGCTCGCGGATGCACCTGGTGCACATCTACGACGCGGGCATCGCCGCCGAGTTGGACGATCGCTGGTTTCTGACCATGGAGTTCGTCGAGGGCCACACGCTGGACGACGAGTTCGGCTCGTTCGGCACGGTGCCTGCCGACCAGCTGACGAAGTGGGCCAACCAGATCGGCCTCGCGTTGCGCGGTCTGCACCTGCTCAGCCCGCCGCTGCTGCACCGCGACCTGAAGCCGTCCAACGTGCTGCTCGGCACGGACAACGTGATCCGGCTGGTGGATTTCGGGCTCTCCGCGAAAATGGTGCGTCTCGGGCACATTCCGGGCACGGTCGGCGTGCTGGACCACATGTCGCCGGAAACCGCGGTGGGCGGCAGTTCGCCCGCGTCCGACATCTACTCGCTCGGTGTGCTGATGTACCAGGGGCTGACCGGTGAGCTGCCCTTTCGGCATCTGATCCCGCCTGCGGGACTGCCCGACGGTCTGCACGGCGAATGGCTCTACGAAGCCAAACGCAAGTACCGGCCCAAGCCGCCCTCCGCGCACAACTCCAGCGTGTCGGCACGGCTGGACGAGGTGGTGCTGACCTGCCTGACCCACGAACCGACCCAGCGCTACGGCGACGCAGCCGAGTTCCTGGCGGCGCTGGACAAACTCGGCAAGGCGCCGACCCGGCCCGCGGAGGGCGCACGCGAGGAAGGCCGCGCGGCCCGCACCGAAGGCCGGTTGACCGACGCGCTCGCCACCATCGAGCGCGGCCTGTCCGGACAACCGCTGACCAGGCAGGAACAGTTCCGGTTGAACCGGGACAAGGGCGAGGTGCTGCACCTGATGGGCGAACCGGCGCTGGCCGCTGCCGCGTTCGCGACGGCGTGGCAGCTGACCGAGAAGTCGGGGATCCTGCGAACAGTTGCCGACCGGGTGGAACTGCTCGACCAGTTGATTGCGTCCTATCGCGGCGCGGGAAACTCCTACCAGGTGCAGCGGTATGAGCGGGTCCGCGCCACGGAACTGGGGAGCGGCGGATGATTGCTCGCCCGAGCCCGTTCGGGGTGTTCACCCGACGCGGCCGGTTGCGCAACGGCTGGGCCAAGGCACTGGCCCAGCCGGATCCGGCCGTCAGGCTCGCTCGGCTGCGCTCGCTGTTTCCGAGGTTCGGCGAGAAACCGAAGCTGTACGCGGACCTGTGGGCGCCGTTCCTGGACTCGGTGCTGCGCGGCACCGATCCGGCCCTGCTGGCTCCGGCCGACCTGGCCGCGTTGGAGGACATCGGTTTCGCGCTGACCGCTCCCCCGGCGCCGCCGCTGACCAGGCGCGACGCGCTGGGTCCGCTGCTGTCCGCGCGGGATCTCCTGCGCCAGCCGCAGGCCGCGATCGCGTTGTTGACCAGGATGTACCGCGCGCCGGAGGTGCCGCCGCAGGAACGCACCGCGATCGCCAAATCCCTGGCCGCGCGCGGCGCCCGCGACGACGCCCAGCTCGCCATCTACGTCGAACAGCTGCAGGAGCACGGCACCCAGTCCGCGCCGCCGAACCTGCTCGCGTTGCTGACCGGCGGCCTGACCACCGGGTTCGAGCTGAACCCGGCCCAGATCCAGCGCGCGGGCGCGCTCGCGCACGCCCTGCACGAGGCGCGGGTCCGGCTGCCTGGCATCGAGCTTGCGCTCGGTTACGCGAACCTGCTGGTGTCCAACGACTTTCCAGCGGCGATCCGGTACTTCCAGACCGCACTGGACGCCTACCCCGCCGATCTCGCCGCGTTTTTCGGATTGGTGTCCGGGTTGACCCGGCACGGCGATCACGAGCAGGCGCTGGCCGCGATCACCGCGTCGCCGCACCCGCGCATCGCCGAGCTCGGTGAGTTGAGCGCGATGCTGGTGTGGCTGACCGATCCGATCGCGCCCGGCCCCGCACCCGCGACGGTGGCGCGCCTCACCGAACTGAACGTGCGGATGCTCGCGGGCGACTGGCTGGGCTTCGCCATCGCACGAGCACACCTGCTGGCAGGCAACGCGCCGCAGGCAGCGGAGCTGCTGACCCCGCTCGCGGAGGCGCACCCGGAACGCCCGGAATGGCATTACCACGCGGCCTGGGCGCGGGCGCTGCTCGGTGACGCGATCGGCGTCGGGCGGCATTTCCTCGGCGCGCGCGGCTGGTCCGGTCGGTGGACGGTCGGCTGCCTGTTGCTGGACGCTGACCCGGCGCTCGCCGACGAGGTCGCCACCGAACTGGAGCAGCACCCGCCTCCCGAGCAGCACGCGCCCGTGCTGCGCACCCGGCTCGCGCTGGCCCGCCGCGAACGCGCCGGGCTGCTCCCCTGGCCGCCGGTCGACCGGCCGCTGCCGGAGGCCCTGGAATCGTTGCGCACCATGCTCGGCCAGCGGCTGACCGGCGCCCCGACCCCGTTGATCGACGACATCGTGCGCGCGATGGTCGCGCACCTGCCGCTCGCGGATCAGCTGCTGTGGACCGGACTGTCCGCACTGTCCAATGAGGATGGTCGAGGCCGGGCGGCGCTGGACCGGGCCGCGCACCAGTTCCGTTATCCCCGAGCCGCCCTCGTGCTGGCCGTGCACAACCTCGAAGAAGGCCGGTATGCCGAGGCCGACGAGCTGCTGGCCCGGTTCACCGACCGCACCGACCCGGACTTCCAGGTGCTGCACGCCTGGGCCCGCACTCGCACCGATGACTCCGTCGCGGAACTGGAACGGCTCGCCGCCTCGGGCAACAGCCGCGCGCACTACGCGCTCGGCAGTATCCACATCGGACAGACGAGGGCGCGGCAGGCAGCCGAGGAATTCCGCGCGGCACTGGCCGATCCGGACCGGCCGGTGCCCGCCGACACCGCGGTGCTCGCCCGCTGCGCGCAACTCATCGACACCGGCGACGCCGTCCCGGACCAGTCCGTCTGGGCAGCGGTCCAGGAACTACCGGCGGCGCGCGGCACGCCCTGGCTGCGCTGGCACGCCGCGCTCGCCCAACTCGTCGACGAACCGACCGTCGAGGTGGCCGAATACCTGGTCGCGCAGGTGGAAAGCATGGCGTCGGCACCACGGGCGGTACCGCGCGCGCTCGGCCGGATGCTCGCGCATGCCGCGCTGACCACCGACTTGGTGATCAACGACCTGCTCACTCGGCTGTCCCGGTTGCGCTCCGATCCGGAACTGGACCGGTTGCAGGATCTGGCCGGTGCGGCCATCCAGCGCGCAGGCGGACCGGCCGCGCCGGACAACGGCTCGGTGGAAGGCCGGTTCGTCACCGCCGAACGCGCCCTGCTCGACCTCGACCGGGCCAGCGCTGCCAAGCAACTGCGACTGGTCCCGGCCGACGACGAACCGGTCGGCCGCGCGGGTCTGCTGCTCGCCGACCTGCTCGAGGATCGCGCCATCTCGGCCGACGCCGTCATCGACGTCCCCGACGGCCTGCCGCCCGCCACCACCATGGCGCTGCGCGTGACCAACGCCGCCGTGCTCGCCACGCACGACCAGGACGCCTCCATCGCGGCGCTGATCCCGATGCTCGCCGATCCCGATCTGCGCGGACTCGTCGATCTGCGGCGCAGCCTGCCGCTGGTGTGCGCCCAGCTCGGCCGGAGCAGGCAGCGCGCGGAAACGCTCGCCGAACTGATCATCTGGGCCGCGGGCGCCGATCCGGCCCTGTCCGCGCGGTGCGCCACCGCGATCGGCAACTTCCCGCTGGCGAACAGGTTGTGGGAACAAGCGCGTGCCCTTGGCGACGCGCCAGCGGAAACTCGCGCCGAGTACGTCCGTTTCCTCAATCACCAGGCCGTGCTCGCCCAGCGCAAGGGCGAGCACTGGTCAGTGGTGCACCGGTTGTCGCTGGTGGCACGGATCGATCGCGGACATCCCCTCGACCAGCTGGTGCCCACCGCGACCGAGCTCGCCGAGCTGACGTCGGCTGTCGGCACGATCGTGGCAGGGCAACCGGACGCGGACGAGTGGCGCGTCACCAGCGAACAGGCAGGCTCGGCGCTGGCCAATGGCGACGAACCGCAGGCCCTGCTGCTGGTCTCGCGCCTGGAGAATCTACTCACGCAACCGCGGCGAGGTGAGTCCTGATGATCGGCCTGGCACAGCGCGTCGAGTCGCAGATCTGCGTCGACCGGCTGCTCGACCACCTCTTCCCGAACGCGCCATCGGTGGCCGACCGCCCCGGTCGGCACGCCGTCCTCACCGAACTGGTGCTGGACAATCCGCGCCTGTATCTGGCCTTGTTGCGCGAGGAACACCAGGCGGTGCACGACGCGTGGTCGACCTGCCTCGGCGAGCACGACACGGATCTGCGCCTGCTGCACACGCTCGCCGTGCTGTACCGGGAACGCGCGCTCGCCAACCCGGACCAGGAGCGGCTGCTCATCGCCGCGACCGCGCTCTGGGGATTGCTGTTGAGCACCCCCGAATTCTGGGCGACGGCCAGTACCCGCGTCGTCGACCAGCAAGCCGAACTGGTCGACACGGTCGCGGGCGAGCTGTTCGGGTTGCACGCGAGCGCGGGCAGGCATGCCCTGACCGAAGGTCGCGACGCTCTCGCCCAGCAGCACCTCGGCTGCCTGGTCGCGGGCCGCTCCGGGGAACTGGCCGAACTGCTGATGGAGTTCGACATCCTCTACGTGCCCAGCATCGACGAGCAGCTGATGCGCCGGGTGTCCGGTCTGGCGGCCGGTCTGCTCGACGACTGGAGCAACGACCTGATCCGGGCTGCGGAGAAAGCCGTCGAGGATCCGGTGGCGATCGCCGCGCTGCCCAGCGGGATCAGCAAGAACTGGTCTGGCGGCGTCGAGGTGCTCCGGCCGCTGGTGCGGATCGGCGCGCCGCTCTCGCGCGTGCTGCGCGTCGCCCTGGACTGGTACGTCGACTGGTGCTACGCCCTGGTGCCGAACAAGGACTTCGACGGCATCGAGGAACTGCTGAAGTCGGCGCGGCAGTTCGCCGATCAGCTCGTTCCGCTGGCCGAACGGGGCCAGGGCCACCAACCGGAAAACCAGGCGCTGTCCCGGTACCACATGTTCCTCGGCTACGTCGCCACCAAGGTCGACGTGAGCAAGACCCAGTACCGGCTGGCGCTGGACTGGGACCCGTACAACGACGAGGCGCAGAACCTGCTCGACAAGAGCGCGGTCGAGGAAGTGCTGGACAGGGGCTTCGCCGCGTTCAAGAACAAGGACTACACCGAGGCGCTGGAGCACCTGCGCGCCGCGCTCACACTGGCCGATCCGGCCCGGCAGGCCAAGATCCGCGAGAACATCGCCGACGTGCACAACGCGCGCGGCGTCGACGTGATCGACAGGGCGAACGTGGCCATCGACAAGTTCGGCGCGGCGCTGACCGAGGTGCTGTCCATGGTCAAAGTCTGGCTGTCGCTCGGGAAAACCGCGCTCGCCGCCAGGTCGGGCAGCGAACCGGACTGGTTGAAGGCGTTGCCCGGCTGGACGTCCGGCAGCACGGCCTGCCCGGTCTGCACCAAGCCGGAAGTGACCAACCCGGGCGAGGTCGTCACCACGATCGTCGCGGACGTGCGCAGGGACGGGAAGTTCGAAGCGACCAGCTCGATCGGGTTCTGGCGGCGGTTCGAGCACCTGTTGTGCGCCAACTGCAAGTCGTCGCTGGAGTTCTGCGCGCAGGCCAACCACATCGCGGCGCGCCATTTCACCGAAGCCGTCCGGATGGACCCGAACCATCCGAGTGCGAAAGCCAATCTGGGGAAGGTGCAATGAGCGAACAGCCCAGGCGCAATCCGTTCCACGAGCTCGGTCTGCCGCTCGACGCGTCCGCAGGCGACGTGGTGCGGCAGGGCGAGGAACGCGTCGACCTGGCGGCGTCCGACGACGAGGCGCGCGATGCCCGGCGCGCCGTCCAGGAGCTGAACACCCACCCACGCGACCGGGCCCGGTACGAGCTGCTCGAAGTGCCGGACACCGACTACGGCAACACCGAATGGGACTCCTTCGCCCGCCGCAACCGCAAGAACCCGGTCGACCCAGCCGCCTTGGCCGCGAGCGGAGAACCGTTGCAGGTCAACGACTTCGACCTCCGTGCCGTGCTCGGACTGCTGCTCGACGACCTGCTCGCGCCACCGGACGTGGACATCGAGCCAGCCGTCCGCGCGGCCCCGCGCCCGCTCGATTTCGGCCCGCCGCCGTTGGAGGTGCGCGATGTCATCTTCGGCTGATGACTCCGTCGTCGACCTGAGCTGGTCGGCGTTCACCGAACGCCCGGCCGGACCCGACCCGGTGGAACTGCTCTCCCCCGCGCAGGAACTGGCGGCTGCCCTGCAGGAAGGTCAGAAGACGCTGCGCGCGACCCGCGACGAGGGCGCGGCGGCAGTGGAGAAGGTGCTGGCGATCGTCGCCGACCAGGCGGCATTGGTGTTCCGGCTCGGCGTGGTGCTTGCCGAGTCCGAGGACAAGCTGCGCGACGCCGGTCTCGGCCGGATCCGCACCCAGCTGTCCATTGTGCGCAGACAGATGGCGGAGGCGCTGGACGGGGCCGGGCTGGACGTCGTCGATCCGCTCGGCGCACCGTTCGACGCGACACAGGCGCACGTCGAGGTCCTCGATTGGCGGCACGGCGCGGAGTTCACCGACGAGGTGGTCGCCGAGACGATCGAACCGATCGTGCGGCACGACGGGGTGGTCATTCGAAACGGGCGCGTGATCATGGGGGCGCCCCTGAACGGGGAGGAACAGGCGTGACGGAGCTGATCGTCAGCAAGGGCGTTGGCATCGATCTCGGCACGACGAACAGCGCGGTCGCGGTGATGACGCAGACCGACGAGGACATCCTCATCCACACCGAGTCCAAGGCATTGACCACACCCAGTTGTGTGTGGAAGGACCCGAAGACCGGCGAAATCGTGGTCGGACGCAAGGCGTTCCGGCGGGTCGGCACCACCCCGGAACCGATCCGCTCGATCAAACGGCTGATGGGGCATCCGACCACCGTCCGGGTGACCGACGAGGACATGACACCCGAGCAGGTGTCGGCGGCGATCCTCGCCGAGATGAAGCGCCAGATCGAGCAGAACGTTGCCGAGTGGAACACCGCGAACACGTCGTGGGTGGTGGACCGCGCGATCGTGACCGTGCCCGCCTATTTCGACCACCCCGCCATCGAGGCGACCCGCAAGGCCGCCGAAGCCGCCGGTCTGGATGTGCTGGACCTGTTGCACGAGCCGACAGCGGCCGCGTGCTACCACTGCTGGCGCACCAAGACCAGCAACGGCACCTTCCTGGTCTACGACCTGGGCGGCGGCACCTTCGACGTGAGCGTGGTCCGCTACACGGCGGGTTCCTACGAGGTGCTCGGCATCAGCGGCAACCCGAGGCTGGGCGGGGACGACATCGACATCGCGGTCGCCCAGTACCTGCAGAAGGAGCTGATCGAGGAGGGCTACGCGCTGGAGCTGAAGCCGGAGGACGATCCCGAGGACCGGATCCGGTTCAACCAGTTGCGGTTCATCGCCGAGGGTGTGAAGAAGTCGCTGTCCAACCAGACCGAGTTCATGCTGACCGACTCGGGCACGTTGCGCGACAAGAACGGCGACGCGGTGATCATCGAGCGGATGTGGGAACGCACCGAGTTCGAGGACGTCATCCGGTCCGTTGTGGAGCGAACGATCCCGTACTGCGACGACGCCATGAAACTGGCCAACGACCGCGCCGGCATCACCCTCGCCGACGTGGACGCCATCATTCTGGCAGGCGGATCGACGCACATTCCGCTGGTGCGCGAAGTGGTCACCGCCGAACTGTGCGCGTCCGGCGAACCGTCGGTGGAGCGCCCGGTCCGCGCGAAGTGCGCGGAGCCGGTCTACGACCGAGTGGACACCATCGTAGCACTCGGCGCGGCCATCCGCGCTGCCGAGGCAGGCGGCCTGGCCACCTACAACAGCGACCGCAGCGTGCGAGTCTCCTTCCGTGGCACCGGTTCCGCGAACACCACCACGACCAGGGTCGGCGGTGTCGTCGAGGCGCTCACCGACGAGCTCGACCTGACCGGCGGCGAGGTCCGGCTGGACGCGGGCGGCTACGAGGACGAGACCGAACTGCGCCCCGGCGGCTCGTTCGCGTTCAACAACGTGCCGCTGCAACCCGGCGCGGAAACCACCCTGACCTTCCAGGTGTTCGACGCGGACGGCCGGCTCGTCGCCACCACCGGCAGGCAGGTCGCCCAGACCCTTGACGAGCGCCCGAAAGGTCCGTCGCTGCCCAACCCGCAGCTGGCCAAGGGCCTCAAACTGGAGGTGAACGTCGACGGCGAGCCGAGGATCATCAGCCTGGTGCCGGAGCTGGCGGCGTTGCCGTTCAACGCCGACTTCCAGTTCCGCCACCCCGGCGGCGCCGAACTCGTGCTGTTCCCGCTCTACCAGCGGCGGCGCAAGATCCAGGTGATCGAGGTGCCGGTGCCATCGACCACCCCGACCGGCACCACGATCTCGTTCAACGTGCGGGTCGACGAGCGCACCATGATCACCGTCAAGGGCGCCATCGGCGACGTCGATTTCGACGCCCTGGTCGTGCAGCCGCCGGACCGCAAACCGCCGACCGAAGACGAATTCGGCTCGTTGCAACGACGTTTCGACGAAGCCGCCCAGTACCTCCCGGCAGGCGAGCGGGCGCTGGCCGGTACCAAGTGGACGAAGGCAAAGGAAAGCTTCGACGCGGCAGGCGAGCGCGGCGACCAGGCCCAGCTGGTACACGAGTTCGAGGAACTCGAAGAGATCGTCGCCGAGATCGCGAAGGGCAGGCGCACCCTGGACCCGCCCAAACCCGAATTCGACCGGCTCGTCGAGGAATGCCGGGAGTTCAACGACTACGTGCGCACCCTCGCCGCCCAGGTCGGCAAGCCGCACGACGCGCAGGAGATCGCCAAGTCCATCGACGCCTACGCGGAAGCGGGCGAGCGCGCGTTCCGTGACTCCGACCAGCACCACTACCGCGAAGCCAACCAGGGCCTTGCGTCGTTGCGCGAACACCTGCTCGGTTTCGTCCGCGCCAACGTCCGCCACGACGACATCCCGCCCGGCGAAAAAGCCGCCGGTCTGGTGGTCGCCGTCGCACGCGAAGTCACCCAGGTCCGCCGCGAAGCCGACACCGCGGGCCGACCCGACCTGCTCCGCGAACTCGCCGCGCTCATGCAGGAGCTGGACACGTTGGCAGGCAGGGCCCACGACACCCCGGACCACGTGCGACAACGCGCGGGCCAGATCCACGCCCGGCTCCAGCAGATCCACAACAGCCTGCCCGGTAGCAGCGACGGCGAAACATCGGCAGGTGTGATCGTGGAGTACTACGGAGACCTCGACAAGTGACCACACTCGCCTGCCCAGCCCGCTGCGGCGCCGACAACGAGTCCGACGGGGAGCGCTGCACCGGCTGCGGCGCTCCGCTGCGCAACCACGCCCGCCTCACCGACCACGCCGCCCACCTGTTCAACAACGGCCTGCGCGCCGCGCGAGCGGGCGAACTGGGCACCGCGCGCGAACTGTTCGCCGCCCTGGTGCACTGGCTCCCCCGCGACCGCGACGCGCGCAACGCCCTCGCCCTGGCCAACTTCCGCCTCGGCGACCACGACCGCGCGCGTCACCACTGGACCGAAGTCCTCGCCCAACGCCCCGCCGACGCCTTCGCGACCGCCGGTCTGCGTCGCCTCGGCACCGAGGAGCCGCAAACCGGCCACACCCTTGCCACCAGCTCCCGAGCCAGCAGGCGCCGCCGCCAACGCCTGCGCCACAAACGCAAGCGCTGAGCGGGAGTCGCCAAGCTTGACGAAGCCCGGCAGCCTGCCCGCGACGGTGGCCGGTGGGCGCACCAGACCCGCCACGATTCGAGATCGTGGCGGACACCGACAATATCGCACACCGGAACAATCGTCTTTCCCTAAACTGTTTCGGTGCCTACGATGTTGCTCGCCGCCGTCCGGAACAACGCGGAGTGGTGCGATTCGGTCGCACCGGGCATCTTCGGTGAGGCCGCTTGGTACAGCGCACGCCGCACGCCGGTCTACTATCCGGACGCCATCACCCTGCGCCCGGATGCCACCCCGGACGACTTCCTGCCGCACATCGACGCATCGCCTGGCTGTTCGGTCAAGGACAGCTTCGCCACGCTCGACCTGGCGCGGTACGGGTTCGTCGAACTGTTCCGCGCCCAGTGGATCCACCGGTGCGCCGGGTCGCCGGGTCAGCTCGATGTGGACGCGGTGCTGACGCAGGCGGCGGGCGTGGTCGGGGTGACGAACGTGGCCGGGAACGTCTGGCCCGCCGTGATCGCGTCGGCTGCCGCACGGTTCCCCGGCCTGCCGCTGGTCGGATACGAACGCGGTGCCGATCTCGCGAACGCGCTCGATGCCGGGTTCACCGTGATCGGCCCGTTGATCGTGTGGCAGCGGCCGGTCAGCTGAGCTGCTGCGCCAAACCGACAATGATGCCCGCCGGACCGCGCAGGTAGCACATCCGGTAGCCGCCCTCGAACTCCGCGATCTCGCCCACCAGTTCGGCGCCGTGCGCGCGCAGCCGCTCGACGGTGTCGTTGACGTCGTCGACGGCGAACATGGTGCGGTGCAGACCGAGCGTGTTGGCCGGGGCGGGCACGGTGAGGATCGCGGCCGGGCGTTCGTAGTAGGACAGTTCGAGCCTGCTGTGCCCGTCCGGGGTGCGCATCATGGCGATGGTGCAGCGGTGGTTGTCCAGCCCGACCACCTGCGACGCCCACCCGCCCTCGACGGTCGCCCGGCCCTCCAGATCAAGACCGAGTTCGGTGAAGAACGCGATGGCGGCGTCGAGGTCGTCGACGACGATGGCGACGTTGTCCATCCGCTGGATGCTCATGGTCGGAGAGCGTAGTCCGGTCGGTCCGAGCCGGGTCGAAGCGCCAAAGATTCGCCAAAGGCGGTTAAGAAGCGCCAAAGTTCGGCTGCTTTCCACCGATCGGGGGAATGGTTGGTTGGTCGGTGCTGTGCAGAATAGGCCGCGTGACGACCGCGAAAGTGTCCCCATCGGTACTGATCGGTCCCGACCTCGTCGACGGTGCCGAACTCCGGGTGGACGAGCTGATTCTTCGGCAGGCACGGACCAATCCGGACGCACCCGCCGTGCGCTGGCGCGGCACCGATCTGTCCTATCGGGACTTGATCGCCGATGCCGACCGGGTTGCCGATGCGTTGCGGGCCATCGGTGTCGGGTCGGGCGAACTGGTCGCGGTTCGGTTGCCGCGCGGGCCGGAGCTGATCGGGACACTGCTCGGGGTGTTGCGCATCGGCGCGAGCTACACCGCGATTCCGCCGGAATGGCCGGAGCCGCGCGCCATCGACGTGTTGCTGCGGACGAACGCGATCGTGTGCGTCACCGACGGCACCGCGCTTGCCGACTCGCCAACCACCCTGGTCACCCGCGATCGGCTGCTGGCCGGGACGGCGCAGCCGGTCCTCACTCCGCGCGGGGAGCCGTTGCCGGACGGTGCGTGTTGCGTGTTCTTCACCTCGGGCAGCACCGGCGTGCCGAAGTGCGTGTTGTCGCCGCACAGCGGAGTGGCGCGGGTCGCGGGCGATCCCCGGCTCGAGTTCGGCCCCGGCACGGTGATGTGGCAGTCGGCTTCGCTTGCCTGGGACGGGTTTTCCTTCGAGGTGTGGTGCCCGCTGGTCTCCGGTGGCACGGTGGTGCCGCGCGACAGCGAGTTCTTCTCCTTCGACGAGCTCAGGGCCGCGGTCGCGCAGGGCGTGCACACGGTGTTCCTCACGCCGACCCTGTTCAACGCCACGGTCGTCGACGACATCGAGGCGCTGACCGGTGTTCGCGCGGTCATGCTCGGCGGCGAAGCGGTATCGGCCAAACACACCGGGCTGGCGCTGGACCGGTTCCCGGAACTGACCGTCTTCAACCTCTACGGTCCGGTCGAGGCGACCATGTGCCTGACCGGTTACCAGGTGACCGGCGTGGAAACCGACGAGATCCCGATCGGCACGCCGCTCGCGGAAACCGGCGTGTGGCTGCTCGACGAACACCAGCAACCGGTGGACGCCGGCGAGCGCGGCGAGATCGCGGTGTCCGGGGCCGGGGTCGCGTTCGGCTACCTCGGCGACGACGCCGAAACCGCGCGCCGGTTCCGCATCCTCCCCCTCGGCGAGGACGACGACGAGGTCCGGGTCTACCTCACCGGAGATGTCGGCGTGTTGGGCGCGGACGGCGACATCCTGTTCCGGGGACGGCAGGATCGCCAGGTCAAGGTCCAGGGTGTGCGGGTCGAACCGGGCGAGGTGGAGCGGGTCATCGGTGCGGTGCCCGGCGTGGGCAGCGTGATCGTGCTGCCCACGCCGACCGGTCTTGCCGCGTTGTACACGTCGTCCGGCGCGGAACCCGTTGACGAGCAACGGATCCGGGCCGTCGTGCACGCGGAGTTGCCCGCCGCGTTCGTGCCGAACCTGCTGCGCAGAGTGGCGGCGCTGCCGGTCACCGACACCGGCAAGCTCGACCAGCGCAGACTGGCCGCGTTGCTCGGCGCCGAACCCGAACCCGAACCGGACTCGGAATCGCCACTCGACCTCGTACTGCGGCACCTCGGCGATTTACTGGGCGAACGGCCTGACAATGACGCGGATATTTTCGAATTGGGCGCGACGTCGATCAGCGCGTTGAACCTGGCGCGCCGGATCGGTAAACCGTTCGGAGTGAAGATTCCGGTGTCGGCCGTGCTGCGCGCCAGAACCCCAGTGGCCATCGCCACCTATCTGGAAGCCTTGATATCAGCCAAGTCCAGCTGATCCACACGATCGACCTGCCCCGGAACGACATTGTCGTTTCCGGGGTTTTCTCATTTCCGGAGCGGATTTTCTTTTGCTGTTTTTTAGCGGATTTTAGGCGCGGTACGCCACGATGAAGAAGTGGTGGACGTCGCCGATGTTCACCAAAACAAAGAATCAGAATGGGGAGGCTCTCATGAGCGAGCTCGATCTGACCGTGGACGAGCAGATCTTCGCTGCTCCGGGTGCTGGCGTCGTGTACTCGTCGGCTTCTGCCGCCGAGCCGCAGGGCACCTACACCGTCACCACCACCTGCTGGGGCCCCTGCGTCCAGCAGTGACCCTGCTGGTGCCGGTGCCGCAGCCGACGCGGCACCGGCACCACCCCGCGTCACCTCTTCGCACTACCAAACAGAAATGAGGCTCTCATGAGCGAGCTCGATCTCACCGTCGACGAGCAGATCTTCGCTGCTCCGGGTGCTGGCGTCGTGTACTCCTCGGCTTCCGCCGCCGAGCCGCAGGGCACCTACACCGTCACCACCACCTGCTGGGGCCCCTGCGTCCAGCAGTGAACTGCCGGTGCTGGGTGGTCGCGGACCGCGCCACCCAGCACCATCACCGCCGCACGGGCCGAGCGAGGAGTAGGCGAATGGCAACCGAACAGATCAGCGTTCCGCTCGGCCTGATCGAATACCTCGACGTTTCCCGCGCGACCGAGACCCGCCAACGCCAGCAGACCGCGTTCACCTCCGCCCTGCTCGCCGAGGAAATCGGCTACGCACGGCTGTGGATTCCCGAATACCACTCGCTCGGCGCGCCCAGCACCAACCCGATCATGCTGGCCGGTGTGCTCGGCGCGCGCACCACGCGCATCCGGCTCGGCACCGCGGTCAGTCTGCTGCGCGTGCGCGACCCGCACCTGACCGCCGAGGATGTGGTGACCGCGGCGGGTTTCTGCGCGGACCGGTTCGATCTCGGGTTCGGTCGCGGCAATGTCGGTGGCGCGGCCGCGAAAGCGCTCGGCTACCTGCGCAAGGACGACCAGCAACTGGAAGCCGCGATCGATCGGGTCATCGCCATCCTCAACGAGGGCACCGAGTGGATCGAGCCGCTGCGCACCGGCTACGAACCCTGGTTGCACGGCGCAGGCAGCAGATCTGCCGTACTGGCCGGAAAACTCGGGTTCAGCTACTGCCACGCGCTGTTCCTGAACCCGGACATCGACGTGTGCGAGCGGCAGTTCGCGGAATACCGCACACTCGCGCCGAACACCGGCACCACAGCGGTCGCGCTGACGTTGATCGCCAACCGCGATCCGTCGGTCGCCATGTTGGACGCGTTCGGGCAACCGCACCTGGTCAACTGCGCGGGCACCCCGGCCGACTGCGCGCGAACCGTGGTCAACGCGCTGCGGATGACGCGCGCCGACGAGGTGATCATCGCGGAACTGTCCAGCTCGCCCGACGACCACTCCGCCGCGCTGGCCGAGATCTTCGCGCTCGTCGCCGAGGAGGTGGCGGCGTCATGGTCGACCAGCCATGCCTGATCCGGACCGCACTGCTCAGCGTCGCCGAGTCCGTCGAACTGATCGCCGCCGACCACCTCGACGACCAGTTGGTCGCCGCCGCGATCGCGCTCGCCGCCGACGCCGAACTGCTGGCCAGCGCGCCGACGAAGGAACGCGCGCGGCACGCGGTGCGCCGCTACATCGCGCGGATGGGCGGCAGGGCCACGCCGTACGGGTTGTTCGCGGGCACCACGTTCGGCACGGTCGACAAGACGCGCGCCCTGCGCCTCGATCCCCGCTCGGCGCACCGCGTGCACGTTCGCGTCGACACCAAAGCGTTGGAACTGGCCGTTGCCGAAGCCATGGACGCCGCCGATGTCGACCAGTTGCCGTTGCGCCCCAACCCGGCCATCGCGCGCCGCGACGGTGAGCTGCGCTACGTCCGCCCCGGCGACGAGAGCGCCGACGTGGTCAGCATGCGCGCCACCGCCGCGATCGAAGCCGTACTGGCCGCGTTCAGCGAGGGTTACGCGTCTGGTGCGGAACTGCTGGCGGCGCTGTCCACCGCGAGTCCGGGCAGCCCGCCGGCAGCGCTGCGCGCGTTCCTGACCAGGCTGGTGGACGGCGACCTGCTGCTGCGCGCCGGCGACATCGTGGCGCCGGGCCGGGAGCCGAGCGAGTTGGCGCTGCGTCTGCTCGATGGCGAACGGGCCTCGGTACTGCGCACGCTGCTCGACGAGATCGGCAGCGAACGGGTGCTCGACGCGGATCTGCACGAGTCGTTGCAGAAAGCGTGGAAGCCTGCCGCACAGCGGATCAGTGCGTGGGCGAGTTTGCCGGAGAAGGAACGCTTCCACCTCGATCTCGAACTGTCCATGTCGGACCCGACCGTGGACGCCCGCACCGTGCGCGAGCTGACCGACGCGCTGCGCAGGCTGGAACTGGTGTTCCCGCCCTACGATCCGCTGCGCGACTTCCGTGCGGCGTTCGCCCGCCGCTACGAGGACGCCGAAGTACCGCTGCTGGAAGCGCTCGACCCGGAGCGCGGCGTGCGCAAGGTCCGCGCGCGCGAGCTGTCCAACCTGGCGCACGAGGCAGGCGTGGTCGGCTCCCCCGGCAAATCCGAAGCTACGGTGCCCAGCACGTTGCTGCGGGTGCTGGACGAGTGGCAGCGCACTGGGCAGGACGTGGACATCAGCGATTTCCCGTTGGCAGAGCGGACTTCCGCGCAATCGGTGTACGCCGCGCTGCTCGACGACTACGAGGGCCGGTTCACCAGCGTGCTGGTCGCGGGCTTCCGGCGGACCTCGGTCGCGCTGATGTCCCGGTTCGCACTGGGCAGGCCGGACGCGACGCGCGCGTTGCGCGAGTGGCTCGGTCAGGCCGAGGGCGACGCGATCCACGCCGAGCTCATCCACACCCCAGGTACCCGGGACGGCAACGTGGTGCTGCGCCCGAAGCTGTTCGACGACGTGATCACGCTGACCGGTGCGACCGGCGGCACGATCGGCCTGGACCGGCTGCGCATCCGTCTGGTCGGCGATCGGATCGCCCTGCGGGACAGCGAAACCGGGCGACCGGTGATCATCGAGCTGAGTTCCGCGCACTACATCAGCGCGGTCGGCGCACACCCCGTGTACACGTTCCTCGGTCATCTCGCGGGCAACGGGTCCGCAGGCTGGCTGTGGGATCCGATGGACGAGCTCTCGCACCTGCCGAGGGTCGTCTGCGGCTCGGTGATCGTCGCACCGGAGCAGTGGCGGTTGACGCGTGCGCAGGTCAAGCAGGTGATCGCGGACAAGGCGCCGATGGCCGCGCTGCGCGCGCTGCTGCCCGGCATCGGTGCGCGGCGCTGGGTCGGCGCCGGTCAGGACGACCAAGTGCTGCCGATCGACCTGGATTCCGCACGGTCCATCGGCGCGGTGCTCGCGCACTTCGCGTCGCACGAAAACACTCGGCTCACCGAACTGCCGCAGGTGGAGAGCCCGGGCGTGGCCGGGCCGACCGGGCGGCACGTCGCCGAGACGATCGTGCCGATCACCACCGCCCGCACCGAGCGCACGATCTCGACGGTCGCCGAATTCGATCCGGCGGCGGGCGCCCGGTGGGTGTACGCGAAGTTCTTCACCGGCACCGGCGGCGCCGACCAGGTCATCGCGCAGGCGCACCAGCTCGCGACCGCGCTGAGCACGGCCGGACTGATCGACGGCTGGTTCTTCCTGCGCTACCAAGAGGACGGCTACCACGTGCGGGTCCGGCTGCGCCCGGTCGACGCACGACAGCGCGCCGCCGTGCTCGTCGAACTGGATCGGCTCGGGCAGGGGCTGCACGCGGCGGGCCTGGTGACCAGGGTGGCGACCGACGAGTACGTGCCGGAGGTCGCGCGCTACGGCGGCCCGGAGAACCTCGCGCTGGCCGAGCGCCTGTTCAGCGCGGACAGCGACGTCGTCGCCGGGCATGTGGCGAGCGGATCGGACGAGCAGGCGCGACTGTACCTAACAGTAGGTACAACGCTGCGCCGCGTGCGCTCCGCGTTCGCGACGGTCGCGGAGCAGCAGGAGTTCCTGCGCAACTGCCAGGGCGGCCTGGACGTGCACTTCGAGCGCGAGGGCAACCCGCTTGGCAAGTTCTACCGCGAGCACCGCCCCGCGCTGTCCGCGTTCATCGAGGAAAACGACGCCGCGTCCGCCGCGGACGAGCTCTTCGGCGAGTTGGCGAGCGCGCTGCGCGCGAGCCTCGGCAAGAACGCCGGGGATCCGGTGCTCGCCGCCGTGCTGCACATGCACTGCAACCGCGTGTTCGCGGTGGACAGCAGGCGACTGGAATTTCTCACCTACGAGCTGACCGCCCGGAAGATCCGGGAGTACCAGGCCCGGGAGGCGTCATGACCGCATCGCAGGCAATGATCAACGGCACGCGGGTTGCCCCGCTCGAACTGGCCAACCAGCTCTTCCACGACGCCAGTGCGGGCGTCAAGGCCGAACCGACCTTCGCGTCCTGCTTCGATCTCGCGCTGGCGTCGATGGAGTTCAGCACCGCGACCGGCGTCGACCACCCGGCACTCCCCTGGTTCCGGCAGGGCATGGACCTGTTGCGCGGCGCCAAGCACGTCGAGCCGTGGCTCTACGGCGGCGCCGCGCACGCCGGTTGGACCGCTGTGCAGCTGTCTCGGGGTTACGGGCTGGACGTGAGCGGGTTGACCGCGTTCGACCAGCTGATCCTCGGCTGGATCGAGAACTACCCCACCGACCGCACCGTCGACCTGCCGATGGGGCTGCTCGGGCTGGGCGTGTACGGGCTGATCCACCCGGTGGTCGCCACCAGGGAGAAGTTCACCTCCGCCGTGCTGGACATGATCGAGGACCGCGCCGAGCGTGCGGACGGCGGGCTGTTCCTGCGCTCAGCGCCCGCGCGCGCCGCCGAGCACCCGGCCGCGTCGATCATCAGCCACTGCGATCTCGGTGTGGCCCATGGCAACGCGGGCCTGGTCTCGTACCTGTCGTCGGTGGTGCTGGCCGAACTGTCCAGTTCGGACCGAGCTGAGTCGATGTTGCGGCCTGCGGCGACCTGGTTGCTGCGGCAGCGGGTCGATCTGGACGGGTCGGTGTTCCCGCAGGCCGTCGAGTCACGATACGTGCCAGCGCGCAGCGCCTGGTGCTACGGCGATCCGGGCATCGCGCTCGCGCTGGCCGTGGCCGCCCGTGCCACCGGTTTCGCCGATGTGGCGGGCACCGCGCGCGAAGCCGCCGCCGCCGCGATCGAGCGGGAGCCCGCGATGGCGCGGGTGACCGATCCGTGCCTGTGCCACGGCGCGGCCGGGCTGGTCTGGTTCGGTCGGCGCGCAGGCTCGGATTTCGCGCTGCACGGCGTCGAGTCCTACACCGACCACTGGTTCGGCTACCTGCGCGACGCGCGCGCCGAGGGCACCCTGCGCTACCTCGCGCCCGGCGGCATGCGGCCGGACAGCTCATTCCTGGAAGGCGATCTCGGTGTCGCCCTTGCCTGCCTGTACCTGGCCAGGGGCGGCTCGCCGGAATGGCAACAACGCTTGCTCGCGGTGCCAGTCGGCGCACCCGGGAAGTAACGAAGGCAGGCTGAACATGAACACTTTGGACACGTTCATCAACACGTTACCGCCAGCGGAATCGGACGCGATGTACAGCTGGCTTGGCGCAACTGAGCAGAAGTGGCAGACCCGCTATGACGCGGCGGCGTCGCTGGTCAAGCGCGCGATGCCGCACCACGAGGCGCTGGCCGCGTTCCACTCGACGCCGCGCCTGAACGAGGAACTGCTGGCCGACGCGGACAGCTGGGCCGGCAGGCAGGTCGCGTCTCAGGTCGGCCTGGGCTGAGGGCGGCTGCCATGCGAGTTCTGGTCTACGCCTACGGCACCCGGGGTGACGTGCAGCCTTACCTCGCGCTGGCCGATGGTCTCGCGCGGGCCGGTCACGACGCGGTATTGGCCGCGCCGGAGCGGTTCGCCGCGTTCTTGAATGGGCAGAGCGCTGCCGGCCACGGCATCGAGTTCTCGCCGTGGGACGACGAGTCGCTCGATCTGCTGGATCGCCCGGACGTCAAGGAGATGCTGCTCAACTCGCAGTCGCCGGAGGAGCTGGCGAAGACCCAGGCGTATCTGAGGGCCGAATCGTTCCGGCTCTACCCGAGGCTGCTGGACGGGATCTGGCAGGCCGCGACATCGGGCGCCGATCTGTTGGTGCACCCGTACGTCGGCGCGACGGCGGTGCACCAGGTCGCGGAGAAGCTGGGTGTGCCGAACGTGCTCGCCGTGCTGTATCCAAGCTACGTCACCTCCTGGTACTACCCGAGCCCCGATCTGGCCTCCCAGGAGCTCAGCAGGTTCGGCAATCGGATGGGCCACGTCCGCTACAACCGCCGCACGCCGGTACCCGAGGTGGTCGCGGCGATCGGCAAGTGGCGCGCGGAAAGCCTCGGTCTGGCGCCGCGCACCGGTTGGCTGGACACGAAGCACCGGCCGGACGGCAGCGACACACCGGTGCTGCACGGGTTCAGCAGGCATCTGGTGCCGATCGCGCCGGACTGGCCGGAGTGGGTGCACACCACGGGTTTCTGGCAGTTGCCGACCGCGTCGGACTGGACCCCGCCAGAAGAACTGACCCGGTTCCTCGCGGCCGGGCCGCGGCCGATCTTCGTCGGGTTCGGCAGCATGTCGTCCAACGATCCCGGGGCGGCGGGCGAGAAGGTCGTTGCCGCCGTACGGAAGGCGGGCGTGCGCGCGATCGTGGTGACCGGCTGGGGCGGCATCAAGATCGCCGATCCGCCTGACGAGATCCTGGTGCTGGAAGACATGCCGTACGACAAGCTGTTTCCGCTGGTCAGCGCCGCTGTGCACGCGGGCGGCGCCGGCACGTTGAACGCGGCGCTGGAGGCCGGGATTCCGCAGGTGCCGTGCCCGTTCCACGATGAGCAGCACACCTGGTCGCGCCGGTTGGTCAAGGCCGGGGTGGCCACCGAGCCGATCTGGCAGAAGGACCTCACGCCGGAGGGTCTCGCCGCCGCGATCGACACGGCGCTGACCGATGCTCGGCTCAAGTCCTCGGTCGAGCGGTTGCGTGAGCTGGTTCGGGTCGAGCACGGCACCGCGAACGCGGTCGCCGCACTGGAACGGATCGGGCGATGACCGAGCTGTCCATCCCGCCGACCGCGACCGTCCCGGTCGGGGAGTACCGCACGCTGATGGCGGGCTTCCCGACCGGGGTCGCGGTGGTGACGACTATGGCGGACGGCGCGCCGCGTGGGATGACCTGCTCGTCGCTGTGCAGCGTCACGCTGACCCCGCCGACGTTGCTGGTCTGCCTCCGCTCGGCCAGCCAGACGCTGGCAGCGGTGCTGGGGCGTGGCGGGTTCGCGGTGAACCTGCTCGACGAACACGCAGCGCCGATCGCGCAACTGTTCGCGTCGGGCGCGCCGGACAAGTTCGACCGGGTGAGCTGGCGCCTGGACCAAGCCTGGGGCGGTCCGCGCCTGCCCGCTGCCACGCACGCGGCGGCCAACTGTCACGTGGTGCGGACCGACCTCGTCGGTGATCACGTCGTGGTGTTCGGAGAGGTCGACGACCTGTGGTGGGGCCGGCACGGTGACCCGCTGCTGTATGGCAGGCGCCGCTACGCGGCGTGGCCCGGAGGTGATTCGGAATGAAGCGATACGCGGTGCTACTGGGCGCTGTGCTCGCGCTGTTCGGCGTCCTACCGGCAACAGCTCAACAAGCCGCGCACGACACGATCAGCTGGGGACCGTGCGCGCAGAACCCGGCCGACGCCTCGGTGCGGTGCGGGTCGGTGCGCGTGCCGATCGACTGGACCAAACCGAACGGGCCGACCATGACGATCGCGGTCGGCGAACACCTCGCCACTGGAACGTCGCTCGGCCCGCTGGTGATCAATCCTGGCGGGCCGGGCGCTTCAGGCGTCCAGTACGCGGTGGCCGAACCGACCTATTTGGACGCGAACCTGCTCAGTCACTTCGACGTGATCGGGTTCGATCCGCGCGGCGTCGGCGCCAGCAGCCCGGTGCAGTGCTCGGCGTCGCTGCTGGAGAACCAGCCGGAGCCGTTCCCGGCGACTCAGGCGGACTACACCGCGTTCGTCGCCGCCAACAAGGCGCTCGGCGAGAACTGCAAGGCCAACAGCGGCGCGGGGTTCGATCACGTGGACACCTGGAGCGTCGCGCACGACATCGACGCCATCCGCGCCGCGCTGGGCGTATCGCAGATCAGCTACTACGGCGTCTCGTACGGGACGTTGATGGGCGAGGAGTACGCGCAGCTGTTCCCGGGGCGGGTGCGGGTGATGGCGCTGGACAGCGTGATGGACCACAGCCTCGGCACGGCGGCCTTCCTGAACACCGAAGCGGCTGCCGCCCAGGATTCGTTCGAGCAGTTCGTGCGGTGGTGCGACCAGAACACGGCGTGCGCGTTGCACGGTCAGGACGTGAACGCGTTGTGGGACAAGCTGATGAGCGCCGCCGACGCGGGCAAGCTGGTCGACCCGACCAGCGGCGGTCCGCTGAGTTGGTGGGACCTTGCGGAGGGCGCCGAGCAGTCGTTGCCGCAACCGAACTGGGCGCAACTCGCCCAGGAGATCGCCGGTCTCAGCCAGGAGATCGCGACACCGGCGGCGAAGAAAGCGGCAACGGACGACCAGTTGATGCCGTATCCGCTCGCGGTGTTCTGCGCGGACTGGTCGTTCCCGATTCACTCCGACGCCCAGCTGCAGCAGTACTTCCAGCAGAACGAGAAGCTCGCGCCGCAACTGCGCACCTCGGCGACCGGTTGGGTGGCGCCCGCGTTCTGTGATGGCTGGCCGGTCGCGGTCGGGCACGGGCAGCAGCAGCTCGACGTGCACACGAGCACGCCGGTGCTGGTGATGAACGCGGTGCACGATCCGCAGACCCCGTACGCCTGGGCGCTGGACGTCGCCGGACAGCTCGGCGCCAACGGCCGGTTGGTCACCTATCTCGGGTGGGGGCACCGCGCGTACGGGCGCGGCGACTGCACCACCGGCTACGTGGACGACTACCTGATCGGCAAGACCCTGCCTCGATTCGGCGCCACCTGCGCCGCCGTCGAGCCAACAGCTGGGGGTGCGAAGTGAAGACACCAGGCATTTACCTCAGCGGTCTCGGCGTTCACCTGCCCGAGATCGTGTCCGTCGAACAGTCGATCGCGGACGGGAACTACGACGCGGACACCGCGGCAGAGACCGAATTGCTAGGCGCGGCTATCTCGCCTGATCTGTCCGGCCCGGAGATGGCGCTGATCGCCGCCAGGCAGGCGTTCGAGCGGGCCGGGCACGAGCCGACCGAGGTGGACGCGCTGCTCTACGTGGACATGTACCACTCCGGACCGGACGGCTGGTGCCCGCAGTCCTACCTGCAACGCGAACTGGTCGGGGGCGACCTGCTCTCGGCCAACATCCGCCAGGGCTGCAACGGCATGTTCGGCGCCATCGAACTCGGGGCGGCCTATCTGACCGCAGGCCACGAATCGGCGCTACTGGCAGCGGGCGACAACATGGGGTCGCCGTTGGTGAACCGGTGGCAGAGCCTGCCCGAATTCATCCTGGCCGATTCCGGCTCCGCGGTTCTGCTCACCCGCTCCCCCGGCTTCGCCAAACTGCTGTCGATCTGCTCGACGACCATCCCCGAACTGGAAGGCATGCACCGGGGCGCCGAACCGCTGGTGCCAGCACCGGTCACGCTCGGCAAGCCGTTGGACCTGCTCAGCCGGTTCCGCGAGTTCGCCAAGATGAACGGCGCCAAGACCGCCGACGCCGGGCTCAAACTGATCAAGAGCCGAGTCGATCTCGTGCATCGCGCGCTCGACGAAGCGGGCATCGACATCACCCAGATCACCCGGATCGCGTGCAACCATGGTTCGCGCGGGTTCATCGACGACGGGTTGCTGGAAAGCATCGACCTGACCATCGAACAGTCCACATGGGACTTCGGGCGCCGGGTCGGGCACCTCGGGCCGAGCGACCAGATCGCCGGTTTCGAGCACCTGTTGAACAACGGCGAGCTCAAGCCGGGCGATCACCTGCTGATGTTCGGTCACGGGCCCGGTTTCGGTCTGGCGACGGCAGTTTTCGAGATCGTGGACACACCGAAATGGCTGTGACCTGGGATGCGATCGTGGTGGGGGCGCGCTGTGCCGGCGCGCCCACCGCCATGCTGCTGGCTCGCGCCGGTTATCGCGTGCTGCTGCTGGAAAAGGCGCGCTTCCCGCGCGACACGCTGTCCACGCACTACATCCACCAGCCCGGCGTCGCCTGCCTTGCCGAATGGGGCCTGCTGGACGAGGTCGTCGCCACTGGCTGCCCGCCGCTGGATCGCGCGGTCTACCAGGTCGCCGACGTGCACATGGCCGGCTGTTCGATGCCGGTCGACGGGCAGCGGGCCGCGTACGCGCCACGCCGGGACGTGCTCGATCCGATCCTGGCCAACGCGGCGACGGCAGCGGGCGCGGAGTTCCACGACGGCTGCGCCGTGACCGATCTGCTGCGCGAGGACGATCGGGTGATCGGCGTCCGCTACACGGATCGAACCGGCAGGACACAGGAAGAACGCGCACGACTCGTCGTCGGCGCGGACGGGATGCGCTCCACGGTCGCCCGGCTCGTCGAGGCGCCGATGATCCTCGAAGACCCGCTCATGACGTGCGTCTATTACTCGTACTTCACCGACGTGCCAGCGGATTTCGAGCTGTACGAGGCACCGCGCCGCTGGATCGGTTGCGCGCCGACCAACGACGGCCAGACCCTGATCGCCGCCTACTTCCCCCAGTCCGAGTTCGACGAAGTCCGCGCGGACGCGCTCCCCCACTACCTGGCCAACATCGAACAGACCGCGCCCGACCTCTACTCCCGAGTCCAAGATGGACACCGGATCGGCCGCCTGTTCGGCACCGGCGACCAACGCAACTTCTTCCGCAAGGCGGCCGGTCCCGGCTGGGTGCTGATCGGCGACGCTGGCCACCACAAGGATTCGATCAGCGGCCGGGGCATCACCGATGCCTTCCTCCAGGCCCGGTTGCTCGTCGAGCACATCGACGACCTGGACGCGTTCGCGGCGGCTCGCGACGACCTGTTGATGGAGCACTACCAGAACACCCTGATCGTCGCGGGCCTGACCGTCCAACCGGACCGGTTGCGCCTGCTGCGCGCGATCGCGCGGGACCCGGAACTCGTCGAACGCTACTTCTCGACGGTCGCGGGCGTGCTCTCGGTCGAGGACCTGTATCCGGAAGAACTGCTATTGGAGTCGATCTGATGCGCATCCTCGGCATTCTGGCCGTGCTCGCGTTGCTGCTGACCGGCACGACCGCCGTGGCCGGCCCGGCAACCGACTCGTACGCGAACGCCATCCGGCAGACCGCGTGGGTGGACACCGGGATGCCGGGGGTGCGGGTGGCCGCGGACATCATCCGGCCCGCCACCAGTACCAGGGTACCGGTGATCATGGAGGCCAGCCCGTACTTCACCTGTTGCGGGCGCGGTAACCAGTCGCAGAAGAAAACCTATGACGCGCAAGGCAATCCGGTGCAGTTCCCGGAGTTCTACGACAACTACTTCGTGCCGCGCGGCTACGCGGTGGTGCTGGTCGATCTGGCGGGCACGGGACGTTCGCAGGGCTGCGCCGATCTGGGTGGACCCTCCGATGTGCGGTCGGCGACGGCGGTGATCAACTGGCTGAACGGGCGCGCTCGCGCGTACACCTCACCGAGCTCGTCGACGCCGATGGTGGCGGACTGGTCGACGGGTTCCGTTGGCATGGTTGGCAAGTCCTACGACGCGACCATCGCGGAGGCCGTTGCCGCGACGGGTGTGCCGGGCCTGAAGACGATCGTGCCGGTCGAGGCGATCAGTTCCTGGTACGACTACTACTTCTCCGACGGCGCCACCTACACCGGCGACTCCCCCGCGACGCTGGTCAAGGGCGTGGAGACGGCGAACGGCGGCCAGGACTGCACCACGGCCACCAACGCGGTCGCGGCCGGTTCGGACACCAACGGCGATCTGAACGCGTTCTGGGCGCAGCGCGACTACCTGCGCACCGGCTGGCGGGCAACGGCGAGCGAGTTCGTGGTCGCGGGTCTGCAGGACGCCAACGTCAAGACGAACAACTTCGGCCAGTGGTGGAGCATGCTCGCCGCGCACAACGTGCCGCGCAAGCTGTGGCTGGCGCAAACGGGACACGTCGACCCGTTCGACTTCCGCCGCGCCGACTGGGTGCAGACCCTGCAACAGTGGTTCGGCTACTGGCTCAAGGGTATCCGGAACGGGGCGATGAACCAGCCGATGGCCAGCGTCGAGCGCAACCCGGACCAGTGGTTCGACGACCAGACCTGGCCCCCTGCCGACACGCGCCAGACCGCGTTCTACCCGACTGCCACCGGTCTCGCGCGCGCTCCGGGCACCGGCACCTCGGCGTTCACCGATGATCCGAACCAGAACGAGTTCGCCTGGGCCGCGCCCGGACCGACCGCGCAGGCGGGCGACCGGTCGCTGTTCAGCACCGGCCCGCTCGCGAAGCCTTTGAACATGACGGGAACCGGGTCGGTCACGGTCACCGTGACGCCGTCCACGCCCACCGCCGATCTCTCCGCGATCCTGGTCGACTACGGACCGCAGACGATCCGCAACTACCTCGATCCCTTCTCCGGCATCACCAACCTGACCACGCAATCCTGTTGGGGGCAGGGAGATGCCGGGGACACCGGCTGCTTCTACGACACCGAAGCCGACACCATGACCACCGACTGGAACGTATTCAGCCGAGGCTGGGCCGACCTGGCCAACTACCGGTCGCTGGCCGGCAAGGCGGAACTGGTGCCGGGCAGGCCCTACACCATCACGATCCCGTTGGACACCACCGATCACGTCGTCCCGGCCGGGCACCAGTTGGCGCTGATCATCGGCGGGACCGACGGCGCGGCTGTGCTGCCGCCCGCCGATCCGCCGACGCTCACCGTCGACCTGAGCCGGACCGTGCTCCGGCTGCCCCTGTCCTAAACAGACACAGTCCTAGGCAACGCTGTGCGGCACCAGCGCGGCTACCGACCCGATCTTGGCGCGCAGCTTTTCCGTTGCCGGGTCACCGAGTTCGGCGAAGATGGTCAGCGCCCGCAACCAGGCGTGACTGGCTTCGTCGGGCTCGTTCCGGTCGCGGTAGGCATTGCCGATCAGCTCGTAGCAGAGCGCCTCGTTGCGGCGGTCGCCGAGCTGCCGCAGGATCCGCAACGACCGCTCGTACCAGCGCATGGCCAGCCGGAAGCTCGATCTGTCCGCGTACACCTCGCCGACCGCCTGTGCGGCAACGGCGACCGTGCGGTCGTCGCTGGCCGCGAACGCCAGCGGCAGGGCCGCGCGCAACGCGTCGAGCGCGTCGTCGAGCCGTCCGCACTGCCGGTAGGCCTGGGCGAGGTTGGTCAGCACCTGGCCGCGGAACGCGTCGTCGCCCCGGTCGTCGTCGAGCAGCTCCAACGATTCCCGGTAGCTTTCGGCGGCGAGTTCGGCGTGTCCCCGGTTGGCGTGCAGCGTGCCGAGGTTGTTGACCACTCTGGCCACCGACCTGGTCTCGCCGAGCCCGCGCAACGTGCGCAGGGCTCTCTCGAATCTCTCGACGGCCTCGTCCCAGTGCCCGGTCTCGTTGTAGGCGGGGGCGAGGTTGGCCAGCATCCGCGCTTCCGCGCGCGCGTCACCGCACCGCGCGGCGACCTCGACGCCGATCTCGTAGGTGGTGATCCACTCGGTCCAGGCGCTGCGCAGGCTGAAATAGCCCCACAGCACCGAAGCGAGCTGGTAGGCGGCACCCGGTTGGTCGCCTGCCGCTGCCGCGCGCACCATCGGCACGACGTTGACCCGCTCGCGGTCCAGCCAGCGCAGCGCCGCCGCCCGGTCCGGGAAAACCGCGGGCACGACACCGGGCTCCGATTGTCCTAATTGGACTGATGGATGTCTCGCGCCCAGCTGCGCGGCGGCCGAAGCCGCGCTGTGCAGGTACCAGGACACCAGTCTGCGCACCGCGTCCGCCCGTTCGGTTTCCGGCACCGCGGAGCCGGACTTGTCGGCGGCGTAGTGCCAGAGCAGGTCGTGGAAGGTGTAGCGGTCGTCCCAGCGCAGTTCGAGCAGGTGCGCGGAGACCAGTTCGGTCAGGCATCTGCGCGCCGCCGCGAGCTCGCCGCCTGCCAGCGCGGCGACGGCCTCCGGTGAATAGTCCCGGCAGCCGACCGCGCCGAGCAGGCTGAACACCCGCTGGGTCGGCGTGGACAGGGTGGCGAAGGAGATGTCGAACGCGGCAGCAACCGCGGTCGCCGAGTTCGGTCCGATCGCGAGCGTCGCCAACAGATCGGCCCGCAACCGCTGCACCATCAACCGCACCGTGAGCGCCCTGTTCGCGACGAGGTGCGCTGCCGCGATGCGCAATGCCAACGGCAGACCCGCGCACAGGTCGATCAACTCGTTGGTGGCGGCCGGATCGTGGCGCAACCGGACGTCGTCGAGCAGCGAGGCGAGCAGCGCCATGGCGCAGGGCCGGTCGAGGACGTCGAGTTCGAGCACGCTGACCGCGTTGGACGCGACCAGTCCGGCCATCTGATCGCGGCTGGTGACCACGGTCAGGCAGCCTGGCGAGCTGGGCAGCAGCGCACGCACGTGTTCCGGGTCGCGCGCGTTGTCCAATACGACCAGAACTCGTCTGCCCGCCAGCCAGCTCCGGTAGGCGCTGGCCGCTTCGTCGAGCTCGTGCGGCAGGTCGCTGGCGGGCATGCCGAGCCCGCGCAACAGCCTGCCGAGCACGTCGACTGGCGAGATCGCGATCCCGTCCTCGGCGTATCCGCGCAGGTCCACGTAGAGCTGACCGTCCGGGAACTGCTCGGTGCTGCGGTGCGCCCAGTGCGTGACGAGCGCGGTTTTGCCAACGCCCGCCTGGCCGACCACGACCGCGGTCCTGGCCCGCGCGATGCTCTCCCTGGCCAGCGTGTCCAGCTGCCGGTAGGGCTCGTCGCGGCCGATGAACACCTCGACGTCGGGCAGCGCCTGGCGCGGGATGACCGGCGCGATGGCCGCCGACGGCACCGAAGTGCCGACGGTGTCCACGTCGCTCTCCAACACCTGCCGGTGGATCTCGCGCAGTTCGGCGCCTGGCTCGACGCCGAGTTCGGTGACCAGCCGCTGCCGCATCCGCGCGTATTCGGCGAGCGCGTCGGCCTGTCTGCCGCAGCGCCACAACGCGATCATCAGCAGCACGGTGAGCCGTTCGCGCAGCGGCTGCTCAGCTGTCAGCCGAGCGAGTCTGCTCACCAGTTCGCGGCTTTCGCCGAGCCGCAGTCCCACCTCGATCTCGTGCTCGATGGCGAGCAGTCGCTCCTCTTCGAGTGCCGGGCACAGCTGGTTGTGGATCATCGGTGCGGTGACGTCGGACAGCGCTCGGCCGCGCCACATGCCGACCGCTTCGGCCAGTAGCCGGCGTGCTTGTTCGTCACCTGCCGCGCCCGCCAGTTCCACCAGGTGGCGAAACCGGAAGAGGTCGACCCATTCCTCGGGCGCGTAGAGCGCGTAGCCGGGCCGGCAGAACTCGATGCGCACCCTCGGACAGTCGGTGAGTGCCCGACGTAGTTGGGAGATGTGCACCTGGATCGCCGCATGCGCTGTCAGTGGCGGATTGTCACCCCAGACCGCCTCCACCAGTCGCTCGGTCGATACCACCTGGTTGAGTTCCAAAGCCAGCATGGCCAGTACCGCTCGTGGGTGTGGACCTCCGATCTTGACTTGCGTTCCGTATTTCGTGACGTTGATTTGCCCCAGTATGCCGAACCAGACAGGCTCGGCGGTCCCCAGTTCCGTCGACATGACCTATCCCTCGGTTTTCGCGCCAGCGCCGAACCGGTTGCCCGGATGTTGCCTCCCCAATCGCCAACTGGCCGCGTTGCGCAGGTACAGACTTGCAGCCCTGTTACATCGGGGCAAGAACCGATCGGGGGATCGGGCAATCAGGTCGAGAAGCGCTTTGCAGGCACCGAGAACTTGTGATCTATGCCTTATGTCGGTTTAGTTCGATTTTTTGAATCGATTTCACATCAGTCGACGGGGACGCTGATCCCGCCGGACGGGCTGACCCCGGACGAGCTCGACGCGGCCTGTGCCGTCACGGCAGTGGTCGCGACGGCCGTCATTCCGGCCACGGTCAACCCCATGATCACCGCAAGCGAAGCCACCCCAGTGGCCACACCCGACCATCCGGCCTGGTGGACTCGGCGAGCCTGACGGTTCATGTTCACAATGGCTACTTCCTCTCCATGAGGCGCGGCCTTCTACCGAAGGCCGGTCGAATCATGGCGGCAATCACCCAGGATCTGCCAAAAAATCACCAAAGGCCACTCGACTGAGCAGGTCACGCGCGCGGCTTAATCGATCCGCACGAAATCCTTCGGTTGACTCGCGGGTACGGCAGGAAGTCCACTGTAGAGCACAACGCGGAAGTGCCACCCGCCCGCGCCGTACGGGTGGCACCTCCGCATGTCCGCGTCCGACCGAAGTGGTCAGCCACCAATCCCGACCAGATACCTGGAACCGGTGGGTTCGCCGGTGATGGCGACCCGCCGTGCCGCGAAAGCGCTCGCGCCATTCGCGCCCGGCACCGCCGCCCAGTCGGTGAAACTGGTGTTGGCCAGCCGGGTCATCCGGTAGATGTCGCCGTCGTTGCCGACCGCGATGACCTGAGCGTCGCCATTCGACATTCCGGAGATCGCGACCGTGCTCGCCGAGAACGTGCCTGCGCCGCCCGCACCCTGCACCTGGCCCCAGCCCTGCCAATTCTTATTCGCAAGCCTGATATTGCGATAGAGGTTTCCGTCATTGCCGACCGCGACGATCTGCGCGTCGTTGTTCGACATTCCAGCGATCGCCACCGACGTCGCCTGGAACGACCCGGCGTTGCCGACGGCGAGTAGCCGAGATAGGCGACGTCCTGGGTACCCGCGCCCTGCGCGGCTTGGGCGACGACCGGTGCCAGCGCGACGACCGTGGCAGCGAGTGCCGCCGCGATCCCGAAGCGGCGCACCACCCCCTGCCGCATTTAGCGGTCCGATTCTCACGTATCCACCCCTTGTATCGTTTCAATACGACGATGACAGCGTTCACCGACCAATTGGCCGCGAACGCGTTGAGCAGGGCGACGCAGTGCCACGATGTGATGGCGGGCAGGAACGTACCGCCGCGACGGCGGCGCACGCAACGCACACGGTCGACGTTCGACCACTGTAGAAACCGTTGCGCCGCAGGCGGTGTCGAGTCTAGAGTGCGCCGCTTACTGGGCGGGCTCGCGCGCCGGCGACCAGTCCACGTCGATCGGATCGAGCTTCGCGAAGTCCTCGGTGGACAACTTCCGCGCCGCCGCGAACACAGCCTCCTGGCGCTCCTTGATCCGCTTGTCCACCAACGTACTCAGCTCCAGCGCCAACCGTCCGGTCTGCCGCACGGTCGTCTCGTCGACCTGCGGCCGGGTGATCGAGGTGACCACGATCCCCACCGGCTCCCCCGTCTCGGACTGCGACGCCCCGACGAAGTACTCCTCGCGCGGATTCGCGACGCCGTCGACCAGGAAATTGCGCAACCGGCCGAGCATCTGGTGCCACTGCACCACTTCGCCATCGATGCCGGTCTTGGACAGGTCGGTCACGGACAGCGCGACCCCGCTCTCCCTGGACCGGAAACACCGCGCGTAGGTGGACAACGCGGCCGTCCACAACGACTCCACCAGCACGCCGTCCTGCTCAGCGCCCTGGTTGAGCGCGCCGACCAGCCGTTCACAACAGCCGAGGACGAACTGGAGATCATCGAAGATCGCGGTGAGGTCGGCCAGCGCGAGCGCTTCCGCCCCACGCAACTGCCGGGTGGTTGGCGGCTGCTCTGGCTCGTCCGACATGCGTCCACCACACCGCAAAAACCGGGGTGCTCACGTCTTACTTTGAGACACCCGGTTCACGCGCGGGCAACCCGCGCAGCAAGGCATCGAGGAACAACTCGAACCGCGGCGCCGCCGTACCCAGGTGCAATGGCGCCTCCTGCACCCCCAGCCAGCTGACCACCGAGGTCAGGAAGATGTAGTAACTCTGCTCCGCCAACTCGGGCGCGGTGCCCGCGACCGTGAACGCGCCGATGATCGCCGCGCGCAGCCGCTCGAAGGAGTCAGCGTGGTGCCGGTGCGGCCGGGCCAGGTGGCTGGCGTAGCCGGGCACCGCGAGGAAGTGGTCGTGCATGGCCCACCCCAGCCGAGCCAGCCAGGCCCGCCAGGTACGTGCGGTCGGCGCGTCGTCCCCGGGCAGGATCCGGTCCACGAGCAGGTCGCTGACCAGGTCGATCAGCTCGTCGCGGTTGCGGACCCACCGGTAGAGCGCGCCGTGCGTGACGTCCAGCCGGGCGGCGAGGTCGCGCATGGTGAGGGTGTCGAGGTTGCTCGCCGACATGGCGGCCTCCAGGATCCGCTCGCGGCTGATCTGCGCGCGCCTGCCCGATCGAGTCATGTGGCCAAGCCTACCTTTTAGTGACCATTGGTCACAAACCTGGTTAACCTCGGCTCATGGACACCATCAACGGCACCGTCGCCCCCGGCTTCGAACCGGTCCGCGACGAATTCGCGGCGATCGCCGACAACCCTGCCTACGCCGCCCAGGTCGTCGCCTACCGGCACGGCGAACGCGTCGTCGACCTCTGGACCGGCCCCGGCCTCACCGGCGACTCGCTGCTGGGCGCCTACTCGGCGAGCAAGGGCGCCGCCCACCTGGTCGTCGCGCTACTCGTCCAGCAGGGCGTGCTCGACCTCGACCAGCGAGTCAGCCACTACTGGCCGGAATTCGCCGTGCACGGCAAGCAGGAGCTGCTGCTCCGCGACCTGCTCGCGCACCGCGCCGGCCTCGTCGGCGCCGACGACGGCTTCACCCTGGAGGAACTCGGCGACGACCAGACCGTCGCGCAACGCCTCGGCGCCCAACGCCCCTACTGGCGCCCAGGCGCCGCATTCGGCTACCACGCCCTGGTGATCGCCGCCCTCACCGGCGAAGTCGTCCGCCGCGCCACCGGATCGTCCATTCAGGACCTGTTCACCAAGCCGAGGCCGATGCTGCCCCTGCGACGGAGCCCGAGCGCGATTGATCCGCACAACTCGTTGACAGGAAACAAGATTCACTCGATCGGGATTTGATCAAGCAGAGTTTTCCTTGGTACTATTGGATCATGGGGAAATCAGCAGACGAGCTGCTCGCCACCGAATGGTGGCGAGCCTCCGAGGCTGAGCTTCTCGC
>DASXOJ010000275.1:0-1548 GCA_036494465.1 Pseudonocardiaceae bacterium
GAACTGTTCGGCCACCGTCGCGGCGTCGGCCTGGTCGAAGATCGTGCGGACCAGGGTCGCGACCCCCGGCTGCGCCGATTTCGGCACCTTCGTCAACAAGTTGCGCAGGTAGTGGGTGCGGCAGCGCTGCCAACCGGCGCCTGGCAACGCCGACGCGACCGCGGCCGTCAGGCCCGTGTGCGCGTCGCTGGTGACCAGACCCACCCCACCCAGGCCGCGGGCGACCAAGCCGCGCAGGAACGCCAACCAGCCAGCTCCGTCCTCGGCGGAGGTGACCTCCAGGCCGAGGATTTCCCGGTGGCCGTCGTTGTTCACGCCGGTGGCGATCAGGGCGTGCACGTTCACGATCCGCCCGTCTTCGCGGACTTTGATGGTCAGGGCGTCCATTGCGACGAACGTGTACGGTCCGGCATCCAACGGCCGCTCCCGGAACGCCTTGACCTGGACGTCTAGGTGTCCTGCCATGTCGCTGACCTGCGATTTCGACAGGCTCTTCACGCCGAGTTGTTCGGCGAGTTTCTCCACCCGCCGGGTCGAGACGCCCAGCAGGTAGCTGGTGGCGACCACGGTGACCAGGGCTTGTTCGGCGCGGCGGCGGTGTTGCAGCAGCCATTCCGGGAAGTAGCTACCGGAGCGGAGTTTCGGGATCGCCAACTCCACGGTCCCGGTGCGGGTGTCCCAGTCTCGGGTGCGGTAGCCGTTGCGGGAGTTGGTGCGTTCCGGGGTGCGGGTGCCGTAGTCGGCATGGCAGACCTGGTCGGCTTCGGCGGACATGACCGCGTCGGCGAAGGTCTTGACCATGTCGCGGAGCAGATCCGGACTCGCCGAGGCGAGTTGGTCATCCAGCCAGCCGGTGGGGTCGATACTGTCAGGTGCGGTCATCGCGTTGTCTCCTTCGTCGATCTAGCCATCTCGAAGGATCACGCGGTGGCCGTCCTTTATGGAGACGCCACGCCGTTAACCAGCGGAAACGCCGTACACCACCTCAGTGGACGCAACCGATGCCCGACGGCTGGCAGCCGTACGAGACGTGGCCGCCGGCACAGCCGACAACCATGTGCTGATACCCGTCAGCGACAGGCGAACTCGGGTTGCTGCGGCACTCGGCCGCGCGGTGCTGGTGGTAGGTCTTCGGATCGAACGCCGGTGGCCGGCCACCCACAGTGCCCGCGACCTTGCGGTGCCGGATCCGATCGGCTGACTGGGCAATGGTGGCCGCGATCCCATGTCGACACAGGTACGCGCGGTTCGCCCAGGAGCCCTACCAGGTGATCAACGACGCGCCGACACGGCCACCATGAGGCATCACGTCAGGCCCCAGACGTGAACCCCGCGCTATGCGTCGATGGCGGTGGGGCAACTCGTCTCAGCACCACGAGCCGCCCGCAGAAGCAGGGCGTGGAGCGCCTCGCGCTGGCTCTCGTCGAGTGTGCCGAGCACCTCGTCCTCGACCGCCGCGAGCGCGGACTCGGCCCTCGCGAGCTGCTTCGCGCCGGCGTCGGTGAGCTCGACCACGTGCCGGCGACGATCCTCGGGCGAGCGTCGCCG
>DASXOJ010000276.1:0-7515 GCA_036494465.1 Pseudonocardiaceae bacterium
TCCACGCCGCGCTCCTGTTCGCCGCCGCCATCCCCGGCCTGCTGTTCGCCCCGGTGTTCGGGATGACCGCGCTGCTGCTCCCGATCGCGGTCGTGATCGTGCTCTGCTTCGCGGTCACCGAACTGTGCCGCCGCGTGCTGCCGCAATGGCGGATCCCGCTGACCCTGCTCGTCGGCCTGCTCGGCATCGCCGAAACCGAACTGCGCGACACCACCCTCGCCGGCGTCCCCACCGGGTCGACCGTGCGCGCGTTGATCGACGGCGCAACGAGGTCATGGCTGGAAACCATGCAGACCACCTGGCCCGCCAAACCCGAACCCGAACTGCTGCTGTTCGTGCCGATGGCCGTGCTGCTGGTCGCCGTGCTCGGCGTCGAACTCGCCAGCAAACCGTTGTTCGCGTTGCTGCCCAGCCTGCTGTTCCTCGGCGTCAGCCAGGCGTTCGTCGCCTCGACCGGCTGGGGCGCCTTGGTGGCCGGGTTCGGCTACGCGGCGGTCGTCGGCGTGCTGCTCGCCACCCCGTCGAAGATCCTCGTCCTGGCGCCGACCGCGTTGGTCGCCGTGCTGGCATCCGTGCTCGCGCTGGTCGTGCTCCCGGTGCGCGCGCCCGCAGTGTCCCTTCAGGACGGTCATCCGGCCCAGGCGCCCGCCGTCCAGTTGGCGAACCCGATGGACGACGTGGCCGGTTGGCTGCGGGCACCCAGGACCCCGGTGTTCAGTTACACCGCGACCGGACCGGTCGACCGGTGGCGACTGGCAGTGCTCGACGATTTCAACGGCGTTTCCTGGACTCCCGATGCCTCGCCCTACCGGCGGATGGGCGAAAGCGTCGGCCCGACGCCCGGTCTCACCGTGCCGACGACCTTGCACAGCGCGCAGCTGAGCGTCGCGGGCGAGCAGGGCTTTCCCTGGCTGCCCAGCCAAACCATGCCCGCCACCGTGACCGGCGCCGACCCGCTGATCGACCAGCAGTCCGGCACGCTGATGGTGCCGCAACCCGGTCCGGCCAACTATGCGATGAGCTGGTGGGAACCAACGGTCACCGCCGACACACTCGCCGATGCCGCCATCGACCCCGGCAAGGAAACCGGCACCGGGCTCGGCGCCGTGCCACCCGGCATCAGCCAACTCGCCGAAACCGCAGTGCACGACACCCGCCCGTCCTTCGAGACCGCGCTCGTACTGGCCCGCTACCTGAGCCAGCACTACCAACTGGCCACCGGCACCGACCTGCCGACCGGCAGCGGCTGGGCGCAACTGCGGTCGTTCCTGCTCGTCACCAAACGCGGCACCAGCGTGCAGTTCGCGGCGGCGTACGTGGTGCTGGCCCGGTTGCTCGGCATTCCGGCGCGGGTCGCGGTCGGCTTCCATACACCCCGGCCCGGCGCGAACGGACGCGTCGTCGTGCACACCGGTGACGCGTTCGCCTGGCCGGAGGTCGCGGTCAGCGGCGTCGGCTGGGTGCCGGTCGACCCCACCGGTGCCGCGAGCTCGACCGGCGGCAGCGACACCGGGCTCACCGGCGCCGTCGACAAGGCGATCACCGAACTGCCCAACCAACAGGACCTGCGCAGCCCGCCCCTGCCCACCAACCAGCCCACCGCGGCGGCGTCACCGCTCGGCACCGGTCACGTCCTGCCGACCATCGGCGCCGTGCTCGCCGGTCTGCTCGTGTTGATCCTGCTCGGCTTCCTCGCCGTGCCGGTGCTCGGCAGGATGCGCTACTGGCGCCGTCGCCGGCTGACCGGCGTGCACGGCGTGGCCGCCGCCTGTCAGGAAGCGAGCGATCGGTTGCGCGCCAACGGAGTTCCGGTCCGAGTCGGAATGACTGTCCGTGAGCTCGCCATCAGCGCGGGACCGCACGTGCCCCGCACCGTGCTCGGCGGACTGCGACAACTCGCCGATGTGGCGGATCTCGCGCTGTGGTCCGGTTTCGGCGCCGGCAGGCCGGAACCGGCGTGGGCGGCGGTCGACCAGATCCGTGGCGGACTGCGCACGATGCCGCTCGGTGCCCGGCTGCGCGCGGCGTTCACGGTGGGAGGATCGCGTGGACGCTAGCGAACTGAGCGTGCTCTACCAAGGCCCGGTCGCCACCGTGTGCCGCGCGCACTACGCGGGCGCGCTGGTCGCGGTGAAAGTGCTGCCCGCCCGACTCGACCGCCGTACCGTCGCCGCGTTCAACAAAGAACAAGCCGCGTTGCCTGCCGATGTGCCGATTCTCCGACCTGTCCTCGAACAACTCACCGACGGCAGGCACGCGCTCCGCACGGAACTCTGCGCCCAGTCGCTGACCATGCTGCTCGGCCAGATCGGCACCCTCGCCCCTGCCGACGCGCTCACCCTCGGCCACGAGATGGCCCGCGCGTTGGTGGCGGCGCACGGGGCAGGCGTCGCGCACGGCGGGCTGACGCCGGACAACGTGCTGTTCCGCGCGTCGGGCGAACCGGTGGTGTCGGACTTCGGGGCCGCGGTGCGCGGCGCGTTCCCGCGCGACCTGATGCGCTCGATCGAATTCCTGCCGCCGGAGGCGGTGCGCACGGGGGTCGTCGACGAGCATGCGGACCTGTATGCATTGGGCGCCATCATGTACCTCGCCCTGACCGGCGCCCCGCCGAACCCCGGCCGCCTCGGCGAGCCACCGGGCGCGCGCGTGCTGCGCATCCTGGACGAGCCCGTGCCCACGATCAACCGCCCGGGCATTCCGGTGCCGCTCGCGACCCTGGTCGCGCGACTCCTGACGGCCGACCCGGCACACCGCCCGCGCAGTGCGGCAATGGTCGCGGACCAGTTGGCCGTGCTCCGCCTGCCCCCGCCCGCCCCAGAACCCGCACCCGCCCCGGAACCGGCACCCGCACCGGTTCCCGCACTCGCACCTGTTCCGGAACCGACACCGGTCCCGCCACCTGCACCCGCTCCGCCACCACCCGGTCCGGCGCCCGGGTCTGTTCCGCCGCCGGTTCCGGCACCCGCACCGGCTCCGCTGGCCGCTCCTGTTCCGCCGCCCGACCTGGCGCCCGCGCCCACTCTCCCGCTTGCGCCGGAACCCGAGCCTGTACCCGGGCCGCCGGTCGAGGACGAGCCCGCGCCAGACTTCTTCGCGGACCCGGAACCCATCGCGCACCGGATCGAAACCCGACGCCGTCCACAGTGGATGGAGCGGATCCGGCGGGAGCACGTGCTCGGCTTCGCGGCGATCGCGTTGCTGATGATCGTCGGGCTCGTCCTGTTGATGCCCACGAGCCCGGCCGAGCTGGACACCGCACCGCACCTGCCGCCGATCACCCATGCCAGCCCGGGTCCGGCGACCGCCCAGCAGCTGACGCTGGCGGTGCCGACGGATCTCGGTGACCATGTCGTGCTCACCTGGACCAGTTCGGATCAGCTCGACTTCGCGGTGATCATCGCCGAGCAGGGCCAGCCCGACCGCACCCTGCTCGCCTACCGCGACCGCACCATGACGATCCAGGTCGACCCGCAGAACAAATACTGTTTCCTGGTCCAGGGGACCAACGGCAGCAAGGTCTACCAGAGCACGCCGCAACCGGTGCGCGGCGCGGTCTGTCACCTCTGATGGACGTAGCGCGTCTTCTGCTCGACCGGCACCGGACAATTGGCGGATCAGAAGATCAGGACGGGCTTGATGGTGCGACCGGATGCCGCGTCTTCGGCCGCCTTGTTGATGTCGGCGAACGGGTAGGTGCGGACGAGGCGGTCGATCGGGAACCGGCCGGCGCGCCAGGCGTCGAGCAAGGTCGGGATGAACGCCTGCGGTTCGCTGTCGCCCAGGGTGACGCCGTGGATGGTCCGACCGAGCAGCAACCGGTTCACGTCGAACGAGGCGCGCGAACCGCCGCGCGGTGCGCCGATGACCGCGACGTGTCCCGCGACCCCGAGATTGTCGATCAGGGTTTCCAGGACTGTGGTGTTGCCGGTGGTTTCGATGGCGTAGTCCACATTGGCGTCCAGGAGTGCCTGGTCGAGTGGGATCTCAGTGGTGTCGATGGTGTCGGTAGCGCCCAGTTCGCTGGCCAGCCGCAACCGGTCCGGGTAGCGGTCGATGACGATGACGCGACTGACCGCGGTCATGGCGGCGGCGGTCATGACGGCGGAGAGGCCCACCGCGCCCGCGCCTGCTACCGCGAGCGTCGAACCGGGGGCGGGGCGCAGCACGTTGAGAATGGCGCCGGCGCCGGTTTGCGCGCCGCAGCCGAGCGGGGTGAGCACGGGGAGGGTGGCGTCGTCGAGGTCGTCGGGCAACGGGATGACGCCGCGTTCGTCGGCGATGGCTTCGGTGGCGAACGAGGACTGGCCGAAGAAGTGTGCGTTGAGTTCGGTGCCGTCGGCGTGGTGGAGGGGAGTGCTGCCGTCGGGTCGGCGCCCGCCGAACAGGTTGAGCGTCATCTGGTCGTCGCAGTGCGCGGGATGACCGGATCGGCAGCCTCGGCATCGGCCGCACGAAGTGAACGTCAGCAGGACGCGGTCGCCGACGCGCACCCGGGTGACGTCCTCGCCGATGTCTTCGACGATGCCGACGCCCTCGTGGCCGAGCACGCCGGGTAGCGGGAAGGGCAGCGCGCCGCTGGCCGCGTTGAGGTCGGTGTGGCACATGCCGACGGCCAGCAGTCGCACGTGGACTTCGGTGGCGCGCGGCTTGTCCAGGTGGATTTCGGTGAGGCGGAAGGGCTCGCCCTGCTGCCACACCACGGCTGCGGTGGCCATGTGCTGCCTCCTTCGTCGGCGATGTCGTCAACGATAGACCAGCGGTGTCCTGATATATAGGTCTTGACTCCTGAAAAATGAAACCTAAGCTTGGTCAGTCAAGAGCCCCCGGTCCCCACCCCCACTGGAGAACACCGTGGAAACACCTCCTGGCACCCGACCCCCATCGAGAACCGTTTCGTCCACCGTCGCGATCCTGATCTGCACCCTGGTCACCGTGATGGAGGGCTACAGCCTCATCGTCTTCGGCTCGGTCATCCCGCTCCTGCTGGTCGACCCGAGCCTGCACCTCGACCCCGGCACCGCCGGTCTGGTCGGCAGCGTCATCTACGCGGGCATGCTGATCGGCGCGCTGGTCTGCGGCGTCGTCGGCGACCGGATCGGTCGGCAGCCGGTCCTGTTGGTCGGCATTGCCCTGTTCAGCCTGGGTTTCCTGGTCTCCGGCCTGGCCGACGGACCGTGGCTGCTCGGCGTCGCGCGATTGCTCTCCGGCCTGGGGGTGGGCGGAGCGATCAGCACGGCGCTCGCGTTGGCACGCAGTCACGCACCGGAACACCGCGCCAGCCTGGTCGTCAACATCACCATGGCCGGTATTCCGCTTGGCGGCGCGCTGACCGCGTTGATCGGGCTCGTGGTCATGCCGCAGCTGGGGTGGCGGCCGATGTTCTTCATCGGTGCCGGGCTGACCGTGGTGATCTTCCTCGTCGTGCTCTCCGTTCGCCTCGAAACCGGTCGGCCCGAGGCGCGCACGCAGCCCGTTTCGCCGTTGCGGCAGATGTTCGCGGGGCGCGGGTGGGTGCTCGCGCTGCTCATCGCCGCCGTCGCGATTCCGAACATGTTCACCTGGTTCGGGTTGAACGTCTGGTTGACCGCGGCCATGACCACGTTGAAGTACCCGCTCACCTCGGCGTTGCTGTTCTCGTTCACGCTGACCGCCGGTGCCGTCGTCGGTTCGATGGTGGCGGCGCCGCTGGCGGACAGGTTCGGCACCACACGCGTTGCCAAGGTCACCGGTGTGCTCACCGTGCTCGGTCTGGTCGGGATCGTGTCCAGCCCGGGATCGCTGCCGCTGTCGCTGGTCTGCGTCGCGTTGATGGGCGCGGGCGGGCACACCACCGAGAACCTGCTCAACACCGCCGCGAGCAATCTCTACCCGGCGCCGATCCGGGGCACCGTGCTCGGCTGGACCAACGGCATCTCCTACATCGGGGCCATCGGTCCGATCTTCGGCGGTCTGGTGATCGGCAGTCATCTCGGCGCGTACGGCGTGTTCGTGCTGTTCGGCTGCTCCGCGTTCCTGGTGCTGGTCGCGTTGACCGCGTTCGGCGCTGTCACTCGGCGACACGACCAGGTCCTCACGCCAACCGCAGTGCTCGCCACCCCATAGAAACGGCACCGTGAAAGGAATCGTCATGGACGACGACTACCGCATCGAGATGCACGACGGCTGGGCCCGGTTCGCGCACGGCGATTTCACCTGCACCGTGGTTTCCGACGGCATCCTGGAGATGGGCCCCGCGCACACCAATTTCCCGACCGCCGACCCGGCCGACATCGCCGCGCTGCTCACCGAGCACCACCGCCCGGTCGACGCCGTGCGACTCAACCAGAACCCGCTGATCATCGACACCGGTGACCGGTTGGTGCTGATCGACTCGGGCGTCGGCACGATTCCCGATCTGGGCGTGAAATCTTTTGGCACGCACACCGGTCGCACCGTGCCGAACATGCGCGCGGCGGGTGTCGATCCGGCCGATATCGACATCGTGGCCATCACGCACGGGCACCCGGACCACTGCTGGGGTCTGGTCGACGCGGCCGGGAAGCCGTTGTACCCCAACGCGACCGTGATGATCAGCCGCGCCGATTTCGACCACTGGACCGACCTGGACAAGATCCCGGACGCACCCAGCGAGCACCTGGCCGACCACTATCGCGGCGCGCACGCCAACCTGATGCCCTACCGCGACGCGGGCCAGCTGGTCCTGCTGGAGGACGGTTCGACCGTCGTGCCGGGCATCACCGCGATCGCGACGCCTGGGCACAGTCCGGGCCACCTGGTGTACGAGATCACCAGCCAGGGGCACACCATCATCTGCTGGGGCGACCTGTGCCACCACGACGTGCTGCTGTTGCAGCGGCCGGACTGGAGCTTCCAGTTCGACTTCGACCGATCGGCGGCGACCGGTCAGCGCAAACGCATCTACGATCTGGCCTACCGCAACCGGTATGCCGTGTTCGGCTACCACTTCCCGTTCCCGGGTTTGGGGCATCTGCGCCGCGACGGTGACGGGTACGGGTGGCTGCCGGTGCCGATCGAACCAGGACGGGCCTGACCATGACGATCGACGTGCACGCGCACCACGTGCCGGATTTCTACCGGGACGCGCTGATCGCGGCCGGGCACGACCATCCGGACGGGATCAAGGCGATCCCGGAGTGGAGCGAGGAACTCGCGCTGGCCGCGATGGACCGGCTGGGCGTGCGTACGTCCATCCTGTCCATCTCCACCCCCGGCGTGTATTTCGGCGATGCGGGGAAGGCCGCTGACCTCGCCCGGCAGGTGAACGAGGAGGCGGCGCGGCTGCGTGCGGCGTACCCGGAGCGGTTCGGGTTCTTCGCCAGTCTGCCGTTGCCCGATGTGGACGGTGCGCTCACCGAAGCGCGGTACGCGCTGGATACGTTGCACGCCAACGGGGTCATCATGCAGACCAACCAGGACGGCGTCTACCTCGGCGACGAGCGGCTGGAGCCGGTCTATGCCGAGGCCGCGCGGCGCGACGCGGTGATCTTCCTG
>DASXOJ010000277.1:0-7931 GCA_036494465.1 Pseudonocardiaceae bacterium
CTGGTCGGCTTCGGTGACGACGGTGCGCACGTTGATGGTCAAGCCGGGCGTGACCTGGCCCCAGTCGACGTCCGCCATGGCGGCGCGCAACTCCTCGGCCCAGCGCTCGACCTGGGTGCGCGACGTGCCGGGCAGCAGCACCGCGAGCTCGGCTCCGCCCACGCGCGCCACCGCGGCCTCGGCCGGGGTGAGGTCGCGCAGGTGCTCGACGACCTTGCGCAGCACGCTTTCGCCGATCGGATCACCGGTGCGCGCACCCGCCCCGAGCGATTCAGCGGTCCAGGTGCCGATGCCGGCCGCGCCGGGACCGATCGAGCCAGCGGCCGCCGGCCCACGGGTGGCGGGCGGCATGCCGGTGCGGGCCTTGGCCACGTCGATCAGGACCAGGGTGATGCCGGACGGCTCCGGGGCCGCAGTCTTGTCGCTGGGTTGACCGAACAGCGGCGCTTCCCGCTCGACGGTGGTGCGACGGCCGGTGGACAGCGTCGGGTTCAGCAGGCGCAGCAAGCCGTCCGCGTTGCGCGCCTCCCCGAACTCGCTGAGCAGCGCGCTGCGTGCCGCGCGCAGCATGCGAGACCGGCGAGCCCGGATCACCTGCGCGGAACGCAGGTAGTCCAGGGTCTCGGCGAGTTCGCCCGACAGTTCGTGCGCCTCGCTGAGCGCGCTGAGGCTCTCCGCGTGCAGGGCGTCGCGGTGGTGCCGTTCGGCCATGGTGGTGATCTCCTGCAACAGCGCGATCGCCGGCTCGAGCAACCCGGCTGGCAACTGCACGCGGGTGCAGATCGCGAGCGCCAGCCAGCCGACCGCCGCCGCCGAGTGTGCGCGGACCGGACCGGACAGCGCACCGGCCGCCACCGTCGCCGCCTGGTCGACCCAGCCGAGATCGAGCAGCCCGAGCACCTGTTGCAGCGAGATCCGCGCGGCCGCACCGCCGTCGGCGGCCGGGTCGCCGAGCCCGTCGAGCAGGTTGGCGCCCTCCTCCGCGGCGTGCAGTGCTGAGCGCAGGTCGCCGCGACGCCGGTGCTCGCGCGCGACGAACGAGCGCAGCACCGCACGCAGCCCGAGCCGGGTGTCCTGGTCGAACTCGCGGTCGTCGGCGTAGAGCTGGTCGGCCTCGGCGAGGGCGCTGTCGAGTTCCCGGTGCCGCTCCGAGTAGGCGAGGCAACCGGCGAGCTGGATCAGCGCCGCCGCGCGGACCGAGGGCCGGGCGTCGGTCACGGACAGCACCGGCCGCAGCAGACCAGCACCGACCAACGGCACGCCTGCCGACCGGGCGCAGCCCGCCAGCTCGACCCGCAGGATCGCGCCCGAGTCATCGTCGGCGAGCCGCTCGGACAACCGCAACGCCTCGATGGCCTTGTCCACCACGGCGAGTTGCTGCCCGAGCCGACACGACGCGGACACGACCAGCGTCTGCGCCCAGAGTCCGGCGAGTTGATCGCCCCGCTGTTCGGCGGTGCGCAACGCCCGTTCCCCGAAGACCAGGGCTAGTTCGGGCGCCTGCCAACGCCAAGCCCAGGCGGGTCCGACGATCGAACCCACCTCGGCGTCAGCTCGCGCATCACCTCTCGACGGCACCTCCGCGAAACCCCGATCAGTCCCGGGTGAGCTTGCGGTAGGTCACCCGGTGCGGACGAGCCGCGTCCTGGCCGAGCCGGTCGATCTTGTTCTTCTCGTAGCCTTCGAAGTTGCCCTCGAACCAGTACCAGGACGCCGGGTCTTCCTCGGTGCCTTCCCACGCCAGGATGTGCGTGGCGACGCGGTCGAGGAACCACCGGTCGTGCGAGATCACCACGGCGCAGCCGGGGAACTGTTCGAGCGCGTTCTCCAGCGAGCCGAGCGTTTCCACGTCCAGGTCGTTGGTCGGTTCGTCGAGCAGGATCAGGTTGCCGCCCAGTTTGAGGGTCAGTGCCAGGTTGAGCCGGTTGCGCTCACCACCGGAGAGCACCCCGGCGGGCTTCTGCTGATCCGGCCCCTTGAATCCGAACGCGCTCACGTAGGCCCGGGACGGCATCTCCACCTGCCCGACCTTGATGTAATCCAGACCGTCGGAGACCACCTCCCAGACATTCTTCTTCGGGTCGATTCCAGCGCGGTTCTGATCGACGTAGGACAGTTTCACGGTGTCGCCGATGCGCACGTCACCGCTGTCGGCTTTTTCCAGTCCGACAATGGTCTTGAACAGCGTCGTCTTACCGACACCGTTCGGGCCGATGACGCCGACGATTCCGTTGCGCGGCAGGTCGAAGCTCAGCCCGTCGATGAGCACCCGGTCGCCGAAGCCCTTGTTGAGGCTGTTCACCTCGACGACGACGCTGCCAAGGCGCGGGCCCGGCGGAATCTGAATCTCCTCGAAGTCGAGCTTGCGCGTGCGCTCGGCCTCGTTCGCCATTTCCTCGTAGCGCTGCAGACGGGCCTTGGACTTGGCCTGCCGGGCTTTCGCACCGGACCGCACCCAGGCCAATTCGTCCTTGAGCCGCTTTTGCAGCTTCTGGTCTTTCTTTCCTTCGACGGCGAGCCGCTCCGCCTTCTTTTCCAGATAGGTGGAGTAGTTGCCCTCGTAGGGGTGAGCACGACCGCGGTCCAGTTCGAGAATCCACTGGGCCACGTTGTCCAGGAAGTACCGGTCGTGGGTGACGGCCAGGACGGCACCGGCGTACTGAGAGAGGAACTGCTCAAGCCACAGCACGCTTTCCGCGTCCAGGTGGTTGGTCGGTTCGTCCAGTAGCAGCAGGTCCGGCCTGCTCAGCAGCAGCTTGCACAGGGCGACCCGGCGCCGCTCACCTCCGGAGAGGGTGCGCACCTCCGCGTCCGGGGGCGGGCAGCGCAGCGCGTCCATTGCCTGTTCCAACTGCGAGTCGAGGTCCCAGGCGTCGGCGTGGTCGAGCTCCTCCTGGATGGAGCCCATCTCGTTCATGAGCTCGTCGGAGTAGTCGACGCCGATCTTCTCGGCGATCTCGTTGAAGCGGTTGAGCTTCTCCTTGATCTCGCCAACGCCTTCCTCGACGTTGCCGAGGACGGTCTTGTCCTCGTTGAGCTCCGGCTCCTGCATCAGGATGCCAACGGTGTAACCGGGCGCGAGCATGGCCTCGCCATTGTTCGCCTGCTCAAGGCCTGCCATGATCTTGAGCACAGTCGACTTGCCGGCGCCGTTCGGGCCGACTACGCCGATCTTGGCTCCCGGGAGAAAGGACAGCGTGACGTCATCAAGGATGACCTTGTCCCCGTGCGCCTTGCGCACCTTGTACATGGTGTAGATGAACTCGGCCATGGCCGCGATCGTAGATGCGCGCCATGGGGCCGCGTACCTCGGTCTGCAGGAATGACTCCGAATCGCTTCCTGACCCACGCTCTCCCGGGCAATGGCTCGACCTGCCCGACAACCGATCCGACGCATGTCAACCGGGTTGCCCGGGCTGTTCTGGCCATTTGATCACCCCGCTCGCGCTGCTTGTCGTTCCCCCTTTCGCGTGGTGCGGGCCGCCGCGGCAACCGGTTCGGAGGGTTCGGCTGGTTTCGTGTTCGCAGAGAATTCACCTGGTTTGTGATCATCGGCCGGTTCGATCTTCGGGTCGGCCAACGCGATCACCGGTGCGTGCCGTTCGACCTTGGTGACCGACGCGATCGCCCAGCGCAGGCCCGCGCCGACCGCGCGGGCTTCCATGGCGACCTTGGTCTGTTTCTGACCGTGCTCGTCCTCGTAGGAGTCGTCGACCCATTCGCCGACCGCGAGCACCTCCATTCCTTTGTGCAGTGAGTTGTTGACGTTCTCGGCCAGTGAGCCGAAACAGATGATGCGGTGGAACACGGCGGGCCGGTCGACGAGTTCGTCGCCGGCTCTGTGACGACGGTTGACGGCGATGGTGAAGGTCGTCATCGGTGTGCCGGTCTTCTTGGTCAGCCACAGCTTCGGCTCGCGGCAGACGTTGCCGATCAGCGTGTTGGTCTCCATTGATCCACTCCGTTCCTCGTGCTGGATCCGGACGGTCCAGCGGCGTCGGCGACCACTCTGGCGAAACCGGGAACGGGCTGGTCAAAGCTGGGAGGAATCTGTGGATAACGCCTGCTGATGTGGACAACCGAGCAGCAAAACGACCTTCGAGGCGAAAAATGTCGGCCTCTGGTGGTAGCCCGCGCGCTCGGCATCGACCGACCAGCCAAGATGGGGGCATGCGTGTTCTGGTCGTGGATGACGAGCCTGCGGTGCGTGAGTCGCTGAGTCGAAGCCTGCGGTTCGAGGGTTACCAGGTGGACCTGGCCAGCGACGGCTACAGCGCCTTGGACGCCCTGCGTACCGGCCACCACGATCTGGTGATTCTCGATGTGATGATGCCTGGGCTGGACGGTCTGGAGACGTGTCGCAGGCTGCGGGTCACCGGTGACCGGGTGCCGGTGCTGATGGTGACCGCGCGACGCACGGTCGGCGACCGGGTGGTCGGGCTCGACGCGGGCGCGGACGACTACGTTGTCAAGCCCTTCGCCCCGGAAGAACTGCTGGCCAGAGTGCGGGCGTTGTTGCGGAGGGCCGATCCTGGCGACCGCGAGGCGCTGACCTTCGCGGACCTGACCCTCGACCCGGACAACCGCACGGTGCTGCGCGGCGACCGGGTGATCGAACTGACCAAGACCGAGTTCGACCTCCTCGCGGTGCTGTTGCAGAGCGCGTCGCGCGTGGTCACCCGATCGGTGCTGTTCACCGAGGTGTGGGGCTACGACTTCGGCACCAAGTCGAACAGCCTGGACGTCTACATCGGCTACCTGCGGCGCAAGCTCGAGGCGGCGGGCGAGCCGAGGCTGGTGCACACCGTGCGCGGCGTGGGGTACGTCCTGCGGGAGCCCGACGCTGCGGAGCGAATCCGCTGACCCGGCAGGGAGGCCCGAGGTGAGCCGGCCGACGATCCGGAGGCGGTTGACCGTGTTGACCGCCGCAGCGGTCGCGCTCGCGGTGGTGCTGGTGTCCGGAACCGCGTGGTTCCTGCTGCGCGCGCAGCTGCGCGACAACATCGTCCAGGACCTCCAGCAGCAGGCCGGACCGCTGGTCAACAAGGTCGACCCTGCGACGTTGCAGTCGCCGCCCGCCTGGCTGCGGCCGGACGTGAGCACGTTGTTCGGAGTGGTGTCGACCAACGGGCACAGCAAGCGGCCGAAGTTCCAGGCGCAGGCGCTGCCGGTGAGCTCGACAGATGTGCAGGTCGCGCTCGGCACGGTGCCCTACCAGGTGCGTGACATCTACCTGGACAAGGTCCATTACCTGATGTTGACGGCGCATTCGACCCGGGGCGACGCCGTGCAGTTCGCGGCCGATCTGACCACGGTCGACGCGACGCTGGACAAGTTCGCGGTGTTGCTTGGCGGAGCTGGGTTGCTGGCGATCGTGATCGCGGCCGCGCTCGGGTACGGGTTCACGGTGGCCGGGTTGCGGCCGGTGTACCGGGTGGCGGGGGCGGCCGCACACGTGGCGGAGACGCAGGATCTGCGCGCCGCGGTGCCGATCGCGCGCCGGGAGACCGCCGAGGTGGCGAGTGTCGCCGCGAGCATGAACCGGATGCTGACCGCGTTGGGCATGGCGCGTGAGGCGCAGCGGCAACTGGTCGAGGACGCCAGCCATGAGTTGGCGACGCCGCTGACCAGCTTGCGCACCAACATCGACCTGCTGTTGCGGGCGGAGCGCAGTCCGGATCGCAAGCTGGAGGGCGACGACAAGCTGAAGCTGCTGTCGGACGTCGAAGCACAGATGGGTGAACTTGACCACCTGATCGAGGAGGTCGTCGAGCTGGCGCGGGATCCAGGCAGCACCGACGAGGCGACCGAGCTGGATCTGGCGAGCGTGGTCCGGTCGGCGGTGGGCCGGGCGCGGACCAGGACACCCGAGGTGAGCTTCACCCTGACCGACCAGCCGATCATGGTGTTCGGCAAGCGGTCTGGGCTGGAGCGGGCGGTGTTGAACCTGCTGGACAACGCGGCGAAGTGGAGCCCGCCGGACTATCCGGTGCGGGTCGACGTGCGCTACGAGAGCGGACTGGCCGACATCGTGGTCGCGGACCGGGGACCGGGTGTGCCCGCAGCCGATCAGGAGCGGGTGTTCGAGCGGTTCTACCGGACGGCAGAGGCGCGGTCGATGCCCGGATCGGGGCTGGGCCTGGCGATCGTGCGGCAGGTGGTGGCGGCGCACGGGGGCCGGGCTTGGTTGGCGCGGCGGCCTGCTGGCGGGACCGAGGCGCACATCCAGTTGCCCGCGCGGCCGGGGCGGAGCGGGCAGCAGCAGGAGTTGCTGGGCGGCTGAGCCGGAACGTGGCAGGTGCGACGGCGGCTGAGCCGGGGCGGCGGCGAGCGGGGCTATTTGGGGAGGGTGGCCGCTTCGGTTCGTTGGGCGTGGCGGGCGCCGAGGACCGACGGGACGCTGAGCGCGACGATCACCGCGACCACACCGAACGCGACCGCGAGGTTGGTGGCTTGGGCGATGCCGCCGACGATGGGCGGGCCGGCGAGGAACGCGCTGTAGGCGACGGTGGTGACGAAGCCGAGTTCGCGCTCGCCGCCGGACGAGTCGGCTCGACGACCGGCGGCCCCGGCGAGGTCGAGGGTGACCGGGAAACCGAAGGCGAGGCCGAGTCCGGCGAGGGCGAAGCCCGCGTACGCGGCGACGCCGTCCGGCAGCAGGACCGCGAGAAGCAGGCCGCCGCAGGCCAGAGTGGTGCCGCAGGCGAGCAGCTGGTAGCCGCTCCAGCGGTGGCCGAGGCGTTCGCCGGAGAGCCGGGAGATCGCCATGGCGAGGCTGAACGTGGCGTAGCCGGTGGCGGCGACGCCGTCGGCGAGGCCGCGGTCGCGGACCAGGAACAGGGCGAGCCAGTTGGCGCAGGCGCCTTCGGCGATGGCCGAGCAGAGCGCGATCGCGGCGAGGTACCAGAGCAGTTTGCGGCGGTAGGGCGGTGGGCCGTGCCGCTCGGTGACGCGCGCGGCGGGATGGGTGGTCGGGACGGCTCTGGTCAGGACGGCGAGCAGGACGAGGCCCGCGACGGCGATGATCAGGAAATGGCGCAGCGGCGAGTAGTTCAGTGCGGCGGCTCCGCCCGCGGCGAGGGAGCCGACCAGTCCACCGAAACTGAATGCCGAGTGGAACACCGGCATCAGCGGCCGGTCCAGGGCGCGGATCACGGCGACGGCGCCGATGTTCATGGCCACGTCGAGGGTGCCGATGCTCGCGCCGAGCAGCAGCAGGGCCGCGCCGAGCCAGGCGATCGACGTGACGAGGCCGAGCAGTGGGAGCGCGATGACGCAGCCGACACCGCTGATCGCGACGATCATTCTGGCGCCGAACCGGGCGCACAGGCGGGCGGCGATCGGGGCGGCGACGATCATGCCGATGCTGGTGCCGAGCAGGGCCAAACCGAGTCCGCCGGGACCGGCGTTGACCTGGCGGGCGACGGCGGGGACGCGAGCCGCCCAGGATGCTTCGATGACGCCGTTGAGCGCGAAGACCGCGGTCACGGCGATTCGAGCCATCCGCACGCCGGTCGGTCCTCCCCTCGGGTTCCTACCGCGACGGTAGTCGGCCAGGCGGAATCACGGTCGTGGTCTCGATCACTTCGGCGGCGCGCAGGCAGTTCTCCTCGCCGAAGCGCGGGCCGATCACCTGCACGGCTTGTGGGAGTCCGTCGACGAGTCCGACCGGGACGGCGACCGCTGGCAGGCCGAGAAAGTTGACCGCGAGGGTGGCGGCGAGGCTGTGCACGATCTCGGCGGCACGGTCGACATCCTCGTCCGCACGGAACGTCTCGCCCGCGTAGATGGGCGCGATGATCAGCGGGGTGTCGCGCTGGTATTCCGACCAGGCGCGGGCGAGGCGCGCCCTGGTGGTGAGCAGGTTGGCGTATTCGTCGGCGTCGACGGGTGGGACGAGGTCGAACATGGCGGCCATGAACGCACGGGCG
>DASXOJ010000278.1:0-15425 GCA_036494465.1 Pseudonocardiaceae bacterium
AGTAACGACCCTCCGGTGCGAAGAATCGTCCGGCGGCCTGGACGATCGGACGTCCGTCCATTTCGGTCAGGTGCAGGGTGACCGAGCGTTCGCCGCCGACGTCGCGCACCAGGCCGATGCCGTCCTGGGCGAGTTCGGCCATTCGTTTGTCGGCGAGGTCCTGGCCGCCGAGCAGCGGGCCGTCGTCGTCGACCGTGACGGTGACATGGCAGTGGGCGTCGACCAGGCCGGGTAGCGCGAACCTGCCGGGCAGGGCGCGCCGCGTCCCAGCGGAACCGACCGCCAGTTCGCCGTCGGTTCCGTCCGGGAGCACGGTGCCTTGGAACACCCAGTTCGTCATGGTCGAAAACTACCGGTTCACGTCGCGAACGGCGCCGCGGTCGGCGGAGGTCGCCATTCGGGCGTAGGCACGCAGCGCGGCGGTCACCGGGCGCTCGCGGTCGACGGGCTGCCACGGCCGCTCGCTGGCGTCCACCTTGGCGCGGCGCTCGGCCAGCACCTCGGGGGCGACCAGCAGTTCGAGCTTGCGGGCGTGCACGTCGATCTGGATCTGGTCGCCGTTCTCGACGAGGCCGATGGTGCCGCCTGCGGCCGCCTCGGGCGAGATGTGGCCGACGGACAGACCGGACGAGCCGCCGGAGAATCGGCCGTCGGTGATCAGCGCGCAGACCTTGCCGAGCCCGGCGCCCTTGAGGAACGCGGTCGGGTGCAGCATTTCCTGCATGCCGGGGCCGCCGGACGGGCCCTCGTAGCGGATGACCAGCACGTCGCCGGGCTGGACCTCCTTGTTGAGGATCGCCGACACTGCCTGTTCCTGGCTTTCCAGCACCCGCGCGGGGCCGGTGAACTGCCAGATCGACTCGTCGACGCCCGCCGCCTTGATGACCGCGCCGTCGTCGGCGAGGTTGCCGCGCAGCACCATCAGGCCGCCCTCGGGGCTGTAGGCGTGCGCCGCGTCCCGGATGCAGCCGTCTTCGGCGTCGGTGTCCAGGCTGGACCAGCGGTTCTCGGTGGAGAACGCCTTCGTGGTGCGCACTCCACCCGGCGCGGCGTGGAAGAGTTCGGTGGCTTCCTTCGTGGTCTTGCCGCTGCGCACGTCCCAGTCGGACAGCCACTGCTCCAGCGACGGGCTGTGCACGCTGTGCACGTCGCGGTGGAGCAGACCGGCGCGGTCGAGTTCACCGAGGATGGCGGGGATGCCACCGGCCCGGTGCACATCTTCCATGTGGTAGTCGGAGTTCGGTGCGACCTTGGACAGGCACGGCACGCGGCGGCTGATCTCGTCGATGGTGTTCAGCGGGAAGTCGATCTCGCCCTCGATGGCGGCGGCGAGGATGTGCAGCACGGTGTTGGTCGACCCGCCCATGGCCATGTCCAGCGCCATCGCGTTGTCGAATGCCTGCTGGGTGGCGATCGAGCGCGGCAGCGCGGACTCGTCGTCCTGCTCGTAGTAGCGCTTCGCCAGCTCGACGACGGTCTTGCCGGCCCGCACGAACAGGTCGCGGCGCAGGGCGTGGGTGGCCAGCGTCGAACCGTTGCCGGGCAGCGCGAGGCCGAGCGCCTCGGTGAGACAGTTCATCGAGTTCGCGGTGAACATCCCGGAGCAGGAACCGCAGGTCGGACATGCCGAGCGCTCCACGATGGTCAGGCCGTCGTCGTCGACCTGGCTGCTCGCGGACGCGGAGATGGCGGTGATCAGGTCGGTCGGGGCCTGGGCGACGCCGTCGACGACGACCGCCTTGCCCGCCTCCATCGGACCGCCGGACACGAACACGGTCGGGATGTTCAGCCGCATGGCGGCGTTGAGCATCCCCGGGGTGATCTTGTCGCAGTTGGAGATGCACACCAGCGCGTCGGCCTGGTGCGCGTTGACCATGTACTCGACCGAGTCGGCGATGATCTCGCGCGAGGGCAGCGAGTAGAGCATGCCGCTGTGGCCCATGGCGATGCCGTCGTCCACGGCGATGGTGTGGAACTCGCGCCCGACGCCGCCCGCCTCGGCGATCGCGTCGGCCACGAGCTCGCCGAGGTCGCGCAGGTGCACGTGGCCCGGCACGAACTGGGTGTAGGAGTTGGCGATCGCCACGATCGGCTTGCCGAAGTCGCTGTCGGTCATGCCGGTGGCGCGCCACAGCGCGCGGGCGCCTGCGGCATTGCGGCCATGGGTGGTGGTGCGGGAGCGGAGCGGCGGCACGGCTCCTCCAAACGTGAATGCGGGCCGGACATCGATCAAGACGCGGGGCGCCTGGTGGGCGCCTGGCAACACGGCGGGGTGCGGGCAACGTTACTCCGATGGCGCTCGCCGACCGGTGCCGTGGGACGCCGCAGGCCGCGGCGCAAGGGGCCGTCCGGGCATCGCGGCCTGCTTTATTTCACACTGTTGATTTGGGATGTCAATTTATCTTGATTGGCGAACGGGGCCCCGCATTTATCCTTGTTGACGGTCAAAGTTCCGCTCAAGAACATTTTTATTTCCCTCGTCCCCCCGAAGTAATTGCACACAGAAAGGTACCCCGATGGGTATCAGATCCCTGCGCTTTGCCGCGATCATCGGTGTCGCCGCCGGTGTCGTGTTAGCCCTTGCTCCGGTCGCGAACGCGCAAACCGCGCACAGCAACGCCACCGACCACGTGATCAGCCACGGCATCAACGCCCAGCAGTCCAGCAACTGGTCGGGCTACGCGGAGACCGGCAGCGGTTTCACCAGCGCGACCGCCCACTGGACGGTGCCTTCGGTGTCCGCGAGCAGCGGCAGTACCTACTCCTCGGCCTGGGTCGGCATCGACGGTGACGGCAACTCGAACCTGATCCAGACGGGCACCGAGTCCGACTACACCGGTGGCCGGGCGCGCTACGACGCGTGGTGGGAGATCCTGCCCGCCGCCGAGACCGTGATCACCGGCATCACCGTGCACCCTGGCGACTCGTTCACCGGCACGGTCGCCAAGGTCAGCGGCACGACGTGGAAGATCACTCTGACGGACAACACGACCGGGCAGTCCTTCTCGTCGAACAAGACCTACCGCGGTGCCGGGGCTTCGGTCGAGTACATCCAGGAGGCGCCGGAGGTCGGCGGCTCGATCGCGAAGATCGCGCATTTCTCGACCTTCAGCTTCACCGGTCTCACCGTGAATGGGCACAGCCCCGCGTTGACGAGTGCCGACGAGATCTTGCTTGTCCAGAATGGGCACACCTACTCGACACCGAGCGCTCCGAACGGTGGAAACAGCTTCAGTGTTTCGTACACCGGCTGATCAACCGGAACTCAGGCAGTGGCGCCGGTCTCATTCGGGACCGGCGCTTCGTCCTGTAGCGGGCCTTCCGCGGGCGGCTCGGTCGGGTCCGGGAGGCGGCCGCCGGAGAGCAGGGAGAGGACCGGGAGGTGGCGGAGCTTCACGCAGGGGAGAGTCACCTGGTTGCCGTCGGCGAGCACCGCGCGCACCCACTTGCGGTCCTGCACGCGCAGTCCGGCCAACTCGGACCAGCCGATCCGGCGAGCGGTGAACAGGCGCCGGACCCGGATCACGTCGGTGTCCACGACCGTCCTGGTGCGCACCACCCAGACGCCGATCAGGATCGGGATCAGGTAGGTCAGCAGCAGCAACTTCGGCCCGGCCAGCGCGAGGACGGACATGGACGCGAGCCCGAACAGGACGCCGACCAGCGCGACACCCGGGATCCGGAACACCAGCCTGCGCGGGATGCTTTCCACCACACGAAGATGGTGCACTCCCGCCGTCGCACCTGGTGAGGCGACCCTCCTTCACTCGAACGGGGGTCCACCATGCGAGAGCCTCATCCCGCCAGGTTGACGCGCAGGTGCCGTTCGGATTACCGTTCCGGGCGTGTCGACAACCAGCATTCTCGTACTTCCCAGGCGCGTCGACGCCTGAGAAGTTCCTCGTTGTCGACGCGCCACCCTCGTATGACCGCCGTGGTCAGCGAGGGTTTTTTGTTGCCCGGATCCCGTCCAGCCCGAGAACTCCAACGCGAGGCGAACCGATGACCACCGCAACGCCGCGACCTGCTCCGCCACCCGGAGCGCCGCACCATCCGCACCACCCGCGACCCAAGCCGACCCCGCCGGCCGGCGCCCCGGTCAGCGTGACCGGCGCGCAGTCGCTCGTACGGTCGCTCGAGTCGGTCGGCTGCGAGGTCGCGTTCGGCATTCCGGGCGGCGCGATCATGCCCGCGTACGACGCGCTGCTCGACTCCACCAAGGTGCGCCACGTGCTGGTCCGGCACGAGCAGGGCGCCGGACACGCCGCCACCGGCTACGCGCAGGCGACCGGCAAGGTCGGTGTGTGCATCGCCACGTCCGGCCCTGGCGCGACGAACCTGGTCACCCCGTTGGCCGACGCCTATATGGACTCCGTCCCGATAGTCGCGATCACCGGTCAGGTGGCCACGCCGCTGATCGGCACCGACGGGTTCCAGGAAGCGGACATCTGCGGCATCACCATGCCGATCACCAAGCACAGCTTCCTGGTGACCGACCCGGCCGAGATCCCGAGCGCGATCGCGGAGGCGTTCCACCTCGCCTCGACCGGTCGCCCCGGTCCGGTGCTGGTGGACATCCCCAAGGACGTGATGCAGGCGACCACCTCGTTCTCCTGGCCGCCGGAGATCCACCTGCCGGGCTACCGGCCGACCACCCGCCCGCACGGCAAGCAGGTGCGCGAGGCCGCCAAGCTGATCTGCGCGGCCAAGCGCCCGGTGTTCTACGTCGGCGGCGGCGTGCTCAAGGCGGAAGCCACCGCCGAACTGCTGGAACTGGCCGAGCAGACCAACATTCCGGTGGTCACCACGCTGATGGCACGCGGCGCCTTCCCCGACTCGCACCAGCAGCACCTGGGCATGCCCGGTATGCACGGCGCGGTCGCCGCGGTCGCCGCGATGCAGCGCGCGGATCTGCTGATCGCGCTCGGCGCCCGGTTCGACGACCGGGTCACCGGCCAGCTGGACTCGTTCGCGCCGGACGCCAAGATCGTGCACGCGGACATCGACCCGGCCGAGATCTCCAAGAACCGGCATGCGGACGTGCCGATCGTTGGTGACTGCAAGGAGATCCTGACCGAGCTGATCACCGCCGTCGGCAGCGAGCGCGAGACCGGCACCGCCGACCTGGGCGCCTGGTGGGAGCAGCTGAACGGCTGGCGCGACACCTTCCCGCTTGGCTACGACGACCCGTCGGACGGCACGCTGTCGCCGCAGTACGTGATCGAGCGGATCGGTTCGATCGTCGGCCCGGACGCGGTGTACGCGGCGGGCGTCGGCCAGCACCAGATGTGGGCGGCGCAGTTCGTGAAGTACGAGCGCCCGCGCACCTGGATCAACTCGGGTGGCCTTGGCACCATGGGTTTCGCGGTGCCCGCGGCGATGGGCGCCAAGTTCGGTCTGCCCGACACCGAGGTGTGGGCGATCGACGGCGACGGCTGTTTCCAGATGACCAACCAGGAACTGGCGACCTGTGCCATCGAGGGCGCGCCGATCAAGATCGCGGTGATGAACAACGGCAACCTGGGCATGGTTCGCCAGTGGCAGAACCTGTTCTACGACGGCCGTTACTCGCACACCGACCTGGGCACGCACAAGCACCGCATTCCGGACTTCAAACTGCTCGCCGAGGCACTGGGTTGTGTCGGCCTGCGCTGTGAGTCCAAAGCGGACGTCGATGCCACGATCAACAAGGCGCGCGAGATCAACGACCGCCCGGTGGTGATCGACTTCGTGGTCGCCAAGGACGCGCAGGTGTGGCCGATGGTCGCGGCGGGCACCGGCAACAGCGAGATCATGGCCGCCCGGGGCATCCGCCCGCTGTTCGACGAGGACGATGTGTGATGCCGAACGAGAATCCGGAAGGGCCCGCGCAGCCATGACCAAGCACACGCTGAGCGTGTTGACCGAGAACCGGCCGGGTGTGCTGGCCAGGGTCGCCGGGCTGTTCTCCCGGCGCGGCTTCAACATCGAATCCCTCGCGGTCGGCCCGACCGAGAACCCCGACGTGTCCCGGATGACCATCGTCGTCTCCGTGGACGAACAACCCCTTGAGCAGGTCACGAAGCAGCTCAACAAGCTGGTCAACGTGATCAAGATCGTCGAGCTGGAACCGTCCACAGCGGTCCAGCGCGAAATACTGCTGGTCAAGGTGCGCGCGGATGCCACGGTGCGCACCCAGGTCCTGGAAACCGTACAACTGTTCCGGGCCAAGGTGGTTGACGTTTCGCCCGAGTCGCTGATCGTCGAAGCCACCGGGACCGCCGACAAACTGGACGCGTTGTTGCGCATACTCGAACCGTTCGGAGTGCGTGAGATGGTCCAGTCCGGCATGGTCGCGGTCGGCCGAGGCCCGCGCTCGATCACCGCGACCGCGGTCCGCTAGCCGGATTCGCGCTAGCGGGTAAGAACTCGAAAGGAATATGGAAGGCACATGAGCGCCGAGATTTTCTACGACGATGACGCCGACCTGGGCATCATTCAGGGCCGCAAGGTCGCCGTACTCGGGTACGGCAGCCAGGGCCACGCGCACGCGCTGAGCCTGCGCGACTCCGGCGTCGACGTTCGCATCGGCCTGCCCGAGGGCTCCAAGTCCCGGGCCAAGGCGGAGGAAGCCGGTCTGCGGGTGCTCACCCCGGCCGAGGCTGTTGCCGAGGCCGACCTGATCTCGATCCAGGCGCCGGACACCGTGCAGCGCAAGCTGTACGCCAACGACGTCGCCCCGAACCTCAAGCCCGGCGACGCGCTGTTCTTCAGCCACGGCTTCAACATCCGCTACGGCTACATCACCGCGCCCGAGGGCGTTGACGTGGTCCTGGTCGCCCCGAAGGGCCCCGGTCACCTGGTGCGCCGCCAGTTCGTCGACGGCAAGGGCGTGCCGGACCTGGTCGCGGTCGAGCAGGACGCCACCGGCAACGCGCTCGCGCTGGGCCTGTCCTACGCCAAGGGCATCGGTGGCACCCGCGCCGGTGTCATCAAGACCACGTTCACCGAGGAGACCGAGACCGACCTGTTCGGTGAGCAGGCGGTGCTCTGCGGCGGCACCTCAGCGCTCATTCAGGCCGGGTTCGAAACCCTGGTAGAGGCCGGCTACCAGCCGGAGATCGCCTACTTCGAGGTCCTGCACGAGCTGAAGCTCATCGTCGACCTCATCTACGAAGGCGGCATCGCGCGCCAGCGCTACTCGTGCAGCGACACCGCCGAGTACGGCGACCTCACCCGCGGCCCGCGCATCATCTCGCCTGCCGTGAAGCAGGAAATGCGTAAGGTGCTCGACGAGATCCAAGACGGTAGGTTCGCCCGTGAGTGGGTGGAGGAGGACGACAACGGTCGCCCGAACTTCACCAAGCTCCGCCAGGAGGGCGAGCAGCACCAGATCGAGCAGGTCGGCAAGAAGCTCCGCGGCCTGATGTCCTGGGTGGACCGTCCCATCACCGAAACCGCCTGAATTCTTTCGGATACATCAGAAAACTGGAGAGAGCGTGTCTACGTCAACGCCTGAACTCGACTTCGAGACCGAGGTCTTCGACAGGGAGTACATCAAGGTCGGTGACCGTTCCGAAGCCATCGTGCGCGGCGGACGGCACCTGTTCGACCGGCTGTCCCGCGCTTTTGAGGGCGTCGAGCAGATCGGCGTGATCGGGTGGGGCCCGCAGGCGTCGGCGCAGGCACAGAACCTCCGGGACTCCCTCGGCGACGCCGTCCGGGTCAAGATCGGTCTGCGGACCGACTCCGGCTCCCGGACGGCGGCGATCGAGGCGGGCTTCACCGAGGAGAACGGCACCCTCGGCGAGATGTTCGAGGTCATCGGCTCCTCGGACATGGTGCTGGTGCTGATCTCCGACGGCGCCCAGGCCCACCTCTACGAGCAGATCTTCGCCGCGCTCAAGCCCGGCTCGACGCTGTGCTTCTCGCACGGCTTCCTGCTCGGCATCCTGGACAAGGACGGCAAGCACTTCCCGGACAACGTCGACGTGATCGCCGTGTGCCCCAAGGGCATGGGCGCCTCCGTCCGCGCGCTCTACGTCCAGGGCGCCGAGGTCAACGGCGCTGGCATCAACTCCAGCTTCGCCGTGCACCAGAACGTCACCGGCCGTGCGGTCGAGCGCGCGCTGGGCTGGGCCGTCGCCATCGGTTCGCCGTACGTGTTCCAGACCACGCTGCGCTCGGAGTACCTCTCGGACATCTCCGGCGAGCGCGCCATCCTGCTCGGCGGCGTGCACGGCATCGTGGAAAGCCTCTACCGGCGCTTCCGCGACCTCGGCATGTCCGACGAGAAGGCGTTCCAGCACTCGACCGAGTCGGTCACCGGCCCGATCTCCAAGATCATCTCCAAGGATGGTCTGGACGGCGTCTACAACCGGCTCGACGACGATGGCCGCAAGATCTTCGCCGAGGCGTACTCCGCCGCCTACCCGGTCGGTGCCGAGATCGTGCACGAGATCTACGACGAGGTCCGCTCCGGCAACGAGCTCAACGGCGTGGTCATGGCCAACGACCGGTTCGCCCGCTTCCCGATGGGCAAGATCGACCAGGCCAACATGTGGCTGGTCGGCCAGAAGGTACGTGCGGACCGCGTGGAGAGCGAGATCCCGCTCGACCCGTTCACCGCGGGCGTGTTCGTCGGCATCATGATGGCCCAGATCGACACCTTCATCGAAAAGGGTCACCCGTACTCGGAGATCGCCAACGAGTCGGTCATCGAAGCCGTCGACTCGCTCAACCCGTACATGCACGCGCGCGGCGTCGCCTACATGGTCGACAACTGCTCCATCACCGCGCGCCTTGGCTCGCGCAAGTGGGCGCCGCACTTCGACTACCTGCTCACTCAGGTGACCTACCCGGCGATCGACGCCGAGGAGCCGGTCGACCTCGCGCCGTTCGGGAACTTCCAGGGCCACGTCATCCACGACGTGCTCCGGGTCTGCGCCCAGATGCGCCCCTCGGTGGACATCTTCGTGCAGTAGTAACGACTTTCGTCCCGACGGGGCGGTACGCCGCGATTGCGGTGTGCCGCTCCGTCCCTTTTTCGCCGGTGTGCGTATCGTGCAGGCGATCCAGTTCACATTTCGCACCGGGGGTTTTATTTCGATGAGCGACGAACCGGCGAGCGCGCCGATCTACGACGACAAGTCGCACGTACGCGACAACCTCGACCTCGCCAAGGCCGAGTGGCAGCGCTCCGGCGACCCCGACGACGCAGGCGGCGAATACGTCGAAGTCGCGTTCGTGCCGCACACCGACGGCATCACCTACATCGCGATGCGTAATTCCAAGTTCACCGGTCCGAATGACACCGTCCTGGTGTTCACGCCCGGAGAATGGGACGCGTTCATCGCGGGCGCCAAGGACGGCGAATTCGACGAACCCTGGTGAGTCGTATCAGACATCGTGGTAAGGAGAACCCGTGCCGAACGACGCGACGCCGCCCGAGCCGACCGATGAGGGCGATCGGTGGATGTTCCTGATCGACCCCGCGTGGGACACCGAGCGGGACGGCACGCCGCCCGCCGAGGCAGTGGTCGGTGGCTGGCTCGCCGAGGCTGACGGCAGCACTGGCGCATTCCACCCGAACCCGGACTACCGCCCGTCCCACCCCGACTCGCCGACCGATCCGGTGGACGCCACCCTGCAACTGGTGAACCGGGGCGAGGCGGACGCCGACGCGCTGCTGGCCACGCTGGTGGCGGCGGTCCTCGGGGTGGCCATGGACCAGCAGGGCAATCCGCTGGTGGCCGTCGCGCCGGACGGCGTGCCGTCGGTGCTGGTCACCACGGCGCCCCTGCACCGCAGCAGGGTGGAGGCGTCGGGCTGGCAGGAGGTGCGGGCCGCGGAGCTCGCGGAAGTGTTGCCGGACAACGGCATCGACCTGCTGGTCAACCCGGGCGCTCCGGCGTCGATGCGGATCGTCGCCGCTTCGCTGAAGAAGGCGGTTGCCGCGCGATGACCGGTACGAAGGGCTATCACGTCCACTCGGATGCCTTGCACGAGCACGCCAACCGCGTTGGCGACCGGTCGGAGCAGTTGTCGCACAGCGCGAGTGGCCTACCTGGCGCCGGTCTGTCGGGTGGTGCGCTTGGCCAGGTCGGCTCGGGAACGGCCGCGAGCGCGACCAGTGCGGCCGGTCGGTATGGCAGCGCGGTGAGCAAGGCGGCCGAGAAGCTCCGCTCGAACAGCGACAACCTGCACAGCGCCGCGCAGAACTACGCGGAAACGGACCGCGTCCACGCGGACGCGTTCAACAAGATCGCCGGACCCAAGACTCCCCCGAAAGTCCCCGGGAGCGGTCAGACCGGTGGGGGGAAGGTCGACACCTCCTCGATCACGAACACCGGGCAGCGCGGCTGGTTGGACAACGCGAAGCGCTACTTCAACGGCATCGGCCAGCAGCCGTTCCCTGCGATGAACTCGGCAGGCCAGATGGTCGAGCTGAAGCCTGCCGATCTGGCTCCGCCGAAGCCGCTGGTCGACGGGCACGGCAACGTCATCGGCGTCGCGTTCCACCACGGCCAGTCCCTCGACACCGTGACGAACTGGGCTGCCAACGACCGGCTGCACAACCAGACCTACTACCTGCATCCTGGCCAGCACGACCTGGCCGAGGCGGGCAAGACCGACCAGATGACCGCGGGCCCGCACCCGTGGCAGCAGCATCAGGACGGCACGTTCCTGATCGACGCGCACGCCGACAACGAGGCGTTCAAGCTGCCCACCCACAACGGAGACCAGGTGTGGGTGCACGGCAGCGTCTTCGCGCACGTGGTGTCGAACTCCCAGCCTTTCCAGCAGGCGATGCAACACCACAGTCCTGGCGCGTTCACCCTGCTGTCCTGCCACAGCGGTGCGCCGGGCCCGAACGGTGCACCGGCGCCTGCCGCGTCCTTCCAGGAAGCGATGAGCGAGCACTTCGGCCACACGCAGCCGGTGTACGCGCCGACCAACGTGCTCTCCACCGGTTCCACCCAGTCGGTCACGGCGTCCGGCGCACACATACCGACCGGGGTGATGGGCATCAACGACGGCGGGCACTGGGAACAATTCCCCAAGAGCTCGCCCTAGCCGACTCTATGGTGAACACTATAGAGCGTGGCATAGTGGAGGTATGGCGACGACATCGATGCAGCTCGACAGCGGTTTACGCGATGAGCTGGCAGCGATCGCCGAGCGTGACTATCACGGCGTGCCGCTCGGTGAGGCGGTCCGGCGGCTGGTCACAGAGCACAAGATCAATCGGATCATCTCGGGTTACGAGAAGTTGCGTGCCGATCCCGACGAATGGGCCAGCTACCAGGCCGAAGCGCAACTGACCGACAAGGCGGCAGGCGACGGTCTTCCTGGTGCTGCCGGTGAATACCCGGAGTACAACAGTTGAGCCGATTGACCAGGCATGGTCCGTGGCAGGTGTGGTTGGTGGACTTCGGCCAGCCGATCGGACACGAACAAGGCGGTTTGCGTCCCGCCGTGGTGGTTGGTTCGACGGCGCATTGCCGTTTTCCCATCGACATGGTGCTCGTGGTCCCGCTGACCACCCGGGACCTCGGTCTTGAACATCACGTGCGAATCGACTCGCCCGGCTCAGGGCTGAAGCGGCCAAGTTGGGCACGGACCGAAGAAATCACGACCGTGTCAACTCAGCGGTTTGCCCGATCCGCGCCACTCGGTACTGCCTCGGCGAGCGAGATCGCTGAATTGGCCGAGTGGCTGCGCGAGATGGTCGCCTTCTGCGAGTGATTCCGCCTCCCGGGTAGTGGGATGCGTTCATCGAGGGTGCCCAGGATGGCGAATTCCGCGATCACTGACGACCCACCCGACGACTATGCAAATGGTTGCCGCGCAAGGATTTCGCGTCGATTCACAAAAGACTCGTGTTACGGTAGAGGAGTTCGGCAGGTTTCCACGATGTGAACCACTTGCGAAGAAGCTCACACGACCGGGATAGAATGCCTCCGGTCCGGACACAAAGTAGTGGCCGGTCAGCGCGGGGCACCGCTGACCGTGTCCGCGCTCCCCTTACTGTCCCGTAAACCCGGAGTCGCCGCCGTGACCAGTTCGCGCCCAGTCGTTCTGCTTGCCGAGAAGCTCGCCCCGTCCGTGCTCGACCTCCTCGGTGACTCCGTCGAGATCCGGCACGTCGACGGCACCGACCGGTCCGCCCTGCTCGCCGCGGTCGCCGATGCCGACGCGCTGCTGGTGCGCTCGGCGACCAAGGTCGACGCGGAAGTCCTGGCCGCGGCCAACCACCTCAAGGTGGTCGCCCGTGCCGGTGTCGGCCTCGACAACGTCGAGGTACCGGCCGCCACCGCGCGCGGCGTGATGGTCGTCAACGCGCCGACCTCCAACATCGTCTCCGCTGCCGAGCACGCCCTCGCGCTGCTGCTCGCGGTCGCCCGCCGCATCCCGGCCGCCGACGCGAGCCTGCGCGGTGGTGAGTGGAAGCGTTCCTCGTTCAACGGGGTCGAGCTCAACGGCAAGATCGCTGGCGTCGTCGGCCTCGGCAAGATCGGCCAGTTGCTCGCGCAGCGCCTCGCCGCGCTCGGCATGGACCTGATCGCGTACGACCCGTACGTCGCGCCTGCCCGCGCCGCGCAGCTGGGCATCGAGCTTGTCACCCTGGACGAGCTGCTGGCCAGGGCGGACACCATCTCCATCCACCTGCCCAAGACCCCGGAGACCAAGGGCCTGATCGGCGCCGACCAGCTGACCAAGGTCAAGCCGGGCGTGATCATCGTCAACGACGCGCGCGGTGGCCTGATCGATGAGCAGGCCCTGGCCGACGCGGTCCGCGAAGGCCGGGTCGGCGGTGCGGGCATCGACGTGTTCGCCACCGAGCCCACCACCTCCAGCCCGCTGTTCGAGCTGCCCAACGTGGTCGTCACCCCGCACCTGGGCGCGTCCACCAGTGAGGCGCAGGACCGCGCGGGCACCGACGTCGCCCGTTCCGTACTGCTCGCGCTGGCCGGCGACTTCGTGCCGGACGCGGTGAACGTGCAGACCGGCGGCGTGGTCGGCGAGGAGGTCAAGCCCTACCTGCCGCTGACCCAGAAGCTCGGTGCGGTGCTCGCCGCGCTGGCGCACAAGGCGCCTGCCTCGATCACCGTCACCGTGCGCGGCGAACTGTCCAATGAGGACGTCACGGTGCTGCCGCTGGCCGCGCTGCGCGGCGTCTTCGGCGGCATCGTCGACCAGCAGGTCACCTTCGTGAACGCGCCGCAGCTCGCCGAGGAGCTCGGTGTCACGGTCGAGCTGACCAAGGAGGCGGAGAGCGCCAACCACCGCAGCCTGGTCACCATCAAGGCCGCGCTGCCCGACGGCGGCTCGCTCAGCGTGTCCGGCACGCTCTCCGGCCTGGACGGCGTGCAGAAGCTGGTCGAGATCAACGGCCGCGGCTTCGACCTGCGCGCCGAGGGCGACGCGTTGCTGCTGGAGTACCCGGACCGTCCCGGCGTGATGGGCACCGTCGGCACCCTGCTCGGCGAGGCGGGCGTGAACATCGAGGCCGCGCAGCTGAGCCAGACCACCGGCGGGGCGGACGCGCTGATGCTGATGCGCGTGGACCGCACGGTGGATGCCGAGGTGCTGGAGTCGATCGGCGGCACCGTCGGCGCCAAGCTGATCCGGGCCATCACTTTCGCCTGATCCGCATTTTCTCCGGCTGGCCGGTCCTCTTCGGGAGGGCCGGCCAGCGGCGTTTCCTGGCTTGCTCGATTCTGAAACGTGAGTTTTTCGGACTCCGTTGTGCTGTGACCTCGCGCACGCTACTGTCCGGTAAGTTTGTTGCTACTCGGAAGTAGCTTCCGTCGGGAGGGCTTGTGCGTAAGCGAGTCGGTGTCCTGCTCAGCTGTGTTCTCGCCATTCTCGGGGTTGTTGTCGTGACGACAACCCCGGCTCAGGCAGATTCCGGATTCACGGCGAGTTATCAGACCATCCCGGGTGACGGTGGCACGCCGTTGCGCGGGTTCGTGATCACGCCGAGCGGGCCGGGGCCGTTCCCGCTGCTGGTCATGCCGAGCAGTTGGGGCGCGCCCGACCTCGAATACGTGGGTGAGGGCGCGAAACTCGCCTACCAGGACGGCTACGAGGTGATCAGCTACACCAGCCGTGGCTTCTACGATTCGGGCGGGCAGATCGACGTCGCGGGCGCGCAGACCATGGCGGACGTGAGCAAGGTGATCGACTGGGCACTGGCCAGCACCCCGGCCGACCCGGACAAGATCGGCGTCGCGGGTATCTCGTATGGCGCGGGTCAGGCACTGCTCGCCGCAGGCCTTGATCCGCGGATCAAGGCGGTCGCCGCGATGGACGCCTGGAGCGATCTTGGCGCATCGCTCTATCCGAACCAGACGGTCAGCAGCCTCGGCGCGGACGCGCTGCTCGCCGCCGCGAATCTCACCGGCCGGCCCGGTCCGGATCTCCAGCAGATCGAAAAGGACTACGCCGCAGGCGATATCAAGGACATCCTGCCGCTCGCCGCGACCCGTTCGGCGATCAACGAGATGCCCGCGATCAACCGCAACGGCGCCGCGGTGATGATCGCCAACGACTGGGAGGACAGCCTCTTCCCGCCGCAGCAGCTGGTCGACTTCTACAACCAGCTCACCGGCGCCAAGCGCCTATTGCTCGAACCCGGCGATCACGCCACCGCTTCCGCGCCCGGCGCGATCGGGCTGCCCAACGACGTCTGGGACTCGGTCGCCAACTGGTTCGACCACTACCTGCGCGGCGTGGACAACGGCGCGAACACCCAGGCGCCCATCCAGCTCAAGCCGGCCAACGGCGGCAGCTGGGAGGACTATCCGAGTTGGCACGCGGTCACCGCGGCGCGCAACACCTACTACCTGAGCGGGCCCAGTGGTCTTGAGCCGACCGGTTCGCTGGGGAGTTCGGCGTCGACCGGGTGGCGTTCGGGTATCGCTGCCGGGGTGGACACCATCGCGGACAGCGGCCTGCCGTTCCTCACCGGCGCGTTGCAGGAGTACGCGAACATTCCGGTCGGCGTGTCGATTCCACTGGTGGCGCGTGGTTTCGGGGCCGTCTGGTCCGGGCCGAGTTACCCGCAGGGGCTCGCGGTTACCGGTGCGCCGGTGCTGCACGCCACGGTCACGCCGAGCGCGGCGAACACCTCGTTGTTCGCCTACCTCTACGACGTGGACGCGTTCGGCGCCGGGTCGCTGATCACGTCGACCCCGTATTCGCTCCTTGGCGCGGCTCCCGGGCAGGCGCGGAGCGTGGACATCGCACTTCAGCCGATCTCGTGGATCGTGCCCTCCGGTCACCACCTCGCCCTGGTGGTGGACACCGTGGATCCGCGCTACACCAGCTCCAGCGGCATCGGCAGCGGCGTGACCTTCAGCTCACCTGCTGGGAACCCCAGCACGTTGACGGTTGCCAGCAGCTGATCGAAAAGTGCGGCCCAGCCGATGCGGCTGGGC
>DASXOJ010000279.1:0-3615 GCA_036494465.1 Pseudonocardiaceae bacterium
CGGGTGCGGCACGATCTTGTGGTCCGCGAACCGGTTGGCCACCTCCTGCCGGGCTCACAACCGGGCGCGCGGTTCTGCCGGTCGTGATCGTCGGCCGGATACGCGCGTCGCCCGAATCCGGACAGTGACGTCGAACTGGCCGAGGACGCGGTGCGCGAGTTCCGGCTGGTGGATTGCGCGCTGCCGTTCGGGCGTGCTCGATCCGGATGTGGTGTTCTTCGGCGAGAACGTGCCACCGGCCTGGGTGTGGCTGTGCGAGCGACTGGGGACGGACCAGGGGCGACGACTACGCGAACGTGTGGATTGACCTGCCGTTGGGCAAAGCACTTACCGAACTAGTCGACCGGCTCACCGACTGCTCCGGCGTTATTCCGAAGTAGACACCTACAGTAAATATGCGATTCGCCCCATTGTTGGCCTTCGGCGAGGAGCGTAACTACCTGCGCTACCTCGGCTTCCATACCGCCGCGTTCAGGTCACAGAGCCCTTTTCGTGCGAGCGATGATCGACAACCCCTCACGGCCACGATCACGTCGGGCCGGTCAACCCGCCAGCACGTCCCACCGGTTGCGCCAATGCGCGACATGCTGGGGACGCATGTAGTCGTGGAACGCGTCGGCCGGGACAGGGAAGAACTCTGGCGGTGTGGTGTCCAGATCCACGAACAATACGAGGTCGGTGTTCGGTAGGAGCTTGTTGCGGGCATCGGTGATCCGCCAATCACCGGATCGCCGGGAGAACACCTGCATCAGTTTGCCGCCCACCTGCCGGCCGCCGGTCCACGTGCCGCCCACCCGGAGCCGGTAGCGACGCTCCTCCGGCTCGACCTCGGCCGCGCAGGACCGGTCTGGATGACGATCTCGGCTACCGCCAGGTGCGCGCCGACAGCGCGCACCTGGTCGGTGTTGAGGTCTGAGCTTCTTGTTTAACCTGTTTGGTTCCGTGCTGCTCCGAGACTGAGCTCTCGTTTGACGGGTTTTGCCGACGTCGTGGCGTGGTGCGGGATGACGGTTGAGCGAGCCCGGCGGTCGTCCCGGGCCGGACTTGCTGGGTTTCGGTGCGCTGGCGGGCAACGTGGTCGTCGGGCGAATGTTCCGAAACCCTCGCCGGACTCGCGCCGGAGTGAGTCTGCGTCCGGGAACCGGGCGTCCCCAAGGTTTGCGGCAGTCCTCAACGATGGGCCGCGCCAGGCGAAGCTGGGTGTAGGCGACGATGATCAGCCAGCTCCAGCGGTCCGCTGCTTCCGGTGTCCGTGGGTCTTGGTCAGTAGTTACTCCTTACATGCAAGGAGAACAGACGTGACTGTCAAATGGAAGGACGATTGATCGGCGAGCAGTGACACTGCTGCCCGTGGCCGGGGATCACGCAGGCCGCCCAGGCCGTCCAGGAACACGGCCGTTCCACGTCGCTCAACGGATCACGCCGCCCTCGGACAGCAACGGCAGCGGGAGCTCGTCGCGCTCCTACCCGCCGGGCAGTACTGCTGCCTCCGTTCACTCCAGTCCGCTGAGCACCTGCCATGCCCGCGCCGCGACGTGCAGGTTGAGCCTGCTGTCGACGTCGTTGAGGTCGAGGTCGGCGATCTCCTTGATCCGGCCCAGCCGGTAGCGCAGTGTGCTGCGGTGGATCATCAACGCGGCCGCGGTCTCGTCGTAGTTGCCCCCGCACTCCAGGTACAGCGACAGCGTCCGCACCAGCTCCGAGTTCTTCGTCCGGTCGTAGTCCAGCAGCGGTCCGAGCCACTCCTGGACGAACGCCCACACCTCGGCGTGGTTCTGCCCGGTGTCCAGGATCCGGTAGACGCCCAACTGCTCGAACGACGTCACCCCGTTCGGCGTAAGCGACTTCTGTCGGATGTTCAGCGCGCGCATCGCCTCCGAGTACGACTGGGGAAAATCCGCTGGCCCGTCGCAGTGGCCGCCGATGCCGATCGCACCCGTGGGGGTGCCCAACGTCTCGGACAGCGCGCGGTGCAGGGCGTGGCCGTCGGGGCGGCCGTGGACCAGCAGCACCACGGCCTCCGAGCGACGCGAGACCAGTGAGTTCAGCCGTAGCGCGGTGGCAGTGCGACCGGCGGCCTCGGCGACGTCGTCGTCGGTCTGGCGACAACGCCACCGCAGCACGACGACGTGGTGCCGGCCGCGCAGGTCGTGGCCGATCGCGTCGGCACGGGCGTAGGCGCTCTCGTCGTCGGTGCCGGCGATCAGGTCGTCCACGAAGTCCCGGTGCAGCCGCAGCTCGATCTCGGCGAGGTTGCGCTGGTGCGACAGCTCCAGCGCCAGCACGGTGGTGCCATACTCGAGCGCGAACATCTCGTGGCCGCCCGCCGCACCGCCCGGATCCACCAGGGCCAGCACGCCCAGCACCTCGTGCCGCGGCTTGACCAGGGAGACGAGCCGGTCCTTGACCCGGACCGGGTGCGGGATAGCGGCCGCCCGCCGCAGCACCTCCTCGCGCTGGCGCCTGCTGGGTTTCGGGTACGGCTCCGGTGGGCCCGGTCCGCTCCAGGCCCGCAGGTTGCCGAACCGGTCCTCGATCGCGACCGGCAGCCCGGTCAACTGGTGCAAGGCGTGTGCGATGCCCGGTTCGCCGGTGCAGGACGCGGACATGGAGCTGAGCACCTCGTGCACGGACGTCTGCTGTTGCAGCCGGGTGACCGACGCGGACAGCTCCGCGTTGAGTCGCTTCAGCCGCCCGGCCTGTTCCCGCTCGTGGCGGTGCAACTCGGCATTCGCCAGCGCGCAGGCCAACTGTTGCCCGAGAGCCTCGACCAGGAAGAACTCGTCCTGGGACGGGGCGCCCCGCGCCCGGACGACCAGGAACCCGTTCGGCCCGCTCAGTCCGCGCAGCGTGAAAGCCCAGCGCCACACGCCGTCGGACAGGTCGATCGAGCCGTTGTCGCCCGCGAGGCCGCCGACCTGTTCATCCAGCTCAGCGCTCGGCGTGCCGCCGCCCCTGTTCGGGGTGAGCACCCCGTCGACGATCACGTAGACCGCCTCGACCTCGCAGCCGCTCAACCACGGCACCGACGTGGCGGCGAGCCGGACGATGTCGTCGGCATCGCGGTTGTCGAACATCATCATCGAGACGACGAACAAGCCGTAGCGGTTCGACAGCTGCTCCCGCCACCAGCTGTCCGGTTTGGTCTGGTCGTGCTGAGCCGCACTCTCTTCCGTGGACGGGGCCATGCGCGTCCTCCGGGCGTCACTTTTTGGTCCACCAGGCGTCACCACCAGCCTCTATATCCTACTCGCCTCCGTCTGCGCTGCCGGGGCGATCGATCGCGTGAAATTTCGACCTCGCAGGAGCACGCGGCCCCGCCACGGCCTTTGCCAGAGTGGGAACTGCCGCCGGGACGCCACCGGCCGCAGCGCTCGGCTCGTCGGAACGACCGGAAGTCAAGCGCCGCGAGGAAAGCCGTGCCATGAGCTCCCACGAGGACGGTGGTCTTCCATGCGGCCGGGAACTCCGGACGAAATGAGGCGTGATTATGACGTTGATGCGATTTGACCCGTTCCGTGATCTGGATCGGCTGGCGGAGCAGGCTTTCGGTGGCAGCCGCGGACCGCACGCGATGCCGATGGAGGCCTTCCGCCGTGGCGACGAGTTCGTCGT
>DASXOJ010000280.1:0-8423 GCA_036494465.1 Pseudonocardiaceae bacterium
AAAGAAGGTCTATGCCCAGAGCGTACTGTCGATGCGTTCCGCGGCTTCGTCGAGGGTGCCCGCGTAAACACCGGTCGACAGGTATTTCCAGCCGCCGTCCGCGACGATGAACACGATGTCCGCGTCGTCACCGGTACCGGCCGCCTTTTCCGCGACGCCGAGTGCGGCGTGCAGGATCGCGCCGCTGGAGATCCCCGCGAAGATGCCTTCGGTCTCCAGCAACTGCCTGGTGCGGCGCAACGCATCGTGCGAGCCGACCGAGAAGCGGCCGTTGAGCACCTCGGGGTCGTACAGCTCGGGCACGAAACCCTCGTCGAGGTTGCGCAGACCGTAGACCAGCTCGCCGTAGCGCGGTTCGGCCGCGATGATCTGCACGTCCGGCTTGTGTTCGCGCAGGTAGCGGCCGACGCCGACGAGCGTGCCGGTGGTGCCGAGGCCAGCCACGAAGTGGGTGATGGTCGGCAGGTCGCGCAGGATCTCCGGGCCGGTGCCGGTGTAGTGCGCTCCGGGGTTGGCCGGGTTGCCGTACTGGTAGAGCATGACCCAGTCCGGGTGCTGTTCGGCGAGCTTCTTGGCGGTGGCGACGGCCTGGTTGGAGCCGCCTGCCGCCTCGGAGAAGATGATCTCCGCCCCATACGCCTTGAGCAGCTGGCGCCGTTCGATCGAGGTGTTCTCCGGCATCACGCAGACCAGCCGGTAGCCCTTGAGCTTGGCGACCATGGCCAGCGCGATGCCGGTGTTGCCGGAAGTCGGCTCCAGCACGGTGTCGCCCGGCTTCAGCTTGCCTTCGGCTTCGGCTTTCTCGACCATCGCCAGCGCGGGCCGGTCCTTGATCGAGCCGGTCGGGTTGCGGTCTTCCAGTTTCGCCCACAACCGGACATTGGGCGCCGGTGACAACCCCGGCAAACCGACCAGCGGGGTGTCACCGAGCGCGTGCAGCAGCGAGTCGTACCTGGCCACGAGGGCCTCCCAACTCAGGCTTGGGGAAAGATCAGCGCATGCCGCCGGCGACGGCCGGCAGGATGGTCACGTTGTCGCCGTCGGCCACCTTGGCCTCAAGGCCACCGGTGAACCGCACGTCCTCGTCGTTGACGTAGACGTTGACGAACCGGTGCAGGGTGCCCTCCTTGACCAGGCGGGCCTTGAGACCGGCGTGGTCGGCTTCGAGGCTGTCGATGACCTCGGCCAGTGTGCTGCCGCTGACCTCGACCGACTTCTCGCCGCCGGTGTGGGTGCGCAGGATCGTGGGGATGGAAACGGTGACGGCCATGATGGAACAACCTCCGGGTATGGGTGACATCAGATGCAGACGCTCGCGGCGTGACCCGCTATTCCGGGTCGGCCCGCTCAGTGCCGGTCGACGGTGTCGTCACGTCCAGTGTGCGAGAACATGTAGGACTCGACGACCTCGACGTCTTCCTCGGTGACTACCCCGTCCACGATGCGATAGGACCGCAGCTCGTGGTCTTCCGGGTCACGCGTGGAAACCAGCACGTAGTGCGCGTCCGGCTCCGATGCGTAGGACACGTCGGTCCTGGACGGATAGGCCTCGGTCGCCGTGTGTGAGTGATAGATCACCACGGGCACCTCGTCGGCCGCGTCCATCCCGCGCCACACCCGCAACTGCTCCCCGGAGTCGAACCGGTAGAAGGTGGGCGAGCGCTCCGCGTTCTCCATCTCGATCAGCCGTTCCGGCTGGTCGGCGCCGTCAGGTCCGGCGATGACGCCGCAGGCCTCGTCGGGATGGTCCCGCCGGGCATGCGCCACCATCGCGTCGACCAGGTCGCGTCGGATCACCAGCACGGTGCTCATATTACGGGGCGCCCACCGGCGGATATCTCTGATTCCGACATGTGAGAGCGCCCGGGCGACTAGGCCCAGACGTCCCGGTAGGCGAGCAGCCCGGGCAGGCTGTGCGCGGCCAGCAGGGCGTGCACCATGGCGCGGGCGAACACGTCGGCGGCCGCGGACGTGCACCGGTCCAGTTGGCCCGCCCGGCCGGGGTCGGCGAAGCTGCTGGTCCCGGCGACGAGCGGGCGCTGCCCGGTGGCCAGGGCGAAGACGGTGTCGCCGTCGAGCATGGTGTGCGACGGGCGGACCGCGCGGACCAGACCGTCCTGCCCCGCGATGGCCAGGCGCTGGCATTCCGCCTGGGTCAACTCGACGTTGGCGGCGACAACGCCGATCGTGGTGTTCAGCGGCGCGTAACCCGCGGGCACCTCGATGCCGGGCCGGGCCGGCCAGGTCAGGTCGAACTCCCCGGGCAGGCCGAGGTCGGCGGCGTAGGGGCGGCCGGTGTCGTGATCGACGGCGTTGCCCGCGGCGTTGGCGACGACCAGCGCGCCGATCACGATGTCGCCGTCCGGATCGGGCAGGATCGCGCTCGCGGTGCCGACGCCGCCCTTCAACCGGCCGAGTTTCGCGCCGCTGCCCGCGCCGACGCAGCCCTGTGCGACCGGCCCGTCAGTGGCTGCTTCACATGCGGCGTAACCGAAATCGGCGGTCGGCCGGTTGCCCCACGCGCCGCGCGGAAGGTCGAAGATGACCGCGCCGGGCACGATCGGTACGACTTCGTGCGGCTGCGCGCCGACCGGGAGGCCGTGGTGGCGCTCGCCCAGCCAGCGCATGACGCCGTCGGCGGCGGCGAGTCCGTACGCGCTCCCACCGGTCAGGCAGATCGCGTTGACGCGCTGGACCAGTGTGGAGGGATCGAGCAGGTCGGTGTCCCTGGTGCCGGGCGCTCCCCCGCGCACGTCGACCGCGCCGACCGCACTGTCCGGTGCGAACACGACGGTGGTGCCGGTCGCCCAGCCGTCCTCGATTCGCTGGTGGTGCCCGACGAGCAGGCCCGGTACGTCGGTGATGCCGTTGTGTTCGCCCGCCAGCAGTCCGCTCATTGTTCGCCGCTCAACGCCTGCACCAGGCTTTCCTGCACCCAGGTCAGCCAGTGGTAGACGCTGAGGTGGGAGGAGCGCGGGTCCTCTTCCGGCAACTCTTCCGGCATTTCCTCGGAGATGTCCAGCGCGGTGCCCAGGGCCAGCCGGACGTCGTTGATCGCGGAGAGCCAGGCCTCCGCCTGTTCGAGATCCAGGCGCAGTTCGCCGCCGTCGCGCGGGCAGGTGTCCAGCACGATCGCGGCGACGCCGGTCTTGTGGTCCAACAGTTCCGGCTCGTGCAGGGAACGCAGCGCGGCAGCGGAGTTCTGGTCCTCGGGGGTCGGTGCGTCGTCGTCGAGCCGGTAGAAGTCGGGCAGCAGGCGGGACAGGATCGGGTCGTCGGGCGACGTGGACGGTCCGGTGCGGATACCGGTCAGCTCGGCGAGTTCGTCCTGGGGTGCGTCCTCGGCCCGGACCTCCAGCATCTCCTGGATCTGGCTGACCAACCCGCGCACCAGCGCGGCTTCCTGCCGATCCAGCACCGCGACGACCCGGTCACCCTTGCGGCGCCAGCCCTTCACCCAGTTACCTCAGATCGTGTGTCGAAGTTGGACAACAGGTCACGACGAACGCTGCATGGTGGCCCACAGGCCCGCCGCGTGCAGTTTGGCCACGTCGACCTCGACCTTGTCCTTGGACCCGGAGGATACGATGGCCCTGCCTTTGTGGTGCACGTCCAGCATGAGTTTGACCGCGTGGTCGCGACCGTAACCGAACAGTTTCTGGAACACGTAGGTGACGTAGGACATCAGGTTCACCGGGTCGTTCCAGACGACGGTCTGCCAGGGCTGCTCGGCGGTACCGGACTCGGCTGCGTCCGGTTCGATCTGCACGCTCTCCTGCTCGACTGGCGTCGTCATAGTCTCAATGGTGGCATGCCCACCTCGGCGCGGTGAGATCGCGTTCCGCCCACGAGTGACGAATGCCATACCCACGCTCAAATCGCAGGTCAGTGATGGTCACGACCGGTGAATACGATCCACCGATTGTCACGCGAACGAGTGACAATCAATCGATGGACCCGGTGTTGTCGGTCAGCGCGCGGCAGGTGTCGAAAACCGCATAGGCTTCGCATCATGACGGCCAAGGGGGCGAGCACGGCGCTGCTCACCGACCACTACGAGTTGACCATGCTGGCCAGTGCGCTCGCCGATGGCAGCGGTCACCGGCAGTGCGTGTTCGAGGCGTTCGCGCGACGGCTCCCGGAAGGCAGGCGCTACGGCGTGATCGCGGGCGTCGGGCGGGTGCTGGACGCGATCGCCGAGTTCCGCTTCACCGACGCGGAAATCAGCGCGCTGGCGGCGGGCCGGGTGGTTGACGACTCGACGCTGGAATGGCTGGCGAGCTATCGGTTCAGCGGCGACATCGACGGCTACCCGGATGGCGAGCTGTACTTCCCCGGCTCGCCGCTGTTGACGGTGCGGTCCAGCTTCGCCGAAGGCGTGCTGCTGGAAACGCTGGTGTTGTCCATTCTCAATCACGACACCGCGATCGCGTCGGCGGCGGCACGGATGGTCAGCGCGGCCAACGGCAGGCCGATCATCGAGATGGGTTCGCGCCGCACCCACGAGGAAGCCGCGGTCGCGGCCGCGCGCGCCGCGTACCTGGCCGGGTTCGCGTCCACCTCGAACCTGGAAGCGGGCAGGCGGCACGGGATTCCGACCACGGGGACCAGCGCACACGCGTTCACGCTGCTGCACGACAGCGAACAGCAGGCGTTCCGCACCCAGGTCGACGTGCTCGGCACCGACACCACGCTGCTGGTGGACACCTACGACATCAGCAGGGGCATCGACAACGCGATCGCGGTGGCAGGCACGGAACTGCGGGCGATCCGGATCGACTCCGGTGATCTGGGCGTGATGGCGCGGCAGGCCCGCGACCAGCTCGACGCGCTCGGCGCGCGCAACACCCGCATCGTGGTCTCCGGTGATCTCGACGAGTTCGCGATCGCCTCGCTGCGCGCCGAACCCGTGGACGCCTACGGCGTCGGCACATCGGTCGTGACCGGCTCCAAGGCGCCGACCGCGGGCATGGTCTACAAACTCGTCGAAGTCGAGGGCAGGCCGGTGGCGAAACGCAGTTCGCACAAGGAATCCAAGGGCGGCCGCAAGGCGGCGTTCCGGCGGCACAAGGAGAGCGGCACCGCGCTGGAAGAGGTCGTCTACCAGGTCGGCGACGGCATCGCCCGTCCGGAACTCGGGCCGCACGACCGCGAACTGCAGATTCCGCTGATCCGAGCCGGAAAGCCTGCCGACGACCTGCCGTCGCTGGAGGACAACCGGCAGCGGCTGCGCGAGGCGCTGGTCAGCGTACCGTGGGAGGGGCTGAAGCTCTCCCAGGGCGAGCCCGCCATCCACACGAGTTTCGTCTTCGCCTGAAGGGGAATCATGGGATCCGCGCTGATCGTGGTCGACGTGCAGAACGATTTCTGCGAGGGCGGTTCGCTGCCGGTCACCGGCGGCGCCGCGGTGGCGGCGGCGATTTCCGCGCACGCCGCGTCCGGCGACTACGACCACGTGGTCGCGACCCGGGACTACCACATCGACCCGGGCGCGCACTTCAGCGAACAGCCCGATTTCGTGCGGACCTGGCCGGTGCACTGCGTCGCGGGCACGCCCGGTTCGTCCTTCCACCCCGAACTGGACGTGGCCCTGGTCGGCGCGGTCTTCTCCAAGGGTGCGCACCAGGCCGCGTACTCCGGCTTCGAGGGCAGCGCCTCCGACGGCGTCGGCCTGGCCGACTGGTTGCAGGCGCGCGACATCGACGCTGTGGACGTGGTCGGCATCGCCACCGATCACTGCGTGCGGGCGACCGCGCTGGACGCGGCGCGGGCCGGTCTGCGCACGACGGTGCTGCTCGATCTCACCGCGGGCGTCAGTCAGTCCACAGTGGACTCGGCGCTCACTGAGCTGCGGGCCGCGGGCGTGACGCTGACCGGGTCACCGATCGTCGGCTGATTCCGCCGAACCGGCCACCTCGGGTGCCGCCATTCGCTACTGTCTGCGCGTGGTCGATGACACTGGGAACAGCGGCGATCCGCAAGCGGTTCCAGCCGCAGCCATCGCGCAGGCGAGCGCGGGAATCAGCGCGGTCACGGCGGGCTTCACCGGCGTATCGCAGGCGGTCGACAGCGGTTCGCTGACGCTGTCACAGGACGCCGCGAAAGCGCTGCTCGACACCATCGGCCAGCTGCAGAGTCAGGCGAACGACCTGCTCGGCCTTGCCGACACCATCGACAAACCGCTGCACTTCGGGCACAACTGGGTCGGGTTGACCATGGACAGCAGGCTGCGCTCCGTCGCGGCCGGGCAGGACACGTCGATCCGGCCGGTGCTGACCGAGTTCGCGAACCTGCTCGGCGAGGTGGAGCACACCATCGCGCGCGCCGCCCACCTGACCGTGGCGAACGACGAAGACCAGCGGGACCTGCTGACCAAGGCGGGAGACGCGTCATGACCCAGCCACCGTTGCCGGACCCGACCGAGCGGCAGAATCTCGACGAGCACGTCGACTGGATGTCCTACAGCCACCAGCAGCTCTACGACATGGTCAACAACGGCGCCGACCTCACCGGCGCGAATGACGTCGCAGCGTCCTGGGCGAAGCTGTCCGACATGTTGTCGCAGATGGGCGACGCGCTCAACACCGCGCTCGCCGCGTCGGCCGACGGCTGGCAGGGCCCGGCCGCCGATCAGGCGCGGAGCAACCTCGGCGGGCTGGTGAGCTGGACGAACGACACCGGGCAGAACGCGGTCATCGTGTCGGGTTGCGTCACCCGGCAGGCCGACGCTTTGCAGACCGCGCGCTCGTCCATGCCCGCGCCGCCCGTGAAGCAGGTCGTCGCCTCGCCCGTCACCACCACCTCGGCGTTCGCCCAGCCACCGATCGCCCAACCCGGTCCGATCACTGTCGTGCACGAGAGCGCCGAATCGCACCAGCAGGCCGCGCGGGTCATGCAGCAGTACCAGAGCAGTTCGGCCGACATCTCGCGCACGATCCCGCAGTTCGCGCTGCCCACCAACCCGGTATCCGGCCCGCCCCGGCAGCCGGTCGGCAACCCGATCGCTCCGCCTACTGGTGGGCCGAACCCGACTCCCGGCCCGGTGCCGGTCGGCGGCGTCGGCAGTCCAGCTCCCGCACCTGAGGAGAGCGGTACGACGAACCCGGGTTCGCGCACACCTTCCGGTGTGACCAGCGAACCGGAACCGGCACAGGGCAGCCGAGGATCGAGCGCCTCCTCGGCCGGGCTCGGCGGCGCGGGCCGCCGGGAGGAAGAGCGCGAACACCGGCGCAAGTACTGGCAGGAGGACGACGGCCTCTTCGATCTGGACACGCGGGTCACGCCCAGGGTGATCGGCGAGGAGAAGCGTGGCTGATCGGTGGCTGCGCCTGTCCGACAGCGAGTTCTACCTGCTCTGGGACGCCGCCGACCTCGGTGAACCGCCCGCCGCGCTGAACCTGCGCCACCTCGGCCGAACCCGCGCCGAACGCGACCGCCTCGCCGATGACGCATCGGCCGACCTGCTCGAACGCGACCTCGGCACGGTCACCAAGCCGATCGACGAACTGGCCGACGTCCTGCTGGCCATCGGCCACCGCGAACTCACCCTCGCGCTCGGTGTTGCCTGGGCCGACGGCGAATACCGCGCCATCGCCGGTCGCGGCGCGGAAGGAGCGGCGATCGTCGTGGCCGCGGACGGCGGCGTCTCGGTCCGCACCCTGCGCCCGGCCGCGCTCGTCGACGCGGTCATCGACGAAGTACCGCCCGCGCAAGCCGGTCCCGGCGTCACCGCGAACGTCGAGTGGACCGACTACCTGCGTGCCTGCCGCGAAGGCGAACTCGACGGCACCGACGGCTTCACCTGGGTGCTCCGCGACGCCGGCCTGCGCGTCCCCGAAGCCCGCACCATCGCCCGCGCCGTCGCCGATCGCAACGGCGCCGGCCAACTGGACATCGGCCCCCGCTCCGGCCGCCCGACCGACAGCATCAGCTGGGTCGACACTCCGGAAGGCCGCTACGTCCTGCGCCGCCGCGCCGACTGGCTCAGCGTCATCCCCGCCGACCTGGCGAAGCTCAGCCAGATCATCAACGAGTCGCTCCCCGGCTGATCACTCGATCGAGAGTTGATTTCGGCGATCGAAACCAGTGAATTGGTCCCGTGACCAGCCAATCTTTCCGGCCAGCAGCGTCGCAACTGCGCTACGTTGATGATGTTGGTGACGTGCCGATCCGCGATTTGAGGAACAACACCGGCGAGGTGACTCGCCGGTGGGAGAGCGGCAAAGAACTTACGCTGACCGTCAACGGCAACCCCATCGCCCGGATAGTGCCGATCCCGCGACGCCCTCGATTCCTACCGTGGCAACAGGTTCTGGCGTATCCGGCCGACCCTGGTCTCGCCGACGAACTACGCGAGCTTGTGCCCGACACAACCGACGACATGGACGATCCTTGGGAAAGGGCGGCTCGCCGATGAGCGACGG
>DASXOJ010000281.1:0-17425 GCA_036494465.1 Pseudonocardiaceae bacterium
TGCCGACGATCCAGCCGATGACCAGCGCCTTCGAGTGCAGCCAGCGCGTGTAGAGCGCGATGGCGACCGAGGGCAGCGTCTGCAGGATCAGCGCGCCGCCGATCAGTTGCAGGTCGATGGAGAAGGTCGGGTCGATGGCGATTACGAACAGCACCGCGCCGAACTTGACGACCAGCGAGGCCAGTTTGGACATCCGGGCTTCCTGCGCGGGCGTTGCCGCCTTGTGCAGGTAGGCCTTGTAGATGTTGCGGGTCCACAGATTGGCAGCTGCGATGGACATGATCGCGGCCGGGACCAGCGCGCCGATGCCGATGGCGGCGAAGGCGATGCCCGCGAACCAGGCCGGGAACGTGTGCGCGAACAACTCCGGCACCACGGTGTTCGTGTCCGGCTTGCCGGTGGCGCCGTTCGTCAGCGGCTTGACCCCGGCGCTGATCGCGACGTAACCGAGCAGCGCGAGCAGGCCGAGCACGAAGGAGTAGGCAGGCAGCGCGATCATGTTCTTCTTGATCACGGTCCGGCTCTTGGAGGCCAGCACTCCGGTGACCGAGTGCGGGTAGAGGAACAGCGCGAGAGCTGATCCGAGTGCCAGCGTCGCGTACTGGAGCTGATTGGCGCCGGTGAGCAGGATCGACCCGGCGGCCTTGCCGGTGGTCGGGTTCTTGGTGGCCAGCTTGGTCGCGGCCTGGTCGAAGATGTGGCCGAAGCCGCCGAGGTGCGCTGGCAGGTAGATCACCGCGACGATGATCACCAGGTAGATCAGGATGTCCTTGACGAACGCGATCAGCGCGGGCGCGCGCAGGCCGGAGTTGTAGGTGTAGACGGCCAGGATCACGAACGCGATGAACAGCGGCAGGTGACCGAGCCACCCACTGGAGTTCAGCCCGATGGTGCGCAGCACCGATTCCAGGCCGGCCAGCTGCAACGCGATGTAGGGCATGGTGGCGACGATGCCGGTGATGGCAATCAGGAGGGCGAGCAGCGGTGAGCCGTAGCGGCCCTTCACGAAGTCGGCCGGGGTCACGTAACCGTTCGTGCGGGACACCGACCACAGCCGCAACACCGGCAGGAACACGATCGGGTACAAGACGACGGTGTAGGGCAGCGCGTAGAAGCCGATCGCACCGGAGCCGAACACCAGTGCGGGCACCGCGACGAAGGTGTACGCGGTGTAGAGGTCACCGCCGACCAGGAACCAGGTGACCCAGCCGCCGAAGCGGCGACCGCCCAGCGCCCATTCGTCGAGGTGGTTGAGGTTGTCCCCGGCCTTCCACTTCGCCGCGACGAAGCCAAGCACGGTGACGACGCCGAACAGGATCAGGAAGACGACGAGTTCGGTTACCTGCGCGCCAGTCACGACCGGCCCTCCGCATCATCCGACTTGGACCGGTTTGCCGGTTTCTTGGTCATCGCGTAGACGATCCACACACAGGCGACGCCCACGACGACGAACAGGAACTGGAACCAATAAAAGAACGGCAATCCGATCAGCCGGGGTGAATCACTGTTGAACCACGGCGTGATCAGCATCAACAGCGGAACGAGCAGCAGCAGGTTCCACGCGTTGAAGCGCAGACCGGATCGCCGTTCGTCGGGAGGAGAGGATGACATCTCGTTGGCCCTCGCAAGCGGTCGGCGGAGGGGACGGTGAGTCCCCACGCCGGGCGATGCTAAACCGCTGTTAAGCGCGAGTCATCGGGCAACGGGCGTCCTACAGGTATGCGGTGTCCGAATCGTGATCAGCCCCGGCGCCATCCTTGCCCGGGAACACCAGAACCATCACGACGGCGGCCACGGCCAGAACCAACATGGCCAGACCAGCTGCGACCACAGCGCACCTCCTTCAGCAAAGTTCGTCCCTTCGGCGGTTGTCCCGCCTTTCTTCCTAGGACGTGCAAGCAATGGTGGGGGTTCATCGGTGCGCGCGACAACTGATTTCCCGTTTGGACCTGTGCACAAACCTGTGGACAACTCGGTGCCGATGGTCCGGATGGTGGTCGCTCTCCGCGCACCATTGACGGCGGAGGGTGGCGCTGGTCAGATCGACGGTCATGGGGAGATCCGGCGTATCGCGAAGGTCGTTGCTGCGGGCGGGATTGCTGACCGGTGGCGTGCTGGCCACCACGGGATGGGGCAGGGCGTCGGCAGCGCCTGCGCGCGGACCTTCCGGCGCGCGCTATCCGTTGAACACCGGTTGGCGCTTCGCCGAATACGTGCCAGGCGCGACCGAACCGGGATTCGACGATACCGCTTTCGCGCCGGTGACCCTGCCGCATTCGGTGGTGAACCTGTCCTGGCGGGAGTGGGATCCTTCGACCTGGCAACGGATCTGGGCGTACCGAAGACACCTGACCGGCCCCACTCCGGCCAACACCCGAATATTCCTCGACTTCGACGCGGCGATGGTGTCCGCGACCGTGTCCTGCAACGGAACCCAACTCGCCGCGCACGCGGGCGGCTACCTCCCGTTCAGCGTCGAACTGACCGACGCGCTCACCTCGCGGGACAACGTCATCGCCGTCGTGCTCGACTCGACCTGGCAGTCGGTACCCCCGGAAGGCTCACCGGCAGGCACGGCCGCCGTCGACTACCTGGAACCCGGCGGGATCTACCGCGACGTGTCACTGCGCGTGGTGCCGCGCGTGTTCATCGCGGACGTGTTCGCCAAGCCGGTCAACGTGCTCACCGACGCCCGCGCGGTTGCCGTGCAGGTCACCGTGGACGCGGCGGTGCCAGCAACAGCAACGGTGCGCACCCAGTTGCTGGACAACGGCCGCGTCCTCGCGACCGCGAGCGCACTGGTGTCCGGCAGCGGCGTGGTCGACCTTAACCTGACCGACCTCGGCCCGATCACGTTGTGGTCACCGGAAAACCCGCACCTCTACGACATCCGGACCACGATCACCCTCGCCGACGGGTCCAGCCACGACTACACCAACCGGATCGGCTTCCGCGAAGCCAGGTTCACCGTCGACGGTTTTCTGCTCAACGGCAAGCCGACGAAGATCTTCGGCCTCAACCGGCATCAGATCTTCCCGTACGCCGGACTTGCCATGCCCGCCCGCGTGCAGCGTCGGGACGCGCAGATCCTCAAGCAGGACCTGAACTGCAACATGGTGCGCTGCTCGCACTACCCGCAGTCGCCGCACTTCCTGGACGCGTGTGACGAACTCGGCCTGATGGTGTGGCAGGAGCCGCCCGGCTGGCAGTACATCGGCGATGCCGCCTGGCAGGACATCGCCGTGCAGAACGTGCAGGACATGATCATCCGCGACCGGAGCAGGCCATCGGTGATCCTGTGGGGCATCCGGCTCAACGAGACCGCGAACAACCCCGCCCTCTACGCGCGCACCGCAGCGGTCGCCGCGCAACTGGACGGCTCCCGGCAGACCTCCGGCGCGATGGACATCTACTCCACCGCCAACTGGTCGGCCGACGTGTTCGCCTTCGACGACTACAACACCGACGGCCACGGCAACGCGAGCTTGCTGCCCCCGCTGCCGAACGTGCCGTACCTGGTCACCGAGGCGGTCGGTGCGCTGGACGGCGCGCCGTACTACCGCTGGATCGACACCCAGAGCGTGCTGGCCACCCAGCTGATCATGCATGCGACCGTGCACGACATCGCGCGCGGCAACGCCCGGTACGCGGGCCTGCTCGGCTGGGCCGGGTTCGACTACGACTCGCTCAACGGCCACATCTACGCCAACGTCAAGTGGCCTGGCGTGATCGACACCTTCCGGGTGCCCAAGCCCGGCGCGGGCTTCTACCAGTCCCAAGTGGACCCTGGGGTGCGACCGGTGATCGCACCAGGTTTCTTCTGGGACTACGGCCCGAACTCACCCGCCACCGGCCCCGGTCCGGGCACGGTCATCGCGACCAACTGTGACCGCCTTGAGCTTTACGTTGCCGGACAACACTTCTCGACCGCCCTGCCCGACCACGCCCGCTTCCCGAATCTGCGGTACCCGCCGGCGTTCGCCGACTTGACGGTGTCCGGCACCGGACTGCCGGCACTGCGCATCGACGGCTACCTGGGAAACCGTTTGGTGACAACGAAAACGTTCGCCAGCGATCCGCGCGGCGACCGGTTGAGCCTGGTCGCGGATGACCACACCATCGACGCGGACGGCAGCGACGCGACCAGGGTGGTGTTCCGCGCGCTCGATGCACACGGCAACCAACGGCCCTATGTAACGGGTTCAGTGAGTTTGACCGTTACAGGTCCGGCGGTTCTGGTGGGGGACAACCCGTTCGCGTTCGCGGATTTCGGCGGTGTCGGCGCGGTCTGGCTGCGCTCCATCCCCAACCGGCCGGGCGCGATCCGGCTCACCGCGAGCCATCCGGCCCTCGGTACCGAGTCCGTTCTGGTACGCGCCACGTAGTTGTCCACAGGTGTGTACAACTCTGTCCACAACCTGTGGACTACTCGGTTTTGCGGACCGCAAGATCGAAAATCGTGACCAACTCGGCGCCGTAGGCGTCCAGATCCAGGTTCGGGTTGGCGAGGTAGTGACCGACCATGCCGTCGATCGCCGAGCGCAGCGTCTGCGCCATCACCAGCGGATCGAACGCGCGCACCAGCCCCTGTGCCTGCGCGCCGGCGAATGCGTGCGCGACCTGGCCGACCAGCCCGGCAAACGCGCTCACGTCCACGACGTGCGCGCCCTTCTCGTCCTTGGCGTTGTTGAGGATCTCCACCATCGCGACCAGGTGTTTCGGGTGCGCCTTGATGAAGGCGATGTTGCCCTCGATGTGACCGCGCAGCCTGCCGAGCGGACCGTCGCCCGCCTCGATCCTGGGCAGCATCTGCGCCTGCGCCAGCCCCATCGACTCGGTCAGGACCTGCTGCATCAGCTCGTCCTTGCCTGCGAAGTGGTAGGAGATCACGCCCTTGCTGATGCCCGCGCGCTTGGCGATCTGGGCCAGCGAGGCGTTGCCGTAGCCAACCTCGGCGATCGTCTCGACCGCACTGTCCACGATCTGCGTGCGCCTGGCCTGCTCGATGAAACTGCCACTGCGCTGGTTACTGGCCATGTGGCCAGATTACCGTCCGAATGGACAAGACGGAGGGCCCCGACGCCGTTGTCGAGGCCCTCCGAAGAACTACTTGCTGATCAGGCCAAGCGCTCGCGCAGGGCAGCCAGCTCGTCGTGCAGCGTACTCGGCACCTTCTCGCCGATCTTGTCGAACCACTCCTGGATCAGCGGCAACTCGGCGCGCCACTCGTCCGCGTCGACCTTGAGCGCCTCGGCGAAGTCCGCCGCGTTCTCGGTCAGGCCGTCGGTGTCCAGGTCGGCCGCGGTCGGCACGTAGCCGATCGGGGTCTCCTGCGCGCCCGCCTTGCCCTCGATGCGCTCGATCGCCCACTTCAGCACGCGCGAGTTCTCGCCGAATCCCGGCCACAGGAAGTGCTTGTCCTGCGCGCGACGGAACCAGTTCACGTAGAAGATCTTGGGCAGCTTGCTGGCGTCCGCCTGCTTGCCGATGTCCAGCCAGTGCTGGAGGTAGTCACCGACGTGGTAGCCGATGAACGGCAGCATCGCCATCGGGTCGCGACGCACGACGCCCACCTTGCCCTTGGCGGCGGCGGTCGTCTCACTGGAGATGGTGGCGCCCATGAACGTGCCGTGCTGCCAGTCGCGCGACTCGGTGACCAGCGGAACCGTCGTGGCGCGGCGGCCACCGAAGAAGATCGCCGAGATCGGCACGCCCTCCGGGTTGTCCCACTCCGGCGCGAGGATCGGGCACTGCGACATCGGCGTGCAGTACCGCGAGTTCGGGTGCGCGGCCTTCTCGGTCGACTCCGGCGTCCAGTCCTGCTTCTTCCACGAGGTCAGGTGCGCGGGCGGCTCCTGGCCCATGCCCTCCCACCAGACGTCGCCGTCATCGGTGAGCGCCACGTTGGTGAACACCGTGTTGCCCTGCTCGATGGTGCGCATCGCGTTCGGGTTGGTGTGGTAGTCGGTGCCCGGCGCGACGCCGAAGAAGCCGTACTCCGGGTTGACCGCGTACAGGCGGCCGTCCTCGCCGAAGCGCATCCAGGCGATGTCGTCGCCCAGGGTCTGCACCTTCCAGCCCGGGATGGTCGGTTCCAGCATCGCCAGGTTGGTCTTGCCGCAGGCCGACGGGAACGCGGCCGCGATGTAGTAGACCTTCTCCTCCGGCGAGATCAGCTTGAGGATCAGCATGTGCTCAGCCATCCAGCCCTCGTCGCGAGCGATCGCCGAGGCGATGCGCAGCGAGTAGCACTTCTTGCCGAGCAGCGCGTTGCCGCCGTAGCCGGAGCCGTAGCTCCAGATCGCCCGCTCCTGCGGGAAGTGGGTGATGTACTTCGTGGTGTTGCACGGCCACGGCACGTCCTGCTGGCCAGGCTCCAGCGGCGCGCCAACCGAGTGCAGACACCGCACGAAGTCCGCGTCATCGCCGAATTTGGCGAGCGCCTTCTCGCCGGCACGGGTCATCACGTGCATCGAAACGACGACGTATTCGGAATCGGTGATCTCCACGCCGAGCATGGGGTTGTCGGCACCGAGCGGGCCCATGCAGAACGGGATCACATACATCGTGCGACCGCGCATGCTGCCGCGGTACAACTCGGTCATGATCCCTTTCATCTCGGCGGGATCCATCCAGTTGTTGGTCGGGCCACTGTCGGCTTCGTCGGCCGAACAAATGAAAGTCCGCTCCTCGACCCGGGCCACGTCGTCCGGATCGGACGCCGCCCAGAAGGAGTTCTCCTTCTTCGCAAGCGGCACGAACGTGCCGGCCTCCACCAGCTTGGCGGTCATCCGGTTCCACTCGTCCTTGGACCCGTCGACCCACACCACTTCGTCGGGGGTGGTCAGTTCGGCGACCTCGCGCACCCAGGCCAGCAGTCGAGCGTGGCTGGTCGGGGCCCTGTCGAGACCGGGAATGGTTTCCGGCGCGGCCTGAGCGTCTGACACTGCGGTCATCTCGCGTCGTCTCCTGACTGGACGCCACATAGTCCCGCCATTCGGCAGCCTCCATGCCGAATCACGGGACGTCGTCGTCCTTGGAAATGGCTTCGCACGCCCGCTGGTGAGACGGGCGCTGCGAGAAATTGGGATTACTTGAGGTTAGCTGGCCAGGTGGCATATCGCAGAGTCCTGACCTGTCGGCTCGCTCACAAAACCGATCAGGAAATCGATTCAGCACCGGAAAGATTGCGCCGGATGAGTGGCCCTGAAAAAATCTTGTGAGTATTCGAGCGCGAGCCAGATCTCAATCAGAGGCTCAGTTGGGCGAAATCCATTGACCGGTGACCGCGTCGATGCGCACGACGCCCCGACCAGTGAACGCGCTCGCGGTGTCGTCCGAGGACCAGTGTTCGTCCGATGCGGCATCGACCACGTTGGACTGGGTGGGCGCAGCGCCGACCTGTGGATCGAACGCGCCGCCCGCGCCGCCGTCCTGGTGATACTGCCCGTTACCGTCCAGATGTCCGGTCTGGGTGTCGGCCCACGTGTGCGAACCGGTGTGCTCGGCGATCACCACGTGCCCGTCGGTGGTGATCTCGGTCGCCACGTCCGCCTGGCCGTCCCCGGTGGTGTCGGTGTACATGATCGAATCGCCGTTGGCGTCGGTCACCACCGCGGTGTCCGGATTACCGTCGTGGTTCGTGTCCACGGTGGCCGGTCCGACGCTGTGCTCACCGGCCGGCGTGTCCACCATGATCGTCTCCCCGGAACCGTGGCCGTCGCCGGTGCTCGCCGCGCTGGTGTCCGGATTGGCCGGGGGCGCGTCAGAGGAACCGGCGCCCACCCAGTGGCCGGACTCGAAGTGCGCCTGGCGCAGCACGTCGCCCTGCTCGTCGTACTCGGTCACCAGATCCGCGGTGCCGTCGTGGTGCTCGTCGGTGTACACGAGGTGGTCGCCGTTGGCCTCGGTCAACTCGTAGGAGTCCATGACCTCGCCGCCCGCGTACGCGTAGTTCTCCTGCTCGGTGAACTCGTGACCGTCAACGTCGATCTGCAGCTCACCAGAGTCGCCTGGATCACCGTTGTCGATGTACACCGTCGTCCCCCTCGCCGATCTGTTCGCGGGGCGTTGCCTGCTTATCTTGGACTCACCGTATGCCGATCTGGTTCCCTGGTCCAACCACCAGTTGCACTAGTGCCGATCGCGCAGGACACGGATCTGTTCCAGCAGGTCAGCGGCTCGTGCCTGGCCACAGTGCACCTCGGAGAGCGAGGCGTTCGCCCTGGCCAGCTCCTTGGCGCGCTCGCCAGCCTGAAGTTTCATGGTCCGGTCCAGCTCGCGCAGCTCCGCCTCGATCGCGTCGATCCGCTTGCCGAGCGCCTCGTCCAGGGCCAGCGACAACGCGGCCTCGGCCTCGATCAGCTGCTCGGACACCAACTGGTCCAGGGTCGCCCTGGCATCCGCGATCGCCTCGGTGAGCCACTGCTTCATCTGCTGCTTCTCGGCCGCGTACTTGCGAGTGCGCGCCAGCCACCAACCCGCGCCGAGCCCGATCACGATGGTCGCGGGCAGCACGAGCGGAGTCAACGCGGCCACCCCGATGAACCCGAGCGGCAACGCGGCCACCCTGGCCGCACCGAAGCCGCCGGTGATGCCCATGAACACCAACAGCTTGTCATCCGCGCTTGGCCCGCGCCGCTCCGGCGCCCGCAACACCACCGGCGGCCCCTCGCGCACGAACTGCGCGCGCAGCACCGCCATCTCCTCGGCGGAGAACAACTCCGTGAGCACCGTGTCGGCCACCCGCCCCAGCCGCTGCGCCAGCAGCCCGGAGATCCGCCCGGACGCCAACTGCAACGCGGCGTCGACCTGGCGCGGTGCGTCGGCCAGCGTGGTGCGGTCGGCGGTCTCGATGGCCTGCCGGAACCAGGACGCCAGGTCGCGCATTTCCTTGCTGACCTCGTGCCCGGTCTCCATCCGGGCGCGCTGCATCTCCGCGCGCAGCCGCACCTGCCAGCCCCGGGTCGCCGAACGGCGCGCGGTCACCAGCTCGTCGCGGCGCTGGGTCAGGGTCGCGGCCTCCTCGGCGCCCGACTCCAGCGCGCGCACCTTCGCGGTCAGCGCCGCGTGCTGCTCGGTCAGCGCGGTCGCGACCGTGCGCAGGCCGTTGGCCTCGGCGAGCATCACCGAGCGACCGATCAACAGCTCCTGCAACCGGACCTGGAGCTCGACGATCCCGGACCGCTCGCGCAACATCGCCGCCGCCTGCTCATTGGCGGAGGAACCCGCCAACTCGAACATGCGCGCGGAGCAGGCGTGGAAGGTCGCGTCGGCGAAGCGCGGCGCGTGCTCGGCGAGCAGCGCGCGGTCGGCGTCCAGGATCTCCCGCCAGCCGCGAAAAGCGTCCACTTTGGTCAACGCGAACAGCACCGTCTCCACCCGCTCGCCGACCTCGGCAAGGAACGCCAGTTCTCCCGAGGTGAACGGGCTGGACGCGTCAACCACGAACAGCAGCGCGGTCGCGTCCTTCGCCGCCTGCCTGGCCAGTTCGCCGTGCACCGAGTTCAGGCCACCTACACCTGGAGTGTCCACAACGGTCAGCCGGTCGAGCAGCGGCACCGGCCCGTCCACCGTGACGAACCTCGGCGGCAGCGCGCCAAGCGGCAGTTCGCCGCGCATGGTCACCCAGTTCGGCAACTCCGCCATGTCGAACGCGATCGACTCGACCGAACCCGGATAGTGCGCGGTCGCCTGCCAGGAATCCGCGTGCCCGAACACCAGGTACGTGCTGGTGGCCACGTCCGCGTCGACCGGTGACGCGTTCGGCGTGGCCAGCAACGCGTTGACCAGCGAGCTCTTCCCCCGGTTCGTCTCGCCGATGACCACGACGCCCGGCTTCGCCGGTTTGCCGCCGCGCTGCGCGTCCACCCAGGCCCCCGCGGCCGGATCCAGCTCGGCCAGCAGCTCCAGCAGCCGCTGTCTGGTCTGCCGAACCGCCTGCGGCAGGTCGCTCACGCGTCGGGCCCCGCGTACACGAGCACGACCGGCGCGCGCAGCACCCGGCCATGATCGACGAACCCGACCGCTTCGGTCTCCGCGATCAACCCGACAAGCGCAGGATCGTCGGTCGGCACCGTGCCCGCCGCCTCGTGGTGGGCCGGGTCGAACCGCTGCCCGTCCGGTCTCATCGCGACGATGCCCACCTCGGCCAAACCCCGTTCGAGTTGGGTGGCCACCCCGGTGCTGCGGGCGCGGTCCAGCGCGTAGAGGCACAGCAGGATCACCGCTCGTCGCTCGGCGAGCGCGGTTTCCAGCAGACCGTACGGATCGATCGGATCCACAGCCGCCACCAGGTCGACTTCATCGGGCCTCACGCCCATCTGCGACGCAGGGCCGGGTGGATCCGTTCCCTCGAACGCCATCCTCATCCCCCCTGTTCGCGCAGTTGCTGCCAGATCAGGAAATACGCCCGATGCACCACGTGCGCCACCCGGCTCTGTGCGGGCGTCGACCCGAACGATGCGAACGAGCGCCACCAGGCGGCCCGTTCCAGGGCGTACCCGGTCAACTCGTCCGCAGCCGCGCCCGGCCGCCCCAGCTGCTCGGCGACGGTGACCGCACCCCCCACCCTCAGCACCTCATCGGCCAGCTCGTCCGGCAGGTCCAACGCGCCGGACGCGATCAGCGTGAGCGCTTCGAGCAGCCGCAACTGGTGCGCCTGCGGTCGCGCCAGCAGCACCTCGATCGCGTCGTGCACCCGCTGCCGATCGGCCGCCTCCTCGGACGCCGCGGCAACGGCGGCGATCGAGGCGAGCGCTGCCGCCGCCTTGATCCCGTCCGCCCGCGCCCGGAACACCATGTCCAACCGGCCACGCACCTCGGCCAGCCCGGACAGGTCCAGCATGAGTCGGCGCAGCGAACCGGTGGCGATGTTCGGCTGGTCGCGGATCGCGGTGATAGCGCAGTCGATGCCGTAAAGATCAAGGCAAGCCAGCAACCGGGCCCTGGTCGCGGCAGGCACCGGCGCGTCCCAGGTGGCGAACAGCTCGGCCGAGACCAGCATCGTCGACGTGGTCGCCTCGTCCAGCTGGGCCAGATCGCGCAGCGCGTAGGCGTCCGCCGAGGTGAACCGGCCGGTCTCCGCGGACTCGGCCAGCAGCCCGATCACCGGGATCACGTCCGCGACCCGGGTGCCCAGCACCTCCGCCTGCCGCCGGGCCAGCAGGCTCGCCGCCTGCCACACGTTCCCGTCCGACCCGGCCACCGACGCCGCGACCACGGTGTCCGCCTTGTTCAACACCGCCAGCGCGTTCACCGGCCCCGCATCCCGGCTCGCGGTCGCCGCCGTGAACGCGGCCAGCACCTCGCGATCATCCGCGCGCACCGACTGGGTCAGCACGTAGAGCACGGCCTCGGCACCGGCCACCGCGTTCGCCGACACCGGATCCAGCACCTGCTCGGTCCTGGCCACCGACCCGCTGTCCAGCGACCCGAGGCCGGGCGTGTCGATCACGGTCAGTTCGCGCAGCACCGCGTTGGTCAGGTACGCCTCCAGATGCGACACCTGGTCCAGGTCGACACCCAGCTCGGCGGGGATCATGCCCTCGTCGTCGAAGGGCAGCACCTGCTTGCTGCCATCGGTGAAGATCACCTCGACCCGGTCCAGCGCGTCGTAGGAGAACCGGGTGACCAGCCGGGTGCACTCGCCGATGTCGGTCGGCGCCACCCGCCGCCCGATCAGCGCGTTGACCAAAGTGGACTTGCCGGACTTGATCCGCCCCGCCACCGCGACCTGCAACGGCGCCGCGAGCCTGCGCAGCACGTCGTCGAACCCGGTCGACGTCGCCGCGGACACCTGCGGGCGCAGCCGCTCGCACAGGTCCGCGACAGCCGCCGAAAGCGGACCGGCGAAGGAGTCCTCACCCACGCCGAGGATGGTGTCATGCCGCACCGTCAGTAAAGCCCCCGGTCGGTCGGCGTCCGACCCTGGCCGTAGCGGCATGTCGTTCCGCAGGGTGACGTCGTCCGGAACGTAACTGCCTAACCTGGAACGGTGCGGCGGCTGAGCTTGTGGATGCACCGGCATCCGATGTTCGGGGACACCATCATCGCGGTGGCCCTGGGCTTCTTCGACCTGCTCAGCGGCGTCAGCGGTGACCCGTGGACCTCGGAGCACCTGGACTGGTACCTGGTGGTCGGCGCGTTCCTGGTGATCCCGGTGATCTTCCGGCGCAAGCGGCCGATACTCGCCAGCTACCTGATCATGTTCGGCGCCTGGATCCAGGTGTTCACCCACGGCTCCTACGGCGAACACGCCACGCTGCTGGTGCGCGGCGGCGACCTCGCCATCGGCGTCGCCCTCTACACGATGGTGACCTGCACCAACCGGCGGCGCTCCCTGGAGTACGCGGGCCTGCTGGTGATCGGCACCACGATCTGGGGGTTCTGGCGGCTCGCCCCCGGCGGCGGGTCCGTGATCGGCTCGCTGCTGTTCGGCGCCGGCGTGATCTACGGATTCTGCTGGGTGCTCGGCGAGTTCATCGGCGCCCGCCGCGCCTACCACGCCGAAGTGGAGAGCAGGCTGCAACTGCTGGAGACCGAACGCGACCAGCAGGCCAAGATCGCGGTCGCGCAGGAACGCGCCCGGATCGCCCGCGAACTGCACGACGTGGTCGCGCACGCGGTCAGCGTGATCGTGGTGCAGGCCGACGGCGCCGCCTACGCCATCCGCGACAACCCCGACCTGGCCGAAACCGCGGTGCACACCATCGCCGAAACCGGCAGGGGCGCCCTGCACGAGTTGCGCAGGCTGCTCGAACTGCTCCGCAACGAAACCGACGAACGCGACACCCGCACCCCGCAACCGGACGTGTCCGCGCTGCCCGAACTCGCCGAAAAGGTCACCTCGGCCGGTCTGCAGGTGTGGCTGGTCTTCCGAGGCGACCTCGCGGGCCTGCCCGCCACCGTCGGCCTTGGCATCTACCGGATCGTGCAGGAAGCGCTGACCAACACCCTCAAATACGCGGGCGTCGGCTCGCAGGCACACGTGCGGGTCGAACGGGTCGGCGGCCTGATCGAGGTCGAAGTGCTCGACGACGGCCCCGAACCCGACGGCTCCGCGTTCCCGCGACCGCGCGAGGTGGTCGGTGTGTCCGGCGGCAACGGCCTGATCGGCATGCGCGAACGCGCCAGCGTGCTCGGCGGCACCTTGTCCGCAGGTCCCCGCGTCGGCGGCGGCTGGCAGGTGCGCGCGACATTCCCGGTTCGAGGGGCGAAAACCCCGGCCGTCCCCTGATCGTCATACGCTCTAGCCCGTGATCCGGGTACTGCTTGTGGACGATCAGGAACTCATGCGAATGGGTTTTCGCATGGTGCTCGGCGCCCAGCCGGACATCGACGTGGTCGGTGAGGCAGGCGACGGCCGCCGCGCGGTCGAACTCGCCCGCGAACTCAAACCCGACGTCGTGCTGATGGACGTGCGCATGCCGATCCTCGACGGCGTCGAGGCCACCAAACAGATCGCCGAGGCCGGACTGGCCAAGGTGCTCGTGATGACCACCTTCGACCTCGACGAGTACGCGCTGTCCGCGCTGCGCAACGGCGCCAGCGGCTTCCTGCTCAAAGACACCCAGCCCGCCGAACTGGTCTCGTCGCTGCGCGCGGTAGCCAGCGGCGACGCGGTCGTCGCGCCCAGCACCACCCGCAGGCTGCTGGACCGCTTCCTCGGCGAATCCGGCGGCGAACTGCGCGACGCCAGCGTGCTCGACGCGCTCACCGAACGCGAACGTGAAGTCCTCGTGCTGATGGCCAAGGGCCTGTCCAACACCGAGATCGCGGGCAAACTGTTCCTGTCCGAAGCCACGGTGAAAACCCACGTCGGCCGCATCCTCGCCAAACTCGACGTGCGCGACCGCGTCCAGGCCGTCGTCCTCGCCTACGAAACCGGTCTGGTCCGCCCCGGCGACGCCTGATCGCTCAGCCGACCAGCGCGTAGAGCTGCTTCACGTAGGGCATGATCGTGTTGGTACAGCTGGCGGTGTCCTGGTCCGGCAGGTCCGGGAAGTCGATCCGCACGTCGAGGTTGCTCCTGCGATAGGTGGCCGTACACAGCGAGCCGTAGTCACCGTTGTAGCCGATGTAGGGCGCATTCTCGAAACCCGTCCCGTTCAGCCGCTGGAAGCTCTGCTCGATGGGCGTCGGCATGCTGCCCACCACGGCCTTGGCCTCCGCGTTCGGCCCCGAGTAGAGCGTCATCGTGACGGAAACCCGATGCGCGCCAAATGTGCCCACGCAGGCACTGACGGTCCGGCCTGCCCAGCTGGCAGTCGCGTCGCCCGGATCGAAGGTGAACGGCGGGGCGGTCAGCCTGGCACACTTGGCCAGCGTCGTGTACCGCCCGCCCGCGACCGGTTTCGGTTGGGGCGCTTGAACTTGTGCCTGTGGAGCGGGCCGGTTGAGCAGCATCAGCACGGCCGTCCCGCCGCCGACCAACACCAGCGCGACGACCACGATCGCCACGATCAACCCGGTCCGCGATCTGCGCGATCCGGGCGGCTCCAACTCGTCCGATGTCGACATGTCCCTCAGCCGACCAGCGCATACAGCTTCTGCACGTACGGCAGACCGACCTGCGCACAGCTCGCGAGATCGTGCACGCCCGGCAGCGCCTCGAAATCAGCCGACACGTATTCGTTGCTGCGCAGGTACTCGATCTCGCAGCCGCCGAATTCCGACGGGTAAGTCACGTTCGGCGAATTCTCGAACCCGGTGCCGGGTAACGGCTGGCCGCCCGCGGTCATGGCATCCCGCGCGGTGGCGAGGCCGCCCGGCCCGATGTCCCGTTCGACGTCGACTTCGGCCGAGCCTGCGCTGGTGTGACCGTCGATGGAACCCTGGCAGTCCTCCATGTACTCGTTGTCCTGCAGCGTCATCTTCCACTGGGAGGTGAACGTGTACGGCGGAACGTCGAGCTTGGCGCAGTCGATCGGCGCGGTGCGGTAGCGCCCTGGTGCGGCGGGCGGCGCGCTGCGGTGGCGGATCGGCGCGGCGGCCGGTGTGGCAGCCGACGACGTGCCGAACATCAGGTACGCGGCAGTACCGCCACCGCCGAGTCCCACCACCACGGCGGCGACGACCAACACGATCAGCCCGGTCCGCGACCTGCGCGGCGCGGGTAACGGCGCCGCCTGGAACACCGGCTGTGGATAACCCTGCGGGTAGCCCGGCTGCCATTCCCGCGCCGGATCCGGCTGCCCCGGATAAGGCGGTTGACCCGCCGGAGGCTCCTGCGGTGGGTACGGCGATCCGGGCTGCATGAGCGGAATGTAGCCCAGCGCCCGGGGTGTCAGCCGACCAATTTGTAGTACTGCTCGGCGTAGGGCGTTGCCGCGCTCTGACAGCTGGCCGCATCGGTCACGCCCGGCAGGCCCAGGAATTGCAGGTGCACGTCCTCGTTGCTGCGGTTGTACTCGATGATGCAGGCGTTCTGGGTGAAGGCGGCGTACGCCGGGTTCTCGAAACCCGGCATGGTGACCTGCTGGCCCTGCATGTCGTTGGCGACCGCTTTCGCTGCGTCGACGCCGCCCGGGCCGCCGTAGATCTCGATCGTCACCGCCATACCCACGAACGAACTACTGTCACCGGAGGCGATGCCGCTGCACACCCCGATCGTGATGCCCTGGTTGGTGCTGACCGGGCCGGTCGGCTGGAACTTGATCGGGCCGCCGTTCAACTGGCCGCAGGCAGGCGGCGGCTGCCGGTAGCGCCCCACGGAACTGCTGTTCGACGTCGCTGGGGCGCTCGTGGCACCGCCGCTGGCCGGACCGGTCGCGTTCGCGGTGCTGGGCTTGTTCTGGTTGAGCAGGATCAGCGCGGTCGTGCCACCGCCGACCACCACCAGCGCGAGGACCACGATCAACACGATCAGTCCGGTCCTGGGCTTGCGCGGCCCGGCGGGCCCGGGGAACGGCGGTTGCTGATAGCCCGGCGGAAAACCCGGCTGGGGGTAGGCAGGCTGGCCCATCGGCCCCGCCTGGGCCGGATACTGCTGGGCTGGATACTGCTGACCCGGATACGGCTGGCCCCGGGTTGGCGGCCCGGGATACGGCTGCCCCGGGTAGGGCTGTCCCATCGGCGGTTGCTGCGGCGGGTACGGCGGTCCAGGCTGCATGCCCGAAACATAACTCAGCGCGTGCGAGCGATTACCCGGAACAACCGCAATGTAGCTCAGACCACCATTTCGCCCGGCCGGGTTGTCCGAACGGGTGAGTTAGGCTCTGGCATCGTGACAATTCCAGCGCAGTGGCAGCCCCGACTGATCGCGATCGACATCGACGGCACCCTGGCGCTGGAGGCAACCGACATCACCAAGACCGGCCAGGAGGGCATCAGCCAACCGGTGCGGGACGCGCTGGGCGCCGCGGTCGCGGCGGGCGCGCAGGTGGTGCTGTGCTCGGGCCGCACCGCGTTCGGCGTCCGTCCCTTCCTGACCAGTCTGCACCTGTCCACCGGCTGGGCGATCTGTTCCAACGGCGCGGTCATGCTGGACGCGTCGAGCGGTGAGGTGGTCAGGACGACCAACTTCGACCCGGCCGAGCCCGCCCGCGTGCTGCGCAAGCTCATCCCGGACGCGGTGTTCATCGCCGAGCAGGTCGGGGTCGGCAACCGTGCCACCGTCGGCTTCGACGTGACCAGCTTCTTCGGCGCCACCACGGTCGTGGACTTCGACGAGTTGGTCAGCCACCACACGCCGAGGATGAGCGTGCTCTGGCCGGGACACGACTACCCGGACATGGCCGAGCTCGTGGCCGGTGTGGAGATCCCTGGCGTGCACTACAGCCTCGACCACGGGGACGCCTGCCTGATGGCGACGCCGACCGGTGTCACCAAGGGGTCGGCGCTGGAGACGCTGCGGATCGAGCTGGGCATCGCGGCGCAGGACACCATGGCGATCGGCGACGGTTTCAACGACGTGGAGATGCTGGCCTGGGCCGCGCACGGCGTCGCAATGGGTCAGGCGCCCGAGCAGGTGCGCGCGGTCGCCGACGAGGTCACCGCACCGGTCACCGAGGACGGTCTCGCGCTCGCGCTGCGTCGCTGGTTCCCCCAGCGCTGACCGCAACCCGTCACCCAGGTCGGGCGTCTGATCAACGTCAGGGTGAATTCAGGGTCAACCGGGATTCGTAGTACTTCGGTATGAGTCAAGCTCAGACCTGGGTAGGTCACGAACACGGCAGGTCTGGACTCAGGGGCGACGCGGAGGTAGCGGTGCCGCCGCCATGCTGAGTACCAACCTGAGCACTTGCCGGCCCCACGCAGGGCCTACGTCGACGAGGAGTTGTCCATGATTGAGGCGGTTGGGTTGACCAAACGCTACGGCCGCACCCTCGCGGTCAACAACCTGTCCTTCACCGTCCAACCAGGACGCGTCACCGGCTTCCTCGGACCCAACGGCGCCGGCAAATCCACCACCATGCGCATGATC
>DASXOJ010000282.1:0-24685 GCA_036494465.1 Pseudonocardiaceae bacterium
GATGCCGGGTGGATATGTTCATAGCGTTACGGCGGTCATGGCGGGAGGGAAACGCCCGGTCCCATTCCGAACCCGGAAGCTAAGCCTCCCAGCGCCGATGGTACTGCACTTGTGAGGGTGTGGGAGAGTAGGACGCCGCCGGACTTAAATTGGGCCAAGGGCCTCGGTAGAGATCAATGATCTCCCGAGGCCCTTGGTCATTTTTGCGTTCAGGACCGTTTATTGGTTCGACCGGAGCCCTCGGTCTCGTCATCATGAGTTGTCATGAAGGTCACGAGACACGGCGACATCCACGAGTTCTGGACCCAGGTCGCGCCGCTGTACGAGCAGGATCCGATCCGGCACACGATCGCGTTGACCGTGCTCAAGCGCGTGCGCGACGGGCATGGCTTCGGCGACGCCGACCCGATCATGATCACCATCCGCGACCAGGACGACGACAAGTTGACCGGCGCGCTGTTCTGCACGCCGCCCTATCCGTTCGGACTGAGCGCGATGCCGGCCGAGACCGCTGAGCCGGTCGCACAGTTCCTGGTTGCCGAGGGCATCCGGCCGACCGGAGCGTTCGGCGAGCCGGCGGTTGTCGAGGCGTTCGCCACGGCATTGCACGAGCTCACTGGCGTCACCAGCTCGGTCAGCGCGGATCAGCGGCTGTATCGGCTCGCCGAAGACGAGTTCGCGCCGCCGGCTGGCGTGCCGGGCAAGCTGACCATGGCCATGCGGGACGACCTGGACCTGTTGATCCGGTTCCGGCGGGAGTTCGCCATCGCCGTCGGACACGAGGCCGATGCGAACAATGCCGAGCAGGCGGTTCGCGCGTTCTTCGAATCCGGTGGTGGGCAGGCGTTCTGGCGGGTCGACGGCCGAGCGGTGTCGATGGCGGCGGCGAACAAGCCGCAGGAGGGCATGTCCCGGATCGCCGCGGTCTACACACCCGATGCGGAACGCGGCCACGGTTACGGTTCGGCAGTGACTGCCGGTGTCAGCCGATGGGCTATCGACCAGGGCGCTTCCGACGTCGTACTGTTCACCGACCTGGCCAATCCGATCTCCAACTCGATCTACCAGCGGATTGGCTACCGACCAGTCATGGATGTCGTCGAGGTCACCTTCACCGAGGCCAACCCGCCGCGCTGACCGCGAGCGGTTTCGACCGGCTACCGTGACCAGTGATGGCGTCACCGACCGACCGCCCCCGTTCCGCGCCTTCGCTGGCCCGGTTCGGCCTCACCGACCCGCACGCAGGCGATGACCTGCGTGCGGCCGGCTGGTGGGGCGCGGCAGGCCCGACGAAAGAGGGTGAGCCGGTGCTCGTCGCGCTGTCCCGCAGTCCGGATCCGGATCTGGCTTTGCGCAGCTTGGACCGGTTGCGAGAGTCGGCGGGCGAGCAGTGGGCGGAGATCGACGACGAGCTCCAGGCGGATGCCGGTTTTCGCGGCAGACTGATCAGCGTGCTCGGTTCGTCGACCGCACTGGCCGACTACCTCGCGGCGCATCCCGAGCAGTGGCGCAGGCTGGCGGAGATCAAGCCGCCGGAGCTGGACGAATCCGAGATCAGCGCCAGCTCAGCCATGGACCTGGCCGGTGCGACGCCGATCACGTCGGTGTACCCGGAGCGGTTCACCGAGGTCCTGTTGCACGCGGTCGGCGCCGACCGGGTCGACGGTTCCGCCGACGCGCGGGCCACGTTGCGCGGAAACGACGCGGTTCGGGCCCTGCGGCTCGCCTATCGCGGGCTGTTGTTGCAGGTCGCGGCGACTGATCTCGGTCATCTGGTCGAACCGAATCTCATCAAGCCCGGCTACACCCGGGTCGCCGCGGAGCTGACGACGCTGGCGGAGGCGGCATTGCGCGCGGCGCTCGCGGTCGCTGTTGCCGAAACGTGTCCTGCCGACGAGCCGTTGCCGTGCCGCCTGGCGGTCATTGCGATGGGCAAGTGCGGCGGCCGCGAGCTGAACTATGTCAGCGATGTGGATGTGGTGTTCGTCGCAGAGGGCGATCTGCCCAAGGCGACCAAGCTCGCGATGGCGATGATGCGGGTGGCCACCGAGGCCGCGTTCGACGTGGACGCGGCGCTGCGGCCGGAGGGCAAGAGCGGCAACCTGGTCCGCACGGTCGACGGGCACGCCTCCTACTACCAGCGGTGGGCGCGCACCTGGGAGTTCCAGGCGTTGTTGAAGGCACGGCCGGTCGCCGGTGACCCGGAGCTCGGCCAGGCGTACCTCGACGTGGTGCGTCCGCTGGTGTGGACGGCGGGCGACCGGGACGGGTTTGTCGTCGACGTGCAGGCGATGCGGCGCCGGGTCGAGGATCATGTGCCGACCGAGTTGCTGGACCGCGAGTTGAAGCTGGGCCGGGGTGGCCTGCGCGATGTCGAGTTCGCCGTGCAGCTGCTGCAACTCGTGCACGGTCGTGGCGACGAGTCGCTGCGATCGGCGTCGACGACCGAGGCGCTGGCCGCGCTGGGCGCGGGCGGTTACGTCGGCCGAGAAGATGCGGCCGGGCTCGGCGAGGACTACCGGTTCCTGCGCAACATCGAGCACCGCCTGCAACTGCGCAAACTCCGTCGCACGCACCTGTTCCCCGCGTTCGACGACGAGCCGGAGCTGCGCTGGCTGGCGCGCGCGGCCGGTATCCAGCCGCGCCGGGGCCGGGCAGCGGGCGAGGTGCTGCTGTTCGAGTTCCACCGGCACGCCGCGCGTATTCGCAGGCTGCACGAGAAGCTTTTCTACCGCCCGCTGCTGGAAGCCGTGGCCAAGGTGCCGACCGAGGAGCTGCGCCTGACCACCAAACAAGCGGTGACCCGGTTGGCTGCGCTCGGTTATGCCGCACCGGACGGCGCGCTGCGGCATATCGAGGCACTGACCGAAGGCGTGTCGCGTCGAGCCGCCATCCAGACCACTCTCCTGCCGGTGCTGCTCGGACTGCTCGCCGACACCCCGGACCCGGACGGCGGCCTGCTCGCCTACCGGCGACTGTCCGAGGCACTCGCCACCACGCCCTGGTACCTGCGGTTGTTGCGTGACGAGGGGGCGGTCGCCGAGCGGCTGGCGAAGCTGCTCGGCACGTCCAAGCTGATCCCGGACCTGATGGTGCGCGCGCCGGAAACGCTGCGGCTGCTGGCCAAACCCGACGAGCTCGGCGCCAAGGAGCCTGCGCCCGCGGACACGCTGCTGGCCACGGTCCATCGACACCCCGATGTGCGCGGCGCGGTCGCGGCCGCGCGGTCGTTGCGCAGGCACGAACTGTTGCGGGTGTCGAGCGCGGACGTGCTCGGCATGCTGGACGTGCCGACCGTGTGCACGGCGCTGACCAGCGTGGCCGGTTCGGTGTTGTCCGCCGCGCTCGCCGCGGTGCTGCGCACCAAGGGCGAGGCCCTGGCCAAGTTGGCGATCATCGGCATGGGACGGTTCGGCGGCCAGGAGCTCGGCTACGGCTCGGACGCGGACGTGCTGTTCGTGTGTGAACCCAACGAGGGTGTCACCGAATCGGCTGCGGTGCGCTGGGCGGGTTCGGTCGCGGAGGCGGTGCGTACCGCGCTCGGTTCACCGAGCCAGGACCCGCCGCTGCTGGTCGACGCCGATCTGCGCCCGGAGGGTCGGCAGGGGCCGTTGGTGCGCACCCTCGACTCGTATGTCGCCTACTACGCGAAGTGGGCGGATGTGTGGGAGTCGCAGGCGTTGTTGCGGGCGAGGTTCATCGCGGGCGACGCCGATCTCGGCGGGCGCTTCATCGCTGCCATCGACCCGGTGCGGTATCCCGAACAGGGGCTTGACGCTACGCAGGTGCGCGAGATCCGGCGGATCAAGGCGCGGGTGGAAAGCGAACGCTTGCCGCGCGGCGCCGATCCGAGCACACACACCAAACTGGGCCGCGGCGGCCTGGCGGATGTCGAGTGGACAGTCCAACTGCTCCAGTTGCGGCACGGCGCCGTGCTACCCGACCTGCGCACAACCTCCACAGTGGACGGAATCCGCGCCGCGCGGGATGCCGACCTGCTGGCTGAGCCGGACGCGGTCGAACTGCTGGCCGCGTGGCTGCTGGCGACCAAGGCACGCAACGCGACGATGTTGGTGCGCGGCAAGGCATCCGATCAACTGCCCAGTGCGATCCGCGAACTGCACGCCGTCGCCGACCTCGTTTCCGGCCGTAACGCTGCGGATCCCGGCGAGTTCCTCGACGAGTACCGGCGCACCGCCCGTCGCGCTCGCGCCGTCGTGGAACGCGTCTTCTACGAAGACTGACGCCGTCGAAGCGGCAGCTCCCGACTGGGCGCGTGCCGTGTCCGATACTCCCCGGCGAGGCGCTCGACGGCGTCGGCAGGCACGGTGACATCGGCGAGTCCGGCCAGTAGCCGGTCGCGTTGGCTGACCTGTTCCTGGAACGTGGCCAGCGAATAAGCCGACACCGCAGCAGGCCGCGCCACGAACTCGCCGACCACCCGCGCCAGGTCCGAGCGGAGCCGCCAGGCGCGTCGGTCCGGCGCGGGAACGGCGCTTTCCCAGATCCTCGTGAACGCAGCGGTCGCCTCCGCGTGCTGAGTGCGGAGCAGGACGCCGAGCGCGGAAAAGTCGTCGACCGGTCCGGTCGGCCCGGCGACCGCCGCGTCCAGCGCGGCACCGAATTCGGGATGTTCGCCCAACTCGGTCGCGTCGATGGCGTGCCGCAACGCGTCCGCGACTCCCGAGCGCAACTGCGGTTCGGTCGCGGATTCGATGGTGGCGATGAGATCGTGGTCGAACTCGACATGCACCAGGCGGGGCTCGTGCGCGGGCTCCGGCAACATTGGCAGCACCGGCACTGCGCGCAGCGGACCGGACAGCAGCGCAGGGTCGAATTCGCCGGGGCCGAGCCGGATCGCCACCGCGAGCGCGGCCAGGATGTCCTCCTCGACGGTGCGCTCCGGGTCGATCGGGAGCACGTTCGCCTCGGTGAGCAACGTGCGGAGGCCGTCGGTCACCGCGTCGGGATCGCGCGTGGTGAACCGTTCGCGCGCCGTGGCCAGCTCGATCTCGTCCCAGTGGACCGTGATCGACACCGCGTCCAGCCGCCGCAACGTCGAAGCGCTGACCCTGGCCTGCCGGTCCGGTTCGAAGGCGAACGCCCATTCGCCGACGGTGCCGACCCGGATCATCGGCAGATGTCCGTGCGGCGCACCGGTTTCGTCAGCAGGATCTCCGCCGAACGCGGCGATGAGCTCGTCCAGACTGCTTCGCGTGAACGTGAGGGAGCAGTGCCCGATGTCGAGTATCCACTCCGGACTGTTCCGTACCGGCCGCGCCTCTGGTGACGGTGTCGCCAGCGCCAGCAACGATGCCGGCCGCTCGGCGATCTCCTCCCGCCAGGTCCAGCGCAACCGACGCGAGATCACCGTCGGCACGTGCCGATCATCGACTTTGTCCCCGGACAGCAGATCCGCGGTCTCCGCGAGCAGCGCGCCCCACGACGGCCAGTTGAAGCCGTCGCTGTTCCACCACGCGCCTTCGGACTTGTCCCGCACGGCGACCCGGTCGTTGTCCTCGCCCGCGCGGCCGTCGACGATCAGTTCGCAGGCGGCGTTGTCCTCGGCGACCGGCACCCATTCCGGATGCCACCAGTGCCCGGACATGCCCTCGTCGTTGAACTGTTCGAGCAGCAGATCGGTGAGCACTTTCCAGTTGTTCCTGACGCGCTCAACAGTCGAGGGCGCGTAGCGACCGGCAAGCTGGAACGCGCCGGGACCGGGCGCGACTCCGTCGTGAATGCGCAGCGACGCAACCACATCCGGCGGGAACGAGACGCCAACGAACTCCTCGGCCGCCGCGATGGCCGCGTCGGTCGCGGGCGGGTTGAGGCTCGCGTACGTCTCGGGTGCGTTGTCCCGCAACCAGTTCTCGATCCGCTGCCACGACCGCTCGACCTCGTTCATGACCCCGATGATGCCGGATACCCCCGACGAAAATCAGCGCCTCGGCCGCAGCCGGTTCTTGATGTCGGTGAAGTGCGCGGTCATCGCGGCCCGCGCCGCTGCCGGATCCCCGGAGCGCAGCGCCGTCACGATGGCCGCGTGCTGGGCGACCGTATGCGTCGTGTTTGTGTTGCCAGGCAGGGTGAGCGCGGTGTGCGCGGCGCGGTAGGCGTCCCAGAACACGTCGATCAACTGGCCGACCAGCGGGTTGTCCAGCACCGCGTAGAGGGTGCGGTGGAATTCGCGGTCCACGTCCGGGTCGAGGTCGGTCTCGGCCATGCGTTCGCAGAGTTCGGCGAGCCGGTCCAGGGTCGATACCGGGAGGTTGCCGACCACCCGGTCGATCACGCCGACCTCGACGAGTTCCCGGAGGTCGACCAGATCGCGCAGGCCGCGCAGGTCGTCGCGGGTGCCGTTGGTGAGGGCGCGGAAGGTGAGCGACGGTGAGAGCGCGCCGAGCGAGGCGTCGCCGACGAACGTGCCGAAGCCGTGCCGGATGTCCACGATGCCCAGCGCGCGCAACCCCCGGATAGCTTCGCGGACGCTGTTGCGCGATACGGACAGCTCGTCGATCAGCTCCAATTCGGTCGGGATCGGGTCGCCGACGCCGAGTCCGCGCTGGTGGATGATGGCCAGAATCCGCTCGGCCAGCGGATCGAGCACCGGACCGCGTGCCACCACGAAGACCTCCCCTTTACAGGCTGCGGAACGTCGCCTATCGTACCGGAGACGTTGGACGTCCAACGTCCTACATCCTCCGATCGGCGATGCTGGGAGGCACCATGGCATCCCCACCCGCAGCCCTGCCAGCCGGAACCTGGTACCGGCAGATCAGCGGAGCCCAGTGGAAGGCGTTCGTCGCCGCCTGGCTCGGCTACCTGCTCGACGGGTTCGACTTCGTGCTGATCACCCTGGTGCTCACCGAGGTCAAGTCCACCTTCGGACTGTCGACCGTGCAGGCGACCACCCTGGTCTCGGCGGCGTTCATCTCCCGGTGGGCAGGTGGCCTCGCGGTCGGCGCGCTCGGCGACCGGTACGGCAGGCGGATGGCCATGGTCACCAGCATCCTGCTGTTCTCCGTCGGCACGCTGGCCTGCGGACTCGCCCCCACCTACGGCGTCCTGTTCGCGGCGCGCCTGGTGATCGGGCTCGGCATGGCAGGGGAGTACGGCGCCAGTTCGACCTACGTGATCGAGTCCTGGCCGACCCGGCTGCGCAACAAAGCCAGCGGGTTCCTCATCTCCGGCTACTCGATCGGCACCGTGCTCGCCGCGGGCGTCTACGAACTGGTCGTGCCCGCGTGGGGCTGGCGGGCGCTGTTCTTCATCGGCCTGCTGCCGGTCGCGGTCGCGATCTGGCTGCGCCGCAGCCTGCCCGAGTCGCGTGACTGGGCGCAGGCCACCGAAACCGGCGGCAAGCCACCGTCCATGTTGGACGTTCTGTTCCGGGGTGGCCGCGCCCCGCTCAACGCGGCACTCGCCGCGATCGCGTTCGCCGCGCTGGTGCTGATCTTCCTGCGCGTCGTGTCCGGCGCCGCGATCGTCGCCGTGCTCGGCGTGGTCGTGGCGGCGGTGTTCGTGACGTTCATGGTCCAGTTCAGCGGACGCCGCTGGCCGACCGGTGTGATGGTCATGCTGATCGTGTTCTGCGCCTTCCTGTACTCCTGGCCCATCCAGTCGCTGCTGCCCACGTACCTGAAATCCGAGTTGCACTACGGCGCCGCGAGCACCAGCAACGTGCTGTTCTTCGCCGGGCTCGGCGCCGCCGTCGGCTGCTGGGTGGCCGGGTTCACCGGCGACAAGTTCGGCACCGCGCGGGCCTACTGGGTCAGTCTGCTGGTCTCGCAGGTGCTGATCTTCCCGGTGTTCGCCATCGGCGGCGGAAACCTGGTCCTGCTCGGCGTGCTGCTGTTCCTTCAGCAGGTCTTCGGCCAGGGCATCTCCGGTCTGCTGCCGAAGTGGATCGGCGGCTACTTCGACGTGCGCTCGCGCGCGGCTGGCCTCGGGTTCAGCTACAACGTCGGCGCGCTCGGCGGTGCGGTCGCTCCGCTGCTCGGCGCCAGCCTCGCCGCGACCATGACGCTCGGCACCGCGCTCGCCGTGCTGTCGTTCGTGCTGACCTTCGTCGTGCTGATTTTGATCGGCATCGACGCGCCGACCCGCGTGCAGCGCTGGCTGCGACCGGACGCGGTGCGCGTCGAGGACACCATCGACGGCAACTCGCGCACAGCCGCGAATGTAGTCGCGACAACAACCCCGACAGGAAAGGCATCGTGAGTACCCCCGAAACCCTGCATGGCGTCGTCCCCCCGGTCTGCACTCCGCTCACCCCCGATCTCGACGTCGATGTCGCATCGCTGACCCGGCTCGTCGACTTCCTGCTCGACGCGGGCGTGCACGGCCTGTTCGTGCTCGGGTCCACCAGCGAGGTCGCATTCCTCCCGGACGCACACCGCCAGCGCGTGGTCGAAACCGTGGTCGGGCACGTCGCCGGTCAGGTCCCGGTGCTGGCAGGCGCGATCGACATGACCACGTTGCGCGTGCTCGACCACGCTCGCGTCGCCGAAAAGGCGGGCGCCGACGGCATCGTGGCCACCGCGCCCTTCTACACCCGCACCCACCCCGCCGAGATCGACCGGCACTTCCGGCTCCTCGCCAGTCGGCTCGACCTCCCGGTCTACGCCTACGACCTACCGGTTTCCGTGCACACCAAACTGCCCGCCGACGTGCTGCTCGCCCTCGCCGCCGACGGCGTGCTGGCCGGGTTGAAGGATTCCAGCGGCGACGACGGCGCCCTGCGCGCCACCCTGCTGCGCAGCCGCGACCTGCCCGGATTCCGCGTGTTCACCGGCTCCGAACTGACCGTGGACAGCGCCCTGCACATGGGCGCGCACGGCGTCGTGCCCGGTCTGGGCAACGTCGACCCGCACGGCTACGTCCGTCTGCACGACCGCTGCCTTGCGGGCGACTGGGCTGCCGCAGCACGCGAACAGAACCGGCTCGTCGAACTGTTCGACCTGGTCAACGCGGGCGACCCGAACCGGATGGGACGCGGCTCCTCGGCGCTCGGCGCGTTCAAGGCCGCCCTGCACCTGCGCGGCGTGATCGACTGCCCGATCACCATGCCACCGCAGATCCCGTTGGCGGACAACGAAATCGGCCAGGTACGCGCCCGCCTGGTCGCCGCCGGTCTGCGATGAGCACGATCGGCGTGGACATCGGCGGCACCAAGATCGCCGCGGGTCTCCTCGACGACAACGCTCAACTCGGTGAAACCGTCACCGCGCCCACCCCCGCCGCCGGTGCCCAAGCCGTCCTGGCCCAGGTGGCCGCCCTGATCGGCGAACTCGGTGGCGCCCCAACCGCCATCGGCGTCGGCGCCCCCGGCCTGATCGACCGCGACGGCGTCGTCCAGTCCGCGACCGGCATCCTGCCGAACTGGCAGGGAGCCCGCGTCCGCGCGGAACTGACCCGGTTGACCGGCCTGCCCGTCACCGTCGACAACGACGTCCGCGCCCTGGCCTTCGCCGAAGCCCGGCACGGGGCAGGTGCGCCGCACCGCAGGGTGCTGCACGTCAGCATCGGCACCGGTGTCGGCGGCGCGCTCACCGTCGACGGCGAACTGATTCGCGGATCGCACCACAGCGCGGGCGAGATCGCCCACCTCCTGGTGCCAGTGCGAGGCCAGATCCCGTGCGGTTGCGGCCATTTCGATCACCTGGAGGCCATCGCCGCAGGCCCGGCCATCGCCGCCGCCGCAGGCGAAGTGACCGTGCCCGCCGTGGTCGCGCGCATGCGGGCCGGTGACAACGAGGCCCGCACCGCGATCACCCGCGCCGCAACGGTTCTCGGTCGGGCCCTGGCCGGTTTCGTCACCGCCACCGACCTTGACGCCGTCGTCGTCGCAGGCGGTGTGTCCCGCATCGGCGCCGAATTCCTCAGCCCGCTGGCCGCCGCACTCCGCGCCGAAATCCGCCCGCCGGGCCGAGCGATCCCGGTCCTGCCCGCTGCGCTCGGACCGGCCGCACCGGTCATCGGTGCCGCGCTGCTGGCCAGGGAGAACACATGATCATCGACCAGATTTCCGGCCGGCTCATCGTGTCCTGCCAAGCGGGCGCCGGGCATCCGCTGCGCGACACCCAGACCATCGTCCGGCTGGCCAGGTCGGCCGAACTCGGTGGCGCGGCAGCGATCCGCTGCGGCGGCGTCGGTGGTGTCGAGGACGTGGCAGCGGTCGTGCGCGCGGTCGACGTGCCGGTCATCGGCCTCACCAAGGACGGCGAACAGGGCGTCTACATCACCCCGACGGTCGCCGCCGCGCACGCCGTGATCCGCGCGGGCGCGCACATCGTCGCCACCGACGCGACCACCCGCCCCCGCCCGGACGGCGCCACTCTCGCCGACACCATCCACGCCGTGCACGAAGCCGGTCGGCTGCTGCTCGCCGATGTGTCCACAGTGGAGGAAGGAATGGCCGCGGTCGCAGCAGGCGCGGACCTGGTCGCCACCACCCTGTCCGGCTACACCCCGAACAGCCCCCGCGCGGCAGGGCCGGACCTGGCCCTGGTCGCCGCGCTGCGCACCGCCCTCCCGGCCGGTATCCCGCTCCTCGCCGAAGGCCGCTATCACACCCCCGACACCGCGGCCGCCGCCCTACGCCTCGGCGCGACCAGCGTCATCGTCGGCACCGCCATCACCGACCCCGTCTGGATCACCGCGCACTTCGCGTCAGCGATCGAAGGGCAGAGCGCTACAGCGATCGAAGGGCAGAGCGCGTCAGCGATCGAAGGGCAGAGCGCGGCAGCGATCGATGGGTAGGGCGCGACTGCCGTCTCAGGACAGAGTGCGACAGCCGTCTCAGGACAACGAGCCGCTGCCGTCTCAGGACGTCTCAGGACAGAGTCGGGTCAGCCCAGGCCAAGTCCACTGACCCGCTCGCCCGATACATCTCCAACCGCAACACCATCCCCCCAGCCACCGACACGTCGATGTCGCGCGGCTTGCCCAACGCGGATTCGTGGTCCGCGACCGGCTCGCCGTCGACCAGCACCCGGAATCGGGCCACCTGAAAGGGCTCCCTGGCATCGTCGAGAACGCTGGCGAAGGCCGTGAACCGCTGGTACGCACCACCCAGATCGACGTCGGCGAAAGCCGCTGTCGTCTCGCCGGTCGAACGCAGCACGATGCTGCCCGGATAGTGCAGCCCGTCGATCGTCGCGGTGTCGATTCGCAGGCCCGGACTGTGTTCGCGCCAGCGCAACGCGCCGTCGGCCTCGACTGGATCCGGTCGGCGACCGCCCGTCCACTCTCCCCGCCGTGGCATCGGGTGCGTGCTGATCCCGGTGATCGCGTTGACCAGGTCGGTCACGTCAGCCCAGGTGAATTCGCCGATCGTGAAGTGGGTCGTCGAGTAGGGAGCCAGGAAGGCCGGGATGTCGTCGACCGATCCGCCGGGCAGCACCACCGGCAGTATGCGCCGGGTCGCCGCGGCCAGGTCTTTGGTGAGGGCGTCGCGCAGCACCATCGCCTCGTACTGCGATCCGCGCCCCACGTGTGCCGGGACTGTTGCTTCCGCGCGTTTCCGGTAATCCGGTGACGCGATCACGATCACGAAATCGGCGCCGGTGAGCTGCTGCGTCGCCCACAACGCCCAGTCCTGTCGCACATTGTCGACCCACTGGTCCAGTACCACCGCCAAACCGATCCCCGAGTGCAGAAATGTTGCGAACTCGCGTACCCGCTCTTTGTGTTCCACCGAATCGTGCGCGTAGCTGATGAACACGATCGGTACGACATCGTTCGACATTCCGTGCTCCCGGATTCGTGAATTCTGCCGTCCCAGATAACCCGAAGTGTGCCCGACCGGTGCCCGGTGGCCAGTTATTGGCCAGCTTCTGGCCGCTTTTACGACTATTCCTGCTGCTTCCGCCACCCGTACGATCGAGCTCGGACCCGGGACCGAGTTGGAAGGACCGATGGCCCACGTGTATGAGTACGACGTGTTCATCAGCTACCAACGTTCCAGCCACACCGTGCCGGAGTGGATCAAGAATCATTTCTATCCCCGGCTTTCCGAACTGCTCGACGACAATGCCGACTTCGACGTCAAGGTCTTCTACGATGCCGACCTGCCGGCCGGTGCCGTCTGGCCGTTGCAATTGCAGCGCGCGTTGCGCCGAACCCGAATTCTGCTACCGGTGTGCTCGCCCAGATATTTCCAGGACGAATGGTGCCTTGCCGAATGGCATTCCATGGCAAAGCGGGAGGAAATCGTCGGTATGTCTTCTGAGGAGCAGCCCGAGGGCTTGATCTATCCAGTGATCTTCTCGGATTCGGAGAACTTCCCGCAGTACGCGAAGGCACGCCGGATGCGCAGCTTCCGTGATCTCAACCAGCCCTACCCACAGTTCCAGGCCAGCGCCGCCTACCTGGACTTCCACCGCGCGATGGACCGGGTCGCCGAAGACCTGGTGCAGATCATCGGGCGGGTGCCGGACTGGCAACCGGACTGGCCGGTGACCATGCCGAAGCCCGAGGCGTCCCGCCGCCCGCGACTGCCGAAATTCTGACGCCGATGCCGGGCACAGTCATCACCTTCTACTCGTACAAGGGTGGCGTCGGCCGCAGCTTCGCGCTCGCCAACATCGCGGTTCTGCTGGCCCGCTGGGGACACCGGGTGCTGTGCGTTGACTGGGACCTCGAAGCTCCTGGCCTGCACCACTATTTCGAGCACCAGTTGGACACCACCGACGCCAGGGGAGTCGTGGATCTGGTCGACGATTTCCGCGCAGGCCGGACGCAACCAGCCGACTACGCGATCCGGCTCAGCGGGGCCGACCCGGTCGCACTCATCCCGGCAGGCCGCGACCATGTCGAGAAGGTGCAGCGGATCGACTGGGGAGGGCTCTACGACGACGGCTTCGGCGAATACCTCGAACGCTGCCGCGAACAGTGGACCAGCGACTACGACTTCGTGCTGCTGGACAGCCGCACCGGTGTCTCCGACATCGCGGGCATCTGCACAGCGCACCTGCCGGATCGCCTGGTCGCGCTGTTCACCGCGAACCAGCAGAGCGTCGGCGGCGCGGTCGACATCGCCCGCCGCGCGAACGTCGCGCGCGACAAGCTCCCGTTCGACCGGCCCGCGCTCACCGTGCTGCCGGTGCTGTCCCGCTTCGACACGCGCGAAGAGTACGACCGCTCGGAAGACTGGCGGCGGACCTGTGTCGCGCAGACCAAGGACCTGTTCGCGAACTGGCTGGACATGTCCGTGCCGGTCGAGTTGATGTCCCGGCACCTCACCCTGCCTTATGTCTCCTACTGGAGTTTCGGCGAGCAGCTCTCGGTGCTCGCCGAGCCAAGCCCTGGCCCGGACCAGATCAGTTTCGCCCTGGAAACGATCGCCGCGGTGATCGCGCACGACTTCGACCGCACGGACCTGCTCGCGGAGAACCGGGACGCCTACGTCGCCGAGGTCCGCACTCGCTATCGGGAGTTCCGCCACGACCTGTTGATCAGCACCCCGCGTCCCCTGGCGGACTTCGCGTTGAAACTGGTCCGCAGCCTCGACGATCTCGGCATCCGCGCGAAACGCTCGCTGTCCGGTGAGCGTTCGTTGTTGGACCGCTCCGAGGACGACGCCCGGCACCTGTGCCTCCTGGTGGACACCGAGATCAAGCGCTGGCAGTCGGCACAGCTGGAACAGTTCGTGCGCCGGTCGATCGGCCAGGACCGCAGAGTCATCCCGGTGCTGACGGGCAACACCCCGGCGACGGTGCTGCCCGGCTACGTCGGCAACCTGCGGGACCTGCGGCTCGGTCCGTTGGTCGATGTCCTGGAGGTCGCGCGCTACCTCGCGAACGAGCTCAACGGCCGCGCCGACGAGGACGGACCCGAGCTGCGCCAAGTGCTTTCCGAAGTTGCCGAGGCGCAACTGCGCCCGTTGATGTGGGAGCTCGTCGGCGAACTCCTGGGCGACATGTTTCTCGCGGTGAGCGCGGCCAATCGGTCGTGGCTGCACGAGCTGGTAGGGGATCTCGCCGTTGTCCTCAAACGCGACAACTCCTACCAGGAAGGCCAGGTGCCTGCACCGCCGGAGGCCGTGACTTTGATCAACCAACTGATGCAGAGGAGTCTCGAATGACCAATCGATTGGGGCACAAGCAAACCGCGGCGATGTTCACGTTGCTGGTGTTGGGCCGCGAGGTGTCCAACCCGGAGCTGCGGGAGATCGTCGGTTTCACCCTGGACAGCAAGGAACGTGTCGAGCTGAACAAGCACGACTACGTCACCAGCAGAAAACGTGGGCGGGCCCTCGCGCACACGATCACCGAACGCGGTATTGCCTGGTGTCGTGACGAATTCGGGCAGGAAGCGCCGCCGCCCCCACGCGCGCGCAGCCTGCTGGTGCCCGCCATGTACCTGCTGTTCAGCGGATTCGACACCTATCTGCGGCGAGAGCGGCTGAGCCTGCCGGACGTGTTCGCCCAGCGCGTCGAGCTGACCGGCGCGGAGATCGAGGAACGGATCAGGATCGCCTACCGCAAACTGGCTGGCTCGTCCCAGGACTGGGTCGCGCTGGTGGACCTGCGGCCGTTGCTCGGCGGGGCCGCACGTGCCGACGTCGACAAGGTGTTCAAGGAACTGAGCCGCACGGGTCAGATCAATCTGGCTCCCAGCTCCGATCGGAAGGCTCTCACCGTGGCCGATCAGGACGCGGCGATCGTCATCGGCGGTGAGGCCAACCATCTGCTGGCCATCGAGGCGTCATGATCGATGAGCTGACCGCGCTCACCTCACTGCACTTCAACTGGGCGGACACCCCGGACCACGTCTGGCGCGATTCGCCGTACCACGTCGACGGCCTGCACACCGATGCGCTCGCGAGGCTGGACAGGGGGATTCGCGAAGCCGCCGCGAGCGACGGACCGAGCCCGATCGGCCTTGTGTTGCAAGGACAGAAAGGGATCGGCAAGACGCACCTGCTCGGGCTGGTCCGCAGACAGACCCACCGGATGGGTGGCTACTTCTTCCTGAACAACCTCACCGCGGGCGAGGCGTTCTGGGACAACACCCTGGAGGCGCTGCGCAGTGGTCTGTCCAGAGTGGACGACAGCGGGGACACCCAGCTGGCCAGTTTCCTGCGCCGAGCCTGCCAACGGGCCGGAATCGGCGCCGCGACCAGCCAGATCGTCGGTGGCCGTGGCCTGTCGCGCAAACACGTCGACGCCTTCATGGTCGCGCTGCGGGAGCTGGACCGGCAGGTGGCCGTGGAATGCGCCGACGTCGCCAGGGCCCTGGTGCTGTGCGCCAGCGAGAACGACGGCACGCGCGACGCCGGCGAGTCCTACCTGGGCCGCTACGAGGAGGGAAAACGCGGCGAGCGGCGCAAGTGGGGGATCGGCCTGCGCGAGCCGTCCGCCCTGTCGCTGGTCCGCGACATCACCCGGCTGCTCGCCCTGACCGGGCCGACCGTGATCGCCGTCGACCAGCTCGACACCCTCCTCGCCCGCTCCGCGCAGCGGACCGGGCGGGCCACCGCCGAGGGCCTTCTGGTCGCCCAGATCGCCGACGGGTTGATGGAGCTGCGCGAGGTCACCCGCCGGACCATGACCGTGCTCGCCTGCCTGCCCGACACCTGGGTACAGATCAAACAACAGGCCGCCGACAGCGTGCCGGACCGGTTCCGCGAATCAGCGTTCCTCGGCAGGATCCGGGACGGCGAACTCGCCAAGGCGCTGGTGGACAAGCGGTTCGAGGTCGACTACCGCGCGCTGCGGTTCGTCCCGCCGTACCCGACCTGGCCGGTCGCGCCGTCCGCGTTCAAGGAATGGGAGGAACGCACCCCGCGCGACCTGTGGAAACGCATCGGCGGGCACATCGAGTGGTGCGTGCGCACCGGTCAGGTCCGCGAGCTGACCACGTTCGGCGACGAGCCGCTGCCCGACCTGCCGGCGACGCCGCCACCTGGATCGAACCGTTTCGCCGGGTTGGACGCCTGGTTCGCCCAGCTCAAGGAAGAAGCGGACGTGTCCGCGCTGCTCGCCGCGCGCGACGAGGACGAGGCCATGCCCGAACTGCTGATGGCCGGGCTGCGCTCGTGGATCAGCGAGGTCGGCGACGACAACATGGAATGGGCGCCGGAACGGCCAGAAGGTGACAACCACGAGTTGCACGCGTGGTTGACCCACACCGTCGATGAAACGTCCGACCTGCAGGAACGCTGGGCGTTCCGGACGATCTTCGCCTCACACCACCTGGCCGTGCTGCCCCGGTTGCGCAAGGCGCAGGCGGCGGCGGGCGTCCGCCCGGATACCGACAACCGGCACCTGATCCTGATCCGCAACAACGTCTGGTCGCCGGGCAGGGTCACGCAGCAGGAAGTGGCCAAGTTCCACGCAGCGGGCGGGCGTGAGTTCCGACTGTCCGAATCGGACGCTCGGACCTTCTGGGCGCTGGACAAGATGCTCACCCACGGCGGGACCGAACTGCTCGAATGGCTGGTGGAACGGCGTCCGGCGAGCCGGTCCGAGCTGCTGTCCTCGGTGCTGCCCGGCAGCCCCAACGGTCAACGGGCCGATGACAGCCGCCCGCCGCCGAATCCGGAGGAGCTCGCGCTCGGCAGGGACATCGACACCGGCGAGCCGGTCACCATCGAGTTGGCCGGGCTGCGCAAGCACACCGCGATGTTCGCCGGATCAGGGTCGGGGAAGACCGTGCTGATCCGGCGGATCGTGGAGGAATGCGCGCTGCGCGGGGTGTCCACCATCGTGCTCGATCCCAACAACGACCTCGCCCGCCTCGGCGAGGCGTGGCCGGAACCGCCGGACGGCTGGCAACCCGGCGACGTCGACCTGGCGCGGCGCTACCTGGCCGGCACCGACGTCGTCATCTGGACTCCCGGCCGTGCCGCCGGTCGGCCGCTCGCGTTCCAGGCGCTGCCCGACTTCGCGGGCGTGCTCGACGACGAGGACGAGTTCAACGCCGCGGTGGACGTCGCGGTCGCGTCGCTCGCGCCGCAGGCCCGGTTGACAGGGAGCACCGCCAAGGTCAACATCGGGCTCGCGGTGTTGCGCGAAGCCGTCGTGCGGCACGCGCGCACCGGATCGCGCAGCCTGCCCGGGTTGATCGAGATACTGGCCGACCTGCCGGAGGGCACCAGCACGCTCAACGACGGGCACCGGATCGCCGCCGGGCTCGCCGAGGTGCTCAAGGCCGCGATGATCAACGATCCGCTCCTGGCAGGCGACGTCACCACCGTCGATCCGGGTTTGCTGCTCACCCCGGGCGCGGGCAAACGCGCCCGGGTGTCGGTGATCAGCTTCGTCGGGTTGCCGGGGGAGGAGCAGCGGCAGAACTTCGTCAACCAGCTGCAGATGGAGCTGTTCGCGTGGGTCAAACGCCACCCCGCCGGTGACCGGCCGCTCGGCGGACTGTTCGTGATGGACGAGGCGCAGACCCTGGCCGCGTCCGGCACGCTCACCGCGAGCACCCGCAGCACGATCGTGCTCGCGTCGCAGGCGCGCAAGTACGGGCTCGGCCTGATCTTCGCGACGCAGGCGCCGAAGGGCCTGCACAACCAGGTCGTCGGCAACGCGATGACCCAGTTCTTCGGCCGGCTCAACAGTCCGGCGCAGATCGCCGCGGCCAACGAACTCGCCAGGGCCAAGGCGAGCGCGGTGCCGGACATCTCGCTGCTGGAACGCGGCCAGTTCTACGTGGCGGGCGAGGCGTTCGGCTTCCACAAGATCGCGTCGCCGATGTGCCTGAGCTACCACCCGCCGAGCCCGTTACGCCTGGAGGAGGTGCTCGACCGGGCACGTGACTGACTCCGGACATAGTTCAGGGCGGCGGCCGGGACTGTTCCTCGGCCGCCGCCCTGTGTCCGTGACGACGTGTTAGCGCACTAACTCACACGTCGTAGTAGAGGGCGAACTCGTACGGGTGCGGGCGCAGCCGCAGCGGGTCGATCTCGGTTTCGCGCTTGAGCGAGATCCAGGTGTCGATCAGGTCGGGGGTGAACACGCCGCCTTCGAGCAGGAAGTCGTGATCGCCCTCCAGGCTGTTCAGCACCGCGTCCAGCGACGCCGGCACCTGCGCGACCTCCTTGAGCTCCTCCGGGGGCAGCTCGTAGAGGTCCTTGTCGACCGGAGCCGGCGGCTCGGTCTTGTTCTTGATGCCGTCAAGGCCGGCCAGCAGCATCGCGGAGAACGCCAGGTACGGGTTGCCCGAGGAGTCCGGGCAACGGAACTCGAGGCGCTTGGCCTTGGGATTGTCGCCGGTGATCGGGATGCGCACGCAGGCGGAGCGGTTGCGCTGCGAGTAGACCAGGCTGACCGGCGCCTCGAAGCCGGGCACCAGGCGGTGGTAGGAGTTCACCGTCGGGTTGGTGAAGGCCAGCAGGCTCGGCGCGTGGTGCAGGATGCCGCCGATGTAGTGGCGGGCGGTGTCGGACAGGCCCGCGTAGCCGGACTCGTCGTAGAACAGCGGCTGGCCGTCGCGCCACAGCGACTGGTGGCAGTGCATACCGGAGCCGTTGTCACCGAAGAGCGGCTTGGGCATGAAGGTCGCGGTCTTGCCCGCCTGCCACGCGGTGTTCTTCACGATGTACTTGAACAGCTGCAGGTCATCCGCGGCGTGCAGCAGCGTGTTGAACCTGTAGTTGATCTCGGTCTGGCCGCCGGTGCCCACCTCGTGGTGCGCGCGCTCGACGGTGAAACCCGAGTCCATCAGGTTCAGCGTGATCTTGTCGCGCAGGTCGGCGAAGTGGTCGGTCGGGCTGACCGGGAAGTAGCCGCCCTTGTAGCGGACCTTGTAGCCCTGGTTGCCGCCGTGCTCGTCCGCGCCCGTGTTCCACCAGCCGGCTTCCGAGTCGATCTCGTGGAAGGAGGCGTTTTCGGTGGTGTCGAAGCGCACCGAGTCGAACAGGTAGAACTCGGCCTCCGGGCCGAAGTAACACAGGTCGGCGACACCGGACTCGCTGATGTACTGCTCGGCCTTGCGCGCGATGTTGCGCGGGTCGCGGCTGTACGCCTCGCGGGTGAACGGGTCGTGCACGAAGAAGTTGACGATCAGGGTCTTCTCGATCCGGAACGGATCGAGGCGCGCGGTCGCCAGGTCGGGCAGCAGCAGCATGTCCGACTCGTGGATCTGCTGGAAGCCGCGGACCGAGGAACCGTCGAACGCGAGACCGTCGGCGATGGCGTCCTCGTCGAAGGACGTGGCCGGCACGGTGAAGTGCTGCATGATGCCGGGCAGGTCGCAGAACCGAACGTCGACGAACTTGACGTCCTCGTCGCGGATGAACCGCTGCACCTCGTCGGGACTGGTGAACACCCTCTTTGGCTCCTTCGTGTCTGGGACCGGCGCGTCAGTAGGGCACGGCATCCTTATGGGTGACGACGGTATGAGCGCGGTGTTGCCCGACCGTCACCCTCATGTTTCGCTGATGTTAACGGCGCGGCTGAGCACCCGCAGGGCGCTGTCACTCGGGCGATTAGGCTGGCCTCGTGAGCTGGATGGAGAACTGGCTGGCCGGCACCGCGCCGGAGCCCTCGACGTCGGCAGAAACGGCCCAGGACTATCCAGGTCAGCGGCTCGGCCTGCCCGAGACGGGCCAGGGTTCGGTCTCGTCGATGGGCAGGCGGTTCGTCGCGTTCGTCATCGACTGCCTGGTCGCCGGACTGGTCTCCGCCGCGTTCGTGCACCCGCACCTCGCCGACCCGGCCAGCATGCAGGCGCAGAACTACTGGGGAGTGGTCGCCTGGCTGCTGATCGCGGCGGTCGGCGTCTCGTTCTTCGGCACCACCGTCGGCACGGCGCTGCTGCGCATCCGGGTGGTCCGCATCGACGGGAAAGCCATGGTCGGGCCGCTGCGCGCGATCCCGAGGGCGGTGCTGGCCGCGTTGATCGTGCCCGCGGCGATCTGGAACACCGACCACCGCGGCCTGCACGACCGGCTCCTCGGCACGATCGTCGTCAACCTGCGCTGAGCCAGTCCTACCTGCGGCGGATGGCGCGCTGCACGCTGCGCATCTTGGCACCGGGCGGCAGCGGGCCCTTGGGCAGCGCCGCGCCACGGCTGGCCAGCGCGCCGAGACGGGATTCCAGCGTGTCGATCTGGCTGTTGTTGATGTTCGACGGCAGCTTCATGATGTGCCGCTGGAGCTTGGGCAGCGGGATCTGGCCCTCTTCGTTGCCCACGATCACGTTGTAGATCGGGGTGGTGCCGACCACCCGCGCCATGCGCTTCTTCTCCTGCGCGAGCAGGCCCTTCACCCGGTGCGGCACGCCCTCGGCGACCAGGATGATGCCCGGCTTGCCGATCACGCGGTGCACCGCGTCCAACTGGGTGGTGCCCGCTACCGACTGTGACACGCGCCAGGAACCGCGCAACTGGTCCAGCACCCACGCCGCAGCGCCGGGCTGGCCGTCTACCCGGGCGAACATGCCCTTCTGCGCGCGGCGCACGAAGATGATGAACGCGAGCAGGACGCCGACCAGCACGCCGAGCACCAGCGTCGACACCAGCGAGACGACGGTCAGCTTCAGGATCACCAGGCTGATCAGGAGTGCGAGCGCGACCGGCACGAGGAACGCGCCGATCATCAGCGGGAGCAGCAGCTTGTCCTCGCGGCGCTGCATCTTGAACGCCTCGAAGGTGTTCTTGACGTTCGCGCGGAACTTGCCGCGTCGCTCCGCCTTACGCGCGGCGGCCGCCTCTTTCTGCGCTGCCTTGTCCTGCTTTCCAGCCATGAATACCAGGATACGGCCGGGCTCCACCTGCATGGAGGGCGCGTTGCCTTCCGTTATCTTCACCGGCTCGCGGCACCGCCTTCGCGATGATGCCCGGCGACTCTGTCAGGATGCAGGGTCATGGACGGGTCACGGCGGGTACTAGACGGACTTGACCCAGAGCAGAGCGAGGTGGTGCTCGCGCCGCGCGGCCCCGTGTGTGTGCTGGCAGGCGCCGGTACCGGCAAGACGCGGGCGATCACCAGGCGGATCGCGAACCTGGTCACCGCGGGCCACGTCGCCCCCGGCGGAGTGCTCGCGGTCACGTTCACCGCGCGCGCCGCGGGCGAGATGCGCACCAGGTTGCGTTCGCTCGGCGTCGCCGGTGCCCAGGCCCGGACCTTCCACGCGGCCGCGCTGCGCCAGCTCCGCTACTTCTGGCCGAGGGTGGTCGGCGACGAGCAGTGGGAACTGCTCGACGGCAAGCTCCGGCTGGTCAGCCGCGCCGCGCACGCCGCGGGCATTGCCACCGAGGCGGAGGCCCTGCGCGACCTCGCGGGCGAGATCGAGTGGTCCAAAGCCTGCCTGATCACCCCCGAGGACTATCCGGCCGTCGCCGCCAAACACGCCCGCGACACCCCGGCGCCCGCCGAGCAGGTCGCCAAGGTCTACCGGCTCTACGAGCAGTACAAGACCCAGGCCAGGCAGCTCGACTTCGACGACCTGCTGCTGCACGTCGCCGCGGCCCTTGAGGAAAACGCCGAGGTCGCCACCGAGTTCCGCGAGCGCTACCGCTGCTTCGTCGTGGACGAGTACCAGGACGTGACCCCGCTGCAGCAGCGCGTGCTGGACGCGTGGCTCGGCGGCCGCGACGACCTGACCGTCGTCGGCGATCCCAACCAGACCATCTACTCCTTCACCGGCGCCTCGCCGCGTCCGCTGCTGGAGTTCACCCGGCGCTTCCCGGAAGCGGTCGTCGTCCGGCTGGAACGCGACTACCGGTCCACCCCCGAGGTCGTCGGCCTGGCCAACCGGGTCATCGGTGCGGCGCGGGATCGTCCGGCCGGGTCGAGGTTGAAGCTGATCGGCCAGCGCAAGCCAGGACCGGAACCGCGCTTCGCCGAATTCGACGACGAGCCGGCCGAGGCCGTCGCGGTCGCGGGCCGGGTCAGGCAGCTGCTCGACGGGGGCGTGTCCGCGAGCGAGGTCGCGATCCTGTTCCGGGTCAATGCCCAGTCCGAGGTGTACGAGCAGGCGCTCACCGAGGCCGAGATCCCGTACCTGGTGCGTGGCGGCGAACGGTTCTTCGCCCGGCAGGAAGTGCGCCAGGCCATGAACGTGCTGCGCGTCGCGATCCCGGCCGCGCCGGCAGGCGACCTGCCCGGAGTGGTGCGCGAACTGCTCGCCCCGCTCGGCCTCACCGCCGACCCGCCCGCTGGTGGCGCGGCCCGAGGACGCTGGGAGTCGCTGCTCGGCCTGGTCGAGTTGGCCGAGGAACTGGCCGGCGCGATCGAGGGCGCCGACCTCGCCCAGTACGTCGCCGAGTTGCACCAGCGCGCCGAGGCGCAGCACCCGCCCACGGTCGAGGGCGTGACGCTCGCCTCGCTGCACGCGGCCAAGGGCCTGGAATGGGACGCCGTGTTCCTGGTCGGTCTTGTCGACGGAACGCTGCCGATCCAGCACGCGGACAACGACGAGGCCGCGGTCGAGGAGGAGCGCAGGCTCCTCTACGTCGGCGTCACCCGTGCCCGGCACCACCTGTGGTTGTCCTGGGCGTTGGCCAGGGCGGGCGGTGGCAGGCGCTACCGCAGGCGGAGTCGGTTCCTTTATGGACTGGTCCCCGAAGACCACCCGGCGGCCCGAGTCGCCGCACGCAACCGGCCCAGCGTCAACGAGCCAGTGCAGACGCCGCGCTGCCGCGTCTGCGGTGAACTACTCGTCGGTACGTTGCCGGTGAAACTGGGACGTTGCGCGGACTGTCCATCTGACATCGACGAGAACCTGTTGGCGCGGTTGAAGAGTTGGCGCTCGGACCAGGCGCGGGCGCTGAAGGTGCCGGTGTACGTGGTGTTCACCGACGCGACCCTGGTCGCCATCGCGGAACAACGGCCCATCGATCAAGCCGGACTGGTCGCGATTTCCGGTATCGGCGCGACCAAACTGAACAAGTTCGGTGCCGCGGTGTTGTCGTTGGTCGCGCAAGCGGAGACCGTGCAGAAGGCCAACTGACAGTGCTCGGTTGGTTGCGGTGACAGGAGTTCTGACGTCGCAGCTCAGGGTGGGTAGACGAAAGTCGTACCCGAATTGGGGCAATGTGGGAAAAAGTGTTGCCTTCGGCTGCCGGACCCCATAACCTACAGTCACCGGGGCCGAAGGCCCGCGGACGTTGATCATGAAGAGTTCTTTCGAGTGGAGGTGAGCCCCGTGTCGAATCTGATGTTCGCAGCGAACAAGACGCCTGGCTACCTGCTGCCCGCAGGAATCGTCATGTCGGCTGAGCTGCTCGTGGATCTGCGACCGCAGGCGGATTGTGCCCGTCCGGTCGGCGCTGGCTGGAACCGGATCACCGGGATCGCCAAGCAGTCCGTCAGGTTCGAGCAGCACGTCCGGCCAGTGGTCACCGAAGGTACCACCGGTATACCGCCGTCCGCTCCAAGAGATGCCCTTGACTAGCGTCAAGGCACTCAGGCTCTCAAAGGCCGCGGACTCCGGAAATCGGATCCGCGGCCTTTGTGTTTTTCCAGCCCCGGTGCTTCACCGAATGAGAACAGGTTCCGTAGTGATTTCCCCGTTTGACCAGGTTTCTCCAGCGAAGTCAGTCACCGAACAGATAGGAGCCACACTTATGTTGACCGCAACAGCCCCGCGGGGAGGCGGGGCCACGTTGCCTGAATCCGACGTCGGGTTGGTCGGATTGCTGGACGCCGCTCCGGCAACGCAGGGGGTAACTCCTTGCCAGTCCAACGAGCCTGACCTGTGGTTCGCCGAAATCCCGGCGGAGTTGGACCGGGCCAAGGCCTTGTGCACCGGTTGCCCGGTCGCGGCCCAGTGCTTGGCAGGCGCGCTTGCCCGGCACGAGCCATGGGGCGTGTGGGGTGGCCAGATCTTCGAACGCGGCACGGTTATCGCCCGCAAGCGGCCGCGTGGTCGCCCCCGCAAGGAGGACAGGCAGCAGGAAGTGTTGCCGACTCCGAGTGTTCGTCCAGTTGACAACGGTCAGGAGGCCGCAGCGTGAATTACCTCGATCAAGCAACCGGCAATGAGTGGAACGTCAAATCCGAAGCACGACCGAAGGGGACCAGTGTCATGTTGCTCCAAGAAGAACTAGCCAGAGCCCGAATGCGCGAGAGCCAACGCGCGGCCGCAGAAATGCGGATGGCGCGTCGGCTCAGCTCGGCTCGCAGGTGGGAACGACTGGCGCAGTGGACCAGTCGCCGTGCGGCACGCGCCGCCAGCCTGTGAGGTGAACTGAGCAGGTTTCGCCCCTACACAATCAAAAATGCCGTGGCGCTCAGCCGGATTGACCGGCTGGGCGCCGCGGCGTACCCACTTGTCCCAAGTGGCTGGTTGCGCCATCCGCAATCCGCTCGTGTGGTTCGAACGGTCGAACCCAGACCGGTCCGGTTACCGGACGGGTGCGGAAACCCGCGAATGTACAGGCGGCTTTTTTGGGTTTCAGCAACAGAGTTCGCGATGTCCTCGGCCGCCTCAGTACCGTGCTCGGTATGGCCACACACTCACACGCGGGCACCCCGCACACCCATGACGGCATCGACTGGATGGCCAGGCTGAGCGGACTCCGCAAGGCCGACGAGGTGGATGCGCCCGCATCGCGTGAGGTCGCCGAACGACTGGTCGAGCGGACCCCGCGCGGTTCGACCGTGCTCGATGTCGGCAGTGGCGCGGGCGGGATGAGCGTCGCCCTGATCGAAGCGATGTCCCGGCACGGCGGTGGCCGCATCGTGCTCGTCGACGCGACCCCGGAACTGCTCGAATCCGCCGACGA
>DASXOJ010000283.1:0-12505 GCA_036494465.1 Pseudonocardiaceae bacterium
GGTGTCGAGGAGAGCGACAAACATCCAGAGATCCCGTCACATCTCCGCGGAGTTTCGTCGACGACGAGCGACGGCGCGGCGGGCCGCACGCAGACGATCCAGCACCGCGTCCATGTCTTCCTCGTCCTCCACGCTGACGGCCGTCGCCTCCAGTGCCGCGTACTGCTCCTCCCGGCGACGTTCCCGGTACTCCAACAGATCGCGCAGCAGGATCTTGCGATGGGTCCCGACGCGCTCGTACGGGATCTTCTGCTCGTCCAGCAGTTTGATCAAAGTCGGCCGGCTGACACCGAGCAGATCAGCTGCTTCCTGGCTTGTCATGGTCATCGTCTGTGGTGCGACAGTGACCGCCAAGCCGTGCTGTAGCGCTTCGACAACCTGCCGCAACAGCTGGTACAACTCGACTGGTAGCTCGGTCCGGTCTCCCGGCTCGGCGCCACTGAGAAAGTATCGGGACGGTGGCCGACCACGACCAGCCGCCTCGTGTGCGGTCAAGAAGTCGTAGACCTCGGCGACCTGCTCGCCGTCCTCCGGCAGGTAGGTCTCCTGCTTCAACGTCACGGCAGTCATAACCTCCACCTCCCTATCGTCGCAACAAACGTAGCATGTTTCGTTTCTTGCGTATAGCAGATCAAACAAATGCCGGCCCTCCATGCGGAGGACCGGCATCCAGATGTTGGCTCAGACGACCGCGAGCGGGAGCAGGTTCGGGGCGACTGGGGCGGGCAGGTCGGAGTTGCCGGTGAGCGCCTTGTCGACGGCGTTGGCGACGGAGCGGCCTTCGGCGATCGCCCAGACCACGAGGGACGCGCCGCGGTGGGCGTCGCCGCAGACGTAGACGCCGGGGACGTCGGTCTGCCAGTCGGAGCCGCAGCTGATGGCGCCGCGCCGGTTGCGCGCGAGGCCGAGGCCCTCCAGCAGCGGCATCTGCTCGACGCCGGAGAAGCCGATGGCGAGCAGGACGAGGTCGGCGGGGATGGTCCGGACCTCTTCCGAGGTCGGGACGACCTCGCGGACTCCGGTTGCCGGGTCCTTGTGTACCCGGACCTCGCGCAGCTCGACCGAGCGGACGTGGCCGTCCTCGTCGCCGGCGAAGCGTTGCACCGCCACCGCGAACTCGCGGGTGCCCGATTCCTCGTGCGCGGGGTAGGTGCGCAGGATGTGCGGCCAGGTCGGCCACGGGGAGCGGTCGTCGTCGCGGGCCTTGGGCGGTTCCGGGTACTGGTCGAGCTGGGTGACGGACAGGGCGCCCTGCCGGGTCGCGGTGCCGTAGCAGTCGGCGCCGGTGTCGCCGCCGCCGATGATCAGCACGTGCCTGCCCTTGGCGTCGATCGGGCTGGGCCCGTCGCCCTCGCAGGCGCGGTTGGCGGGCACGAGGTGCTCCATGGCGAGGTGCACGCCGGTCAGTTCGCGGCCCGGAATGTCCTGTGCGTCCCGGCTTTCCAGGGCGCCGACCGCGAGGATGACCGCGTCGAACTTCTCGCGCAGCTGCTCGACGCTCAGGTCGCCGGAATTGCTGCCACCGACCTCACAGCCGGTGACGAACCGGGTTCCTTCTTCCCTCAGTTGGGCGAGCCTGCGGTCCAGGACGGACTTCTCCATCTTGAACTCGGGGATGCCGTAACGGAGCAGGCCGCCGAGCCGGTCGTCGCGTTCGTACACGGTGACCTCGTGGCCCGCCCTGGTGAGCTGCTGGGCGGCGGCGAGTCCGGCGGGGCCGGAGCCGACCACGGCGACCTTCTTGCCGGACGCGACCGTCGCGGGCCACGCCTGCACCTTGCCGGTGTCCCAGGCGACATCCGCGATGGCCTGCTCGACGCGCTTGATCGCGACCGCGCCGCCCGCGTCGGGCGAGATCGCCAGTACGCAGGCGGCTTCGCACGGGGCCGGGCAGAGGCGGCCGGTGAACTCGGGGAAGTTGTTGGTGGCGTGCAGCCGCTCCCCCGCGTCCGGCCAGTCGCCGCGCCGGACGAACTCGTTCCACTCGGGAATCAGGTTGCCCAGCGGACAACCCGCGGTGCCGGAGTGGCAGAACGGGATGCCGCAGTCCATGCAGCGGGCCGCCTGGGTGCTGACCTGGAGGCGGCGTTCGTCGCTGTCCAGGTCGCGGTAGACCTCGCGCCAGTCGGCGAGCCGGTCGGTGACCGGTCGCTTGGGGTGGTCGGCGCGAGCGTGCTTGAGAAAGCCGTTCGGGTCAGCCACGGGATGCCTCCATGATCGCCTCGTCGACATCGCGGCCCTGCGCGCGGGCGCGGCGCTCGGCTTCGAGGACGCGCTGGTAGTCGCGCGGCATCACCTTGGTGAAACCGGCTGAGCGACGCGGCCAGTCGCCGAGCAGTGAGGCCGCGACGGTCGAGCCGGTGTACTCCTGGTGCCGCGTGACGATCTCGCGCAGCGAGCGCAGATCGTCGGGGGTGGGTCGTTGCAGGTCGACCATTTCCTGGTTGACCTGGGCCGGGTTGAGATCGAGCACGTAGGCGACACCGCCGGACATGCCTGCCGCGACGTTGCGCCCGGTCGGGCCGAGCACGACGGCCGCGCCGCCGGTCATGTACTCGAAGGCGTGGTCGCCCGCGCCTTCGCAGACCGCGAGCGCGCCGGAGTTGCGCACACAGAACCGTTCACCGACCCGTCCGCTGAGGAACAGTTCGCCGCCGGTGGCGCCGTAGCCGATCACGTTGCCCGCGATGACCTGCTGTTCGGCCGCGAACGTGGATTCCGGGTGCGGCCGGACGGTGATCCGCCCGCCGGAGAGGCCCTTGCCGACGTAGTCGTTGGCGTCGCCGACCATGTCCAGGGTGACGCCGCGCGGCAGGAACGCGCCGAGCGACTGGCCCGCCGACCCGGTCAGGGTGACGTGGATGGTGTCCTCGGGCAGGCCCTCGCCGCCGTAGCGGCGGGTGACCTCGGCGCCGAGCAGCGTGCCGACCGTGCGGTTGACGTTGCGCACCGGCAGTTCCAGGCGCAGCGGGTGGGCGTCCTCCAGCGCGGCCTCGGCCAGCTGGATCAGGGTCCGGTCCAGGGCGTGTTCCAGACCGTGGTCCTGTTCGCGGACGCGCCGCTTCGCGCTGCCGTAGGAGTCCTGCGGCGTTGGCACCTCGAAGACCGGGGTCAGGTCGAGCCCCTTGGTCTTCCAGTGTTCGACCGCATCGTCCACGTCCAGCGCCTCGGCGTGGCCGATGGCGTCGTCGAGGGTGCGGAAGCCGAGTTCGGCGAGTAGTTCGCGGACTTCCTTGGCCACGAACCGGAAGAAGTTCTCCACGAACTCGGGCTTGCCGGTGTACCGCTTGCGCAGCACCGGGTTCTGCGTCGCGACGCCGACCGGGCAGGTGTCCAGGTGGCAGACGCGCATCATCACGCACCCGGCCACGATCAGCGGCGCGGTCGCGAAACCGTATTCCTCCGCGCCGAGCAGCGCGGCGATGACCACGTCGCGCCCGGTCTTCATGCCGCCGTCGACCTGGACGGTGATCCGGTCGCGCAAACCGTTGAGCAGCAACGTCTGCTGGGTTTCGGCGAGGCCGATCTCCCACGGCGTGCCCGCGTGCTTGAGCGAGTTCATCGGGGAGGCTCCGGTGCCGCCGTCGTGGCCGGAGATCAGCACGACGTCCGCGTGCGCCTTGGCCACGCCCGCGGCCACCGTGCCGACGCCGAGCTCGCTGACCAGCTTCACGTGGATGCGGGCCTGCTCGTTGGCGTTCTTCAGGTCGTGGATGAGCTGGGCGAGATCCTCGATCGAGTAGATGTCGTGGTGCGGCGGCGGGGAGATCAGGCCGACGCCCGCGGTGGAATGCCGGGTGCGCGCGATCCACGGGTACACCTTGTACGGCGGGAGCTGGCCGCCCTCGCCGGGCTTGGCGCCCTGCGCCATCTTGATCTGCAGATCGGTCGCGTTGACCAGATACTCGCTGGTGACGCCGAACCGTCCACTCGCGACCTGCTTGATCGCGGAACGCCGCTCCGCGTCGTAGAGCCGATCGGTGTCCTCGCCGCCCTCGCCGGTGTTGGACCGCGCGTTGATGCGGTTCATCGCGATGGCCAGGGTTTCGTGCGCCTCGGCGGAGATCGAACCGTAGGACATCGCACCGGTGTTGAACCGGGCCATGATCGACTCGATGGTCTCGACCTCGTCGATCGGCACCGGGGCACGGCCGTTGTCCTTGAGCTTGAACAGCCCGCGCAGCTCGCCGCCCTTGCGCGCCAGGCGTTCCACCTCGTCGGTGTACTGCTTGTAGACGTGCTCCTGCTTGGTTTTGGTGGCGTGTTGCAGCAGGAAGACGGTTTCCGGGGTGAACAGGTGCAGTTCGCCCTCGCGCCGGTAGGCGTACTCGCCGCCGACATCGAGGCGCTGGTGCACCCGGTCGGTCGGGTTGTCCGGGTAGGCGCGGCGGTGCCGTTGCGCGGCCTCTTCGGCGAGCACGTCGAGGCCGACGCCGCCGAGCTTGGAGCAGGTGCCGGTGAAGTACTCGTCGAGCAGGGGCTGGGAGAGCCCGAGAGACTCGAAGACCTGCGCTGCGGTGTAGGCACCGACGGTCGAGATGCCCATCTTGGACATGATCTTCAGGACGCCCTTGACCAACGCCTGCACGTAGTTGCGCACCGCGATGCGCGGCTCGATGTTGGTGATGGTGCCATGCGCGACCAGGTCTTCGATCGTCTCGAAGGCAAGGTAGGGGTTGACGGCGGCGGCACCGTAGCCGAGCAGCAGCGCGATGTGGTGCACCTCGCGCGCGTCCCCGGTTTCCACGACGAGCGCGGCCCGCAACCGGTCCTTGGTGCGGACCAGGTGGTGGTGCACCGAGGAAACCAGCAGCAGCGACGGGATCGGGGCGAGCCGGTGGTCGGAGTCGCGGTCGGAGAGGACCAGCGTGCGCGCGCCAGCCGCGATCGCCTCGGACGCCTCCCTGCGCACCCGCTCGATCGCCGCGGCAAGCGCTTCCCCGCCACCGTCCGCCTCGTAGAGTCCGGAAAGGACGGTGCAGTTGAAGCCGGGCAGATCGCCGTCGTCGTTGACGTGGATGAGCTTCGCCAGCTCGTCGTTGTCGATGACCGGGTAGCGCAACTGGATGTGCCGGCAGGAGGCAGGGCCCGGTTCGAGCAGGTTCTGCTCCGGTCCCATGATCCGCGCCACCGAGGTGACGATCTCCTCGCGGATCGCGTCCAGCGGTGGGTTGGTCACCTGCGCGAAGTTCTGCTTGAAGTACTCGTAGAGCAGCCGAGATCGTTGGGAGAGAACGGCAGGCGGCGTGTCCGAACCCATCGAGCCGATCGGTTCCGCGCCTTTCTCCGCCATCGGCGTGAGCAGGATGCGGATCTCTTCCTCGGTGTAGCCGAAGGTGAGCTGCCGGCGCTGCACGGATTCGTGCGTCTGCACCACGTGCGCACGCTCGGGCAGGTCGTGCAGTTGCAGCAGACCGGCGTGCAGCCACTGGTCGTAGGGCTGCCTGCCGGCCAGTTCGCCCTTGATCTCGTCGTCGGAGATGATCCGGCCCTTGTCGGTGTCCACAAGGAACATCCGGCCCGGTTGCAGCCTGCCCTTGGCGACCACCTGATCGGCGGGCACGTCCAGCACACCCGACTCACTGGCCAGCACGACGCGGTCGTTCGCGGTGCGCCACCATCGGGCGGGACGCAGACCGTTGCGGTCCAGCACCGCGCCGAGCACGGTGCCGTCGGTGAAGGTGACGCAGGCCGGACCGTCCCACGGCTCCATCAGGCTGGCGTGGAACTGGTAGAACGCGCGCCGCCGAGGGTCCATGGTGGTGTGGTTCTCCCACGCCTCCGGGATCATCATCATCACCGCGTGCGGGAGGCTGCGCCCACCGAGGTGCAACAGTTCCAGGACCTCGTCGAAGGACGCGGAGTCCGACGCCTCGCCGTCCACGATCGGGTAGACCCGGGTGAGGTCGCCGGGGATCAGGTCGGATTCGAGCTGCGCCTCGCGGGCGCGCATCCGGTTGCGGTTACCGCGAATCGTGTTGATCTCACCGTTGTGCGCCACGTACCGGTAGGGGTGCGCGAGCGGCCACGACGGGAACGTATTGGTGGAGAACCGGCTGTGCACCAGCGCGATCGCGCTGATCAGCCGCGAATCGGTGAGGTCGGTGAAGAACGCGGGCAGCTGACCAGTGGTGAGCATTCCCTTGTACACCAAGGTCCGCGCGGACAACGAGGTGAAGTAGGTGCCGCAACCGGCGACCACGCTCTCGTGCTCGGCGCGTTTGCGCAACGCGAAGGTCAACCGGTCCAGCGCGACGCCGGATTCACCGTTGCCAGTAACGAAGAGCATGGCGAAATGCGGCATGACCGACCGCGCGGTGGGTCCGACGCCGGCCTCGTCGACGGCGATCGGTACCTCGCGCCAGCCGAGCACGCGCAGGCTTTCCTGTTCGGCGATGCGGCCGATCAGCTCAATGGCGGCGGCGCGCCGGCCGTCATCCGCGGGGAGGAAGGCAATGCCTGCCGCATAGCGGTGCTGGCCGTTCTCGTCCGGTTCGGGCAGCACGAACTCGACGGTCTCGCGCAGCAGCGCGTCGGGCAGCTGAACCAGGATCCCGGCGCCGTCACCGCTGGTCGGCTCGGCACCGGCGGCGCCACGGTGTTCCAGGTTCGCCAACGCGGTCAACGCGTCGGCGACGATGCCGTGCGAACGCCGTCCCTGGATGTCCGCAACCATGGCGACACCACAGGCGTCCTTCTCAGCAGCGGGGTCATACAGACCCTGGCGCCGGGGCAGCGCGGAAAAGAGCTGGTTCGCGCTGGCGACAGCTGCTTCACCGGTGGTGGGACCCTGAGCTGGGGGGGAAGCTGGGGTCGGAGAAGGCACAGCTGACCTCCTTCGTCGTCCTCGCGGTCTGGTCAAAGGCAACTTGCACGATCAAGGCAACTTGCTGCGCGCGGGGCGACGATGGCCCGCATTATTGACGTGACTCTAACAGTCACGAAACATTCGTACACCCACGAAATCGTGATCCGAGGCATCTGCTGATAACGAGTTGGACATCGACAACGATGTACCCGTTACTCCGGAAAAAACACTTCGGCTTGCTAAGCATACCGGCGAACGGTCGGGCCGAGCGGTTCTCCTGGTAACGTCCCTGCTCGCCGGACACCCCGCGTGACCGGTCGCGCGAAGCCTCGAAAACCACCGTTGACCTGTGTCTTCGTGGTTCTTGAGCGCGAGGGGAAGTCCGGTGCGAATCCGGCGCTGTGCCGCAACTGTGATGGCCCGAAAGGGCCCGAGCCAGGTCGCCTCCACGCGTGCCAGACGACCCGCTACCGACCCAGTGGCGGCGTAGCCGGAGCAGCTCGGCCGCGTCGACCCGACAGCGTCGGCCGACCCCTGAGGACTCCTCATGTCACGCCTTCTCCCGAAACGCGGTTCACGTGCCGTTGTCGGGCTGTTCACCCTGGTCGGCACCATCCTGGTGGCCGGCTGTGCGAGTCATGCCCCCGCAGAGCCGGCGAGCACCGGGTCCAACGCTGGGTCGGCGTTCCCGGTGACGGTAGTCGTGCCCGGCGGTAACACGCCAGTGACCATCGCCACGCAGCCGAAACGCATCGTTTCCCTTGACTCCTCCGATTCCGCGATCCTGCACGCGGTCGGAGCGGACAAACAGGTCGTCGCGGTCGATAAGGATTCGGACTATCCGGGCGCCCCACGCACGTCGATCGACGCGACGACACCGAACGTGGAAGCGATCGCGGGATACCGCCCCGACCTGGTCGTCACCGCGTACGACAACAACAACGTCGTGAGTGGACTGACCAAGCTCAAGATCCCGGTGCTGCTGGTGAATCCGCCCACGAACATCGCTGACGCGTACGCGCTGTGGTCCGATCTGGGCAAAGCGACCGGACATCAGTCCGAAGCAGACACTCTGGTCAACAAGACGAAGCAGGACATCGCATCGGCCGTGGCCAAGACGCCCAAGCCCGCGCAGCCACTGAGCTACTACTACGAACTGGACCCAACCTTCTACACCGCAACCTCGCACTCGTTCATCGGCAGCCTGCTCGGCCAGTTCCACCTGACCAACATCGGCGACCCGGCGGACACCGCGAGCTCGGCCGGTTACCCGCAGCTGTCACAGGAAGCCATCCTCAACGCCAACCCGGCCGTCATCTTCCTGGCCGACGGCGGCTCTTCCGGCGGGCAGAGCCCGCAGACCGTGCAGGCGCGGCCGGGCTGGTCGACGATCACCGCCGTACAGAACGGCCACGTGTTCGTGCTCAACGCGGACGACGCCTCCGAATGGGGCCCGACCATCGACGACCTGATGACGTCCGCGGCCGCCGACCTCGCCAAGGTCGGTCAGTAGCCGTGCCCGCCTCGCTCCGGCCCACCCGACTGCGGCCGTGGGGGCTGCTGGTCGCGGTCGTGGTGCTGGCCGGGGTGATGCTGGGATCGGTGTTGCTCGGCGCGATCGATCTGGGCGCGGGCCGGGTCGTCGGCGAGATCGTCGCCGAGCTGACCGGCGGCCGATCTCCGTTGTCCGCAAGGGAATCCGCGATCCTCTGGCAACTGCGGGTACCGCGCGTCGTGCTCGGCGGACTCGTCGGTGCTGCGCTGGCCGCGTCCGGCGCCGCGTACCAGGGCGTGTTCCACAACCCGCTCGCCGACCCGTATCTGCTCGGTGCGGCAGCGGGTGCGGGCATGGCCGCGACCCTGGTCATCGTGCTCGACCCGAACGCGAGTTCGGGCATCGCGGGCCCGGTGCCGATCGCCGCGTTCGCGGGCGCGCTCGGCGGCATCGGGCTCACCTGGCTGCTCGGTCGATCGACCGGCACGAGCACGGCGACGCTGGTGCTGGCCGGGGTCGCCGTCGCGGCGTTCCTGACCGCGATCCAGACGTTCCTGCAACAGGAGAACACCGACGAGTTGCAGCGGGTGTACGCCTGGACGCTCGGCGGTCTGAACACGGCGGGATGGCAGTCGGTGCTGCTGTGCCTGCCCTACATCGGCGTCGGCGCGATCGTGCTCTGCTTCAGCGGACGGCTGCTGGACGTGCTGGCGCTCGGCGACGATGAGGCGCTGTCGCTGGGCATCCGACCGGTGCGGGTGCGCGTCGCGGTGCTCGGTGCCGCGTCGTTGGCGACGGCGGGGGCGGTCGCGGTCAGCGGGTTGATCGGGTTCGTCGGCATCGTGGTGCCGCACCTGGTTCGGCTGCTGTTCGGTGGGAGTTACCGGGTGGTGGTACCGATGTCGTTGATCGGCGGCGCGATCTTCCTGATCGCGGCGGACATCGTCGCCAGGACCGTCCTCGCACCGGCCGAACTGCCGATCGGCGTGGTCACCGCGTTCACCGGCGGCCCGTTCTTCCTGGTCGTTCTGCGTAGCGCGAGGAACAGGATCCGATGAGTGCACTGCGACTGCGCGGTGTCGGCGCGGGCTACCAGGGCAAACAGGTCGTCGGCGGCGTCGACGTCGAGGTGCCCGCCGGATCCTGGCTGGCCATCATCGGCCCGAACGGCGCGGGCAAGTCGACCTTGCTCAAGGCCGTCGCCGGGCTCGTCGAACGCACCGGCACGATCGAGATCGGCGAGCGGGACGCCGACCACCTGACCCACCGCGAACGCGCCCGCGCCATCGGCTACGCCCCGCAGAATCCAACCCTGCCGGAAGATCTGACCGTCACCGACTACGTACTGCTCGGCCGCACTCCGCACCTGCGCCCGTTGGGCCGGGAAAGCGCGGCCGACCTGACTATCGTGTCGGATGTGTTGGCGCGCCTGGATTTGCGCGACCTGGCCGATCGCCGGCTGCACGCGGTCTCCGGCGGCGAACGCCAACGCGCGGTCCTGGCGCGGACCTTGGCGCAACAGGCCGGTCTGCTGCTACTCGACGAACCCACCACCGGCCTGGACATCGGCCACGCGCAGACACTGCTGGAGTTGATCGACCGACTGCGCCGCGCGGACGGCACCACGGTCGTGTCGACGTTGCACGACCTCACCCTCGCGGGCCAGTACGCCGACCAGTTGCTACTGGTGCGGGGCGGCGAGGTCGTCGCCGCGGGCGCGCCCGCCGACGTGCTCACCGCCGAGCTGCTCGGCCGGTTCTACGGTGCCGACGTGGAAGTGCTGCACACGAGTGACGGCGACCCGGTCGTCGTCCCGCGCCGTCACATCTCGACCGGCGCGACCGGTTCCTGTGTGGACGGTGGTGGCGCGTCCGAGAAATCGGCCGGATCCTCACGCTGACCGCGTTTGCGCGCCAGGACAAGGTAGAGCGCGGCGAGCAGGAACAGCAGCGCCATCACCCATACGTTGATCCGCACGTAGAACAGGTGCGTCGCCGGATCGGTGCGCAGCAGCTCGATCCAGAACCGCCCGAACGCGTAACCGCCCACGTACAACGCGAACGCGCGCCCGTGCCCCAGGTTCAGCCTGCGGTCGACGAGCACGATCGCCAACGCCAGCAACAGATCCCAGATGAGTTCGTAGAGGAAGGTCGGCTGCACCATCTGCGGATTCGCGTGGCTCAACGCGATCCCGTTCAGGTTGTCCAGCGCGCCGGTGCCCGGGTCGACCCGGCTGTAGATCGCCAACCCCCACGGCAGATTGGTCGTGCCGCCGTACAACTCCTGGTTGAAATAGTTACCGACCCGCCCGATCGCCTGCCCGACAAGGATTGCCGGTGCCAGCGCGTCTGCCACGAACGGCAACGGCACCCCGCAGCGGCGGCACGCGATCCACGCCCCCAGCCCACCCAGCGCGATCGCGCCGGGAATGCCGAGCCCGCCGTCCCAGATCTCCAACGCCTGCACCGGATTCGCGCCCGGCCCGAAATACCGCCACGCGTCCGTCGCCACGTGATAGAGCCGCCCGCCGACGATGCCGAACGGCACCGCCCACACCGCGACATCCGTCACCACCCCGGCCTGCCCGCCACGCGACCGGTACCGCACGCTGCCCAGCCAGATCGCCACGACGATGCCCACCACGATGCACACCGCGTAAGCCCGGATCGGAATCGGGCCGAGATGCCACACCCCCTGATCAGGGCTGGGTATATAGCTGTGCACGAGGCCGGCGGTCGCCATCACGCTGCCCACCGTAACGGTCCGGATCGACTACCGTGCGTCGGCCGGGCTCACGAGCGTCAACTACCGAATGTCGCGTCTACAGCTCGCTAGTCGTGTTCGCGGTCTCCAGCGCGTGCAGCGACACGTATCGCTGGCGCTGCACGAAGGCAGACTCTTGACCTACCGCTTTGTGCGGGATAGCGGCAGGCAAACGACGATGGTCCGGAGCAGGGTGGCGAGTCAGCAGGAAGACCTGATATCTGCCGTCGTGCCAGCCCACAGCCCTCGACACTTCGATCACTTTGGCGATCTTCCGATCGTAACGATCGTCGGAACGCTTCAGCCGCGCGGCTTCTTCATCCGTCCACGGCACGTTGTCTCGCCGGTGGGCAACAGCGGGGACATCCGGCTTGATCTCTCGGTCGGCGTAGAACGCAATTCGTTCGAACACTCGGAACGCTCGGCCAGCCTGGCACACACAAGCCTGACAGTCCTGGTACAGCGGCCATGCGTCCTTGGCGGGGATCACGACTGTGTCTGCGACGACCAGCGGCCGTTGAGCGTAAACAGCCATCGCATCGTCGTAGCTGTTGGTCAGCCATCCCTTGGCTGGGCCGCCCAGCAAATCCGCTACTTCGACCAGGTTCCTGAGCTCGAAAGGTAGATCAACATTGATCATCGAGTCATGGTGCGCAAGACGATTGCGAAACTTCCGAGCACGTTCGAGAGCACCCGCCACGTGCTTGCGTAGACCCGATGAACCGGGGGAACGCTCGATGCAGCGAGTCCCGCCACAGGTCTTCATACTTCGGGCCCAGCAAACCAACCCAGAACCCGAAACTCAATCCCGCGATGATCTGGTGACGGGTCTCCTTACGTTGGTGTCGCAGACGCTCTCGTACCACAGCAACCGCACCGCTGACCTGACTGCCACCCTCGGTGGGCATGAGGAACCATGGGATACCGCAGTCATGTTCTTGATAGTGGTCGTAGAGACATCGATCAAGAGCATTGCGGAGCAGAACTTCCATGTGTCCAACGACAACGAACGCGGCTGAGGACATCCGGGCGTTCCACTCGTACAACGCAAGCGCTCCAGCTTGATCGCCACCAGCGCCGACCAGATACGGCATCATCCTTGGCACCGAGAGCATCTCGCATACGGCGGATTCGTCAACCGGCGTCATTCGATCATGGTACTGATCGTGGTATCGTTACTAGGGAACGCCCCAGTGTCGCCTCTGCTTGCATGCGGCCTGGGGCTCCTTCGTGCCCAGTGCGAGATCAGGCGACAGTGTCGCCTCTGCCGAGTTGCATGCGCCTGGGGCTTCCGTATGCCCGGTCAGCTGACGGCGGCTACTTCGCCTCGGACGCCTTCGGCGAGTTCGGCGGCGAGGGCGGTGACGGCGGGGATGCCCTCGTCGACCTTGCTGACGAACGCGGAGCCGACGATGACGACGTCGGCGAAGGAGGCGACT
>DASXOJ010000284.1:0-10528 GCA_036494465.1 Pseudonocardiaceae bacterium
TCGACCGCACCGTTCGCCGAGGGGTCTTCCTGGAGGGTCGCCTTGGGCACGGCCGAACCGAGCAGTTGCGCCTTGGCCTGGTCGGCGGCCGCGTATTTGATGACGGTCTGGTCGACGTTGTGCGAGTTGCCGCCGTTGACCACGCTGAAGCCTTGTTGCTTGAGCTTTTCCGAGGTCTGGCCCGCGACGCCGTTCTGGGTGTCGCCACCGTTGAGCACCTGGATCTTGATGCCCTGCGGGGTCAGTGGCGAGGTCGAGGCCGGGTTGCTCGGCGTGGTGCCGGGCAACGGTCCGTTGCCGATGATCGCGCCGAACAACTGGGTGGACTCGTCGGTCAGCGGGGTGGCCTCGCCCTGCGCGTTGTCCGAACCGGTGGTGGGCAACGTGATGAAGGTGATCTGCTTGAGGTTCACGCCCTGCAACGACTGCGCGAGCGTGATCAGCGCGGACACGTCCATGTTGGCGCCGAAGGTCGATTTGCTGAACACGTTCAGCAGCGCGTTCAGCTTGCTCGGGCTGGTCAGCATGCTCTGCCCGATGACCTGGCGCAGCACCGCGGCCAGAAACCGTTGCTGGCGCGCGATTTTCCCGTATTCGCCGGGCGCGTCACCCTGCACGTGGTCGGCGCGCACGAAGTTCAGTGCCTGCTGCGGCGTGAGCGTGGTCTGACCGGCCTTGGGGATGATCGTGCCGAGCTTGCCGTCCACCACCGAACCCTTGGTGCACAGACTGACCTGTGGTAGCGCGCCGGCCAGATCGGTGAAGCCCTGGGTGTCCATGCCGACGAAGTGGTTGACCCGCAACCCGGACAGTTCCTGCACGGTGTCGGTAACGCAGCGCGGCCCGCCGATGGCGTAGATCGCGTCCAGGCGCACGCCGTCCTGCGCGGGTTCGGTGGTGCTCGAATAGCTGATCGACGCGTTGTTCCACCCCGCGCACGGCGGCCGGGTCACCTGGAGGTTGCCCGGGAAGGACACGATCTCCACCCGGCTGCGGTCCGCCGGGATGTGCGCGACCATGACCGTGTCGGTGAGGATCCCGCTGCTGCTCACGCCCGCGCGCGCGTTCGTGCCGACGAACAGGAAGTTCTCGTCGCCGGACTGCTTGGCCCCGTTCGCGATCGCGGGCGAGTTCTCGTCCAGCGCGGCGACCGTCTGGATCTGGTTGTTGTCGCTGGTCTGGGTGCTCCACTCGATCCCGGTCAACGCGAGCACCGCGACGGCGGCCGCGATGGCCAGGCCCTTCAGGCCCCACGAGATCCGCTTGTCGCGCGGGCTCTTGGCGGCAGGCGCGGCTTCGCCAGGGGGTTCGTCGGTCGGCGGCGGCTCGGTCGCGTCGTGGAACCCGGCCGAGTCCTCGAAACCGTCCGCTTCGGGGAAGCCGCCCGCTTCCTGGAAACCACCCGCGTCGGAGAAGCCGGCCGGGGCGTGGCCACCCGAGTCGGAGAAGCCGCCTTGCTGGTGGAAACCGTCCGGCTGGTGCGGGCCTGCTGACTGGTGGAAGGCGTCGGCCTGGTGGAGGTCGTCTGCGTCGTGGCGGTCTGCGGGCTCGTCGAACCCGTCAGCGGCCCCGGCGCCAGATCCGCCTTTTGGGTACGCGGCCGGGCCCTCTTCCTCGTCCTCGTCGTCTTCTGGCCGGCTCACTGGCCTGGCCAGCATCGTCGGCGTGGCCACGCTCTTGCTGGACAACGCCTCCTCGAGGTCGTCGTCCTTGGCCAGCCAGGGCCTCAGCCGCTTGCGCCGGGTGCGCCGTTCCTCTTCCTCGGCCACCATTTCGTCGTGCACGGCAGAGAATCGGGCGAGCGTCGCGTCGACCTTGCGCTTCTGGACGACCATCTCGCTGATGGGTTCCATCTCGGCGGTCAGCGAGGCCGGGTCGATGTCCTCCCGGCGCTCCGGTTCGCCCGGTTTGCGTGGCCGGGTCCGTCGCACGTCCGGCGCCTCGGCGGCCATTGGCGCAACTGCGTCATCGTCGAGCGGCCCGTCGTTGGGGCCATGCGCATCGGGGTCGTACCCGTCGGGCGCGTCGACGTCCGGGGCGAGCCGGTTCGAGATCGGCGGGCCGGCGGGCGGCCCCTGTTGCGGACGCTGCCCTGGCCTGCCACCACCGATCGGGATGCGCCTGCTGTCGCCGCCCGCGTCGGCACCGTTGCGCCTCGGCCCGTTCGACTTGGGCCCGTTCGGCTGGGGCATCCGGTTCTGGCTCGGCGCGCCGCCCGGTCCACCCTGACCAGGTCCGCCCTGGCTAGGAGCACCGTTCGGCCGGGGCATCCGGGTCTGGCTCGGGGCATCGTTCGGAATCGGCATGCGGTTCTGGCTCTGCGCGTCCATCGGGCCGGGCATCCGGGGCTGGCTGGGCGCGTCGTTCGGGCCAGGACCGCCGTGCTGACCGGGCGCTCCGTTCGGGCCGGGGGCTCCGTTGGGGCCTGGCGCGCCATTGGGGCGCGGCGTGCCTGCCGGGCGTCGTCCGGTGGTGGCACCGGGCGGACTGGCAGGCGGACGCAGCCGGCGGTTCTGCTTGGTGCCCGGCGCACCCGGTGCCGCCGGGGGCGGCGTCGCGGTGCCTGGATCGTTGGCGAGCGCCTGATCGGCTGGCCTCGGCGGGCGCACCCGGCCGTTCTGGCTGGGCGCGCCCGCCACCCTCGGCTTGTCCCTGGGCCCGGTCTGCTTGGGCAGGTCGCTGCGGCTGGGCGCGCTCAACCCGGTGGTGGCCACCTCGCCCGCCGCAGCGGCCAGCGCCGCAGCGGAAACCGGCTCGGTCATGGCGATCGCGCGGGGCGCGCCGTTGGTCCTGGCTTGCCCGTTGACCTTGGGGGCGCCCGCGACGCGTGGTGCGTCGGCGCGGGATGCGGTGCCGCGCACGGGAGCGCTCGGCGCACGGGTTTCGGTCGCGACACGCCTGCCCGCGATCCGGTGCTCGTTGCTCGGCGGCGGTTCGACCGCGGCCCGGTGCGAACTACGGGTCGACCCCGACGACGCGGGCGGCTCCGCAGCCGCAGCCATGTCGTTACCTGTTCGCGTCCGCCCGTTGCCCTGGGGCTGAATACGGTACTGAGGTGATGATCCACCGACCGGAACCGCAGGTACGGCAGCCTGCGCCGCGCGCGCGGCGGCACGGGTCTGCGTCCGGTTACGGGTGGGCTCCTGCGGCTCCGCCGGTTCCGGCGCGCGGCGGCGACCACCGCTGCCCTCGGCAACCGGTGGCAGCGACGGCGGATCGATCTTGGCGCGACGGCCGGTCGGCTGCGGGTCGGCAGGCTCGATCTTCGCTCTGCGCCCTGTCGGCTGGGGATCCGCTGGTTCGATCTTGGCGCGGCGCCCGGCCGGTTGCGGGTCTGCCATGGCACGACGGCCGGTCGGCGGTGGATCAGCGGGTTCGATCTTCGCGCGACGACCAGTGGGCTGCGGGTCGGCTGGTTCGATCTTGGCTCTGCGCCCGGTCGGTTGCGGATCCGGCGCGGCGCGGCGACCCGTTGGCGGATCGACCGCTGCTCGACGGCCGGTCGGCGGCGACACCGGCGTGATGTCGGCGCGCGAGTTGCCGTGCAGGGCAACCAGATCGGACACGCTCAGACCGCCGGAATCCTCCATGGAACGGCGGCGCCGGCCGGTTGGTCTGTCGTAGGGGTTTTCGCTGACTGGTGGGGGTGACTCATGCCGACCATCGCGGGGCTCGTCGGGCACTCGGTCTCCCTCCAATGTCTCGTCAGAAACAAGTCAGTCACGGTGTGATGCGGAACGGCCCCGTCCGGTACCGCATGTCGGCCTGCGCAGGCGATAGTACGGACGGATGACCGTTCTGACGACAGCCGCGTGAAATCCTGTCACTATCAGTACGCGGTTGCGCGTATCAGGCTAGTCCGAACGGACGACAAACCGGCAATTGGCCAGTGGCCGCTAGTAGAAACCCACGACCCTGGGTTGGGCCACGGTTCTGCGGTTCGCCGCTTCACCGGCCAACAGCACCCGTCCACCGTGACGATAGGCCACCGCATTACGGCCCGATTGCTTGGCGGCGTAGAGCAAGCTGTCCGCGCGCAGCAGTTGCTGCTCGGCGCTGGTCGGCGGCCGGCTGGACTGCGGCGTGGCGGCCGGCTCGTAGGCGACGCCCGCACTGACCGTCACGCGCAGGCCCGGGGCCAGCTGGGACCAGGGAAAGCCATGGATCCTGGCGCGCGCGGCCTCGGTGACCGCGATCGCGCTACCCGGGTCGATGCCCGGGAAGACCAGAACGAACTCCTCACCGCCGTACCGGGCGCAGAAGGCGCCCTCGGGCAAACCACTTTGCAGAAGATCAACGACGCGTTGCAGCACCCGGTCGCCGAGCAGGTGCCCGAAGGTGTCGTTGACTTGCTTGAACCAGTCCAGGTCGACGAGGGCGATGGCGAGTCCGGCCGGCGTGCCCGCGAGCAGCGAATCGAGTCGCTGGTCCAGGTAACGGCGGTTGTAGCTGGCCGTCAGGCTGTCCCGGATGCTCTGTTCGAGCGCCTCGGCGTGCTCCTTGCGCAGCCGGTCGACCTCGTGCCGGAGCTGTTCGGGGACGCGCGGCGCGTCACTGGCGCCCGTGTTCGCGTCCGCGTAGGCGAGATCGAGGGCGGACCGCAGGTGCTGGTACGCCTGGCGCCACTCGCCACGGGAGGACAGCAGCGTCGCGATCGACTCGTGCAGTCGAATCAGCTTCGACGAGTCTGTCTGACCACTCCGTTTGCCGGGCGCATCGTCCGTCGATGTGTTCCTGTCCACTTGGCGGGGCGGACCGTAGGTCGTCAGGGCGGTGCCGCCGTCGTCGACGGGTTCTCGGCCTGCGAAGTTCGGTTGCAGTATGGTCATCGCCCTCACCTCCCTACGTCCGTGGTGTCGACCTAAAAGAGCCCGGTCTTGAGCAGGCGGGACGAGCCAGTGTCGGATTTCGCTCGACTGGCTGAAGGGGGCCTACTCCAATACGGTGATATTGGGTGATTTGGCTCGCATTCCAACTGAAACGCAGGGTCGAACAGTGCCTTGATCATTTCGTGATTCGGCGATGTGAAATCAAGATCGAAAACAAAAGTCGGCCTGCTCAACGGGGTCATGTAGTGGCCACCGAACGTGCTGGTTCACCTACGGTCCGACACTGAACCGGCGGATACCCCCGTCCCCACGTCAGGTAACCGAAGACTACTGACAGTAGAGAAAGCGCGGCGGAAAATCCGGGAGGCTCAGCCGCCCGAGTGCATCAGCTCGGCGCCGGCGGGCACAGTGGCGTCCTCCGGGTCGTCCAGCCAGTGCTCCGGCAGGGCAACCTTGGCAGGCGACCCCTGCCGTCCGCGCGGACCGTCCGCGCCCACCGCGTACGCGTCCGGGCTGCCCTGCTCGATCACCGCGCCGAGCAGATCGTCCAGCTCGTCCAGGGTGTGCACGAGGCCGAACAGCTGGCGCAACTGCGAACCGACCGGGAAGCCGTGCAGGTACCAGGCCATGTGTTTGCGCAGGTCGCGGATGCCCTTGTCCGGTCCGAAGTGTTCGATCAGCAGCTCGGCGTGCCTGCGCAGCACGACAAGCACCTCGCGCAGTGTCGGACCCGGCCCGATCGGCTCGCCGGCGAACGCGGCACGCAGCTCGCCGAACAGCCACGGCCTGCCAAGGCAGCCCCGGCCGACCACGACACCGTCGCACCCGGTCTGCTCGACCATCTTCAAGGCGTCCGTCGCGCTGAAGATGTCGCCGTTGCCCAGCACCGGAACGGTGGTCACGGCTTCCTTGAGCCGCGCGACCGCCGACCAGTCGGCCTGACCCGAATAGCGCTGCGCGGCGGTCCGCGCGTGCAGCGCCACCGCGACCGCGCCCTCCGCCTCGGCGATCCGGCCCGCGTCAAGGTAGGTCAGATGCTCGTCGTCGATGCCGATCCGGAACTTCACCGTCACCGGGATCCCGGCCGGTTCGGCGGCCCGCACCGCGGCCGAGACGATGTCCGCGAACAGCCTGCGCTTGAACGGAATCGCCGCTCCGCCGCCGCGCCGGGTCACTTTCGGCATCGGGCAGCCGAAGTTCATGTCGATGTGGTCGGCGAGGTTCTCCTCGACGATCATCCGCACCGCGTCGCGCATGGTTTCCGGGTCGACCCCGTAGAGCTGCATCGACCTCGGCGTCTCGCTCGGGTCGAAGGTGATCATGTGCATCGTGCCGGGATCCCGCTCGACCAGGGCGCGCGTCGTGATCATCTCGCAGACGTAGAGCCCGGCGCCGTACTCGCGGCACAACCTGCGGAAGGCCACGTTGGTGATCCCCGCCATCGGCGCCAGCACCACCGGCGGGTCAGCCTGGTAGGGGCCGATCCGCAGTGGCATTCGCTCCAATGGGTGCACGTCCTCCATTGTGCGGCCACTTCGGCTCCGATCAGAAATCGCCCTGGTCGGAGCCGATGTTCAGCCGAGGTCGCGGGCGAGGACGTCTTCTTCGGTTTCGCGGCGGACCAGCAGCTTCGCCTCGCCAGCGCGGACGCCGACCAGGGGCGGGCGGCAGACCAGGTTGTAATTGGAGGCCAGCGCGTAGTGGTAGGCGCCGGTGCACGGGACGGCGAGCAGGTCGCCAGCGCGGATGTCCCCGGGAAGCGGGATGTCCTCGGCGAGCACGTCGCCCGCTTCACAGTGCCTGCCGACCACGGTCGCCGGGCTCAGCTGCGCCTTGCTGTGCCGGTTGATCCGACGCGCCTCGTAGCGGGCGCCGTACAGAGCCGGTCGCGGGTTGTCGCTCATGCCGCCGTCGACCGCGACGAAGGTGCGCGCGGTGCCGTGTTTGACGGTGATCACCCGGTACAGGGTGACGCCCGCGTTGGCCACGATCGACCGGCCGGGCTCGATGGTCAGCCGGGGCGTTTGCAGATCGCGCAGGCCGCATTCGAGGTTGAGGGTGCCGAGCACGCGGTGGGCGAAGCCGGGCAGGTCGAACTCGCTTTCGCCCTCGCGGTAGGGCGCGGCGAAACCGCCGCCGAGGTCCAACTGCTCCAGCAGCACGCCGTGCCGGTCGCGGACGCGGGCGATCAGCTCGACCATCCGGTGCGCGGCCTGTTCGTAGCTGTCGATCCCACGCACCTGCGATCCGATGTGGCAGTGCAGCCCGACCAGCCGCAGCCCGGGTGTGGCCAGCACCTTGGCGATCGCCTCGCCGGCCGCGCCGGAGGCCAGCGAGAAACCGAACTTCTGGTCTTCGACGCCGGTCGCGATGGCTGTGTGGGTGTGCGCGTCGACGCCGGGTGTGACCCGGATCAGCACCGGCTGCGGGAAACTGACCAGAGCGGCGAGCTGGTCGATCTCGTCGAGCGAGTCGATCACGATGCGCCGGACCCGGTAGGACAGGGCGGCTTTGAGGTCTTCCGCGGTTTTCACGTTGCCGTGCAACATGATCCGCTCCGCCGGGAAGCCGACCGCCCGCGCCACCGCGAGTTCACCGGCCGAGCACACGTCGAGCGAGAGACCTTCCTCGGCGAGCCAGTGCAGCACCGCCTTGCACGGCAACGACTTGCTCGCGAACGCGACCTCCGCGCCGGGCAGTGCGTGCCGGTAGGCGCGCGCACGCCGCCGGACCTCGTCCTCGTCGAGCAGGGTGCACGGGGTGCCGAAGCGCGCGGCCAGGTGGGTCAGCGGTACGCCTGCGAAACTCAGGTCGCCGCCGTCGATCGGGTGCGTGGCGGCGGGCCAGATTCCGGCTGCCAGCCGGGGTTGGACCGAGCTTCCAATGCTGGGCAACAGTTGCGCGAGTGTCACGCCGTCCTCCTGGCTCGCCTCTCGTGGGACATCTCCAGGAAACGTCGGTTTGACCTGTTCGGAACCGTTGCGGACACGGCCATGACACTTCGCCGGGTCATGTTGCCGCGATCTTGACGCCTCAGGTGAGGGCGGTCACCGCTGGTTCACTCGATGCGAGCGGATCGGCCTGCTGCGGTCCGCTTGTGCGGCGTGCCGTGCGTGCTGCCCGGGCTGGTGCCACCGTGTACGGGCGGGTGCGGCACCACCTGGAACTGCGGTGGCGCGAAACCGGTGCTCGGCCCGACGGTCAGCGGGCCGGACCCGATGGGCACGGAGCTGCCCGCGTTGAACTGCTGGTCGGCGAACACCAGCAGGTAGGGCAGGGCGGCGCGGGCCGCTCGCCAGGTGTGCGTGAGGCCGGGTTGCAGCACCAGGGCGACCTGCTGACCGCGTGCGGCCAGTGCGTTCGACAGCCGGTGACCGGTGGTCACGTCGGTCGGCGCGCCCTCGCCGACCGCGATGATCGACGCGATGGGCTGGGTGAACTTCATCGTCGGGATGTACTGCCGAGGCGTGTTCGCGGCGACCAGGTCCGGGTGGCCGGCCAGGATGCCCGCGGAGTCGCCAAGGTCGTCGTAGGGCAGGCTGATCAGCATCGTGCCGAACGTTTCCAGGTGCTGCAGCCCGATGTTCAGCGTGCAGTAGCCGCCGCCGGACATGCCGCCGATGGCGCGGTGCGTACGGTCCGGGACGGTGCGGAACTGCTGGTCGATCTTGCTGACGACGGTGTGGACGAGGTAGTCCTCCAGCTGCGGACCGTTCGGGATGTTCAGGCATTCCCAGTCGATGGAGGGCTGCTCGGCGGTCATGTCCGGCGCCACGATGATCATCGGCCGGATGGTCCTGTCGTTGAGCAGCGCCTGCATGGTGTTGAGCGCGTCGCCCGAGGTGAACCAGTCGTCCGCGGTGCCGTCCGGGTAGCCGTGGATCAGGTAGACGACCGGGTAGTGCTTGTTCGCGTTGGCCGGGTCGTTGTAGCCGGGCGGGAGCATCACGTTGGCCCGGCCGACGGGGACGCCGCGCGCCGGATCGGGGATACCGACCTGCATGATGCGCGGGTTCTTGTCGTTGCCGGGGTTTGTGGCCTTGCCCGTGTTCTTCGCGTTGGCCAGCGCGGCCGTCGCGTTCGCGACATAGTTGTCGGAGGGCGCGGTCGCCGCGGCGAAGCCGTCGCCCGCCTCGCCGATGAAGCCGCTGCCGCGCTGGAACACCACAGCGAGGTCGTTCGGGGTGCGGACGTAGCCGACGTAGCCGTTGAGCCAGAACACGCCCGCGAGGCTGCCGATCACACCGATGATGACCATCTTGCTGGAGAGCTCCATCGGCGGGCGGATCTTCTCGCGCCTGCGTTCGGACATCGGCCGGAACATCAGGTAGGCGGTGACGGCCGCGACGAGCAGCAGGCCCTCCCAGATGATCGGCGCTTCCAGGAACCCAGGGCTCAAGGTGCGCGCGACCACGTCCGGCGGCAGTGTCGGACCAGGGCCGACCGACATCGCTCCCCCTCGAAAAGTAAAGGAATCTCATGCCGCAGTGGCGGCTTCGTTCCCATAGACGCCGTGACGGTGCCGGACGTTGCCTGCGATCACGGGGCGGGTGCCTGTGCTGTGTCCGGCATCACCGTAAGCGGCCCGCGTTCACGCGGGCACGGAGGGTCGCGCACCCTGGTGTCGAACCAGGCGTCCCGAGATCATGAGTCCCAGGTGGCCCCGGACCGTGCGCGTTGGGGTGATCGACCGGACTCGCACCGGCTTCGCCCAGGACCACAACCTGGGGCCTCGTCTACTTCGGCCTCGACCACAGTGCCCCCGCCAGGACTCGAACCTGGGACCTCGACGTTCGTAGCGTCGCGCTCTGTCCAACTGGGCTACAGGGGCAAGAAATGTTTTCGGGTGCTGGAATTCGCCCCGATTCACGTTTTCGGGCAGGGTGAAACTCGAATTGTGGAGAAATGAAAAGCCGCCCTGCTCGGGGCGATCCCGGCGGGCGGCTTCCGTTGTGGCGACGGCTAAATTGTCACCTACGGGAAGCCGGGAGCGAGCGGCGCATCAGCTGCATGGCGCGTCGGAAGTCGCGCATGATCGGGAACCGGTGAAGGTGCCAATGGCGGCGTCGCATCGTGCCCATGACTTCCTCCATTCCGCTCGCGTCGTCGTTGGGAATAGTCTGCGTTGATTCACCGGATTCGTCAACGTATTTATTGGCGTCCGGCCGCCGGTGACCTGCTGACCAGGCCCGCACCCACCCGGCCGCGCACCTTCGGTACGCTCTGTGCCGTGGGGCCGTTAGCTCAACTGGCAGAGCAAAGGACTTTTAATCCTTGGGTTCTGGGTTCGATCCCCAGGCGGCCCACCAAATCCCCAGGTCGTTGATCTGATGGGTGATCAGCCGAGACCGGTCAGTAGGGCCGCGATGTCCAGGCCGGTGTCCAGGTAGGCGACGAACAGCTCGTTGTTGAGCACGAGTGGTGAGCGGCGCGCACGGATCAGCGCGATCGCGTCCTGGGTGCTCATGCCGAGGTCGATCAGGGCCTGGGCGACGACGAGAGCGGAGCGGTTGTAGCCGGAGTGGCAGCGCACCAAGGTGGTGCGCCGCTGCTGGACGGCGTCGGCCGCGATCGCGCCGAGCCTGCGCGCGCCGTCGAGTTGGTCGGGGACCAGTTCCGCGTCCGGGATCTCGAAGACGACGTGTTCGACGCCCGGATCGGGGCCGTGACCGTCCCGAGTGAACAGACTGATGACCAGG